>MEED01000009.1 GCA_001724855.1 Lautropia sp. SCN 69-89
GTTCGTGATGATGAACGCGGCGCGCATCGGCGTGGGCATGCAGTCGCTCGGCCTGATGGAGGTCGCCTACCAGAACTCGCTCGACTACGCGAAGGAGCGACTGCAGATGCGCTCGCTGTCGGGCCCGAAGGCGCCGGACAAGCCCGCCGACCCGATCATCGTGCACCCGGACGTGCGCCGGATGCTGCTGACGCAGAAGGCCTACGCGGAAGGATCGCGCGCGTTCGCCTACTGGACCGCGCTGCAGGCCGACATCGCCTTCACGCATCCCGACGCCGAGGCGCGCAAGGACGCGGAGGACATGCTGGCGCTGCTCACGCCGGTGGTGAAGGCGTTCATCACCGACAACGGTTTCCTGTGCGCGAACCTGGCGATGCAGGTCTACGGCGGCCACGGCTACATCCGCGAATGGGGGATGGAGCAGTACGTTCGAGACGCCCGCATCAACATGATCTACGAGGGCACCAACGCGATCCAGTCGCTCGACCTGCTCGGCCGCAAGGTGCTCGGCGACAACGGGGCGAAGCTGCGCAAGTTCGGCAAGCTGGTCACGGCGCTCGTCGAGGCCGAAGGCACGAACGAGGAGATGGCCGAGTTCATCAACCCGCTGGCCGACCTCGGGCAGAAGGTCGAGAAGCTGACGATGGAGATCGGCATGAAGGCATTCGGCAACGCCGACGAGGCGGGCGCGGCAGCGGTCGACTACCTGCGCGTGATCGGCCACCTGGTGCTCGGCTACTTCTGGGCACGGATGGCGCGCATTGCCATCGATCGCGCCGACTCCGGAGATCCGGTCTACCGCTCCAAGCTGGCGACTGCGCGTTTCTACTTCGCCAGGCTGTTCCCCGAGACCGCCATGCTGATCCGCACCGCGCGGGCCGGCGCGGCGCCGCTGATGGACGTCGAGGTCGAACTGTTCTGACCCGATCCGATACGGAGGACTCCATGACGATGGCATACCGATTCCCGTTGCGCGCGCTCGCGGCCCCGGCGCTCGCCGCGGCGGCGCTCGTGCTCGTTTCCCCGGAGCTGCGCGCGCAGGCGGCCGATTCGCCGGTCGGCCTGTGGAAGAACATCGACGACGAGACGCACAAGGCGAAGGCGCTGATCCGCATCACCGAGAAGGACGGCGTGATCAGCGGGCGCATCGAGAAGATCCTGACCGACAAGCCCGACGCGGTCTGCGACAAGTGCACCGACGAGCGCAAGGACCAGCCGGTGCAGGGCATGACGATCGTGCGCGGCATCCGCCGCAACGCCGACGAACCGGGCTTGTTCGATGGCGGACGGATCCTCGATCCGAACAACGGCAAGGAATATCGCAGCCAGATGCGGCTCGTCGAAGGCGGTCGCAAGCTCGAGGTCCGCGGCTACATCGGCGCGCCGCTGTTCGGCCGCACGCAGACCTGGATCCGGGAAGATTGAACGCGGCGCTCCGGCGCTCCCTGACAAGAGGCAAGAGAAGTGGGCAATTTCATCGTGAAGAAGGCGGCCGTGCTCGGTGCCGGCGTGATGGGCGCGCAGATCGCCGCGCATCTGGTCAACGCGCAGGTCGACGTCGTGCTGTTCGACCTGCCGGCGAAAGACGGGCCGAAGAACGGCGTCGTGCTCGAGGCGATCGAGGGTCTCAAGAAGATCAACCCGGCACCGCTCGGGTACGCGGACCTCGCGGCGTACATCGCGCCGGCCAACTACGAGGACGACCTCGCGAAGCTGCGCGACTGCGACCTGGTCATCGAGGCGATTGCCGAGCGCATGGACTGGAAGCACGACCTGTACCGGAAGGTCGCGCCGTTCCTGGGCGCCGATGCGATCTTCGCCACCAACACGTCGGGGCTGTCGATCGGCAAGCTGGCCGAGGGCTTCGACGCGAGCCTGCGCCGGCGCTTCTGCGGCGTGCACTTCTTCAACCCGCCGCGCTACATGCACCTGGTCGAGCTGATCGCGACGCCCGACACCGATCCCGCGATCGTCGACCGGCTCGAGACCTTCCTGACGACGACGCTCGGCAAGGGCTGCGTGCGCGCGAAGGACACTCCGAATTTCATCGCCAACCGCATCGGCACCTTCGGCATGTTCGCCACCGTGGCCGAGGCGGCGAAGGCCGGGCTCGGCTTCGACGTGGTCGACGACCTCACCGGCGAGAAGCTCGGGCGCGCGAAGTCGGGCACCTTCCGCACCGCCGACCTGGTGGGTCTGGACACGATCGGCCACGTCATGAAGACGATGCAGGACAACCTGAAGGACGATCCGTTCGCCGCGCTGTATTCGACGCCCGAGGCGTTCGCGACGCTGATCGCCCGCGGCGCGCTCGGCCAGAAGACCGGTGCGGGCTTCTATCGCAAGGAAGGCAAGGCGGTGCTGCGCTTCGATCCCGCGAAGGGCGAATACGTGCCCGCCGGTGCGAAGGCCGACGAGACGGTCGTGCGGATCCTGAAGAAGAAGGACCCCGCCGAGCGGCTGAAGCTGCTGCGCGAGTCGAACAACCCGCAGGCGCAGTTCGTCTGGGCGATCCTGCGCGATTCCTGGCACTACGCCGCCTGCAAGCTCGGCGAGATTGCCGACAACGCGCGCGACGTCGACCTGGCGATGCGCTTCGGCTTTGCGATGGCGCAGGGGCCGTTCGAGGCCTGGCAGCAGGCGGGGTGGCGCCAGGTGGCTGACTGGATCAAGGCCGACATCGACGCCGGCAAGGCGCTGGTCGACGTTCCGCTGCCCGACTGGGTCTTCGAGGGGCCGGTCGCGCGCCACGGCGGCGTGCACCAGCTCGAGGGCTCGTGGTCGCCGGCGCGCGGCGAGTTCGTTCCGCGCGCGCCGCATCCGGTCTACCAGCGCCAGCTGTTCCCGGTGCGGCTGGCCGGCGAGCACGGCGCGAGCGGCCACAGCGGCGGCAACACCGTCTTCGAGGACGAGTCGATCCGTCTCTGGACGCTGGACGGCCGCGGCGTCGACGACGTGCTGGTGGCGTCGATCCGCACCAAGGTGCACGCGATCGGCCCGGGCGTGATCGCCGGGTTGCTAGAGGGCGTGGAGCTGGCCGAGCGCGAATACAAGGGTCTGGTGATCTGGTCGCCCGACGATCCATTCTCCTACGGCGCCGACCTGCAGGCGATGCTGCCGGTGTTCATGTCGGGCGGCGTGGGCGCGATCGGCGAGGCCGAGAAGGCGCTGCAGGACGCGATGCTGAGACTGCGCTACGCGCAGGTGCCGACGGTGGCGGCGGTGGCGAACATGGCGCTGGGCGGCGGCTGCGAGCTCGCGATGTACTGCGCGCGCCGCGTCGCGCATCTGGAGAGCTATATCGGCCTGGTCGAGGTGGGCGTGGGGCTGATACCGGGCGGCGGCGGCCTGGCTTTCGGCGCGCGCCGCGCGGCCGAGGAGCAGTCCGCGGCGCCCGATGCGAACCTGCTCGATTTCCTGAAGAAGTACGTGCTCGCCGCGGGCACCGCGCAGGTGTCGCGCTCGGCGATCGAGGCGCGCGCGATGGGTTACCTGCTGCCCGAGGATCGCATTGTCTTCCACCGCCAGGAGCTGCTCTACGCGGCGATCCGCGAGGCGAAGGCGATGAGCGACGCCGGCTACCGGCCGCCGCGCAAGTCGACGATCAGGGTTGCCGGGCGCGCAGGCATCGCCACCGTGAGCGCGCAGATGCTGAACATGCGCGACGGCGGCTTCATCTCGGCGCACGACTACCACCTGGGCCGCACGATCGCCGAGGTGATGTGCGGCGGCGAGGTGGATCCGGGCTCGCTGGTCGACGAGGAGTGGCTGATGGCGCTCGAGCGCAAGGCCTTCACGAGCCTGCTCACGCATCCCAGGACCCAGGAACGGATCATGGGAATGATGCAGACGGGCAAGCCGGTGCGTAACTGAGCGGCGCATACCCGATGAATTCCAGGAGTCGAAGATGACCAAGCAAGTACAGGATGCCTACATCGTCGCGGCCTCGCGCACGCCGATCGGCAAGGCGCCGAAGGGTGCGCTGCGCAACGTGCGCCCCGACGACCTTCTGGTCCACGCGATCCGGTCGGCGCTGGCGCAGGTGCCGGCGCTCGATCCGAAGACGATCGAGGATGCGATCGTCGGCTGCGCGATCCCGGAGGCCGAACAGGGCCTGAACGTGGCGCGCATCGGCGCGCTGCTGGCCGGATTGCCCGACACCGTCGGCGGCGTGACCGTCAACCGGTTCTGCGCGTCGGGGCTCACCGCGGTCGCGATGGCGGCCGACCGCATCCGCGTCGGCGAGGCGGAAGTGATGATCGCGGCAGGCACCGAGTCGATGAGCATGGTGCCGATGATGGGCAACAAGCCGTCGATCAACCCCCGCGTGTTCGAGAGCGACGAGAACCTCGGCATCGCCTATGGCATGGGCCTCACCGCCGAGAAGGTCGCGCAGCAATGGAAAGTGACGCGCGAAGCGCAGGACGCGTTCGCGCTCGCTTCGCACCGGAAGGCGATCGCGGCGCAGCGCGCCGGCGAGTTCGCCGACGAGATCAGTCCGATCGAGGTGATCGAGCGCTTCCCCGATCTGGCCAGCGGCGAGATCGCGACGCGCACCCGCCGCATGGAACTGGACGAAGGCCCGCGCGCCGACACCACGCCCGAGGCGCTGGCGAAGCTGCGCGCGGCGTTCGCTTCCCCGCGCGACCCGGCCGGCAAGCCCACCGGCATGGGCAGCGTCACCGCCGGCAACAGTTCGCAGACTTCCGACGGCGCCGGCGCGCTGATCCTCGTGTCCGAACGGGTACTGAAGCAGTTCGGTCTCGAGCCGCTGGCGCGCTTCGTCTCGTTCTCGGTGCGCGGCGTGCCGCCGAAGATCATGGGGATCGGCCCGAAGGAGGCGATCCCGGCCGCGCTGAAGGTCGCGGGACTGAAACTCGACGACATGGGCTGGATCGAGTTGAACGAGGCTTTCGCCGCGCAGTCGCTGGCCGTGATCCAGGACCTCGGCCTGAATCCCGACGTGGTCAACCCGATGGGCGGCGCGATCGCGCTCGGCCATCCGCTGGGCGCGACCGGCGCGATCCGCGCGGCCACCGTCGTGCATGCGCTGCGCCGGCGCAAGCTGAAGTACGGGATGGTGACGATGTGCGTGGGCACCGGAATGGGTGCTGCGGGGATTTTCGAGCGCTTCTGAGGGAAGGAAGGGAGCAGGGGCGCGCAGAAGGGAGCAGCGTCGCGAGGGGGGTGCCTTATGGTTGCCGAGGCTGTGGGTGCGGGGACGGTGGAGTCTGGCGATAGGGGTGTCGGGGTGAGCGCGGGCGGGGGCTCGCGGTTCGAGCTGGCGACCTCCGACGGGGCGGTGCTGGTGGCGCACCGGTTCGTCGCGCCGCAGGCGCGCGCGTCGGTCGTGATCGCGCCGGCAATGGGAGTGCCGCAGGCGTTCTATCGCGACTTCGCGGCGTGGCTCGCGCAGCGCGGTCTCGATGCGCTGACCTTCGACTACCGGGGAATCGGGCAGTCGGCGCCGCGCTCGCTCAGGCACTATCGCGCGTCGATCGACGACTGGATCCGCTACGACTACGAATCGGCGATCCGCGCGGCGCGCGCGCGCGCCGGCGCAGCGCCGGTGTTCGTGGTCGGCCACAGCCTGGGCGCGCAGCTGCTCGCGCTGCTGCCCTCGGCGCCCGAGGTGAGCGCGCTGGTGGCGGTGGCCGGCGGCAGCGGCTACTGGGGCGGCTTTCCGGCGCGGATGCGGCCGATGATGCTCCTGATGCTGCATGGCGCGGCGCCGCTGTCGATCCCGCTCACCGGCTACTTTCCGGGTCGTCGGCTGCGGATGATCGGCGACTTGCCCGGCGACGTGATGCGCCAGTGGCGCCGCTGGTGCATGAACCCCGACTACCTCGTCGGCGTCGAGCCGGGGGCCCGCCAGGCCTACGCGCGCGCGCGCTTCGACCTGCTGTCGCTCACCTTCACCGACGACACGATGATGCCGCAGCGCAACGTCGATGCGCTGCACTCGCACCTGAGCGGCGTGAAGCGCGAGTCGCGGCGCCTCTCGCCGTCCGATGCGGGCGGGCCGATCGGCCACGTCGGTTTCTTCCGGCGGCGGTATCGCGATACGCTGTGGCCCGTCGCGGCGGACTGGCTCGACGCGCGCTCGGGCGTGCAGGCGCGCTGAGCAGGCAGCGCCCCTTCCGGCCCGCGCCGTCACCCCAGGAGAACGGACGATGGAAGTACTGACGAAAGTCGCCGAAGGCGTCGCGACGATCGTGCTGAACCGGCCGGCGAAGAAGAATGCGCTGACTGCTCCGATGTACCAGGCGATGGCCGACGCGCTGCGTGCTTCCGAGGCGGATGCAGCGGTTCGTTGCATCGTGATCCACGGCAGCGCCGAGGCGTTCACGGCCGGCAACGACCTCGAGGACTTCCTGAACGATCCGCCGCTCGGCGACGATGCCCCGGTGTTCCGGTTCCTGACCGCGTTGCCTGCCTGCACCAAGCCGCTGGTGGCCGCGGTGGCCGGGCCCGCGATCGGCGTGGGCACGACGATGCTGCTGCACTGCGACCTCGTCTACGCGGGCGAGAACGCCCGCTTCGCGCTGCCGTTCGCGCAACTCGGCCTGTGTCCGGAGGCCGCGTCGAGCCTGTTGCTGCCGATGGCCGTCGGGCACCTGCGCGCGGCGGAGAAGCTGCTGCTCGGCGAACCCTTCGGCGCCGAGGAGGCGCGCGAGATGGGGCTGGTGAACAAGGTGCTGCCGGCGGCCGAGGTGGTCGATCACGCGCTCGCCCAGGCCGGCAAGCTCGCGCGCCTGCCTGCCTCGTCGCTGCGGGCCACCAAGCGGCTGATGAAGGCGGGGCTGGACGCCGCGATCGTGCAGCGCATGCACGCGGAGGGCGCGGAGTTCCGCGCGATGCTCGCCGCGCCGGCGGCGCGCGAGGCGTTCAGCGCCTTCCTCGGCAAGCGCAAGCCGGATTTCGCGAAGCTGGACTGAGAAGCTCGCGGCGGTTCAGCCCGGGGGCAGCGGCCTCGGGCGCCGCTCGTCGTCGGTGGCCACGTAGGTGAGCGTCGCCTCGGTGACCTTGACGATCTCGTCGATCAACTGGTTGCGCTGTGCGTAGACCTCGACGAAGACGGTAATCGACGTGCGTCCCACGCGCACCACGTCGGCGTAGAAGCTGAGCACGTCGCCGACGAACACCGGGTGCTTGAACAGGAACGAGTTGACCGCGATCGTGGCCACGCGCCCGTTTGCGCGGCGCATCGCCGGCAGCGCGCCGGCCATGTCGACCTGCGCCATGATCCAGCCTCCGAAGACGTCGCCGTGGACGTTGGCGTCGGCGGGCATGGGCACCACGCGGAGCTCGGGGATGCGGCCGGACGGGAGCGTGGTCGGCGTGGTTTCCATGGTCGTGGGGCCGGATTGACGTAGTTGGGCCCAGAATAGCGGTTTGCCTGCGAAACGCACAATGCGCCGAGCCACCGTTCTCGATGCTCCGCCGGCGCCGGGCACCTCCGCGGTGCGCGGCGACTGGCACACGATCGCGCGCCTTCTGCCCTACCTGTGGGCCTACCGCTGGCGCGTGGGGCTCGCGCTCGCGTGCCTGGTCGCCGCGAAGTTCGCCAACGTCGGCGTGCCGCTGGTGCTCAAGAGAATCGTCGATGCGCTCGACCTGAAGCCCGGCGATGCGCACGCCGTGCTCGCGGTTCCGGTGGCCCTGCTGGTCGCCTACGGGCTGTTGCGCGTGGGCGTCACCCTGTTCACCGAACTGCGCGAGGTGCTCTTCGCGCGCGTCACCCACGATGCGTCGCGCACGATCACGCTGCAGGTGTTCCGGCACCTGCTGTCGCTGTCGCTGCGTTTTCACCTCGAGCGCCAGATGGGCGGCATGTCGCGCGACATCGAGCGCGGCTCGCAGGGCATCTCGAGCCTCATCTCGTACACGCTCTACAGCATCCTGCCGACGCTGGTCGAGATCGCGCTGGTCATCGGCTACCTGGTCGTGAACTACGAAGCCTCGTTCGCGGCGATCGCGCTGGCGGCGCTGGTGCTCTATGTTGCGTACACGGTGCGGGTCACCGAGTGGCGCACGCAATTCCGGCGGCAGGTGAACGAACAGGATTCGCGCGCCAACACGCGGGCGATCGACGCGCTGATCAACTACGAGACGGTCAAGTACTTCGGCAACGAGGAATTCGAGGCGCGCCGCTACAACGAGAACCTGGTCGCCCGGATGCGCGCGGCCATTCGCGCACAGACCTCGCTGTCGGTGCTCAACCTCGGCCAGAGCCTGATCATCGCGACGGCGGTGGCGTTGCTGCTCTGGCGCGCGACCGCCGGCGTGGTCGCGGGCACGATGAGCCTGGGCGACCTGGTGCTGGTCAACGCGTTCATGATCCAGCTGTACGTCCCGCTGAACTTCCTCGGCGTGCTGTACCGGGAGATCAAGCAGGCGCTCACCGACATGGAACGGATGTTCCGCCTGATGGGCGAGCATCGCGAGGTCGCCGACGCGCCCGGCGCCCCGGCGCTCGCGCTGCAGCGGGGGCGCGCGCCGCTGATCCGCTTCGAGCGCGTCTCGTTCGCCTACGATCCGGCGCGCCCGATCCTGCACGAGGTCGATTTCACGATGACCGCGGGCACCACCACCGCAGTGGTCGGCGCCAGCGGCGCGGGCAAGTCGACGCTGGCGCGGCTGCTGTACCGCTTCTACGACATCGGGTCGGGGCGCATCACCGTCGACGGCCAGGACCTGCGCGAGGTCACGCAGGCGAGCCTGCGCGCGGCGATCGGCATCGTTCCGCAGGACACGGTGCTGTTCAACGACACGATCCGCTACAACATCGGCTACGGGCGCCCCGGGGCGAGCCAGCCGGAGATCGAGGCGGCTGCGCGCGCCGCGCAGCTGCACGACTTCATCTCGGCGCTGCCGCAGGGCTACGACAGCAACGTCGGCGAGCGCGGGCTCAAACTCTCGGGCGGCGAGAAGCAGCGGGTGGCGATCGCGCGCACGCTGCTGAAGGATCCGCCGATCCTGATCCTCGACGAGGCGACGTCGGCGCTCGACAGCCGCAACGAACAGGCGATCCAGGACGCGCTGCGGCGCGTCGCGGTCGACCGCACCACGCTGGTGATCGCGCACCGGCTGTCGACGATCGTCGATGCCGACCAGATCCTGGTGATGTCGGGCGGGCGCGTGGTCGAGCGCGGCAACCACGAGTCGCTGCTGCGCTCGGGCGGCGAATATTCGCGACTCTGGGCGATGCAGCAGGCCGACGACGCGACGCTTGCCGGCGGTCGGCTCGAGGATGCCGGGGAGACGGGCGACGAGGCCGGCGACGGACCGGACGCGCGAGACGGCGTGGTGAAGCTCAGCGCGAGGGCCTGAACGCGTCGGGCGCGCGCGGCGACGGCGGCGCGCGCGGCGACGGCGGCGGCCGCGCACCTGGCGGCGGCCGCGTACCCGGCGGTGGGGGCCGGTGAGGACCGGCGCCCGGCGCGGGGGGGCGATGATGATGGTGGTCGTAGCCGCCGTACCACCACAGGCCGAAGGTCATCGGCATCCACGGATACCAGCCGTAGTCGTAGTAGTAGCCGGGCACGACGGTGACTGGCGGCGCGACGACGACTCCCGCCGGGGGAGGCGCCGCCTTCAGCATCTCATCGGACTCGTCGCGGACCGCGTCGACCACCTCGCTGCTCGCGCCTTCGCGCAGAAGCAGGTCGATGTCGGCGCCGCGGGCTGGCGCGAGCAGGCCGCGCTCGCGGATGGCGGCGGCCAGGTCGGCCGACAGGCGGCCAGCGCGCAGTTCGGCCACGATCTCGCCGATGCTCAGCGGCGCGGGCACCGGCGCATAGGCGCCGGGAATCGCGGTGACTTCGCCGTAGCGCACCGTGTCGGTGGTCGCGCAACCGGAGGCCGTGATCACTGCGAGCGCCAGGACGGCCAGCCCCCGGCGCGACCGCCGGACAGCCCGGCAGGCGGGGCGGAGCAGGGGCGCGCTTTCGGTGCTTTCCATGATCTGCCTAACGCCGGGCGGCCGGCGGGGTTGACCGGCGGCGCGCCGCCGCGACCGCTCTGCGCTGTGCGATCATTGCGGCCGCCATTGGCGGCGGGAGGATCGGATGGCCACGCACCGGATCGCGGTGATACCCGGCGACGGGATCGGCAAGGAGGTGATGCCCGAGGGCGTGCGCGTGCTCGAGGCGGCGGCGCGCAAATACGGCATCGACCTGAAGTTCGACCATTTCGACTTCGCCAGTTGCGACTACTACGCCAGGCATGGCGCGATGATGCCCGACGACTGGAAGGAGCGCATCGGCGGCCACGACGCGATCTATTACGGCGCGGTGGGCTGGCCGGCGACGGTGCCCGACCACGTGTCGCTCTGGGGCTCGCTGCTGCTCTTCCGGCGCGAGTTCGACCAGTACATCAACCTGCGGCCGGTCCGGCTGATGCCGGGCGTGCCTTGCCCGCTGGCCGGCCGCAAGCCCGGCGACATCGATTTCTACGTGGTGCGCGAGAACACCGAGGGCGAGTACTCGTCGGTCGGAGGCAGGATGTTTGCCGGCACCGAGCGCGAGTTCGTGCTGCAGGAGTCGATCTTCACGCGCACCGGCGTCGACCGGGTGCTGCGCTACGCATTCGAGCTGGCACGCCGACGCCCGGCGCGGCACCTCACCTCCGCGACCAAGTCGAACGGCATCTTCATCTCGATGCCGTACTGGGACGAACGCGTCGCCGAGATGCAGACGCAGTATCCGGACGTCCGGGTCGACAAGTTCCACATCGACATCCTGACCGCGCATTTCGTGCGCAATCCGCAGTGGTTCGACGTGGTGGTGGCGAGCAACCTGTTCGGCGACATCCTGTCCGACCTCGGGCCCGCCTGCACCGGCACGATCGGCATCGCGCCTTCGGCCAACATCAATCCGGAGCGCAGGTTTCCGTCACTGTTCGAGCCGGTGCACGGCTCGGCGCCGGACATCGCGGGGCAGGGAATCGCGAATCCGATCGGCCAGATCTGGTGTGGCGCGATGATGCTCGAGCACCTGGGCCATCCGCAGGCACACGATGCGATCCTGGCGGCGATCGAGCGGGTCACCGCGAACGGCCCGCGCACCCGGGACATGGGCGGCCAGGCCTCCACGGTCGAGGTCGGCCGCGCAGTCGCCGAGGCGCTCGAGCAGGCGGCATGAGCCGAGTGCGGTAAAGTCGCCGCGCCATGGATGCGCGCCGGCTCCTCGTCGACTCCTTTCATGCCGCGGTCGCCGCGGCCGACCCGCTGCGCGTGCTCGCGCCGGCACTTCCCGATCGCGCGGAGATCGCGCGGGTGCGCCGCACGCTGGCAGTGGGCGCGGGCAAGGCGGCTGCCAGCATGGCGATGGCGGTCGAGCGGCACTGGCCGTCCGACGCGCCGCTCGAGGGACTGGTGGTCACCCGCTACGCGCACGGCCTGCAGTGCCGGCGCATCGAGGTGGTGGAGGCCGGGCATCCGGTCCCCGATGCCGCCGGCGAACGGGCCGCCGCGCGGATCCTCGAAAGTGCCGAGGCGCTGGGCGAGGAGGACCTGCTGCTCGCGCTGGTGTCGGGTGGCGGCTCGAGCCTGCTCGCGCTGCCGGTCGATGCGGTGCCGATGGCCGACCTGAAGGCGGTGACGCAGGCGCTGCTCGCCAGCGGCGCGCCGATCCAGGAGATGAACGTGGTGCGCAAGCACCTGTCGCGGATCCAGGGCGGGCGCCTGGCGCAGCGCACCCGGGCGCGCGTGCTCGCGCTGATGATCTCCGACGTCGCGGGCGACGATCCATCCTCGATCGCCAGCGGCCCTTGTTCGCCCGATCCCGCCACCTATGCCGATGCGCTGGCGATCCTCGCGCGCTGGCGCGTGGATGCGCCCGCGAGTGTGCGCCGGCATCTCGAGCGCGGCGCACACGGCGAAGTCGACGAGACGCCCAAGCCGGGGAATCCCCTGTTCGCGCGGGTCGAAGCGCGCATGGTGGCCACCGCGCACCGCAGCCTGGAAGCGGCCGCTGCGCTGTTCGCGCAGGCCGGCATCCGGCCGGTGGTCCTCGGCGACACGGTGACCGGCGAGGCGCGCGATGTCGCGCAGGTGATGGCCGCGATCGCACGCGAGATCGTCCGCTACGACCAGCCGTTCGCCCGCCCGGTGGCGCTGATCTCGGGCGGCGAGTGCACGGTGACGATCCGCGGCCGCGGCCGGGGCGGGCGCTGCACCGAGTTCCTGCTCGCGCTGGCGCGCGAACTCGACGGCGTGCCCGGCGCGTGGGCGATCGCGGCCGACACCGACGGGATCGACGGCTCCGAGAGCAACGCCGGCGCGGTCGTGGCGCCCGACACGATGGCGCGGGCCGCGGCGGCCGGCCTCGACGCGCGCGCGCTGCTCGATGACAACGACGCCTGGGGATTCTTCGACGCGCTCGGCGACCTGGTCACGACCGGGCCCACGCGCACCAACGTCAACGATTTCCGCGCGCTGCTGCTGATGCCGCCGCGCGCCGACTGAGGCCGACTGCCGAAGGACTGGAGCCGTACGTGGACTCGATCTCGCTCACCCGCCCTGATGACTGGCACCTGCACCTGCGCGACGGCGAGGCGCTGCGCGCAGTGGTGGGCGCGAGCGCGGCGCAAGTCGCGCGCGCGATCGTGATGCCGAATTTGCGCCCGCCGGTGGCCACGGTCGAGCAGGCCCTCGCGTACCGACAGCGCATCGTCGACGCGCTGCCCCCCGGCGCCGATTTCGAACCGCTGATGACGCTGTACCTGACCGATCTCACCTCGCCCGACGAAATCGGGCGCGCTCGCGAGGACGGCCGCGTCGTGGCGGTGAAGCTGTATCCGGCCGGGGCGACGACGAACTCGGAGGCCGGCGTCACCGACCTCAGGCGCACCCGGCCCGTGCTCGAAGCGATGCAGCGCTGTGGCATGCCGCTGCTGGTGCACGGCGAGGTGACCGATGCGCAGGTCGACGTGTTCGACCGCGAAGCGGTGTTCATCGACACGGTGCTCGAGCCACTTCGGCGCGACTTCCCCGGCTTGCGCATCGTGTTCGAGCACATCACCACGCGCCAGGCTGCGCAGTACGTCGCACAGGCCGGCGACACGCTCGCCGCGACGATCACCGCGCATCACCTGCTGTACAACCGCAACGCGATCTTCGCGGGCGGCCTGCGCCCGCACTGGTACTGCCTGCCGGTGCTCAAGCGCGAAGAGCACCGGCGCGCGCTGCTCGAGGCGGCCACCAGCGGCAACGCGCGCTTCTTCCTCGGCACCGACAGCGCACCGCACGCTGCGCGGCTGAAGGAACACGCGGCCGCCTGCGCCGGCTGCTACACCGCGCCGCACGCGATCGAGCTCTATGCGACCGCGTTCGAGCAGATGGGTGCGCTCGACCGTCTCGAGGCGTTCGCGAGCTTCAACGGCCCCGATTTCTACCGGCTGCCGCGCAACGCCGCGCGCATCGCCTTGCGGCGCGAGACCTGGACGATCCCGCAGTCGCTGCCGTTCGGCAACGACCGGATCGTGCCGCTGGCGGGCGGCGAGACGCTGTCGTGGAAGCTGGTGCGCGAACCGGCCTGAGCGGTGCCGACACGGCCGGACGCGACACCGGCGCGCAGGACATGCCGTGGTTCGAGCCGTTCCGTCCGTGGATGATGCGCAGCGATCCGCGCGCATCCGGGCGCATCGACCTCGACCTGCTGAACCGGTTCGCCGAAGTCCGCGGGCTGCGCACCGAGGACGGCCTGCCGTTGCGTTTCGCCGATGCGCGGACGGCTCCGCCGGGCGCGTACGAGCGCGTGGTTCGCGAGCACGGAATGGTACCCACGCGCGCGAGCGGCGCAGGGATGCTGCACGACTGGTTCAACGCGCTGGCCTGGCTCGCGTGGCCGCGCACCAAGGCGCGGCTGAACCGGCTGCAATCGGACGCGATCGCGGCGCAGGAGACGGCGCAGGAGACGGCGCTCTCGCGGCGCGGAGCCCTGCGTGACGCCGCCACGATCCTCGACGAGAGCGGGGTGCTCTTCGTCTGCAACGATCCGGCGCTGGCCGATGCGCTGCGCCGCTTCGACTGGCGCGCGCTGTTCGTCGACGGCCGCCCGCGCTTCCTCGCGGCAGCGCGGGTGCGGTTGCTCGGGCACGGCCTCGGCGAGAAGCTGCTCGCGCCGTACAAGGCACTGTGCGCCCATGCCTGGATCGTCGAAGCGCCGGCGGGCACGGCGATCGGCACACTCGACGGCGATGCGTTCGATGCGGCCGCGAGGGCGACGCTCGACGCATCGGCGCTGCGCGCGTCGACGCTGTCGCCGCTGCCGCTGCTCGGTGTTCCCGGCTGGTGGCCGGCGAACTCGGTGCCGGCCTTCTACGACGACGCGCAGGTCTTCAGGCCGGGCCGACGTCGCGGTAGAATCTCCACTGGAGCGGGTCGGACGATCGCTGGCTGCGGCGCGCAGGCGCCGTCGCTGGAGGAAGGTCCGGACTCCACAGGGCAGGATGCTGGCTAACGGCCAGGCGCAGCAAGCCGCAAGGCCCAACGCGACGGAAAGTGGAACAGAAAGCACACCGCCCAAGCGGCGTCCGGTTCGCCGGCGCCGACGGCAAGGGTGAAAGGGTGAGGTAAGAGCTCACCGCGGACGTGGCGACACGGCCGGCACGCCAAACCCCATCCGGAGCAACATCGAATAGGCACGCGCGCGGTCCCCGGACCGCACAGGGCGGCCCGCCCGAGCGTGCGGGTAGATGGCTCGAGCGGCCGGGTAACCGGCCGCCCAGACGAATGATCGTCACGCCGGTCCGCCGGCGCACAGAATCCGGCCTACAGACCCGCTCCACTTCGTTATCTCATGTATTACCTGCGATAACGTCGCCAAGTCCCTCATTCATCGACAGAAAGACCTTTCGGCCGGCGGCTTGAACAATGGCGGCTAAGTGTCTGTTACGACAAGGAAAAATCCTTTCCGCCGACTTGCCATGCCGATCGCTTTTCCGTACAGTGCAGATTCGTGTAGAAAAGTGCAATTTTGTGGGACAAAACCACCGCTTGCCGGGGGCTTTGATCCCCTTCGAAGGCGGGTCGGAAGGACATGTTCCAGGGGAGTTCCGCGCTGTTGCTCGACGCGAAGGGCCGGATGACGGTCCCGACGCGGCACCGCGACGCACTCTCCAAGCAATGTGAGGGCTTGCTCACATTGACGCGGCACCCCGACGGCTGCTTGCTGATGTTCCCGCGCCCGGTCTGGGAGGTGCATCGCGAGCGGCTCGCGGCCATGCCGATCGCCGCCCGCGCCTGGGCGCGCATCTTCCTCGGCAACGCGATCGACGTCGACATGGACGCCACGGGCCGCATCCTGATCTCGCCCGAACTGCGCTCGGCCGTGTCGCTGAACCGCGACGTGATGCTGCTCGGCATGGGGAGCCACTTCGAGATCTGGGACGCCGGGACGCTGGCGGCGAAGGAGCGCGAGACGCTCGCCGCCGGCATGCCCGAGGCGATCGCCAACTTCAACTTCTGACCGGTGGCAGAGAACAGTGAGCCGCGCGGGAGCACAGCAGCCGGGCCTTGGGCGCACCAACCGGTGCTGCTCGACGAGGCCATCGATGCGCTGGCGATCCGCCCCGACGGCCGCTACGTCGATGGCACCTTCGGGCGCGGCGGACACAGTCGCGCGATCCTCGCGCGGCTCGGGCCGACCGGGCGACTGCTCGCGATCGACCGCGATCCGCAGGCGATCGCGGTGGGCAGTGCCTGGAGAGATCCGCGCTTCGCGATCGAGCACGCCCGCTTCTCCGAACTCGACGCGGTGCTCGACGCACACGGCTTCGACCGGATCGACGGGGTGCTGCTCGATCTCGGCGTTTCCTCGCCGCAGCTGGACGATCCGGCGCGCGGCTTCAGCTTTCGTGAGGACGGGCCGCTGGACATGCGGATGGATCCGACGCACGGATTCTCCGCACGCGAGTGGCTCCTGCGTGCAACCGAGGACGACATCGCGAAGGTGGTGAAAGACTATGGGGAAGAACGGTTTGCTGTTCAGATTGCAAAGGCGATTGTTGCTCGCCGCGGGCAGGCCGGCGAACAGGCGCTTCGCACGACCGGAGAGCTTGCCGCACTCGTGGCGGCCGTCGTCAGGCGTCGGGGCAGGGCGGAGCCGGGCAAGGATCCGGCCACCCGCACTTTTCAGGCTCTACGGATTCACGTCAATCAGGAACTCGAGGAGCTCGCGGTAGTCCTCGGCAAGGCGGTCGCCCGCCTGGCGCCGGGCGGGCGGCTCGTCGTCATCAGTTTTCACTCGCTGGAAGACCGGATGGTCAAGCAATTCATTGCGCACGAGGCCGGACGCGACGCCGCGCGCGATCCGGTCACCGGCGCGCCACGCCACGACGTGGTGCCGCGGCTGCGGGCGATCGCGCGGGTGCTGCCGGGCGCGGCGCGACCGAAGGGCCGCACGCGACCGGCCAATCCGCGCGAGCGTTCGGCGGTGATGCGCGTGGCCGAGCGCACCTGAAGCCCTGACGAACACCGGAGCGACGACGATGACCCGCGCCAACATCCTCCTCTCGGCCCTGCTGGTCGCGTGTGCCCTCGGCCTGGTCACTTCGCAATACCGTGCGCGAAAGCTGTTCGTCGACGTCGAGCGCGCGCAGGCGCAGGCGGCCCAGCTCGAAGTGGGCTGGAATCAGCTGCAGGTCGAGCAGACCGCGCTCGCCAAGGCCGCGCTGATCGACACGAAGGCGCGCCGCGAGCTGGGGATGCAGTCGGTATCGGCCGATCGCACGCTGCACCTGGTCGTCGACCCGGTCGAGCGCACGGTGCGGCTGGGCACGCCGCTGCCGGACCTCGCGGCCGCGACCGGCAAGCCGGGCTCGCGCGCCAGGCCGGCGGGAGCGCATCGATGAGCCGCCGCTCGAGCCGCAACGTTCCGTTCGCATCGAACCCGCTGCTGCGGGTGAAGCTGCCTGCCTGGCGCTCCCAGGTGCTGATGCTGACGGTGGCGCTCGCATTCGTCGCCCTCGCGGCCCGGGCGGTCTGGCTGCAGGTGTTCTCGCAGAACTTTCTGCAGAAGCAGGGCGAAATGCGCTACGCGAAGACGATCGAGCTGCCGGCCTCGCGCGGCAAGATCTTCGACCGCAACGGCGTGGTGCTCGCGTCGAGCCTGCCGGCGCGCGCGGTCTGGGCGATTCCCGAGCACGTCGACGCCACTCCGCGACAACTCGCCTCGCTTGGGAAGCTGCTCGACATCGGTGAGCGCGAGCTGCGCCGCAAGCTCGCCGAAGAGGATCGCAGCTTCGTCTACCTGAAGCGGCAGGTCGACGCCGCAGTGGCCGAACAGGTCGCGGCGCTGCAGATTCCCGGCATCCACCAGCAGCGCGAATACAAGCGCTACTACCCCCAGGGCGAAACCTTCGCCCACGTCGTGGGCTTCACCAACGTCGAGGACGTCGGACAGGAGGGGGTCGAGCTCGCGCGCAACCCCGAGCTGGCCGGACGGGCCGGAAGCCGCCGCGTGATTCGCGATCGCCTCGGGCGCGTGATCGAGGACGTCGGCGCGGTACGCGAGCCGCACAACGGGCGTGATCTCGCGCTGTCGATCGACAGCAAGATCCAGTTCCTCGCCTTCGACGCGCTGCGCGAGGCGGTGCAGTCGAACAAGGCGAAGGCGGGCGCGGCGGTGGTGATCGATGCGCGCAGCGGCGAAGTGCTCGCGCTCGCGAACTGGCCGACCTACAACCCGAACCAGCGCGGCCAGCTCTCGGGAGCGCAGCTGCGCAACCGCGCGATCACCGACACCTTCGAGCCGGGCTCGACGATGAAGCCGTTCACCATCGCGCTGGCGCTCGAACTCGGCGAGGTGACCCCGTCGACGGTGATCCAGACCGCGCCCGGCCGGCTGACGATCGGGCCGAACACGATCGGCGACGCCCACGCTTACGGACCGCTCACCGTCGAGCAGGTGGTGCAGAAGTCGTCGAACGTGGGTACCGCGAAGATCGCGCTGGGCATGCCGGCCCAGAAGATGTGGGAGATGTACGCCGAGCTCGGCTTCGGGCAGGCGCCGAGGATCGGCTTTCCCGGCGCCGTCGCCGGGCGCGTGAGGCCGTACAAGAGCTGGCGGCCGATCGAGCAGGCGACGATGTCCTACGGCTACGGGCTGTCGGTGTCGCTGCTGCAGCTGGCGCGCGCCTATACCGTGTTCGCCAACGACGGCGAACTGCTGCCGCTGTCGATGTTCAAGGTCGACGAACAGCCGGCCGGCCAGCGCGTGATCGCGACGAAGACCGCTCGCTCGGTCAGGCACATGCTGGAAATGGCCGCCGGCCCCGGCGGCACCGCGCCACAGGCCCAGATTGCCGGATACCGTGTCGCCGGCAAGACCGGCACCGCGCACAAGCGCGACGGCGGCAAGTACGTGAACAAGTACCTGGCCTCGTTCGTCGGCTTCGCGCCGGCCTCCGACCCGCGGGTGATCGTCGCGGTCATGGTCGACGAGCCGGCTGCCGGAAAATATTACGGTGGGCTGGTGGCGGCGCCGGTGTTCGCCCGGATCGCCGGCGACTCGCTGCGCACGCTGCGCGTGCCGCCCGACGCCCCGATGGCACAACTGGCCGTGCCCGGGCCAGCCGTGAAGGAGAGCATGTGACCGAACAGACCGGGCAGCAGGCGGCGCTTGCCGCTTCGCTCGGACAATGGCTGCGCGAGGCGCTCGCGCCGGGCGCCGCGCTGGTGGCCGACAGCCGCGCGGTGCGCCCCGGCGACGGTTTTGTCGCCTGGCGCGGCGCGAGTCACGACGGTCGCGACTTCATCGGCCAGGCAATCGGACGCGGCGCGGCAGCGGTGATCTACGAAAGCGGTGCGCAAGTCGAGACGGGATCGGTCGCGAGCCGGGAGGTGCCGCAGCTCAGGCAGCTGGTCGGGCCGATCGCGGCCGAGTACTACGGCCGGCCGAGCGAGCAACTCGAAGTCGTCGCCGTGACGGGTACCAACGGCAAGACCAGCTGCACGCAGTGGATCGCCCGCGGACTGGCCAAAGCGGGCCGTCGCGCCGCGGTGATCGGCACGCTGGGAAGTGGCATCGTGCCGGCCGACGATTCGGCCGTGACGCTCGACTCCTTCGGCCTCACCACCCCCGACGCGGTCGCGCTGCAACGAATGCTCGCCGGCTTCGTCGAAGCGGGCGTCGAAGTGGTCGCGATGGAGGCCTCGTCGATCGGCCTGCACCAGGGGCGCCTCGACGGCACGCGCATCGGCACCGCGGTGTTCACCAATTTTTCCCGCGATCACCTCGACTACCACGGCACCGAGGAAGCCTACCTGGAGGCCAAGCGCCGGCTGTTCGGCTGGGAGGGACTGCGCACCGCGATCGTCAACGGCGACGACCCGGTCGCATCGCGGATCCTGGAGGGTCTGTCCGACACGGTGCAGACGGTGGCGTTCGGGCAGCTGCCCGGCGAGCACGGCTGGCGCGCGCGCCGCAAGCTGTCGGCCTACCGGATCGTCGAGGAGCGCGACGGCACGCAGGTGTCGGTGGGCGGCGACTGGGGCCGCGCGCAGCTGCGGCTGCGCCTGATCGGCGAATTCAACGTGGTCAACGCGATGGCGGTCGCCGCGACCTGGCTCAGCCTCGGTGACGGCTTCGAGGACTCGATGCGACGGCTCGAGGCACTTCGGCCGCTGCCCGGCCGCATGGAGCAGGTCGTCGTCGACGGCGGCCCGCTGGTCGTGGTCGACTACGCGCACTCGCCCGACGCGCTGCTCAACGTGCTGCAGGCGCTGAGGCCGATCGCCGACGCGCGCGGCGGCACGCTATGGTGCGTATTCGGTGCGGGCGGCGATCGCGACACCGGCAAGCGCCCGATCATGGGCATGGTGGCCGAGCGCTTCGCCGACCGCGTCGTGGTTACCAGCGACAACCCGCGCAGCGAGACGCCGTTCCGGATCGCGTCGGACATCCGCGCCGGGTTCACGCGCGAGCCGTGGCTCACCGAGCTCGATCGCGAAGCCGCGATTCGCAGCACGATCGGCAGCGCTGGCGTCGACGACGTGGTGCTGATCGCCGGCAAGGGTCACGAGACCTGGCAGGAGATCGAGGGCCGGCGCCTGCCGTTCTCCGACGTCGAGGTGGCCCGCCGTTGCCTGAGGCAGCGCCTGGAGACGGTACGTGTTTGATCTGCGCCAGGCGCTGGGCTGGCTCTCGGCGGGATACCTGTACGGCGATGGAAGCACCCGCATCGGCGGCGTGTCCACCGATACGCGCAGCATCGCGGCGGGCGACCTGTTCGTCGCGCTGCGCGGCGAGCGCTTCGACGCGCACGAGTTCCTCGGGCGGGCGCAGGCCGAAGGCGCGGCGGCGATCGTCTTCGAGCGCTGGGTCTCCGGCATCCGCGTGCCGGCGATCCGCGTCGCCGACAGCCGGCGCGCGCTCGGCGAGATCGCGCGAGGCTGGCGCAGCCGCTTCGAGTTGCCGCTGGTCACGGTGGCCGGCGCCAATGGCAAGACCACGGTGAAGGAGATGGTCTCGGCGATCCTGGCGGAGCACTTCGGCGAGGCGCACCGGCTGGCCACCCGCGGCAACCTCAACAACGACGTCGGCGTGCCGCTGACCCTGCTGCGGTTGCGCGACGCACATCGCGCGGCGGTCATCGAGATCGGTACCAACCACCCGGGCGAGATCGCGTGGCTGGCCTCGGTGGCGCGGCCCACCGTCGCGCTGGTGAACAACGCGCAGCGCGAGCACCAGGAGTTCCTGCAGGGGGTCGAGGGCTCGGCACGAGAGAACGGCGCCTCGATCGCGGCGCTCGGCGACGACGGCGTCGCCGTCTACCCCGGCGACGATTCGCAGGCGCCGCTGTGGCGCGAATTCGCGGGCACGCGTCGCCGCGTCGAGTTCGGCCTCGATGCCGGCGCCGTCGCGCGCTACCCGGTGCGCGCGGCGCCCGATGCGCGCCCGGACGGCTTTGCGCTGGAGGTCGCGGGCCGGAGGGTCGAAGTCCGCCTGGCGATCGACGGCGCGCACAACGTGCGCAACGCGCTGGCGGCGGCGGCCTGTGCGCATGCGCTGGGCATCGATGCCGAGGCGATCGCCGCGGGACTGGTTCGTTTTCATCCGCCGATGGGCAGGCTGGCACGGCTGCGTGGCGCGAACGGCGCCGCGCTGATCGACGACAGCTACAACGCGAACCCGGATTCGGTGCGCGCGGCGATCGACGCGCTGGCGGCTTGCGAGGGGCGCCGCGTCCTCGTGCTGGGCGACATGGGAGAAATCGGCGAGCACGGTACGCTGTACCACCGCGAGGTCGGCGCCTGGGCGCGCGAGCGTGGTGTAGGGCACCTGCTCGCGCTGGGCGAAGCCACGCGTGACAGCGTCGCGGCATTCGGGGACGGCGGCGAGCACTTCGACGCGATCGACGCGCTGGTGGAGCGCGCGCGCGGGCTGTGCGAGGCGGGCGTCACGGTGCTGGTCAAGGGCTCGCGCTTCATGAAGATGGAGCGGGTGGTCGCGGCGCTCGGCGGTACGCCGCCCGGGGAGCGGCACTGATGCTGCTCGAGCTCACGCAGTGGCTGGCGAAGGACATCCGCGCGTTCTCGGTGTTCGGCTACATCACGCTGCGCGCGGTGCTCGCGACGCTCACGGCGCTCGCGATCGGCCTGATGTTCGGCCCCGCGCTGATCCGCAAGCTGACCGCGATGAAGATCGGCCAGGCGGTTCGCAGCGACGGCCCGCAGACGCACCTGGTGAAGTCGGGCACGCCGACCATGGGCGGGGCGCTGATCCTGATCTCGATCGGCACTGCCACGCTGCTGTGGGCCGACCTGTCGAACCGGTTCATCTGGATCGTGCTGGCGGTGACGCTCGGCTTCGGCTGGATCGGCTGGATCGACGACTATCGCAAGGTCGTGCACCGCGACCCGAAGGGGATGTCGGCCAGGGAGAAGTACTTCTGGCAATCGGCGATCGGGCTGGTCGCCGCGATTGCGCTCGCCTTCGCCGTGCCCGCGCAGTCGAACGAGCAGGCGTGGGCGCTGTTCTCCGACTGGGTGCTCGGCGGCTTTCGCACCGGTCTGCCGGCGCAGGCCGACCTGATCGTGCCGTTCTTCAAGCAGGTCGCCTATCCGCTCGGCGTATCGGGCTTCATCGTGCTGACCTACCTGGCGATCGTGGGTTCGAGCAATGCGGTCAACCTCACCGACGGCGCCGACGGGTTGGCGATCATGCCGGCGGTGCTGGTGGGCTCGGCGCTGGGGATCTTCGCCTATGCGGCGGGCAACGCGGTGTTCGCCCGATACCTGCTGATTCCGCACATTCCGGGCGCCGGCGAGCTCACCGTGTTCTGCGCAGCGATCGCCGGGGCCGGCCTGGCGTTCCTCTGGTACAACGCGTACCCCGCGCAGGTGTTCATGGGCGACGTGGGCGCGCTCGCGCTCGGCGCGGCGCTCGGCACGATCGCGGTCGTCGTGCGCCAGGAGATCGTGCTGTTCATCATGGGTGGCGTCTTCGTCGTCGAGACGCTGTCGGTGATGATCCAGGTCGGCTACTTCAAGTACACGAAGCGGCGCTACGGCGAAGGCCGGCGCATCTTCCGGATGGCGCCGCTGCACCATCACTTCGAGGTCGGCGGAGCCAAGGAGAGCCAGGTCGTCGTCCGCTTCTGGATCGTGACGATGATGCTGGTGCTGTTCGGCCTGTCCACGCTGAAGCTGCGATGAGCCAGGCCTTCGACACCGCGCAGCTTCACCTGTTCGACCTGAAGGGACGGCAGGTGCTCGTGCTGGGCCTGGGCGACTCGGGGGTCGCGATGGCGCGCTGGGCTGCGCGCCAGGGCGCGCGCGTGCGGGTGGCCGACACGCGCAGCGCCGACGGCGCCGACCTGCCGCAGCTGCAGTCGTTGCGCGAGCAGGCGGGGGCGATCGAATACGCGACCGGTCCGGCCTGGAGCGAGCGCTGGCTCGACGGCGTCGACCTCGTCGCGTGGAGTCCCGGCCTGTCGATCGAGCGCGGCGAGTCGGCGCGCTTTCACGCGCTGGCGCGCGAGCGCGGCGTCGCGGTGGCGGGGGAGTTGGAGTTGTTCGCGCAGGCGCTCGCCGACCTGCGCGAATCGGGCTACCGGCCGAAAGTGATCGCGGTGACCGGCACCAACGGCAAGACGACCACCGTCGCGCTGGCGGCTCACCTGTGCCGCGGCGCCGGCCTGCAGACCGTTGCCGCCGGAAACATCCGTCCGGCGATGCTCGACGCGCTTGGTGCGGCCATCGACGCCGACGCGCTGCCGCAGGCCTGGGTGCTCGAGCTGTCGAGCTTCCAGCTGGCGCTGGCGCAGGGCTTCGCGCCCGACGCGGCGGCGATCCTGAACGTGAGCGAGGACCATCTCGACTGGCATGCGTCGATGGACAGCTACGTCGCCGCCAAGCAGCGTATCTACGGTCCGTCCACGGTCGCGGTCTTCGACCGCAGCGACGGGGCCACCGTGCCGCGCCGCGCAGCCGCGACTCCGGCCGTCCGCAACGCGGACGCCGCGGCGCGGCGAGCCGAAGCGCAGCGACCCGCCCGTCGCGCAGGCGACGCTCGCGCCGACGCCGGCGAGTCGCGCACCGGCGCGCCGCTGCCGATCACCTTCGGCGTCGACGCGCCGCAGGCGGCCGGCGACTTCGGCCTGGTGCGCGATGGCGCGCTCGTGTGGCTCGCACAGGCCGTCGCCGACGACGACGTCCCCGCGGGCCGCCGTCGCCGCGAGCCCGCCGAATTCACCCTGCGGCGGCTGATGCCGGCCGACGCGCTGCGCATCCGCGGCTTGCACAACCAGCTCAACGCGCTCGCGGCCGTCGCGCTGTGCAGCGCGATCGGCGTGCCGATGGCGAAGATGCTGCATGCGCTGCGCGACTACGCCGGCGAGCCCCATCGCTGCCAGTTGCTGGCCGTGATCGACGGCGTCGAGTACTACGACGACAGCAAGGGCACGAACGTCGGCGCGACGATCGCTGCGCTGCGCGGCCTGGGTCGCCGCTACCGGCTGATCGCGGGCGGCGATGGCAAGGGCCAGGACTTCGCGCCGCTGGCCGAGCCGGTGCGCAAGCACGCCGCCGCGGTCTACCTGATTGGCCGCGACGCGCCGCTGCTGCGCGCTGCGCTACAGGCCACCTCCGTGCCGCTCGTCGATTGCGAGAGCCTCGAGCAGGCGGTCGAGCGCGCCGCCGGGGACGCGGGGCCGGGCGAGGCGGTGCTGCTGTCGCCGGCCTGCGCGAGCCTGGACATGTTCCGCAGCTACGTTCACCGCGCCGAGGCGTTCGCGCAGGCCGTGCGCGGGATTGCCGGGGCGCGAGGCGTCGCGATGGAGGCACGATGCTGAGCCTGCGCCTTCCTGGACGCGCCCGGCGGGATGCGCAGCCGCTGCTGCGACGGTCCGCTTTGCGCCCGGCAGCGGCCTCCGCCGCGCAGAGCGCCGATTTCGCGATGCTCTGGGTCGTCGCGGCGCTGCTGCTCACCGGCCTGGTGATGGTCTACTCCGCGTCGATCGCGTTGCCCGATTCGCCGCGCTTCGCCAACTACGCACCGACCCATTTCCTGGTGCGCCACCTCATGGCGCTGCTGCTCGGCGTGGCCGCCGCACTGGTGGCGTTCGCGGTTCCGGTGCGCCAATGGCAAGCCTGGTCGAAGTGGATGTTCCTCGCGGGCCTCGTGCTGCTGGTGATCGTGCTGATCCCCGGCGTCGGCAAGTCGGTCTACGGTGCGCGCCGCTGGCTGTCGCTGTACGTCTTCAACCTGCAGCCGTCCGAGCTGATGAAGCTGTTCGTCGTGCTCTACGCGGCCGACTACACCGTGCGCAAGCAGGACTCGATGCAAAGCGTGCGCAAGGGCTTCCTGCCGATGGGCGCCGCGGTCGCGCTGGTGGGGTTGCTGCTGCTGCTCGAGCCCGACATGGGCGCGTTCGTGGTGATCGCGGCGATCGCGATGGGGCTGCTCTTCCTCGGCGGCGTCGACGGCAGGCTGTTCGCGGCGCTGGTCGTGATCGCCGGCACCACGTTCTCTCTGCTGATCTGGCTCTCGCCGTGGAGGCGCGAGCGCATCTTCGCCTACCTCGATCCGTTCGACGAGGCCAACACGCTCGGCAAGGGCTACCAGCTGTCGCATTCGCTGATCGCGTTCGGCCGCGGCGAACTGTTCGGCGTCGGCCTCGGCGGTTCGGTCGAGAAGCTGCACTACCTGCCCGAGGCGCACACCGATTTCCTGCTCGCGGTGATCGGCGAGGAGATCGGGTTGGCCGGCGTGATCGTCATCGTCGCGCTGTTCTTCTGGCTGACGCGGCGCGCTTTCGAGATCGGCCGGCAGTCGATCAAGCTCGACCGCACGTTTGCCGGACTGGTGGCCAAGGGCATCGGACTTTGGATCGGGTTCCAGGCGTTCATCAACATGGGGGTGAACACCGGCCTGCTGCCCACCAAGGGCCTGACGCTGCCGCTGATGAGCTACGGCGGCAGCGGCATCCTGGTCAACTGCGTGGCGATCGCCGTCCTGCTGCGCGTGGACTACGAGAACAGGCAACTGATGCGGGGTGCGGCGTGAACGGGCGCACCATCATGATCATGGCGGGCGGCACCGGCGGTCACGTGATGCCAGGACTCGCCGTGGCCGCCGAGATGCGCGCACGCGACTGGCGCGTCGTCTGGCTCGGCAATCCGTCGGGCATGGAGTCGACACTGGTGCCGAAGCACGGCATCGCGATGCAGTGGGTGCGCATGGGAGGCGTGCGCGGCAAGGGCCTGGCGACCAAGCTGCTGCTGCCGCTGCGCCTGCTCGCGGCGTTTCGCGACAGCATCCGCGCGCTGCGGGCGACGCGGCCCGCAGTGGTACTGGGCATGGGCGGCTACGTTGCGTTCCCGGGCGGCATGATGGCCTCGCTGCTGCGCCGGCCGCTGGTGGTGCACGAACAGAATTCGGTGGCCGGGCTCACCAACCGGCTGCTCGCGCGCGTGGCCGACCGGGTGCTCGAGGCGTTTCCGGGCACGCTGCCCGGCGCCCGGTGCACCGGCAACCCGTTGCGCGCCGCGATGCTGGGCGGCGAGGCGCCGCAGGCCCGCTATGCGGGCCGAACCGGTCCGCTGCGGCTGCTGGTGGTCGGCGGCAGCCTGGGCGCGCAGGCGCTCAACGACGCGGTGCCGCAGGCGCTCGCGCTGATGCCCGCGCAATCGCGTCCGCAGGTGGTGCACCAGAGCGGGCGCGGCCGGCGCGAGGCGCTCGAGGCGCGCTATCGGGGGCTCGGCGTCGAGGCGACGGTGCTCGAATTCATCGACGACATGGCCGCTGCCTACGGGCAGGCCGACCTGCTGGTATGCCGCGCGGGCGCGATGACGGTGGCCGAGATCGCGGCGATCGGGGTCGCCAGCGTGCTGGTTCCGTATCCGCACGCGGTCGACGATCACCAGACCGGCAATGCCCGCTTCCTGTCCGAACACGAAGCGGCAGTGCTGCTGCCGCAATCCGGGCTCAGCCCGGAGCGGCTGGCCGCGTTGTTCGAAGGCGTCGACCGCCCGGCGCTCGCGGCGATGGCGGCGCGGGCGCGCTCGCTCGCCCGGCCCGAGGCCGCGCGGCGCGTGGCCGACGCCTGCGAAGAGGTGGCGCGAACCTCATGAAGCACAAGGTCAAGCACGTGCACTTCGTGGGCATCGGCGGCTCGGGCATGAGCGGCATCGCCGAGGTGCTTCTGAACCTCGGCTACCGCGTCAGCGGCTCCGACGTCGCCGCGGGTCCGGCTACCCGCAGGCTCGACGCGCTGGGCGCGACGGTCACCCTCGGCCACGACGCGGCCCATATCGAAGGGGCCGATTGCGTGGTCACCTCGACTGCGGTGCGTGGCGACAACCCCGAGGTGATCGCGGCGCGCAACCGGCGCGTGCCGGTGGTGCCGCGCGCGACGATGCTGGCCGAGCTGATGAAGCTCAAGTACGGAATCGCGATCGCCGGCACCCACGGCAAGACCACTACCACCAGCCTGGTCGCGTCGGTGCTCGCCGCGGGCGGGCTCGATCCGACCTTCGTGATCGGCGGCCGGCTGATCAGCGCCGGCGCCAACGCGCGCCTGGGCAGCGGCGAATACATCGTGGTCGAGGCCGACGAGTCGGACGGGTCGTTCCTGAACCTGTCGCCGATGATCGCAGTCATCACCAACATCGATGCAGACCACATGGAGAGCTACGGGCACGACTTTGCCCGCCTGCGCCAGGCGTTCGTCGACTTCACCCAGCGCCTGCCGTTCTACGGTACGGCGGTGCTGTGCATCGACGACCTGCATGTGCGCGAGATCCTGCCGTTCGTCTCCAAGCCGGTGCTCAGCTACGGCCTGGCCGAGGAGGCGCAGTTCCGCGCAACCGAGGTGGTCGCCGAGGGCGCACGGATGCGCTTCACGCTGGTGCGCGAGGATGCCGAGCCGCTGCCGCTGGTGCTCAACGCGCCGGGGCTGCACAACGTGCGCAACGCGCTGGCTGCGATCGCGGTGGCCGACGAACTCGGCGTGGCCGATGCGGCGATCGTCTCCGCGCTGGCCGAGTTTCACGGCGTGGGCCGGAGGTTCCAGCGTTATGGCGAGATCCCGGTGCGTGCGGCCAACGGCGGTGGCCGCTTCACGCTGGTCGACGATTACGGCCACCACCCCGCCGAAATGGAAGCCACGCTGGCGGCGGCGCGCGGCGCGTTCCCCGGCCGGCGCCTGGTGCTCGCCTTCCAGCCGCATCGCTATACGCGCACCCGCGACCTGTTCGAGGACTTCGTGCGCGTGCTGTCGACGCCCGACGTGCTGCTGCTCGCCGACGTGTATCCGGCGGGCGAGGCGTCGATCATCGCTGCCGACGGGCGCTCGCTCGCCCGGGCGGTGCGCGTGGCGGGCAAGGTCGAGCCGGTGTTCGTCGACGAGATCGGCGCGCTGCCCGCGGCGATCCTCGACGCGGCGCGCGACGGCGACGTCGTGATCACGATGGGCGCGGGGTCGATCGGCGCCGTGCCCCAGCAGGTGAAGGAGGCGGCCGGTGAAACCTGAAGCGCGATCGCTGCCCGATCCCGCGAAGCTCGGCAAGGTCGCGGTGCTGTACGGCGGGCGCTCAGCCGAGCGCGAGGTCTCGATGATGTCGGGCGCCGGCGTGCTGGCCGCGCTGCGCAGCCGTGGCGTCGATGCGCACGCCTTCGATCCGGCCGAGCGTGCACTCGATGAACTGGTGCGCGATGGCTTCGCTCGCGCGTTCATCGCGCTGCACGGGCGGTATGGCGAGGACGGCACCGTGCAGGGCGCGCTGGAGCTGCTCGGCATCCCGTACACCGGCAGCGGGGTGATGGCCTCGGCGATCGGAATGGACAAGGCGTGCACGAAGCGCATCTGGACGACCCACGGCCTGCCAACGCCGGCGTTCGCGCTGGCGCACAGCGCGACCGAGGTGGCCGACGCGGCGGCGCGCTTCGGCCTGCCGATGGCGGTGAAACCCTCGCGCGAAGGCTCGACGATCGGCTTCACCAAGATGGTGTCGGCAGACCAGGCACAGGCGGCGTTCGAGATCGCGCGTCGCCACGACGACGACGTGCTCTGCGAGGAGTTCGTCGACGGTCGCGAGCTCACCATTGCGGTGATCGGCTCGGGCAGCGCGGCGCGCGCGCTGCCGGTGATCGAGATCATCGCGCCGGCCGGCAACTACGACTACCAGAACAAGTACTTCCGCGACGACACGCGCTACGTGTGCCCGGCCGTGCTGCCCGAGGCGCTCGCCGCCGAGGTCGCCGCGCTGTCCTTGCGCGCGTACCTCGCGATCGGCTGCGAGGGCTGGGGCCGGGTGGACGTGATGCTGCGCCGCGCCGACGAGCGTCCTTACCTGCTCGAGGTGAATACCTCGCCCGGCATGACCGGCCATTCGCTGGTGCCGATGGCCGCCCGCGCGGTCGGGATGTCCTACGAGGAGCTGTGCCTGCGCATTCTCGCTTCGGCGAGCCTGAAGGTCGGAGGTCGGCGTTGAGCTTCTGGCACGACGCGCGCCTGATGAACGCGCTGGCCAACGCGCTGACCGGCGCGACGCTGCTCGCGGCGCTGGCCGCGGGCACCTGGTGGCTTTCGCAGCGCCCGTACTTCACGTTGCGCGGCGTGAACATCGAGGCGGCGCCGGGCCACCCGCTGCGCCACGTCTCGGCGCCGCTGCTGCGCGCCGCGGTCACTCGCGACGTGCGCGGGAACTTCTTCGCGGTCGACCTCGACGCGGTTCGCGCCACCTTCGAGACCGTGCCCTGGGTTCGCCGCGCCAGCGTGCGCCGCGTCTGGCCCGACGGCCTGGCGGTAGCGATCGAGGAGCATCGTCCGCTGGCGTACTGGGGCGACGGGCGCCTGGTGAACACCTTCGGCGAGCTGTTCGCCGCCAACCTCGCCGAAGCCGAGGAGGAAGGCGACCTGCCGCAGTTCTCCGGGCCCGAGGGCAGCGCGCTGCAGGTCGCGCGGCGCTACGCCGAATTGCGCGAGGCGGTCGCGCCACTGGGCGCGCACCCGGACTCGGTCGCGCTGTCGCCGCGCTACGCCTGGACCATGCGGCTGGACGACGGCACGACACTGCTGCTCGGCCGCGACCAGGGCATGCCCGTCGAGCGCCGCGTCGCGCGCTGGGTCGAGGCCTATCCGGAGGTCACGGCCAGCCTGAAGCGGCGCGCGGAGGTGATCGACCTGCGCTACCCGAACGGATTCGCGATCCGTTCGCTCGCGCAGCTAGCCGGGGCAGACGACCACGACGGCGCGCAGGCGCACCGGACGCATTGAAACGCGGGACCACGGAATGACCAGAGACGCCAAGGACCTGATCGTCGGACTCGACATCGGCACTTCGAAGATCGTGGCGATCGTCGCCGAGATGCGCCCCGACGGCCACTACGAGATCGTCGGGCTCGGCCAGCACGACTCGCGCGGACTGAAGAAGGGCGTGGTGGTGAACATCGAGTCGACCGTCGCGTCGATCCAGCGCGCGCTAGAGGAAGCCGAGCTGATGGCCGACTGCAAGATCCGCACGGTCTATGCCGGCATCGCCGGCAGCCACATCCGCAGCTTCAGCTCCAGCGGCATGGTCGCGATCAAGGACAAGGAGGTCACCGAAGCCGACATGGCGCGCGTGATCGAGACTGCAAAGGCGGTCAACATCCCGACCGACCAGCAGATCGTCCACGTGCTGCCGCAGGAATTCATCATCGACGGCCAGGAAGACATCCGCGAGCCGATCGGCATGAGCGGCGTGCGCCTCGAGGTGAAGGTGCACATCGTGACCGGCGCGGTGTCGGCGGCGCAGAACATCGTGAAGTGCGTGCGCCGCTGCGGGCTCGAGGTCAACGACCTGATCCTGCAGCCGCTCGCCTCGAGCATGTCGATCCTCACGCAGGACGAGAAGGAACTGGGTGTCGCGCTGGTCGACGTCGGCGGCGGCACCACCGACATCGCGATCTTCACCGGCGGGGCGATCCGGCACACCGCCGTGATCCCGATCGCCGGCGACCAGATCACCAACGACATCGCGATGGCGCTGCGCACGCCCACGCCCGAGGCCGACGAGATCAAGCTGCGCTTCGGCATCGCCAAGCAGGTGCTCGCCGACCCCAACGAGAAGATCGAGGTGCCCGGGCTCGGCGACCGGGCGCCGCGCACGCTGTCGCGACAGGCGCTGGCGGCGGTGATCGAGCCGCGCATCGAGGAGCTGTTCTCGCTGGTGCACCAGGTGGTGCGCGAATCGGGCTACGAGGAGCTGTTGTCCTCGGGCATCGTGCTCACCGGCGGCACCAGCCTGCTGCCCGGCATGGTCGAGCTGGCCGAGGACATCTTCCTCAAGCCGGTGCGCATCGGCATGCCGGCCTACGCCGGCGGCCTCGCCGACGTGGTGCGCTCGCCGCGCTATTCCACCGCGGTCGGGCTGCTCGAGGAAGCAAGACTGCAGAGGCTGCGCGGCCGCAAGGTGGCCGAACAGTCGGGATCGTTCAAGGAAACGCTGCGTCGCATGAAGGAGTGGTTCCTTGGGAATTTCTGAACAACCCGTTTCTTTTCGGGAAGGGCGACTGGAGAGGCGAGGCCGGGCGGCCGCGCCAGCGGGGGCATGCGCCGTTGTACGGCTCAGCTTCTCCCGTCTGTCTTCCCATCATCCAGGAGGTCAGCACCATGAGCTTTGAAATGATCGAACCCGAAGTCGACGGCGCCGTCATCAAGGTGATCGGCGTCGGCGGGGCGGGCGGCAACGCGGTCAATCACATGATCAGCCGCAACGTGCAGGGCGTGGAATTCATCGCGCTGAACACCGATCGGCAGGCGCTGCGCCGTTCGCAGGCCGGGCGCACGATCCAGCTCGGCGAGATCGGCCTGGGCGCGGGCGCGCGACCCGAGGCCGGCCGGGCGGCGGCCGACGCGATGCGCGAGCACATCCGCGAGGCGCTCGACGGCGCCAACATGGTGTTCCTCACCGCGGGCATGGGCAAGGGCACCGGCACCGGCGCATCGCCGGTGGTGGCCGAGATCGCCAAGGAGATGGGCATCCTGACCGTCGGCGTGGTGACCAAGCCTTTCGAATTCGAGGGTGCAAAGAAGCTGCAGATCGCCGAGCAGGGCATCGAGCAGCTGGTCGAGCATGTCGACTCGCTGATCGTGGTGCTCAACCAGAAGCTGTTCGAGGTGATGGACGACGACGCGAGCCTCGAGGACGCGTTCAGGCGCGCCGACGACGTGCTGCACAACGCGGTGGCCGGCATCGCGGAGATCATCAACGTGCCGGGCCTGGTCAACGTCGACTTCGCCGACGTCAAGACCGTGATGGGCGAGCAGGGCAAGGCGATGATGGGCATCGGCGAGGCCGCGGGCCTGGACCGCGCGCGCATCGCCGCCGAGCAGGCCGTGTCCTCGCCGCTGCTCGACGGCGTCGACCTGCAGGGCGCGCGCGGCGTGATCGTCAACATCAGCGCGGGCCGCAGCCTGAAGCTGAAGGAAACGAACGACGTCATCAACACGATCAAGGCCTTCTGCGCCGAGGACGCGACGATCATCCACGGCACCGTGTTCGACGAGGGCATGGGCGACCGCCTGCGCGTGACCGTGGTGGCCACCGGAATCGGCCGCCGCGCGGCCAAGCCGATGCTGGTGCCTCAAACCCAGTTGCGCACCGGCACCGACAACGCCGCGGCGCCGCTCAACTACGACCAGTTCGAGCAGCCCACCGTCTGGCGCAACCCGCGCGCATCGGCGGCCGCGCAGGTGCAGGCATTGGAGGACAGCGGCGTCGAGCGCTTCGACATCCCGGCGTTCCTGCGCAAGCAGGCGGACTGAAAGGCGCGCCCGGTCCCGGGGGACGAACCAGGAGGCGTCGACGGCCCAGGCGCGAGCCGGGCCGTCGGTCGCCCTCGGGCAAGGATCGCGCGCGGGCACTACAATGTCCGATTGCCCGCGACGCCCGCTTCTGCCGAGGCCCGCGGCGCGCAACCAGGGAGAACCACGGGATGACGATCAAGGTCGGCGAAAGGCTTCCGGACGCGACGGTCCGCGAGTTCATCGAAGTCGAAGGCAACGGCTGCGCAGTCGGCCCGAACGCGTTCCAGGTCGCCGACCTGGTCCGCGGCAAGCGCATCGTGATCTTCGGGCTTCCGGGCGCGTTCACGCCGACCTGCTCGGCGAAGCACGTCCCCGGCTACCTGCAGCAGCACGACGCGCTGACGGCGGCGGGAGTCGACGAGATCTGGTGCGTGTCGGTGAACGATGCGTTCGTGATGGGCGCCTGGGGCCGCGACCAGAAATCCGGCGGCAAGGTTCGCATGATCGCCGACGGCGCCGGCGAGTTCACGAAGAAGCTCGGGCTCGAGGTCGACCTGAGCGCCGGCGGCATGGGGCTGCGCTCGCGCCGCTACTCCATGCTGGTCGACGATGGCGTCGTGAAGGCGCTGAACCTGGAGGCGCCCGGCAAGTTCGAGGTCTCCGATGCCACGACGATGCTGCGCCAGGTCGTCGAAGCCGGCCCGATGACCGCGTGATGGTCGCCGTCCGGGAACGAGCGCAGGGGCCGCGCGCCGAACCATGATGCGCCAGCGCACGATCGGCAAGCCGGTGAGCACCGCCGGTGTGGGTCTGCACTCGGGCGAACGGGTCGAACTCACGCTGCGGCCGGCCGAAGTCGACACCGGCATCGTGTTCCGCCGCGTCGACCTCGACCCGCCGGTGGCGATCCGCAGCGGCGCGGCGCGCGTCACCGACACTCGCATGGCCTCCACGCTCACCGCGGCCGACGAGGGCCCGGGCAGCCAGGTGCGGGTGGCCACCGTCGAGCACCTGATGTCGGCGCTCGCCGGCCTGGGCATCGACAACCTCTTCGTCGACGTGACCGCGCCCGAGATCCCGATCCTCGACGGGTCGGCGGGCTCGTTCGTGTTCCTCGTGCAGTCGGCCGGCATCGTCGAGCAGCGCGCCGCCAAGCGCTTCATCCGCGTCAAGCGCGCGGTCGAGGTGCGCGAAGGCGACAAGTGGGCGCGGCTCGACCCCCACTTCGGCTTCAAGCTGCGCTTTTCGATCGAGTTCGCGCATCCGGCGATCGACGCCACCGAACAGGCCGTCGAAGTCGACTTCGCGACGATGTCCTACGTGAAGGAGGTCGCGCGCGCGCGCACTTTCGGTTTCATGCAGGACGTCGAGGCGCTGCGGGCGCACGGCCTGGCCAAGGGCGGCAGCTTCGGAAACGCGATCGTGATGGACGAATACCGGGTGCTCAACGCCGACGGGCTGCGCTTCGACGATGAGTTCGTCAAGCACAAGATCCTCGACGCGATCGGCGACCTCTACCTGGTCGGCCATCCGCTGCTCGCCGCCTACAGCGCGCACAAGTCGGGCCATGCGCTGAACAACCGGCTGCTGCGCGAGCTGCTCGCCGACGAGCAGGCCTGGGAGCTGGTCGGCTTCAACGAGCGGCGCGAGGCGCCCAGGCTGTTCGCGCTCGACTGGAGCCATGCCTGAGCGGCCGCCGGTGCGGCGGGCCCGATGATCTTCGTCCGGGTTTTCGTCGCCGTGGTGCTCGCCACGGTCGCCTGGTGCGCCTTCGGCTACGTGTTCACCCGTGATCGCAAGTACCTGCGACTCGCAGGCAGGGTCCTCGCCGTGGGAGCGGCGGGCGCGCTGCTGTTCTTCGCGGTGATGTTCGTTCAGCGCCTCTGAGATTTGCGCCGCCTCTCCGGCCGGGGTGCGCAGCGCCCCGACGGCGCCGTACGGCCGGCAGGCGTCGCCTTCGGTCGGGAGCCGCCGGGCCGCGATCAGCGCGCGCCGCGATGCCGCCGAATCAGGTTTGCGAGCGCTTGCTTGAGCGCCGGGCCTTCGACGTCGGCCATCAGCTGCGCAAGGTCGGCGAGGGCACGCGGCGGCACCGCGGTCCGCGGCGCGCCGGCTGCACGTGCGGGCGCGCCCGAGCGCCGTTGCGGCACGATCCTCAATCGACTAACCTGCGCGCAATCCTCGCGCACCACCGCCAGCAAGGTGGGCGTCATCTGGCGCAGGCGGCCGGCCCATGCGGCGCTCGGGGTCATGACGGTGAGCGTCTCCTCGTCGAGCGAGACCACGGTCAGCGGAATGCCCGCGCACGCCCCGGCCAGCCGCGCCTGAAGCGCCACGAGACGATCGACCCGGGCGGCGAGGGCGCGAAAACCGGACTCGGCATCGAGCCAGCTGGTCACGGAGCGTGCGGTGGCGGCGGACTTCATCGGTAGGCAACAGGGCCGGTCCGGTGCCGGCTCGCGACTACGGTAGCACGGCGCGGCAGCACGTCGGAGAAATCGCATGCAGATCATTCTCGTGCATCCGGGTCTCAGGCAGGCCCGCACCCTGAACATCGGCCGCCGCACGCTGGTCGGCTTCGCACTGGCGACGCTGCTCGCGCTCGGCGCCGCGTCGGGCCTGCTGTCGTACGTCACGCTGCACCACGTGCTGGGCGGGCAGCTGCCGTTCCTCGAAAGATGGCTGCCGCGGTTCCAGCCCGAAACCGCGCGCGCTGGCCGCGAGGCGCTGATGCGGCAGAACATCGACGCGCTGGCGGTCAGGCTGGGCGAGATGCAGGCGCGGCTCGCGCGGCTCGATGCGCTGGGCGAGCGGGTCGCCACGATGGCCGGCCTGAAGATGCTCGACCTGGGTGTGCTGGCGGTGCAGGGCGGTCGCGGCGGGCCGGTTCCCGCCGACGGCGGCCGCTCGCTGACGCTGGACGAGCTCACGCGCGAGATCGACCGCACCGCCGACGCCTTCGCCCGGCGCGACGGCGAGTTGGGTCTGCTGGAATCCGAGTTGCTGTACCGGGAAGTCTCGGCGCGGCTGGTGCCGAGCGCGCAGCCGCTGGCCGACGCGCTGGTGGGCTCGCGCTTCGGCGCACGCATCGACCCGTTCAGCGGCCGGCGCGTCGCGCACGAGGGGCTGGACTTCGCCGCGCCCGTCGGCGCGCCGATCCTGGCCGCGGCGGCCGGGGTGGTGGTGGTGGCCGGCCGGCACCCGGGCTACGGCAACCAGGTCGACATCGACCACGGCAACGGGCTGGTCACGCGCTACGCGCACGCCTCGAAGCTCGACGTCGCCGAGGGCGAGATCGTCCGCCAGGGACAGAAGATCGCCGAGGTCGGCTCCACCGGACGCTCGACCGGGCCGCACCTGCACTTCGAGGTGCGCGTCGACGGCGCGGCGCGCGATCCGCTGCCCTGGCTGCGCGCCGGGATGCGAACGCCCGGCACGCCGCCGCTGGCGCGGGCCCGCTAGCGTGAGCAGGCCCTGATCGCCGGGCGGCCCGGCTGGCCGCAGGCTGCGTGCTAGACTCGCAAGGTTTCCCTGCAGGCCGGCTGCCTCTACGTCGTGGCCCGGTCCACCCGCCGCCGAATGATCCAGAACCTCCTCACCCGGATCTTCGGCAGCCGCAACGAGCGGCTGCTGAAGGGCTACCGCAAGTCGGTCGAGCAGATCAACGCGCTCGAGCCGCGGATCATGGCGCTTTCCGACGAGCAGCTGGCCGGCAAGACGGCCGAGTTCCGTCAGCGGGTGGCCAACGGCGAGGGGGTCGACGAGTTGCTGCCCGAGGCCTTCGCAGTGTGCCGCGAGGCGGCGCGCCGGGTGCTCGGCATGCGTCACTTCGACGTGCAGCTGATCGGCGGCATGGTGCTGCACGCGGGCAAGATCGCCGAAATGCGCACCGGCGAGGGCAAGACGCTCACCGCGACGTTGCCGGTGTACCTGAACGCGCTCGCCGGCAAGGGCGTGCACGTGGTCACGGTGAACGACTACCTGGCCAGCCGCGACGCCGAGTGGATGGGCAAGGTCTACCGCTTCCTCGGCATGTCGGTCGGCACGATCCTCACGCAGCAGGCGACCGCCGACAAGAAGGCGGCCTACGCGGCCGACATCACCTACGGCACCAACAACGAGTTCGGCTTCGACTACCTGCGCGACAACATGGAGTACGCGGTCGGTGACCGGCGCCAGCGCGGGCTGCACTACGCGATCGTCGACGAGGTCGACTCCATCCTGATCGACGAGGCGCGCACCCCGCTGATCATCTCCGGACAGGCCGAAGACCACACCGAAACCTACCAGCGGCTCGACGCGCTGCCGCCGCTGCTCGAGGAAATGGCCGCCGAGCCGAAGTCGGGCGAGGAAGAGCCGCCCGGCGACTACTGGGTCGATCGCAAGGCGCACCAGGTCTACCTGTCGGAGGCCGGTCACGAGAAGACCGAGCGAATCCTCGGCCAGATGGGCCTGCTGCCCGACGGCGCGAGCCTGTACGACGCGGCCAACATCGGGCTGATGCACCACCTGATGGCGGCGCTGCGCGCGCACACGCTGTTTCATCGCGACCAGCACTACGTGGTGCAGAACGGCGAAGTCGTCATCGTCGACGAGTTCACCGGCCGCCTGATGCCGGGCCGGCGCTGGTCCGAAGGCCTGCACCAGGCGGTCGAGGCCAAGGAGCACGTGGCCATCCAGGCCGAGAACCAGACGCTCGCGTCGATCACTTTCCAGAACTACTTCCGCATGTACGGCAAGCTCGCCGGCATGACGGGCACGGCCGATACCGAGGCCTACGAATTCCAGGAGATCTACGGCCTGGAGACGGTGGTCATCCCGACGCATCGCCCGATGATCCGCGACGACCGCCAGGACCAGGTCTTCCGCACCGCGCGCGAGAAATACAACGCGATCCTCGCCGACATCCGCGACTGCCACGAGCGCGGCCAGCCGGTGCTGGTCGGCACCACGTCGATCGAGAACTCCGAGCTGCTGTCGGGGATGTTGTCGAAGGACAAGCTGCCGCACCAGGTGCTCAACGCCAAGCAGCACGCCCGGGAGGCCGAGATCGTCGCTCAGGCCGGCCGCCCGAAGATGATCACCATCGCCACCAACATGGCCGGGCGCGGCACCGATATCGTGCTGGGCGGCAACGTCGAGAAGCAGATCGAGTTCCTCGAGGCCGACGCCTCGCTGCCCGAGGCCGACCGCGAGGCCGGCGTCGCGAAGCTGCGCGACGAATGGCAGTCGCTGCACGACGCGGTGATTGCCGCCGGCGGCCTGCACATCGTGGGCACCGAGCGCCACGAGTCGCGTCGTATCGACAACCAGCTGCGCGGCCGCTCGGGTCGCCAGGGCGACCCGGGCTCGTCGCGCTTCTACCTGTCGATGGAAGACCCGCTGCTGAAGATCTTCGCCGGCGACCGGCTCAAGGCGATCATGGATCGCCTGAAGCTGCCCGACGGCGAGGCGATCGAGGCGGGCATGGTGACGCGCTCGATCGAATCGGCGCAGCGCAAGGTCGAGGCGCGCAACTTCGACATCCGCAAGCAACTGCTCGAGTACGACGACGTCGCCAACGACCAGCGCAAGATCGTCTACTCCGACCGCAACGCGCTGCTCGAGTCCACCGAGTTCGCCGAGAGGGTGCGCGACCTGCGGCATCGCGTCTTTACCGACCTGTTCCGCCAGCACGTGCCGGCCGACTCGGTCGAGGAGCAATGGGACGTCGCCGGACTGCAGACGGTGCTCGCCGGCGAGTGGCAGCTCGAGGTACCGCTCACCGCGACGATGCAGGGCGACGCCGAGGTCGCCGACGACGACCTGCTCGCAGCGGTGCTGAAGGCCGCCGACGAGCTGTACCAGTCGAAGGTCGACCAGGTGGGCGCCGAGGTCTTCGCGGGCTTCGAGCGCTCGATCATGCTGCAGACGATCGACCAGCACTGGCGCGAGCACCTGTCCTCGCTCGACTACCTGCGCCAGGGCATCCACCTGCGCGGCTACGCGCAGAAGAATCCGAAGCAGGAGTACAAGCGCGAGGCCTTCGAGCTGTTCGGCCTGATGCAGGAGCGCGTGCGCAACGACGTCACCCGCATCCTGATGACCGTGCGCATCCAGACTGCCGACGAGGTCGAGCAGGCCGAGGAGGCGGTGCAACCGCACTACTCCAACGTCAACTACACGCACGCCGACTTCGACCAGGCGGCCGCGGCCGAAGGCGGCGACGCCGAGGCGATCGCGCTGGCGGTGCAACAGCGTCCGCAGGCCGACGAAGGCGCTCAGCAGCCGATCCGCCGCTTCGGCCAGAAGATCGGGCGCAACGACCCCTGCCCCTGCGGGTCGGGCAAGAAATACAAGCAATGCCACGGCCGGCTCGCCTGAGCCGGCTTGCCAGGAGGCACCGATGCCCGTGAATCTGCGAGTTCCGGAGCGCGCGGCGCTGCGCCCCGTGCCCGGCGTGGCGATCGGCACCGCGATGGCCGGTATCCGCAAGGCCAACCGCCGCGACCTGCTGGTGCTGCAGCTGCCGCCGGGCGCGAGCGCCGCCGGCGTGTTCACGACCAACCGCTTCTGCGCGGCGCCGGTGCGCGTGTGCCGCGAGCATCTCGCGGCGAGCGCCGGCGCGATCCGCGCGCTGGTGGTGAACACCGGCTGCGCGAACGCCGGCACCGGCGCGACCGGCCTCGCGAATGCGCGCCGCAGTTGCGAGGAAGTCGCGCGGCTGCTCGGCTGCGCGCCCGAGCAGGTGCTGCCGTTCTCCACCGGCGTGATCCTCGAGCACCTGCCGATGGAGCGCCTGCTCGCCGGCATCGGCACGGCCGTGGGCGCGCTGGGCGCGAGCGACTGGCTCGACGCCGCCGAGGCGATCATGACCACCGATACTCTGCCCAAGGGCGCCTCGCGCGAGGTCGATGTCGGCGGCATGCGCGTGGTCGTCACCGGGATCGCCAAGGGATCGGGGATGATCCGTCCGAACATGGCGACGATGCTCGGCTACGTCGTCACCGACGCGGCACTGCCACAGCCGCTGCTCGCGCGCTGGGCGCGCGAAGTGGCCGACCTCAGCTTCAACCGGGTCACGGTGGACGGCGACACCTCGACCAACGATTCGCTGATGCTGCTGGCCAGCGGCGCCAGCGGCGCGACGGTCGCCGACGAAGCGGCGCCGGGCGCGGCGGCGCTGAAGGCGGCGATCGTCGAAGTCGCCCAGCAACTCGCCCAGGCGCTGGCGCGCGACGGCGAGGGCGCCACCAAGTTCATCACGATCGACGTCGAGCGCGCCGGTTCGCAGGCCGAGGCCGCGGCGGTCGCCTACGCGATCGCGCACTCGCCGCTGGTGAAGACCGCGTTCTTCGCGTCCGACCCCAACCTCGGGCGCATCCTCGCGGCGATCGGTTACGCCGGCATCGCCGACCTCGACGTCGATCGCGTCGATCTCTTCCTCGACGACGTGCACGTGGCCGCGCGCGGCGGACGCCACCCTGCGTACCGCGAGGAAGACGGCCAGCGGGTGATGAAGAAGGACGAGATCCGCATCCGCGTGCTGCTCGATCGCGGCGAGGCGAGTACCACGGTCTGGACCTGCGACCTGTCGCACGACTACGTCTCGATCAACGCCGACTACCGATCCTGAGCGCAAGCGCGCGCGCCGCGACCCGATGACCGACCTGAGCAAGCTGGAATACCTGGCCGATCGCGCCGAATCGCTGATCCGCCGCATCGAATCGCTGCTGCCGGCGCCGCCCGTGCCCGACTGGGACGCGGCGCACGCGTTTCGCTGGCGCCGGCGGGCCACCGCGCTGGGCGTGCAGGCGGTGCTGCAGCCGGTGCGCCAGCTGTCGCCGATCCGGCTGTCGGACCTCAAGCACATCGACGAACAGAAGCAGGCGATCGAGCGCAACACGCGGCAGTTCGTCGCCGGCCTGCCGGCCAACAACGTGCTGCTCACCGGCTCGCGCGGCACCGGCAAGTCCTCGCTGATCAAGGCCTGCCTGAACGCCTACGCCGCGCGCGGGCTGCGCCTGATCGAGGTCGACAAGGACGACCTGGTCGACCTGCCCGACATCGTCGAGTTGGTCGCCGGCCGCCCCGAACGCTTCATCGTCTTCTGCGACGACCTGTCGTTCGAGGAAGGCGAGCCCGGCTACAAGGCGCTGAAGGTTGCCCTCGACGGCTCGGTGGCTGCGCAGTCGGACAACCTGCTGATCTACGCCACCTCGAACCGGCGCCACCTGATGCCGGAATACATGCGCGAGAACCTCGACGCGAAGCATCAGGAAGATGGCGAGATCCATCCCGGCGAGACGGTCGAGGAGAAGATCTCGCTGTCCGAGCGCTTCGGGCTCTGGGTGTCGTTCTATCCGTTTCGCCAGGACGACTACCTGGCGATCGTCGCGCACTGGCTGTCGAGCTTCGGCTGCGGCGAACACGAGATCGAGGCTGCGCGTGCCGACGCGCTGCGCTTCGCGCTCGAGCGCGGCTCGCGCTCGGGCCGGGTGGCCTGGCAGTTCGCGAAGGACTGGGCGGGGCGCCGCGCGCGTGCTGGCGCGCCCGCTGTCCGCACGACGGCGCGCAAGGGCCGGTCGCCGCGGGCGCGATGAGCGCTGCGCCGTCCGCGGTCGTCGAGGTGGCGGTCGGCGTGCTGGTGCGTGCCGACGGCTCGGTGCTGTTCGGGCAGCGGCCCGTCGGCAAGCCCTATGCCGGATGGTGGGAGTTCCCCGGCGGCAAGCTCGAGCCGGGCGAAAGCGTCGAGCAGGCGCTGGCGCGTGAACTGCGCGAGGAACTGGGCATCGAGCTGCGCGAATCGCGACCCTGGGTGGTGCGCGAATACCGATACCCGCACGCGCACGTTCGGCTGCATTTCCAGCGAATCGTCGCCTGGGACGGCGAGCCGCGGGGTCGCGAGGGCCAGTCGCTCGCCTGGCGACACCCGTCGGCGATCGATCTGGCGCCGCTGCTGCCGGCGGCGATCCCGGTCATCGGCTGGCTGCGGCTTCCCGACCGGATCGGCATCAGCTGCGCGCTCGAACTGGGCGACGAGCGCTTCGTCGAGCAACTCGACCGCGCCCTCGGACGGGGCTTGCGACTGGTGCAGTTGCGCGAGCCCGGAATGCCGCAGCCGCGCTTCGACCCGCTGTTCCGCCGCGTCCGCGAGTTGTGCACCCGCCATGGTGCCCGCCTGCTGGTCAACAGTGGGCATCCGCCTTCCTACTGGCAGGCCTGCGACGGTGTGCATCTCAGAAGCCATGATCTGCGTTCGATGGTCTCGCGCCCGAGACGGCCGGTCGTCGGAGCCTCGTGTCACGATGCCGTCGAGCTTGCGCGCGCCGGGGAACTCGGGCTCGACTTCGCGCTGCTCGGCCCGGTGCGCGACACGCGATCACATCCCGGGGCCGCAGTGCTCGGATGGCCGGCCTTCGAACGTCTGGCAAGAGACTCGCGGGTCCCCGTCTTCGCGCTCGGGGGCATGGACGAAGGCGACGCGGTCCGCGCCGCACGGGCCGGCGCCCACGGGCTGGCGATGATGCGCGCGATCTGGCGCTGAGCGCTTCGGCGTCAGCCGCCCGGGCCCGCGCCGCCGGAAGCGGGCTCGCCCGTCTCGCTCCAGTCGTCGGCGCCGTCGCTGCGCACATCGCCGGCGATGCGATAGCGCTCGGCGGCCCAGGCGCCGAGATCGACCGTCTTGCAGCGCTCGGAGCAGAACGGTCGCCAGCGATTCGACGCGTCGAACGGAGCCTTGCGGCCGCAGGTGGGGCAGTCGACCGAGACGGTTCGTGGCGTCATGGCCGCCAGGCTGTGCTCAAAGGTTGCACAGCGACAGTTCGAAGTCGACGCTGCCCTCGAACGGTCGCGGACGCAGGTCGCCGTCCTGGCTGGTGAAGCGGATCCACAGCAGGTACTTGTTGGCGCTGATCTCGGGGATCGCGCCCGTGGCAGGGTCGAGCCGGACCTGCACCATCTGGAAGCTCTTGCCACCCAGCGGCTGCTGGTAGCTCCCCTGCCTGGCGGAAAGCGTCGAGCGCTGTGCGCTCTCGCGCAGCAGCTTGAGCACGATCGCCAGGCTGTCGTAGAGGGGTCGGAACGGCGCCGCCCAGGTGGCGATGTCGCGCTGGCGCGCTTCGTGGTGCCGGTGCTGCCAGGCGTAATACGAAGGCAGGTCGAACTCGCAGGCGCCGCCGGCGATGATCGTGCGGCTGCGGATGCTCATCAGCCACTCGTTGTCGCGAAGGTGCTGTCCGGTCTTGCCGGTGATCGCGCCCAGATCGCGTGCCGCCTCGTCGATCTCCTCGAGGATCCGCTCGAGCGCGGTCGCCGAGACTTCCGGGTTGTTCCGGAACGGAATCAGCGCCTGCCGTTGCCGCTCGAGCTCCTGCAGCAGGTCGGACTTCAGGTCGGCGCGGCCGGCCACGTCGAGGATCTCGAACAGCGTCACCAGCGCGACGTGATGATCGAGCGGATGCTCCCTGGCGGCGAAGAATTCGAGACGCTCGAACAGGTCTTCCAGCCGCAACAGCGTCCGGACGCGTTCGTTCAGCGGGTACTCGTACAGGATCAAGATGCCGTCCTGGGCCACTGTCGGGGTTCGCTGCGGCGCCGCTGCGCGGGCAGGGCCGTGCGAGCATCGCGCATCGTGCGCGAAGACGCACGAATTCTGGCGCAAAGACATTCGCTTGACAAACCGCGCGTGGGCCTCGTCGCGTTCTTCGTCGCAGCCCGCATCTCAATCGGCCTGTGCATAGCGGCGATGCAGCGCCTCGACCTGCGCGTCGAGCGCATCGGGCGAGCCGCCGTTGTCGATCACGTCGTCGGCGGCAGCCAGCCTCTGCGCGCGGCTTGCCTGCGCGGCGAGGATCGTCGCGACCCGATCGCGGGTCAGGCCGCTGCGGCGCATGACGCGCTCGACCTGCACTTCGACCGGGCAGTCGACGACGAGGATGCGGTCGACCCCGCCACCGCGATCGCCCGACTCCACCAGCAGCGGCACGACCAGCAGCGCATAGGGGCCTTCGGCGGCTTCGAGGCGGCGCCGCGACTCGGCGCGGATCATCGGGTGCAGGATCGCTTCGAGCCGTCGGCGCGCCGCCGGATCCTCGAAGGCGCGCTCGCGCATCGCGTCGCGATCGAGCGCGCCGTCGGCGCGTATCACTCCGTCGCCGAACTCGGCGCGGATCGCGTCGATCGCGGCCCCGTTCGGGCCTGTGAGCTCATGGGCGATCGCATCGGTGTCGACGACCGTCGCGCCGCGCGCGGCAAACAACTCGGCCACCGTGCTCTTGCCGCTGCCGATTCCCCCGGTCACGCCGATCACGAGGCGGCGGGGATGTGCAGCGGCGACTTGCGCGGCCGACGCGACCGAAGACGACGGACCCTGATTCATCGGGCGAGTCTAACAGCGGCCCCCTGGCGACCATGGCGCGCGGATGCGCGCACCGCCCCTCAAGCCACGCCGAACAGCCTGCCCAGCGGCTCCCGGAAATGCAGCGCGAGCAGGCCCGCGCCGGCCAGGTAGGGGCCGAACGGGATCGGCACCTCGCGGCCGCGGCGCGCCAGCACGATCAGTGCGATGCCCACTGCGGCACCGACCGCCGAGGCGAACAGGATCACCGCCGGCAGTGCGCTCCAGCCGAACCAGGCACCGAGGGCGGCGAGCAGCTTGAAGTCGCCGTAGCCCATGCCTTCCTTGCCGGTGACCAGCTTGAACAGCCAGTAGATCGACCACAGGCTCAGGTAGCCCGCCATCGCGCCGATCACGGCCGCGGGCAGCGGCGCGAACACGCCCCACAGGTTGAACAGCAGGCCCAGCCAGAGCAGCGGCAGGGTCATGTTGTCGGGCAGCAGGTGCGTGTCGAGGTCGATGAAGGTGAGCGCGATCAGGAACGCGCCGAGGATCACCGCGCCGAGCCCCGCCGCGGTCGCGCCGAAGCGCCAGATCGCCAGCGCACTCAGGACCGCGGTCGCCAGCTCGACGATCGGGTAGCGCGCCGGAATCGCCGTGCCGCAGGCGGTGCACTTGCCGCGCTGGACGAGCCAGCTGAGCAGCGGGATGTTCTCGAGCACGCCGAGCTGGTGCCCGCAGGACGGACAGCGCGAGCGCGGAACCAGCAGGTCGAAACGCTCGGCCGGCGGCGCCGGTTCGCCGCGCAACTCGGCGGCTTCCGCGGCCCAGGCGCGCTCCATCATCCTGGGCAGCCGGTGAATGACGACGTTCAGGAAGCTGCCCACGACCAGGCCCAGGACGGCCGCGGTGGCGATCGCCAGCGCAGCCGATTGCTGCAGGAGTTCGATCATTGCGCGAGCTTAGCAGCCCGGCGGCGCGGACGACCGTGCCCTCACACCACCTGGCCCAGCTTGAAGATCGGCAGGTACATCGCGATCACCAGCCCGCCGATCAGCGTGCCGAGCACCACCATGATCATCGGCTCGAGCAGGCTCGACAGGCTCTCGACCGCGTCGTCGACTTCGCGCTCGAAGATGTCGGCCGCCTTCGAGAGCATCGAGTCGAGCGCACCCGATTCCTCGCCGATCGACGACATCTGCAGCACCATGTTCGGAAACACCTGCGAGTTCTGCATCGACACGGTGAGGCTGGTGCCGGTGGACACCTCCTGCTGGATCTTCTTCGTCGCCATCAGGTAGACGTGGTTGCCCGAGGCGCCGCCCACCGAGTCGAGCGCCTCGACCAGCGGCACGCCGGCGGCGAACATCGTCGACAGCGTGCGCAGCCAGCGCGCGATGGTCGCCTTCTCGACGACCGGGCCGAAGATCGGCAGCTTCAGCAGCAGGCGGTCCATCGCCATCTGCACCTTCGGCGAGCGCCGCCACGACTGCATCAGGAAGTAAAGGCCGCCGCCGATTCCGCCGAAGATCAGGTACCAGTATTCGACGAAGAAGTCCGACATCGCGATCACCGCCAGCGTCGGGGCGGGCAGGTCGGCGCCGAAGTTCGAGAACACTTCCTTGAACGCGGGGACGACGAACAGCATGATCACCGCAACGACGATGAACGCGACCACCAGCACCGCGGCAGGATAGAACAGCGCCGACTTGATCTTGCCCTTGATCGCGAGCATCTTTTCCTTGTAGGACGCCAGCCGGTCGAGCAGGTCGTCGAGGATGCCGGCCTGTTCGCCGGCACCCACCAGGTTGCAGAACAGCGAGTCGAAGTAGAGCGGATACTTGCGGAACGCCTGCGACAGCGACGTGCCGGTCTCGACGTCGCCGCGGATGTCGGTGAACAGCTTCGATACCGACGCGTTGCTGGTACCGCGCGCCACGATGTCGAACGACTGCAGCAGCGGTACGCCCGCCTTCATCATCGTCGCCAGCTGGCGCGTGAACAGCGTGATGTCCTTCTCGCCGATCTTGCGACCCTTCTTGTAGCGCCGCTTGGTCACCTTCGTGACGGCGATCCCCTGGCGGCGCAGCGAGGTCTGCACGACCGCCGGTCCGCTGGCGCGCACTTCGCCGCGCACCACCTTGCCGGTGCGGTCGCGCCCCTCCCACGCGAAGGTGTATTCGCGCGGTGCCGCGGCGCGGGGGCCGGGCAGCGCCCGGGTGGTAGCGGTCGTAGCCATGGCTGTCTGCCTCTCGATGTCCCTGAACGCGCCGGCCCGATGCCGGTCACTCGTTGGTGACGCCCAGCACCTCTTCGATGCTCGTCGCCCCCTGCATCACCTTCACCAGGCCCGAGCGTCGCAGGTCGCGCACGCCCTCGATCTGGGCTTGCCTGGCGATCTGCAGCGCATTGCCGCCCGCCAGGATGATCTTCTGCGTCTCCTCGGAAACCGGCATCACCTGGTAGATGCCGACACGGCCCTTGTATCCCGAGCCGTTGCAGCGCTCGCAACCCGCCGGCCGGTACGCCGTCCACGAGCCGTCGAGGTCCGGTTCGAGGAAGCCGGCCTTCAGCAGCGCGGTCTCGTCGAGTTCGAGCGGCTGCTTGCAGCTGCACAGGCGACGCGCGAGCCGTTGCGCGGTGATCAGGATCACCGACGAAGCGATGTTGAACGGCGCAACGCCCATGTTGGCCAGGCGAGTCAGCGTCGTCGGTGCGTCGTTCGTGTGCAGCGTCGACAGCACCATGTGTCCGGTCTGCGCCGCCTTGATCGCGATGTCGGCGGTCTCCAGGTCGCGGATCTCGCCGACCATGATCACGTCGGGGTCCTGCCGCAGGAACGACTTCAGCGCGGCCGAGAAGGTCAGCCCCGCCTTGTCGTTCACGTTGACCTGGTTGATCCCCGGCAGGTTGATCTCGGCGGGGTCCTCGGCAGTCGAGATGTTGACGCCGGGCTCGTTCAGGATGTTCAGGCAGGTATACAGCGAGACGGTCTTCCCCGACCCGGTCGGACCCGTCACCAGGATCATTCCGTAGGGGCGGTGGATCGCGTCGAGCAACAGTTGCTTCTGGTCGGGTTCGTAGCCGAGCACGTCGATGCCGAGGCGCGCCGAGGACGGATCGAGGATCCGCATCACGATCTTCTCGCCGAACAGCGTGGGCAGCGTCGAGACGCGGAAGTCGATCGCGCGCTGGCTGGACAGCACGATCTTCATCCGTCCGTCCTGCGGCACCCGCTTCTCCGAGATGTCGAGCCGCGAGATCACCTTGATCCGTGATGCGAGCTTCTCCTTGATCGCCAGCGGCGGCTGCGCCATCTCGCGCAGCTCGCCGTCGACGCGGAAGCGGATCCGGTAGAACTTCTCGTACGGCTCGAAGTGCACGTCCGAGGCACCGGCCTGGATCGCGTCGATCAGGACCTTCTGCAGGAAGCGCACCACCGGCGCGTCGTCGACCTCGCTGGTGTCGGGCTGCGGGGCCGTCTCCTCGCCGGAGACCTCCAGGTCGAACGATTCGTCGGCGAGGTCGCCGAGCTTGTCGCTGGCGCTCTGGCCGAGCTTCTCGACCAGCCGCACCAGCTTGTCGTGCTCGACGACGACCGCGTCGACGTTCGCCTCGGCGGAGAAGCGGATCCGCGCGAGCAGCTTCTGGTCGGTCGGGTCCGACAGCGCCAGCGACAGCCGCCCGCCGCGCTTGCCCAGCGCCACGACGCGGGCCTCGGTGGCGAGCTTGCGGTCGAGCGCATCGTGCGGCAGCGCAGCGACGTCGACGGCCGAGAGGTCGAGCAGCGGATGGCCGAACACCTCGGCGGCGAACTTCGCCACCTGGCGCGCCTGCATGTGTCCGCCACCGACCAGTTCGTCGATGAACGCGATGCCGCCGGCCTGAGCCTTGCGCTGGATCGCCGCGGCCTGGTCGAGCCGCAGCACCTGGTGCTGGACCAGTGCGCGGCCGAGGCCCGCGAGCGGGTGTGTCTCGCCGGCCTGGGGCGCTGGGTGTACTGCTGCCATCTGACCTGCCTGGTGCCGGATGCCTGTGGGAATTCTTCTGCGTTGCGGACTTTCTCCGCGCAATCATGCCCGCCCGGTGGCGGTGCGGGCGACGGCCGGATCGCGGGCAAAGGACGAGCGGCGGCACGGCCGCCGACGAACGGCGGCCGCGTTGGGTCAACGCGCGACAAAGGGCGCCGGCCCTATGGGGAGTGCGCCGCGTCGCCGGCCGAGGCAGCCGGCAGGCCGGGGGGCTGCCGGCGCAGGCGCACGCTGCGGATCAGCCGGTCCTCGATCTGCTGGATCTCGATCACGAGCGGGCCGTAGCGCACGCTCACCGCGGCCTCCGGCAGTTCGCGCAGCGTCTCGAGCAGCAGGCCGTTCAGCGTGCGCGGGCCCTCGAGCGCAAAGGCGGTACCGAGCCGGCGGTTGAGCTCCCGCAGCGGCGCGCTTCCATCGACGACGACTTCGTCGTCGACCCACTGCAGGCTGCTGTCGCCACCCGGCGCGGTGGTGGTGAACTCGCCGATGATCTCCTCGATGATGTCCTCGAGCGTGACCAGGCCGAGCACTTCGCCGTATTCGTCGATGACCAGCCCGATGCGCTGCCGGTTCTCCTGGAAGAACTGCAGCTGGCGGAACACCGGCGTGCCGCTGGGGACGAAATAGGGTTCGGTGAGGATCGCGCGCAGGTCCTCGGCGTCGAACGACTCGTGCTGCAGCAGCGCGAGCGCCCGGCGCACGTGGAGCATGCCCACCACGCGGTTGATCTCGCCCTCGAACACCGGCAGCTTGTTGTGGAAGCAGGTGGCGAGCTGTTCGCGCATGCCGCGCGGGTCGGTGGCGAGGTCGAGCGCCTCGATGCGGTGTCGCGGCACCATTACGTCGTCGACCGCGATCTGCTCGAGATCGAGCAGATTCAGCAGGATCGACCGGTGTTTCGGTGGCATGAAACCGCCACTTTCGAGCACGATCGTGCGCAGCTCCTCGAGCGAGACGCTCGGGGCCTTCTGCGCTTCGGCGCTCACGCCGGCCATGCGCAGCAGCCGCCCCACCAGCAGGTTGACCGCCCAGACCGCCGGCGACAGCACGCGCATCAGCAGGTTCAGCGGATAGCTGGCCGGCAGCGCAATGCGCTCGGGAAACGTGGCGCCGATCACCTTCGGGGTGATCTCGCAGAAGACGATGAGCAGCACCGCGACCACCGTGGTCGCGGCCAGGATGACGCGGTCGTTGTCGCCGAAATACCGGATCGCCATCGCGGTCACGATCGCCGTGAGCGCGGTGTTGGCGAGGTTGTTGCCCAGCAGGATCGTGCCGAGCAGCCGCTCGGTCTGACCGAGCAGCTTCGACGCCAGCACGGCGCCGCGACGCCCTTCGCGAACCAGATGGCCGAGCCGGAATCGGTTCAGCGCCATCATTGCCGTCTCGGAGATCGAGAAGAACGCCGACAGCAGCATCAGCAGCAGCAGTGCGAGCAGCTGCAGCCAGAACGGGATGACGGTTTCCAAGCGCGGGATTCGTCGCGACGGACGGGAAGCCTTTGACCCCCTAGCCTACCGGAATCGGTTCGCTGCGGCGCACCACCGGCGGCGGGCGCCCGGCTGCTGCCGGGCAGCCGCCGGGCCGGGGACGATCCGCGCTTACCCGGATTGTCGCCCCCTGGGCCATTGGCCATAATCCGCGCTCCGATTGCCGGCATCGTGCCGGCCCGTCCAACGCCGATCGATGCCCGAACACGACTACATCCTCGAGACCCGGCACCTCGTCAAGGAGTTCAAGGGCTTCGTCGCGGTCGACGACGTGAACCTGCGCGTGCGGCGCGGCCAGATCCATGCGCTGATCGGCCCGAACGGTGCCGGCAAGACCACGGTCTTCAACCTGCTCACCAAGTTCCTGATTCCGAGCGCCGGGCAGATCCTGTTCAACGGCCACGACATCACCACCGAGAAGCCGGCGCAGGTCGCGCGGCGCGGCATCGTGCGCTCGTTCCAGATCTCGGCGACGTTTCCGAACCTCACCGTGCTCGACAACGTGCGCATCGGGCTGCAGCGTGCGCTCGGCACCTCCTTCCACTTCTGGAAGCCGGCGTCGTCGCTCGACACGCTGAATGCGCGCGCGCTCGAACTGCTCGACACGGTGGGGCTGCGCGAATTCGCCGGCTACGTGACGGTCGAGCTGCCTTACGGCCGCAAGCGGGCGCTGGAGATCGCCACGACGCTGGCCACCGAACCCGAGCTGATGCTGCTCGACGAGCCCACGCAGGGCATGGGCCACGAAGACGTCGAGCGGGTGACGCAGCTCATCAAGAAGGTCTCGGCCAACCGCACGGTGCTGATGGTCGAACACAACATGAACGTCGTCGCCGACATCGCCGACACGATCAGCGTGCTGCAGCGCGGCCAGGTGATTGCGGAGGGCCCCTACGAGGTGGTCTCGAAGAATCCGCAGGTACTCGAGGCCTACATGGGCAGCGCCACCGGAGAACTCAGGGGGGCGCATGGCCAATAGCGGCACCGAGTTCCTGCGCATCACCGACCTGCACGCGTTCTACGGCGAATCGCATATCCTGCACGGGGTCGACCTCGCGGTGAACCGCGGCGAGGTCGTCACGCTGCTTGGGCGCAACGGCGCCGGGCGCACCACCACGCTGAAGGCGATCATGGGGCTGGTGGGCCGGCGCAGCGGTTCGATCATGGTCAACGGCGTCGAGGCGGTAAACCTGCCGCCGCATGCGATCGCGCGCCGCGGCATCGGCTACTGCCCCGAGGAGCGCGGCATCTTCGCCAGCCTCTCGTGCGAGGAGAACCTGATGCTGCCGCCGGAGGTGGCCTCCGGCGGAATGGGGCTCGACGAGATCTACGCGATGTTCCCGAACCTGAGGGAGCGGCGCGCCAGCCAGGGCACGCGACTCTCCGGAGGCGAACAGCAGATGCTGGCGGTGGCACGGATCCTGCGCACCGGCGCGAAGATGCTGCTGCTCGACGAGATCTCCGAAGGGCTCGCGCCGGTGATCGTGCAGACGCTGGCGAAGATGATCCGCATGCTGCGCGAGAAGGGCTTCACCATCGTGATGGTCGAGCAGAATTTCCGCTTTGCCGCACCGCTGGCCGACCGGTTCTACGTGATGGAGCACGGGCGCATCGTCGAGAGTTTCGACGCGGCGCAACTGCAGGAGAAGATGGGCATGCTGCACGAATACCTCGGGGTATGAACGCGGGGGCCCGGTCGTCGATGTCCCGAACGCACTAGGAGGAAGCACCATGAAACTGAAGCTGTCGTCGCTGGTGGCCGCGGTGGCCCTGGCACTCGCCGGTGGCGCCGCGCAGGCGCAGATCTCCGGCAACGTCGTCAAGATCGGCGTGATGAACGACATGTCGGGCGTGTACGCCGACATCGGCGGTCCCGGTTCCGTGGTCGCCGCGAAAATGGCGGTCGAAGACTTCCAGAAGACCTCGAAGGCCGGCCTGAAGATCGAGATCGTCTCGGCCGACCACCAGAACAAGCCCGACGTGGGTTCGACGGTGGCGCGCCAGTGGTACGACACCGATGGCGTCGACGCGATCGCCGACGTGCCGACTTCGTCGGTGGCGCTGGCCGTCGCCCAGGTCACGCGCGACAAGGGCAAGGCATTCCTCAACACCGGCGCCGCGACGGCCGACCTCACCGGCAAGGCCTGCTCGCCCAACACGGTTCACTGGCTCTACGACACGTGGATGCTGGCTCACGGCACCGGCAGCGCGATCGTCAAGACCGGTGGCGACACCTGGTTCTTCCTGACCGCCGACTACGCGTTCGGCCACGCTCTGGAGCGCGACACCGAGGCGGTGGTGCTCGCGAGCGGCGGCAAGGTGCTGGGCAAGGTGCGCCACCCGCTCGGCACGCAGGACTTCTCCTCGTTCCTGCTGCAGGCGCAGGCGTCGAAAGCCAAGGTGATCGGCCTGGCCAACGCCGGCGGCGACACGATCAACTCGATCAAGCAGGCCGCGGAGTTCGGCATCGTCAAGGGCGGCCAGAGCCTGGCCGGCCTGCTGGTGTTCCTCACCGACGTGCACGGACTGGGCCTGCAGACTGCGCAGGGCCTGGTCGTGACCGAAACCTTCTACTGGGATCTCAACGACCAGACGCGTGCGTGGTCCAAGCGCTTCGCGGCGGCCAACGGCGGCAAGTACCCGTCGATGGACCACGCCGGCGTCTACGCGGTGATCCTGCACTACCTGAAGGCGGTCGAGGCTGCGAAAACCGACGACGGCACGAAGGTCGTGGCCAGGATGAAGGAGCTGCCCACCGACGACCCGCTGTTCGGCAAGGGCACGATCCGGCAGGACGGCCGCAAGCTGCATCCGGCCTACCTGTTCGAGGTCAAGAAGCCCAGCGAGTCGAAGGGCCCGTACGACTACTACAAGCTGCGCGCGACGATCCCGGCCGACCAGGCGTTCCGGCCGCTGGCCGAGGGCGGCTGCCCGCTGGTGAAGTGACGCAGCGCTGAGGCGAACCGGCCCGAACCCTCCCGGCGCAGACGCCGGGAGGGGCGGGTCCCCGCAGACCACCGGATCGACGCTCGATGGAGATCTTCGGCATTCCGACGCAGGCGCTGTTCGGCCAGCTGCTGATCGGCCTGATCAACGGCTCGTTCTACGCGCTGCTGTCGCTCGGCCTGGCAGTGATCTTCGGGCTGCTGAACATCATCAACTTCACGCACGGTGCGCAGTACATGTTCGGCGCGTTCGTCGCGTACCTGCTGCTGAACAAGCTCGGCATCGGTTACTGGTGGGCGCTGCTCATCGCGCCGATCGTGGTCGGCGCCACCGGCATCGTCATCGAGCGGCTGATGCTCTCGAAGCTCTACAGGCTCGACCACCTGTACGGGTTGCTGCTCACCTTCGGCGTCGCGCTGGTGATGGAGGGACTCTTTCGCAACGAGTTCGGCTCCTCGGGCCTGCCGTACCCGAGTCCGTCGCAGCTCACCGGAGGCCAGAACCTCGGCTTCATGTTCCTGCCCAACTACCGGGCATGGGTCATCGTCGTGTCGCTGGTGGTCTGCCTGGGCACCTGGTACGCGATCGAGCGCACGCGGCTCGGCGCCTACCTGCGCGCCGCCACCGAGAATCCGCAACTGGTGCAGGCGTTCGGCATCAACGTGCCGCGGATGATCACGCTCACCTACGGCTTCGGCGTCGCGCTGGCCGCGTTCGCCGGCGTGATGGCCGCACCGATCTACCAGGTCAGCCCGCAGATGGGCGCCAACCTGATCATCGTGGTGTTCGCGGTGGTGGTGATCGGCGGCATGGGCTCGATCCTCGGCTCGGTGCTCACCGGCTTCGGCCTCGGCCTGATCGAGGGACTGACCAAGGTGTTCTACCCCGAGGCGTCGAACACGGTGATCTTCGTGATCATGGTGATCGTCTTGCTGATCAAGCCGACCGGCCTGTTCGGCACGCAGAAATAGGACCGCGATGACCGGCGAGCCCACTTCCCTCGCGGCGGGCGCCAGCGGCGATACCCGCCCCCAGCGCGTCGCGTTCGCGCTGATGATCGCGGTCTTCGCGCTGCTGCCGCTGGCCGTGTATCCGGTTTTCCTGATGAAGGTGATGTGCTTCGCGCTGTTCGCGTGCGCCTTCAACCTGCTGATCGGTTTCGGCGGCCTGCTGTCATTCGGGCACGCGATGTTCCTCGGCACCGCGGGCTACGCGTCGGCGCACGCGGCGAAGGTCTGGGGCTTCAGCCCGGAGCTGGCGATCGTGTTCGCCACCGGCTGCGCGGCGCTGCTGGGCCTGCTCACCGGCCTTCTGGCGATCCGCCGGCAGGGCATCTACTTCGCGATGATCACGCTCGCGCTCGCGCAGATGGTGTTCTTCTTCTACGTGCAGGCGCCGTTCACCGGCGGCGAGGACGGCATCCAGGCGGTGCCCCGCGGCAGGCTGTTCGGCCTGGTCGACCTCGGTTCGGCCGGCGCGATGTACCCGCTGGTGTTCGTCATCTTCGTCGGCGGTTTCCTGGTGATCTGGCGCGCGGTCAACTCGCCGTTCGGCCAGGTGCTGAAGGCCATCCGCGAGAACGAGGCGCGAGCCACCTCGCTCGGCTACGACGTCGACCGCTACAAGCTGCTCGCGTACCTGCTGTCGGCCACGCTGTCGGGCCTGGCCGGCGCCACGAAGGCGCTCGTGTTCCAGCTCGCCTCGCTCACCGACGTCTACTGGACGATGTCGGGCGAGGTCGTGCTGATGACCCTGCTCGGCGGAATGGGCACCCTGTTCGGCCCGGTCGTCGGGGCCGCGATCATCATCACGATGCAGAACTACCTGGCGCAGATCGGCGCCTGGGTCACCGTCGTGCAGGGTGCGATCTTCGTCGTCTGCGTGATGGCGTTCCGCCGCGGCGTCGTCGGCGAGATCGCCCACTGGCTGCGCAAACCTCTGTAAACGCACTGGCCCGCCCCGCTGTCGGCTGCCGCGACGCGCGTCGGCGTCGCAAGGATCGGTTCAGTCGACGACGGTCTGCGACTGCTCGCGCAGGTACAGCGGCAGGTACCAGAACGAGCCGATCGCCTTGCCGGTGGTGCCGCTCGCCTTCCAGCCGCCGAACGGCTGGTAGCCGGGCCAGGCGCCGGTGGTCGCTCCCTGCGGCCGGTTCACGTAGGTGACGCCTGCCTCGATGCGATCGAGGAAGGTGCCGATCTCGTCGCGGCCGCCGTAGAAGCCGGCGGTGAGCCCGTAGTCGGAGCGGTTCGCCTCGTCGATGGCTTCGTCGAGCGAATCCACTTCGCTCAGCAGCACCAGCGGCACGAAATGCTCGTCACGCCACAACGCGTCGTCGCGCGGCACGCTGCCCACCGTGGGTGCGACGAACCAGCCGCGCCCGAGTGCGCCGTCTTCGAGCGCCCGGCCGCCGGCGTCGATGCGCCCGACCTGGCGCAGCCGCTCGACACAGCGCAGGTAGCGGTCGCGCGCGCTTCGGTTGATGACCGGCCCCATCCAGTTGCGGCGCTCGGTCGGATCGCCGACCGCGATCGCCGCGGTCGCGGCGACCAGCCGCTCGCGCAGTGCCTGCGCGACCGGCCGTTCGACCAGCACGCGCGAACAGGCCGAGCACTTCTGGCCCTGCAGCCCGAAGGCCGAACGCCAGATGCCGGTGACCGCGCGATCGAGGTCGGCGTGCCGGGTCACGATGGCAGCGTTCTTGCCGCCCATCTCGGCGATGCAGGGACGCGGCCAGTGCCCCTGCGCGAAGCGCCGCAGGATGCCGATGCCGACCTCGTAGGAGCCGGTGAAGGTGGCGCCCGCCACGTCGGGATGACCGACCAGCGCTTGGCCGACCGCGCCCCCGGCCCCGGTAACGAAATTGATCACGCCGTCGGGCAGGCCGGCATCGCGGAATGCTTCGAGCAACAGCCAGCCGCTGAGCGAGGTGTCGCTTGCGACCTTGAACACCACCGTGTTGCCGGCGACGAGTGCCGCGCCGATCGGTCCGCCCGCGAGCGCAAACGGAAAGTTGAACGGCGCGATCACGGCCCAGACGCCGTAGGGCCGCAATTGCGTGCGGTTGCGGCTGACGAAGCCGGACAGCGGATCGTTCGGCAGTTCGCGCCGGAAGCCGTCGCTGGCCTGCATCTGGTCGCAGTACCAGCTGACGAGTTCGGCGGTCTCCTGGATTTCGCCGAGCGACTCCATCCGGTTCTTTCCGACTTCGATCGCCATCGCGGCCGATATCTCGTAGACGCGCTCCTCGATCAGCCCGGCGGCGCGGCGCAGCAGCGCGACGCGTTCGGGCCACGGCGTGCGCGACCAGGAGGCGTAGGCGCGCCGCGCGGCCGACACGGCCGCATCGATGTCGGCGGCGCTGCCCGACTGGAAGCGGCCGACCGTCAGGCCGGTGTCGATCGGCGAATGGACCTCGAAGGTCGACGATGCCAGCCGCGCCTTGCCATCGACGTAGATCGGGTGATCGCGGCCGAGCGACGGGCGCACCCGGGCCAGCGCGGCCTCGAAACGCTCGTGCATCCCGGCCGGCGGATCGAACATCGTCGAGTAGGTGAGGCGGAACGAAGGTGCCAAATTGCTCATGTCGGTTTCCGTGGTGGCGTCGGGGTCGCGGGGCGGGGATCTACACCATTCCGGTGTCCGAATCCATAAGACTGTCGGCCTAGGCCGAAGGTCGCAGGAGGCGCCGCGCGGCTTACGAAGCGCATGCTAAAAGGGTTCGACCTCGGCGACCAGCCGCGAAATCACCCTAGATGTCTGGAACGAGCGGAAGCCCGGCCTCGCGGCCGCATGCGAGTGCCACGGGGGCGGAGCAGCGGCTCGCATTGGCTGAAGAGGCGCTCGACCGGGGCGACGCCGGCCGCGGCCGCGCACTGGCCATGCTCGCTGCCCGGGCCGCCGCCGAAGTGGGCGAGCCGGGCCTGGAGGCCGAGGCGCTTCTGTGCATCGCACGCGCCGACATCGTCGCGTCCAGGTTGCGCAGCGCGCACGAGAGTGCCTACCGCGCCGCCCAGCTCTTCGACGCGATCGAGCAGCCGGCGTCGGAGGTTCGGGCGCTGGTGTGGCTCGCTTACGTCGCCAGTTCGCTGCGCCGCAACGAAGCCGCGCTGGCCTCGGCGATGCTCGCGACCAAGCTGGCCGAAGCGCTGGAGCAGCCGTGCCACCGAGTCGACGCGCTCAACGGCCTGGGTATTGCGCTGATCGCCAACGGCGACTTCGAGCGATCCGACGCGGCGCTGTCCAGGGCCGCGAAGCTTGCGGAGCAGGCGGGCGACCTTGCCGGCCAGGCCTGGCCCCGAATCAACCGCTGCTATGGCGAGATCGTCCGCGCGACCGTCGAGCGGTACCTGTACGACCGGCCGGTCGATCCCGGGCGGCTGATTGCCCGGCTCGACGAATGCAGGCCGCTCGAAGCAGCCACGGCTGCGCCGGGCGATGCCGCGGGTGGACTCGCGGTGCAGCGCGCGCTGCTGTCGTTCGCCGCGAGCTTCGCGGCCTGCTGGCGCGGCGACTTTGTCGCGGCGGGCGAGCACGCCGGCCGGATCTCACCCGGAGCGCGGGCCGGCGGGCCGCCTGCGTGGCTCGATGCCCTGGCGATGTGGGCCGCGTGCGAGTCGGCGCTCGCGCAGGGCGACTGGCCCGCGGCCGAGGCGTCGGTCGGGCGCATGATCGAGGGCGCGCTGCAGGTCGAACATGAGCAGGTCGCGCGCACCGGCTACATGCTCGCCAGCGCGATTCTCGACGCGCAGGGCCGCAGCCGCGAGGCGCTCGGCTCGCTGCGCCTGCTCGCGCAGCGCGACATCGCGATCCGTCGCGAGAGCCTCGAGCACCACGAGCGCGTGGCGAAGTGGCAGCTCGAATTGCGCGACAGCTCGATCCGGATGCGCCGGCTCGAGGCGCGCTCGCGACGGCTCGAACGACTGTCGCTGGAGGACGCGCTGACCGGCCTGCCGAACCGCCGGCACTTCGAGCGCGAACTTTCGTCGCTGCTCGGCGACGGGTCGCAGCCTGCCGAGCCGCTCTCGATCGCGCTGATCGACGTCGATCGCTTCAAGGAGATCAACGACCTGCATTCGCACCTGATCGGCGACCGGGTGCTGAAGGTGCTTGCCGGGCTGATCGGCGGGCAGGTGCGGCATGGCGACCTGCCGGCGCGGTTGGGCGGCGACGAGTTCGTCGTGCTGTTCCGGCGCGCCGACGTCGCGGTCGCCGCGGCAGCCTGCGAGCGCCTGAAGGCAGCGGTGCAGCGGCACCCCTGGCACGAATTCGTCCCCGGCATGGTCGTCACGGTGAGCATCGGCCTGGCCGAGTCGACGGCGGGCGACACGATCGAATCGCTGCTCAGGCGCAGCGACGACGACATGTACCGGGCAAAGGCGAACCGCAGCTGAAGCTTGCGGTCTCAGGCGACCTGCTCGGAGATCTCGATCAGGTTCAGGTCGGGATCGCGCAGGTAGATCGAGCGCAGCCTGGAGGCGGCGCCGGTGCGCAGCACCGGCCCCTCGACGATCGACACGCCCAGCGCGGCCATGCGTGCGATCACCTGGTCGAGCGGCACGCTCGCGATGAAGCACAGGTCGAGCGCGCCGGGCACCGGCAGGTGCGCCTTCGGCTCGTACTCGCGGCCCTTCACGTGCAGGTTGATCTTCTGGTTGCCGAAGCTGAACGCCTTGCGGCCGCCGCCGAAGGTCTCGAGCGCCATGCCCATCACGTCGGTGTAGAACCGGATGCAGGCGGCCTCGTCGGCAGTCGTGAGCACGATATGGTCGATATGGTCGATCATGCGAGGAGCTCCAGGAGCTTCAGTCTACTCTGCGGGGTTCGCTACAGCGACTTCAGGTACTCGACCAGGTCGGCGATCTCGGCGGCACTCAGGCCGAGCGACTTCTTCGCGTTGTAGGTTTCCACTACGGCCTGCAACGTCGGCGCGCTGCCGTTGTGGAAGTACGGCGGGTGTTGCCAGATGCCGCGCAGCGGCGCGGTACGGTATTGCTTCGTCGCGCTGCGCGATGCCCAGCTCGGTGCGCCGTCCGGCTCCGGCTCGCTGACCACGTCCGCGGCCGGGTGCAGCCTCAGCGAAGCATCGGTGAATTCAGGTCCGCTGTGACAGCTCGCGCAGGTGCCGGAGCCCTCGAACACAGCCTTGCCGCGTGCGGCCGCGGCTGCGTCGAAGCTTCCAGCCGGCGGCGTCGGCGCGGCAAGCGTCAGCTGGTAGGCCTGGAGCGCCGGGAGTTTGCTGGTGACCAGGTCGTCGGTTCCATTGCGGACATCGACGCCCGTGCGGCTGTCGGAGAACGAGCCGTGTCCACCCATCTGGGTCACCGCGACATAGCGGTTCCAGTACGCGATCTCGTCGCCGTCGCCGGTCGTCGTGATCCGCGCGACGCCGGCAAGGCCATATGCCGGCGGAATCACCTGCGGGCCGTTGATGCCGTCGAGGTTGAAGCGCGGATCGTATTTCCCCTTGCCCCATGAGTTGAACACCGATCGGGTCCCCGCGTCGAGCGCGGGAGACAGCGCGATGATCGCGCCGGGGTTCAGGTCGCGATTGGGCCATCCGTCGAGCCGCTTGCCGATTCCCGGTGCGAACGAGTCGTCGACCGTCGAATGGCACAGGGCGCAGGTGACGCCGACCCGGGTCAGCGTCTTCCTGCCGTTGACGTTCTCCACCTTGCCCCGCAGGCCGACGACCGCGTCGAGTTCGAGCAGCGCGACGGTCGTGTCCGGACTCGTGAGGTCGATGCTGCCGTTGCGGATTCCATCGACGACCGCCGGCGGAAGCGCTTGCGCATCGACCTTCAAGCCGACCGACAGTGCGGTCGAGGGATCGACCGCGGCCGCGATGACCTCGTGCATGCGCAGCGTGTCGGTCCACTTGGACTCATCGCCGAATGTGTCGTAGCGGAAGATCTGCTTGCCCTGCGCGACGACTGCCGGATCGGGGCCCGGGTCGTCGCCGCTACCGCATGCGGCGAGCGACAGGGCGGCTGCCGCGGAGGCGAGCGCTGCGGCGCTGCGTACGATTCTCATGACGAAGTTCCCCCTGTTACGGTATCCCGCGATCGGTCAAGTGCGACGCAAGAGCGTTCATGCCGCATTGGACGCAAACGCGGCGTCGAACGTTCCCGGCAATTACGTGCCGAGCGGAAGTTCCGACCGTGTGGTGTTCGCCTGCCGCGCGGCCCGGCTCAGGCGGACGGGGCGGACGAAAGGGGTGGCGAGCTCAGTCGGGCTGCGTGTCGCGAATGATTGCCTGCGCGCGCAGGATGACCGGCTTGTCGACCATCTTGCCATCGACGGCCACCGCGGCGCCGCCGGAGGCGGCGGCCGCGTCGAGCACGCGCTGCGCCCACGCACGCTCGGCTTCGGTGGGCGAGAAATGGCGGTTGACGTCGGCCACCTGCCGCGGGTGAATGCACAGCTTGCCGCCGAATCCGATGCGGCGCGCGCGAAGCACGTCGTCGCGCAGCCGCATCGCGTCGTCGATCGCGGTGCTCACACCGTCGACCGGCGGCTGCAACCCGGCCAGCCGCGAGGCGAGCACCAGTTGCGAGCGGAAGAAGAGCAGTTCGTCCTCGAGCGCGTCGCGCATGCCGAGGTCGACCTGGAAGTCGAGCGAGCCGAACGCGAGCCGCTGCACGCCGGGGGCGCCGGCAATGGCAGCCAGTGCGGCGAAGCCCGCCGCGCTCTCGACGAGCGGCAGCACCGCGGCGGCGCCGGCCCCGCGCAGGGCCGCGATGTCGTCCACGCGTTCGGCCTTCGGCAGCATCACGGCGGCGATGCCGGGGCGCGCGCACAGCGCGAGGTCGTCGCCGAACCAGTCGGTGTCGGCGCCGTTTATGCGCACGATCACCGCGCGCCCGGGTGCGAGCCAGGCAGCGAGCGCTTCGCGTGCGTGGTCCTTGTCGGTGGGCGCGACCGCGTCTTCGAGGTCGATCACCACCGCGTCGGCGCCGGCGGCCATCGCCTTGTCGAAGCGATCGGGGCGCGAACCCGGAACGAACAGCAGCGAGCGTGCAATGCGCGACATGATCAGGCCTGCGTGGCGAGGAAGCGGTCGATCCGGGGCGCATCGGCGAGCGACCAGACGCGCGCGATTGCCGAGCGCATCTCGGCGTCGCTCGCGCCGCCGCGGTATTGCGCGAGCCGCAGCGCCTTGTCTTCCAGTTCGGCGCGGCTCAGCGTGTTGCCGGGGTCGCCCTTGGGCTCGTCCACGCGCGCCTCCAGCATGCGCCCGTCGGCGGTCTGCACCTGGACCTTGCCGACCCAGCGCGCGGGATACGCGCGGTCGACTTCCGGGTCGAGCTCCATGTGCACCTTGTCGCGGAATGCGACCACGGCCGGATCCTTGTAGTGGGCGTCGAACTCGGCGAGCCCGGCGCGCCCCTCCACGGCCACCAGTCCGAGCACGGTGCCCATCGAGAACTTGGCCTGGTGCACAGTCTGCGGATCGGTGACCGGGCCGAGCACGTCGATCGCGCCCTGGTGCACGCGTGCAGTCACGCGCGTCACCGCGTCGGCGGCGAGGTGGTGCGTGCGCATCAGCTGCTGCAGCGCGTCGGCGGCCGGATGCGTATGCCGGCACGACGCGTGGAACTTGAACGAGGTCTCGGCGAGCGCCCAGCGCGTGCCGAGTCGGTCGGTGAGGTGCGCGGGATCCGGATCGCTGGACATGCCGGCGGCCATGCCCTGCACGCCCTCGAGGATGTGCTGCGCGCCGGTGAGGCCGTCGTGCGCGAGGTACGCCGCGGCAAGCCCGGCGGCCGCCGCGTGCGCGGTGTGCAACTGCTTCGAGTCGGCCGCGTCGCGCAGGAACTCCCACAGGCCTGCGCTTTGCGTGCCCGCCGAGCCGAACGCGTTCAGCATCTGTTGCGGCGACAGCCGCAGCAGGCTGCCGACCGCGGCCGCTGCCGCCAGCGTGCCGGCGGTGCCGGTGGTGTGGAAGACGCGGTAATGCGATCGACCGAGGAATTCGCCGACGCGGATCCCGACCTCGTAGCCGGCGATGCCGGCCAGCAGCAGGTCGCGGCCGGATCGTCCGAGCGCCTGCGCGACGGCCAGCGCCGGCGGAAACACCACCGCGGCCGGATGGAACACCGAGCCGTTGTGCACGTCGTCCTGCTCGGCGAAGTGCGAGGCGGCGGCGTTGGCCATCGCGGCGAGCAGCGGGCTGCTGGTGCGGCGATGGATCAGGATCTCGCTCGGCCCGTCGGCCGGCCCCATCGTTTCGGCGAAGCGCGCGATCGTCTCGACCGGCCGGGCGCCCTTGCCGGCCAGCGCGGAGGCGAACCAGTCGAGGAACAGGTCCTCGGCGCGGCGTACGACCGGCCCGGGGATCGATTCGAACTTCAGCGTGGCCGCGAATTCGGCCAGTGCCCGACTCGGGTGGGTGTCGCTCATCAGGGTCCTCAGATGACGCCGTCGCGGCGGAATCGTGCGATTCGCGCGGCATCGTAGCCGAGCTCGGCGAGCACCGACTCGCTGTGCTGGCCGAGCGCCGGGATCGCGTCCATGCGCGCTTCGGTCATTCCGGGCGGCAGCAGCGCGGGCACCGCGCCGGCGGGAGTGGCGACCGTGGTCCAGCGGCCGCGTGCCTTCAGTTGCGGGTGGGCCCAGACCTCGGCCATGCCGTTGACCTGCGCGTTGGCGATCTGCGCCTCGTCGAGCAGTGCCACCAGCTGCGCGGCGTCGAGCTGCGCGAAGCGCGCGACGATGATCGCGCGCAGTGCGGCCCGATTGGCCACGCGGCGCGAGTTGGCGCTGAAGCGCTCGTCGGTGGCGAGTCCGGGTTCGCCGAGCACCTTCGCGCAGAAGACCTGCCATTCGCGCTCGTTCTGCAGGCCGAGCATCACGGTTCTGCCGTCGCCGGTCGGGAAGGGCCCGTACGGGTAGATCGTGGCGTGCGCGGCGCCCGCGCGTGGCGGCGGCGCGGCGCCCTCGTACGCGTAGTACATCGGAAAGCTCATCCACTCGACCATGCTCTCGAGCATCGAGATGTCGATGCGCCGGCCGCGGCCGGTGCGCCCGCGCTCGATCAGCGCGGCAAGGATGTTGCTGTACGCGTACATGCCGGCCGCGATGTCGGCGATCGAGCAGCCTGCCTTGGCCATGTCGTCGGGCGTGCCGGTGACCGACAGGAAGCCCGATTCGCTCTGGATCAGCAGGTCGTAGGCCTTCTTGTCACGGTAGGGGCCGTCGGAACCGTAGCCCGAGATGTCGCAGACGACCAGGCCGGGGTGCTTCGGCGCGAGTGCCTCGTACGAAAGGCCCAGCCGCGCGGCGGCGCCCGGCGCGAGGTTCTGCACCAGCACGTCGGCGCGGCCGAGCAGCCGCGCGAGGATCTCCGGCGCCTGCGCGTGCTTCAGGTCGAGCGTCAGGCTCTCCTTCGAGCGGTTGGTCCAGACGAAGTGCGAGGCCTGGCCGGCCACCCGCTCGTCATAGGCGCGTGCGAAATCGCCCACGCCCGGGCGCTCGACCTTGACGACGCGCGCGCCGTTGTCGGCCAGCTGGCGCGTGCAGAACGGCGCGGCGATCGCGTGCTCGAGCGTAACGACCGTGATGCCATCGAGCGCACCCATCAGAACGACCTCGGCAGGCCGAGCACGTGCTCGGCGACGTAGGAGAGGATCAGGTTGGTCGAGATCGGCGCCACCTGGTACAGGCGCGTCTCGCGGAACTTGCGCTCGACGTCGTACTCGTGCGCGAAGCCGAAGCCGCCGTGGAACTGGATGCAGGCATTGGCCGCTTCCCACGAGGCCTTGGCCGCGAGGTACTTGGCCATGTTGGCCTGGGCACCGCAGGGCTCGTGCGCATCGAAGCGCCGGCACGCCTCCCAGCGCATCAGGTTGGCCGCCTCGACCTCGATGAACGACTCGGCGATCGGGAACTGCACGCCCTGGTTCTGGCCGATCGGGCGGCCGAACACGATGCGCTCGTTCGCGTATTTCGTGACCCGGTCGACGAACCAGTAGCCGTCGCCGATGCATTCGGCGGCGATCAGCGTGCGCTCGGCGTTCAGGCCGTCGAGGATGTACCGGAACCCCTGGCCTTCCTCGCCGATCAGGTTCTCGGCCGGGATCTCCAGGTTCTCGAAGAACAACTCGTTGGTCTCGTGGTTGACCATGTTCGCGATCGGGCGCACCGTGAGGCCCGACTTCTCGGCCGCGCGCAGGTCGACCATGAAGATGGACATGCCCTCCGACTTCTTCTTCACCTCGGCCAGCGGCGTGGTGCGCGCGAGCAGGATCATCCAGTCGGAGTGCTGCACCCGCGAGATCCAGACCTTCTGGCCGTTGACGACGTAGCGGTCACCCTTCTTCACCGCGGTGGTCTTGATCTTCGTCGTGTCGGTGCCGGTGGTCGGCTCGGTGACGCCCATCGACTGCAGCCGCCATTCGCCGGTGGCGATCTTCGGCAGGTACTTGCGCTTCTGCTCTTCCGAGCCGTGGCGCAGCAGCGTGCCCATGTTGTACATCTGGCCGTGCAGCGCGCCCGAGTTGCCGCCCGCGCGGTTGATCTCTTCCATGATGACCGAGGCTTCGGTCAGTCCCAGGCCCGAGCCGCCGTATTCCTGCGGAATCAGCGCGGCCATCCAGCCGGCATTCGTCAGCGCGTCGACGAACGCCTCCGGATAGGCGCGGTCCGCGTCGACCTGCCGGTGGTATTCGTCGGGAAACTGGCGGCACAGGTCGCGCACGCCGTCGCGGATGTCCTGGTAGCTGTGGTCGGAGGTCGAGCGCATCGTGATGTCCGGGAGGTTGGTCGGGTGCGGCCGCTCAGGGCAGCTGCGCGGTGGCTTCCATCGCGAGGAAGCCTTCGTGGTCGCGGGCCCACAGCCGCACCTGGCGGTCGCCATCGGGGCACCCGCAGACGGTGAAGCGGTGGATGTCGAACAGCGGGCGCACCGCCCTGAACTCGAAGCGGCGCACGCGCACCCGCGGCATCTCGCGCCGCAGCAGGTCGAGCAGCAGCGTCGCGATCAGCGGCCCGTGCACCACCAGCCCGGGATAGCCCTCGACTTCGGTGACGTAGCTGCGGTCGTAGTGGATCCGGTGCCCGTTGAAGGTGAGCGCCGAGTAGCGAAAGAGCAGCACCGGGTCGGGCACGATCTCGCGCGAGAACGCCGCATCGGCGGGCGCGGGGCGCGCCTCGGCGGCCGGCGCCCCCGGCGCGGGGTGGTCGCGGTAGACGATGTCGTGCTCTTCGGTGATCGCCAGCCCGCGTGCGTCCGTGATCTCGTGGCGCACGTTCACGAAGACCAGCGAGCCGCTGCGCCCCGACTTGCCGCGAACGTCGGCGATGCGCGACTCGCGCGTGATTTCGTCGCCCACCCGCGGTGCATGATGGAACTCGAGCCGCCCGCCGGCCCACATGCGCCGCGGCAGCGGCACGGGCGGCAGGAAGCCGCCGCGCCTGGCGTGTCCGTCGGGGCCGATCTCGCTCTGTCGCGTGAGCGGCGTGAAGTACAGCCAGTGCCAAAGTGGCGGCAGGTCGGTGCCGGGCAGCGGCTCGGGGTCGTTGCGGTCGAGCGTGGCCGACAACGCGGCCACCGGCGTGGCCGTGACCAGGTCGGAACGCCGCTCGGTGCGGCCGATCCATTCCTCGAGGTGCTGGATGTCCATGGCGGTTCCCGGATCGCGCCTCGACGCGAAAGTTCGAGCTTGCGCGAAACCATGGCTGCCGACAATTCGCAATTCCGCAAGCCTGCCTTCACCAGCGGCTAAGGCGATAGACTGTGGCCCAGGGTCGGCAATCGCCGGTCCGCTGCAGCCTGCGTTCATGTCCATGCACTTCGACCTGGTCGACCTGCGCCTGATGGTGCGGATCGCCGAAGCCAATAGCCTGACCGGGGGCGCGGCCTCCTCGCACATGTCGCTGCCGGCGGCCAGCGCGCGCGTCAAGCACCTCGAGGAGCGCATCGGCGCCAAGCTGCTCTACCGGACCAGCCAGGGCGTGACGCTCACGCCGCCCGGGCAGGCCTTCGTGCAGCACGCGCGGCTGGTGCTGGCGCAGATCGAGCACCTGCGCAGCGACCTGCGCGAATATGCGAAGGGCGTGAAGGGTCACCTGCGGGTGCTCGCGAACGCCACCGCGCTGGGCGAATTCCTGCCGCCGGTGCTGCGCACCTACCTGCTGCGGCATCCCGACGTGAACGTCGACCTGCGCGAGCGCCTGAGCGACGAGATCGTCCGCGCAGTGTCCGACGGGCAGACCGACATCGGCATCGTCGCGGGCACGGTGCGCACCGAGAGCCTCGAAGTCCTCCCGTACCGGCACGACCGGCTGGTGCTGGCGGTGCCGGCGGGCCATCCGCTGGCCGCCCAGCCGGAGGTCGACTTCGCCGACACGCTCGAACTGGACCACGTCGGCCTGCAGGACGCCAGCGCGCTGCACGGCTTCATACGGCGCCTGTGCGAAGGGCTGGGCCGGCCGCTGCGGCTGCGCATCCAGGTGAGCGGCTTCGAGACCGCGTGCCGGATGATCGAGGCGGGCGTGGGCGTCGGCGTGCTGCCCGGCTCGGCCGCGCGGCGCCATGCGCAGACGATGGAGATCGGCATCGTCGCATTGCGCGACGACTGGGCACTGCGCGAACTGCGCATCTGCGCGCGCAGCCTGGAGGCGCTGCCGGGCTACGCCCGCGACCTGGTCGACCTGCTGGTGGCCGATGCCCGCGAGGCGGCGCGCAGTGCGCCTGTTGCGGCGCGGCGCTGACTGGCCGATCACGCGCCGCCGCGGGGCGGCCGTTTGCCCGAGCCGCGGTGCGCGTCTATAGTTCGCCCGGTCTGCGGTCGTCGCGCATCCGGGGCAACCCCGATGGCAGCTCCGGCGAGGAACGGCCAACATCCTCCAGGTTCAAGGAAAAAGGAGCAAGAAGATGCGATTCATCGGAGCAATGCTGGCGGGAGCCGCCGCCCTCGCGTTCTCGGGCGCTGCGCTCGCGCAGGGGCCGATCGTCGTCAAGTTCAGCCACGTGGTGGCCGACGCCACGCCGAAGGGCCAGGGCGCGCTGAAGTTCAAGGAAGTCGCCGAGAAACTGCTGCCGGGCAAGGTGCAGGTGCAGGTGTTCCCGAACTCGCAGCTCTTCGGCGACGCGAAGGAGATGGAAGCGGTGCTGCTGGGCGACGTGCAGTTCATCGCGCCGTCGCTGTCGAAGTTCGACCGCTACACGAAGAAGATCCAGGTCTTCGACCTGCCGTTCCTGTTCGACGACATCGCCGCCGTCGACCGCTTCCAGCAAAGCGCCGCCGGCAAGGCGCTGCTCGACTCGATGAAGAACCGCGGCCTGCAGGGGCTGGCCTACTGGCACAACGGCATGAAGGAGCTGTCGACCAATCGCGACAAGCTCACCCGTCCCGAGGACGTCAAGGGCCTGAAGTTCCGCATCCAGGCCTCCGACGTGCTCGAGGCGCAGTTCCGCGCGCTCGGCGCCAATCCGCAGAAGATGGCGTTTGCCGAGGTCTACCAGGCGCTGCAGACCGGCGTGGTCGACGGCCAGGAGAACACCTGGTCGAACATCTATTCGCAGAAGTTCCACGAAGTGCAGAAGACCATCGCGGTCACCAACCACGGCGTGATCGACTACATGGTGGTCACCAACGCCAAGTGGTGGGACGGGCTGCCGGCCGACATCCGCAAGGGCCTGCAGCAGGCGATGGACGAAGCGACCGCCTTCTCGAACAAGCTGGCCAACGAACTCAACGAGCGCGACCGCAAGCGCATCGAGGAAGCCGGCAAGGCGAAGATCCAGCCGCTGTCGAAGGAAGACGTGGCCGCCTGGCGCAAGGCGATGGAGCCCGTCTGGAAGAAGTTCGAGGGCGACATCGGCAAGGACCTGATCGAAGCGGCGCTGAAGTCCAACCAGTAACCGCACGGACGCCCCGCGCGCAGCGCGCCACGGAACGCCTTGCGTGAATAGCGGCTGGGTCGGACGGATCGAGGAGGGCCTCGTGGCTCTCCTCATTTCGTTGATGACGCTGATCACCTTCATGCAGGTGGTCGCGCGCTACGTCTTCAACTACAGCTTCGTCTGGGCGCTCGAACTCACGACCTTCCTGTTCGGCGGCCTGATCTTCATCGGCATCTCGTACGGTGTGCGCGTGGGCGCGCACATCGGCGTCGACGTGCTGGTCAAGTCGCTGAAGCCGGGCACCGCGCGGGCGGTTACTGCGATCGCCACGGTGCTGTGCATGGTCTACGCCGCGATCGTCTTCGTCGGCGGATGGATCTACGTCGGCAAGATCCACGACATCGGCATCCTGGCGCAGGACCTGCCGATTCCGGCATGGGTGCCGCGGGTGGTACTGCCGCTCGGATTCGCGCTGCTGTTCTTCCGCTTCGGCCAGGTGCTGGTGCGCACGCTCAGCGGCAAGCAGACGGCGCTGCTCGCCGACGAGGCCGAGGACGCACTGAAGCTGCGTGCCACCGATTCCGGCGACGCGCCGCGGGAGCGCGAATGACCACCGCGGCGCTGTTCGTCATGCTGTTCGTGTTCATGTTCATGGGCATGCCGGTGGCGGTCGCGCTCGGGCTGTCCTCGCTGCTCACGATCCTGGTCTTCGGTCAGGATTCGCTCGCCTCGCTGGCGCTCAAGCTCTACGAGACCTCCGAGCACTTCACGCTGCTGGCGATCCCGTTCTTCATCCTCGGCGGCGTGTTCATGACCACCGGCGGCGTGGCCAAGCGGATGATCCGCTTCGCGGTCGCCTGCGTGGGCCACTTCCACGGCGGCCTCGCGATGGCCTCGGTGCTGGCCTGCATGCTGTTCGCCGCCGTGTCGGGTTCCTCGCCGGCCACCGTGGTCGCAGTCGGCTCGATCGTGATCGCCGGCATGGTGCGAGCCGGTTATCCGCAGTCGTTCGCCGCCGGGGTGGTCTGCAACGCCGGCACGCTCGGCATCCTGATTCCGCCGTCGATCGTGCTGGTCGTCTACGGTGCCGCCACCGAAACCTCGGTGGGCAAGCTGTTCATGGCGGGCATCGTCCCGGGCATCCTGCTGGGCCTGCTGCTGATGGTGGCGATCTACGTCCTTGCCAGGATGCGCAACCTGCCGCGCCAGCCGAGTCCCACGCTGCGCGAGATCGTCGACTCGGGGCGCGATTCGCTGTGGGGCCTGCTGCTGGTCGTGATCATCCTCGGCGGCATCTACGGCGGCGTGTTCACGCCGACCGAGGCGGCCGCGGTCTCGGCGGTCTACGCGTTCGTCGTCGCGATGTTCGTCTACCGCGACATCGGCTGGCGCCAGGTGCCGGCAATGCTCGTCGATGCGTCGAAGATCACGGTGATGCTGATGTTCATCATCGCCAACGCGCTGCTGTTCGCGCACGTGCTCACCACCGAGCGCATCCCGCAGATCATCGCCGAGCACATCGTTGCCTGGGGGATGCCGGCCTGGGGATTCCTGGTCGTGGTGAACATCCTGCTGCTGATCGCCGGGATGTTCATGGAGCCGACCGGGATCATCCTCATCATGGCGCCGATCCTGTTCCCGATCGCGATGAAACTGGGCATCGACCCGGTGCACCTGGGCATCATCATGGTGGTGAACCTGGAGATCGGCATGGTCACGCCGCCGGTGGGCCTGAACCTGTTCGTTACCGTGGGCATCACCGACATGACGATCGGCGAGGTCATCCGAGCGGCGCTGCCGTGGTTGTCGCTGCTGCTCGTGTTCCTGATGATCGTCACCTACCTGCCGCAGATCTCGCTGTTCCTTCCGAACATGCTGCTCTAATCCGCCGGAGCAGGATGCGCGATCGCGGCGCGCCGCGCTCGCAACGCGGCGCCGATCATCACCAGCGTGCACGCGCCGAGCATGGCCACCAGTCCGGGCCAGCCGCCGGCGCTCCAGGCCTTGCCCGCCGCCGTTCCGATGATGCTCGCCCCGAGGTAATAGCCGAAGAGGTACAGGGCGGCCGCAAGCGCCGGGCGCTCGGGGGCGCGCCGCGACACCCAGCCGCTGGCCAGCGCGTGGGCGGCGAAGAAACCGAAGGTGCTCACCGCGACGCCGGCCACGATCGCGGGCAGCGGTGCCGCGAGGGTGATCAGCAGCCCCGCGGCCAGCAGCGCCAGCATGATCCACAGCACGTTGCGCCGGCCATGGCGATCGGCCAGGCGTCCGGCGAGTGCCGAGGCGGCGCTGCCCAGCAGGTAAAGCAGGTAGATCGTACCGATGGCCGACTGGCCGAGTCGGTAGGGCGCTTCGACCAGGCGATAGGCGAGGTAGTTGTACAGGGCGATGAAGGTGCCCATGAGCAGGAAGCCGATCAGGAACAACCAGGGCAGGCCGGGGTCCGCCAGCATCGCGCGAGTGTCTCGCAGGATGCGCCCGAGTGCCGCGTCGCGCTCGCGAAAGTGGCGCGAGGCCGGCAGGCGGCGCCAGAACAGCACCGCAGCGACCACCCCGAGGACACCGAGCAGCCCCAGTGCGAGACGCCAGGATTGCCCCTCGGTGACCATCGCGGCCAGGAAGCGCCCGCTCATTCCGCCCAGCGCATTGCCGCCGATGTACAGGCCCATCGCGCGACCCTGGGCGGCCGGTGCGATCTCCTCGGCCAGATAGGCCATCGCAGCGGCGGGCAGGCCGGCGATGGCCACTCCGAGCAGCGCGCGCAGCACCAGCAGTTGCGCGAAGTCGGCCACGAAGGCGGAAGCGGTGCAGACGACGGCTGACGCGGCAAGCGAGAGCTTCATCAGGCGTACGCGTCCGAAGCGATCGGACAGCACGCTGGCCGGAATCAGCGACAGCGCCAGGCCCGCCGTGCCCGCGGAGACAGCCAGGCTGGCGGCCGCCGGATCGAGCGAAAACTCCGCCGACAGCAGCGGCAGCAACGGCTGCGTGCCGTAGAGCATCGCGAAGCTCGCAAAGCCGCCGAAGAACATCGCGACGTTGACGTGCCGAAAGGCGGGCGAGCCTGCGACGAGGCGGCTGGACGACGACGCGGCATGCGCAGCGGCTGGATCGGGAGCGGGGTCGGGCATCGAATGGTCGGGGTGAGAGGATTCGAACCTCCGGCCTCTACGTCCCGAACGTAGCGCTCTACCAGGCTAAGCTACACCCCGAATCGCGCGCCTCCGGAACGGAAGCCGCTGAAGCAACCCGATGTGGGCGATGCCCCGGCCGGGTCGGGATTGCCGGGAATCGTGAGCGGGACCTAGCGGTCGCGCTCGATCGAGTAAGTCGTCAAGTATAGCAGGGCGTCCCGGTGCGCGGAAGCCGACCCGTCGGGCAGCAGCGTGTCGAGGGTGGCTCGCGCGGCCGCGGCCTCGGCCGCGGCACGCTCGCGCGTGTAGTCGAGCGCGCCGGTGCGGTGGATCGCCGCCATGATCGCGTCGAAATCCGCGGTCGAGCCCTGCTCCACCGCGCGGCGCACCAGCGAGCGCTCGGTCTCGTCGCCGCGCAGCATCACGTGAATCAGCGGCAGCGTCGGCTTCCCCTCGCGCAAATCGTCGCCGACGTTCTTGCCGATGTCACCGGTCACGCCCGAGTAGTCGAGCACGTCGTCGATCAGCTGGAACGCGGTTCCGAGCCGGCGGCCGTATTCCGCGGCGGCCGTCTCGACCTCGGGCGTGGCGTCGCACAGGATCGCGCCCAGTCGCGCCGCGGCCTCGAACAGCCGCGCGGTCTTGTAGCGGATCACCTGCATGTAGCGCGCCTCGTCGGTGTCGGGGTCGTTGCAGTTGATCAACTGCAGCACCTCGCCTTCGGCGATCGTGTTGGTGGCATCGGCGAGCACCCCCATCACCCGCATGTCGTCGACCTCGACCATCATCTGGAAGGCGCGCGAGTAGAGGAAATCACCCACCAGCACCGAGGCGGGGTTGCCGAAGGCCGCGTTGGCGGTCTGGCGGCCGCGGCGCAGTTCCGATTCGTCGACGACGTCGTCGTGCAGCAGCGTCGCGGTGTGAATGAATTCGACCACCGCGGCCAGCAGGTAGTGATTACTTGCTCCCTTGTAACCCAGCGCCCGCGCGAAGAGCAGCAGGAGCAGCGGGCGCATCCGCTTGCCGCCGGCGCCGATGATGTAGTCGGCGATGCTGTTGATCAGCACGACTTCCGAGCCGAGGCGCTGGCGGATCACGCGGTCGGTTTCGGCGAGGTCCGACGCCAGGATCGGGAAGAGTTCGGAGGGTTTCATGGGGCGGGCGTATGCAGCCGCGATTATAGTCGGCCCCGGCTTGCTTTGACGGAGGCGTTGCGATGAAGGATAATCCAAGGTTTTCCGTTCTCGGGACGAGCGTTCTCAGGACACATTTCGAGAGGTTCCCATGTACGCGGTCATAAAAACCGGTGGCAAGCAGTATCGGGTTGCTGCCGGCGACAAGATCAAGGTAGAACAGATGCCGGCGGACATCGGAGCTGAAATCACGATCGACCAGGTACTGGCGGTCGGCGCGGGCGACCAGCTTTCGGTCGGCGCGCCGCTGGTGTCCGGGGCGACGGTTTCGGCGACGGTGCTCTCCCACGGGCGGCACGACAAGGTCCGCATCTTCAAGATGCGCCGCCGCAAGCACTATCGCAAGCAGCAGGGTCATCGCCAGAACTTCACCGAGCTGTTCGTGAGCCGCATCGCCTCGGCGATCGGCGAGGCGACGGCGGAAGTGCCGGCGATCGCGCCCCCGGCCTCCGGGGCCGGCGCCGAAGCTTAAGGAGTCAGCAACATGGCACAGAAGAAGGGCGGCGGCTCGACGCGCAACGGCCGCGATTCGCAACCGAAGATGCTCGGCGTCAAGGCCTACGGCGGCGAGACCGTCAGCGCCGGCTCGATCATCGTGCGGCAGCGCGGCACCCAGTTCCACCCCGGCGTGAACGTCGGCGTGGGCAAGGATCACACGCTGTTCGCGCTGGTCGATGGCCGCGTGAAGTTCGCGGTCAAGGGTCCGCGCAATCGCAACACCGTCAGCATCGACCCGTTGCAGTGACGCGGTCCGCGGCGTCGCAGGAAGCCCCGCCGCGCGGGGCTTTTTTGTCTGCGCCTGCAGCGGCCGATCACAGGACACCACGATGAAGTTCATCGACGAGGCGACCATCGAGGTCACCGCCGGCAACGGCGGCAACGGCGTCGCGTCGTTTCGCCGCGAGAAGTTCATTCCCAGGGGTGGCCCCGACGGTGGCGACGGCGGCCGCGGCGGCAGCATCTGGGCGGTGGCCGACCGCAACGTCAACACGCTGGTCGACTACCGCTATCAGCGCAAGTTCGTCGCGAAGAACGGCGAGCGCGGGCGCGGCTCCGACCAGTATGGCGCGGCGGCCGAGGACATCCGGTTGCGCGTGCCGGTGGGCACGCAGATCCACGACGAAGACACCGGCGAGTTGCTCGCCGACCTCACCCGGCACGAGGAGGTGGCGCTGCTGGCGCGCGGCGGCGAGGGGGGCCTGGGCAACATTCACTTCAAGTCGAGCACCAACCGCGCGCCGCGCCAATGCACGCCCGGCAAGGAGGGCGAGCATCGACGCCTGAGGTTCGAGCTGAAGGTGCTGGCCGACGTCGGCCTGCTCGGCCTGCCCAATGCAGGCAAGTCGACCCTCATCGCAGCGGTGAGCAACGCGCGCCCGAAGATCGCCGACTATCCATTCACCACGCTGCATCCGAACCTCGGCGTGGTGCGGGTCGGTGCGGGCAAGAGCTTCGTGATCGCCGACATTCCGGGCCTGATCGAGGGGGCGGCCGAGGGCGCCGGGCTCGGCCACCAGTTCCTGCGGCACCTGCAGCGCACGCGACTGCTGCTGCACCTGGTCGACCTGACGCCGTTCGACCCCGACGCCGATCCGGTGCGCGACGCGCGCGCGATCGTGCGCGAACTGCGCAAGTACGATCCGGCGCTTGCCGAAAAGCCGCGCTGGCTGGTGCTGAACAAGATCGACATGATCCCTGCCGAAGAGCGCGACGCCCGTGTCGCCGACTTCGTCAAGCGCTATCGCGGCCGCGGCCGCCACGCGATGCCCGTCGAGCGCGTGTTCGCGATCTCGGCGCTCACCCGTGAGGGTTGCGAACCGCTGTGCCGGGCGGTGAACGAGTATCTCGAGTCGATCCGGCCGGCCGAACCGGCCGCGATCGACGTGCGCTTCGAGCGCGCGACCGAGCCGGGAACCGCTCCGGTGCAGGGTGCGGACAGCGGCGATGCGACCGGCGAGGCCGCGCATGGCTGACCGGTCCGCGGCGCCTCCGGCGGAAGTTCCCGCGACGGGCGCGGTCGCGCCGCTACGCGAAGGCCGCCGCATCGTCGTGAAGGTGGGCTCGAGCCTCGTGACCAACGAGGGGCGGGGCCTGGACGAGCAGGCGATCTCGCAATGGGGCGCGCAGATCGCCGAACTGCGCGCGCTCGGCAAGGAAGTCGTGATGGTCTCGTCGGGCGCGGTCGCCGAGGGCATGAAGCGGCTCGGCTGGTCCCGGCGACCCAGGGCGATGCACGAACTGCAGGCCGCGGCGGCAGTCGGGCAGATGGGCCTGGCGCAGGTCTACGAGACCTGTTTTCGCGCGCACGGGCTCGGCACCGCGCAGGTGCTGCTCACGCACGAAGACCTGGCCGATCGCAAGCGCTACCTGAACGCGCGCTCGACGCTGCTCGCGCTGCTCGCGCTCGGCGTGGTGCCGATCATCAACGAGAACGACACCGTGGTCACCGACGAGATCAAGTTCGGCGACAACGACACGCTGGGCGCGCTGGTGGCCAACCTGATCGATGCCGACGCACTGGTGATCCTCACCGACCAGAGCGGGCTGTTCACCGCCGACCCGAGGCGCGATCCGCAGGCGCGACTGCTCGAGCGCGTCGTGGCCGGCGATCCGGCGCTCGAGGCGATGGCTGGCGGCGCGGGTTCGTCGATCGGCCGCGGCGGCATGATCACCAAGGTGCTCGCGGCCAGGCGCGCCGCGAGCAGCGGTGCGCATACGGTGGTGGCCTCAGGCCGCGAGGCGCAGGTACTGGTACGCCTGGCGCGTGGCGAGTCGATCGGCACGCAATTCATCGCGCAGACACCGCGGATGGCGGCGCGCAAGCAGTGGCTTGCCGATCACCTTCAGTTGCGTGGCTCGGTGCGGCTCGACGCTGGCGCGGCGCGCGCGCTGGTCGCTGGCGGCCGCAGCCTGCTGCCGATCGGCGTCACCGAGGTCAGCGGCGAGTTCGAGCGTGGCGAGGCCGTCGCGATCCGCGACCCCGAGGGGCGCGAGATTGCACGCGGCCTGATCAACTACTCGAGTTCGGAAACCAGGCTGATCATGCGCCGCCCCTCGTCCGAGATCGAGTCCATCCTCGGCTTCACCGAAGAACCCGAACTCGTGCATAGAGACAATCTGGTCCTGCGATAGCAGGACCAGATTGCGGCGAAGGCTAACCTGCCGCGCAGCGGCAGGTTAAGCCCGCGAAGCCGACCGACATCATTCCGGTCAAGGCGCTGTTCAACATCGCGCGCTCGGCCTCAGGCGGCGCTCCGATGGTGGCGGAGATGACCGCCGAGTTCGAGGTCCTCGACCCGACCGGTCGCCGCATCGCCGCCGCGACCGCGACCCGCAAGGGTGAGAAGACCTTGAAGCAGGGGTCGCAGATCACCTGGGAGGATCTGGACGCGATCACCGCGTACTGGGCGAGCGGCTTCCGTCGGCGCCTGGATGAAGCGCGGGGGGTTGCCGGGCCCTGAGTCGCCGAGGCGGTCTCTAACCCGCGGCGTACCCCGCGCTGCCGCCTTCCTCGAACGCCTGCGCAAGCTCCTCCGCCTCGTTCACCGGAACCACGCGCCGGTTCTCGCAGAAGAACCTGAGGCCGGCGCGGTTCTGCGCATACAGCCGCCTGGCCGCGGCGAGCGCCGCCGACGGGTCGAGGATCGTGGTCAGCGAGAACACGTCCTCGCCGGCGGCTTCGACGTCGGTACCCTGAGCCTGCATCGTTTCCATTGCGCGTCTCCTGTCGGAACGACGAGGTCAGAGTAGGCTGGCCGGACGTCGCCGATCGCCGGGGAGCGGTCGGACGCCGTTCATGACAGGACGAACGTCGGTCTCGAGCCGTGCACGATGTTGTGCGCGCGCTACGAAGCGCTGTCTGGCCGCACGCGCTTGCGGCGTCGCGTGACGGCCCACAGGTAGACCGCGAGGTTGGCTGCGACGACCAGCGCGCCGAGCCATCTCTGGATCGGCGGGTCGAGGCCGGGCGGATAGACGATCGGGATCAGGTAGTGCTCGACGAAGCCGCCCGGATAGCCCGATTCGCCGGCAAGCCGGCGGAAGCGGTTTTCGAGCGGCGTGAGCGGGCAGATCGCGCCACTGAATTCGATCGCCGCGGCCCAGGCCGCCGCCGGCAGGTGAAGCCAGGCGAGCCACGCGCGCCATGCGACGAGCAGGCCGCCGAGCATCGCGAAGACGATGAACGCCAGGTGCAGCAGCACCAGGGCGTCGGCAGCGAGACGTGCACCCACGGCAGCGCGCGGCTTCAGAAGCGCGATGCGCCCGCCGTGAGCTCGCGTGCGGCCCGGACGCAGCATAGGCGCAAGGCAGGCATGCAGCTTCCTTCATGAACGAGAGGGCATTGTCGGCGAAAGCACCCGACCGGTGTCGGGGTGCGCGACGCTGCCGCAGCCGGACGGGCGACAATCGGGGCTCGACGAACCTCTCGAAGATCGACGATGGCCGAGCAATCCTTTCACGGTGTCTTTCCCTACCTCGTCTCTCCCATCGACGAGGCCGGCAAGGTCAGGAGCGAAGTGCTCGCGCGCCTGTGCGACGACCTGATCGCCGCCGGCGTGCACGGGCTCGCGCCACTGGGCTCGACCGGCGAGTTCGCGTACCTGAGCTGGGAGCAGCAGCAGCGCGTGGTCGAGGTGGTGATCGAGGCGGCCAACGGCCGGGTTCCTGTGGTGGCAGGGGTGGCCTCGACCACGATCGCGCAGGCCGAGTCGCGGGCACGCGCGTTCGAGCGGATGGGCGCCGACGGGATCCTGGCGATCCTCGAAGCGTATTTCCCGATCGACGACGACGGCGTCCACGCCTACTTCGAGGCGATCGGCAAGTCGGTGGATCTGCCGGTCGTGTTGTACACGAACCCGAACTTCCAGCGCTCGGACCTGAGCCTGCCGGTGATCGAGCGGCTGAGTCGCGTGCCGAACATCCGCTACATCAAGGATGCGTCGTCGAACACCGGCAGGCTGCTGTCGATCATCAATCGCGTCGAGGGGCGCATGCAGGTGTTCGCCGCTTCGGCGCACATCCCGGCCTGCGTGATGCTGATCGGCGGCGTCGGCTGGATGGCCGGGCCGGCCTGCGTGGCGCCGCGCCAGAGCGTGGCGCTGTACGAGGCCTGCCGGCGCGGCGACTGGGCGGAGGCGATGAGGCTGCAGCGGCCGTTGTGGGCGCTGAACCAGGCGTTCGCGAAGCACAACCTCGCGGCCTGCATCAAGGGCGGGCTCGAACTGCAGGGCTATGCGGTCGGCGCGCCGTTGCGGCCGCAGGCGCCGCTGAGCGCAGTCGGTGTCGAAGAGGTCAGGGCGGCGCTTGCCGCGATCGGCGCGCTGTAACGATCAACGCGGCGCAGGCGCATGCGAGCGCCTGCCGCAATCGGCAAGGAGAAACGTCATGGCAGGGCAATCCGCGCACCGCACCGAGCGCGACACCTTCGGTCCGATCGACGTGCCCGCCGAGCGGCTGTGGGGCGCGCAGACGCAGCGTTCGCTGCAGTTCTTCGCGATCTCCACCGAGCGCATGCCCGGGGAACTGGTGGCCGCGCTGGTCGAGGTCAAGCGTGCCGCGGCGCTGGCCAACCGCGACCTGGGCCTTCTCGACGACGCGAAGGCGCAGGCGATCGTCCGCGCGGCCGACGAGGTGCTCGAGGGCAGGCACCCGGCGGAGTTCCCGTTGTCGGTCTGGCAGACCGGTTCGGGCACGCAGACCAACATGAACGTGAACGAGGTGCTGGCCAACCGCGCGTCCGAGCTGCTCGGCGGCGAACGCGGGCCGCGGCGGCTGGTGCACCCGAACGACGAGGTGAACCGCGGGCAGTCGTCGAACGACGTGGTGCCCACCTCGATCCACGTCGCAGCGGCCTGCGCGGTGGCGCAGCGGCTGTTGCCGGCACTCGAGGCGCTGCACGCGACGCTGAAGGCCAAGTCGGAGGCGCATGCCGACCTGGTGAAGATCGGCCGCACGCACCTGCAGGACGCGACGCCGCTCACCGTGGGCCAGGAGATGTCGGGCTGGGCGGCACAGCTCGGCCGCGCGCGTGATGCGATTGCGCGTGCGCTGCCGGCGGTGTGCGAGCTGGCGATCGGCGGCACCGCGGTCGGCACCGGCCTGAACACGCACCCGGAGTTCGCCGCGCGCGTGTGCGCCGAACTCGCCCGGCGGCTCGATCTGCCGTTTGCGCCGGCGCCGAACCGCTTCGCGGCGCTGGCGGGGCACGAGCCGGTGGTGGCCCTTCACGGCGCGCTGCGCGCGCTGGCGGCGGCGCTCACCAAGATCGCCAACGACGTGCGCTGGCTCGCGAGCGGCCCGCGCTCGGGGCTGGGCGAGATCCGCATCCCCGAGAACGAACCCGGAAGCTCGATCATGCCCGGCAAGGTGAACCCGACCCAGTGCGAGGCGATGACGATGCTGTGCGCGCAGGTGCTGGGCAACGACGTGGCGATCGGCGTCGGCGCGGCCTCGGGCAACTTCGAGCTCAACGTGTTCCAGCCGCTGATCGCGCACAACCTGCTGCAGAGCCTGCGGCTGCTCGGCGACGGCATGGCGAGCTTCGAGCGCCACTGCGCCGCGGGCATCGAGCCGGATCGGGCACGCATCGCCGCGCTGCTCGAACGGTCGCTGATGCTCGTGACCGCGCTGGCGCCGCACATCGGCTACGAGCGCGCTGCCGAGATCGCCAAGCAGGCGCACCGCGACGGCAGCACGCTGCGCGAGGCGGCGCTCGCGCTGGGCTACGTCAGCCCTGCGCAGTTCGACGAATGGGTTCGTCCGGAACGGATGACGGCGCCGGGCTGATCGGCCGCAGCTCCGCGATCCGGTCGACCAGCCGGTCGTAGAGCAGATCGGCCTGCGCCGCGTCGAAGTCGGCGTGATACGACTTGCGCACGCCGTCGTCGGCGAGTTGCACGTGTTCGGTGGGGGCGAGCCCGCGCTGCCGCAGGCAGGCGAGCGCGCAGGCGAGCGCGCAGCCGTCGATCGCGAGAATCGGGCGCCCGGCGCGGGCCGCCTTGCGGGCCAGCCCGACCAGCGCGGGCACGTCGCCGCCGATGCCGGCAATGCACGACATCTCGGCCAGGCCGGCGCGGTCGAGGCGCACCGCGAGGTGGTTGGCGAGCTGGGCGGCGCTGGAGCAGCCCGAGCAACTGTAGACGAGCGGGAGGTCCGATCGGGTGGTCATCGGTCAATGATGCACCGGAAACCGCGCCAGGCCGGCCACGGCCATCGCGCGATCGGGGTCGCGCGTTTCGCTTATGCTTCGCCGATGGCTCCGGATGCCCCCTCGACCGGCGCGGCCGGCCTTTCGACCGCGCGCCGCAGCTCGCTCTCCGTGCTGCGCGCACTGTGGCCGTTCATGGCCCCGTACCGGGCGCGGGTGGCGGTGGCGGCGATCGCGCTGCTCGTCGCCGCGGCCGCGACGCTGGTCGTGCCGCTCGCGTTCCGCCAGATGATCGACGTGGGGTTCGCCGCGCGCGCGGTGGCCTCCGAGCGCGCCAACGTCAACCTGTGGTTCCTCGCGCTGTTCGGCGTTGCCGTGGTGCTTGCGCTGGGCACCGCGCTGCGCTTCTACAGCGTGTCGTGGCTGGGCGAGCGCGTCACGTCCGACCTGCGGCGCGCGGTCTACCGGCAGGTGCTGCGGCAGGACGCGCGCTTCTTCGAGACGCTGAAGACCGGCGAGGTGCTGTCCAGGCTGAACACCGACACCACGCTGATCCAGACGCTGGTGGGCACCAGCATCTCGCTCGGGCTGCGCAACGCGCTGTTGTTCGCCGGCGCGCTGGTCATGCTGATCGTCACCAGTCCGCAGCTCGCGTCGATCATCGTCGGCCTGCTGCTGCTGGTCGTGCTGCCCATCCTCGTGTTCGGCCGGCGCGTGCGGCGGCTCTCGCGCGTGAGCCAGGACGCGCTCGCCGACAGCAGCGCGCTGGCCGGCGAGACGCTGAATGCGATCCAGATCGTGCAGGCCTACGCGCGCGAGCCGCTCGAGGGGCAGCGTTTCGGCGCATCGACCGAATCGGCCTTCGCCAGCGCGATCCGGCGCGTGCGCGCCCGCTCGCTGCTCACCGCGCTGGCCATCGTGCTGGTGTTCGGCGCGATCGTGTTCGTGCTGTGGCTCGGCGCCCACGCAGTGCTCGAAGGGCGCCTGACCGCGGGGCTGCTGACCCAGTTCATCCTCTATGCGGCGCTGGTGGCCGGCGCTACCGGTGCGATCGCCGAGGTGCTGGGCGACGTGCAACGCGCCGCCGGCGCCACCGAGCGGCTGCTCGAACTGCTCGAGGCCGAGCCGGCGATCCGCGCCCCGGAGCGAGCCGAGCGGCTCGCGCCATCGGGGCGCGGATCGCATGTGGCCTTCGAGTCGGTCACGTTCAGCTATCCGTCGCGGCCGGGCGAGCACGCGCTCGACCGGGTGACGCTCGAAGTGGCTCCCGGGGAGACGGTCGCGCTGGTCGGGCCTTCGGGCGCCGGCAAGACCACGCTGTTCCAGTTGCTGCTGCGCTTTCACGATCCGTCCTCGGGCGCGATCCGCGTTGACGGCATCGACCTGCGCCGTCTCGATCCGGCCGACCTGCGCGGCGCGATCGGGCTGGTTTCGCAGGACAGCGTCGTATTCTCCGCCGACGCGATGGAGAACATCCGCTACGGCCGGCTCGACGCGAGCGACGCCGAAGTGATCGAGGCGGCGCGCGCGGCGCACGCGCACGAGTTCATCGAGAAGCTGCCCGAGGGCTACCGCACCTTCCTCGGCGAGCGCGGCGTGCGCCTGTCGGGCGGGCAGCGCCAGCGCATTGCGATCGCGCGCGCGCTGCTGAAGAACCCGCCGCTGCTGCTGCTCGACGAGGCGACCAGTGCGCTCGACGCCGAGAGCGAGCGCGCGGTGCAGGACGCGCTCGAGCGCGCGATGCGCGGGCGCACCACGCTGGTCATCGCGCACCGCCTCGCCACCGTGGCCGGTGCCGACCGCATCGTCGTGCTCGAGCGCGGCCGCGTGGTCGACGTCGGCACGCATGCCGAGCTGGTCGAGCGCGGCGGCCTGTATGCGAGGCTGGCCGCGATCCAGTTCGATCCCCGCATGGAGACCTCATGAAGCTCGTACGCTACGGAAAGCCCGGCAAGGAGAAACCGGGGCTGATCGACGCCGACGGCACGCTGCGCGACCTGTCGGCCGTCGCGCCCGACATCGGCCCAGAGCAGCTGTCGCCGAAGGGCCTGGCCAGGCTCGCGAGGCTCGAGCCCCAGCGGCTGCCGGCGGTGCGCGGCACGCCGCGCTTCGGGCCGCCGCTCACCGGCACGACGAAGTTCGTCGCGATCGGCCTGAACTATTCGGACCACGCGGCCGAGACCGGATCGCCGGTGCCGAAGGAGCCGATCGTCTTCCAGAAGACGCTGAGCTCGATCGTCGGTCCGAACGACGACCTCATGCTGCCAAGGGGTTCGACGAAGACCGACTGGGAGGTCGAACTGGGCATCGTGATCGGCAGCCGCGCGCGCTACGTGTCGAAGAAGGACGCGCTCGCGTGCGTCGCCGGCTACCTGCTGGTCAACGACGTGTCCGAGCGCGAGTACCAGCTCGAGCGCAACGGCACCTGGGACAAGGGCAAGGGTTGCGACACCTTCGGCCCGATCGGCCCGTGGATTCTCACCGCCGACGAGGTGCCGAACCCGCAGAACCTCGCAATGTGGCTCGACGTGAACGGCGAGCGGCGCCAGCGCGGCAACACCCGAACGATGATCTTCGACTGCGCGACGCTGGTGTCGTACGTGAGCCGCTTCATGACGCTGCTGCCTGGCGACCTGATCACCACCGGCACGCCGCCGGGGGTGGGGATGGGCATGAAGCCGCCCCGTTACCTGAAGCCCGGAGACGTGGTGAGCGCCGGCATCGACGGACTGGGCACGCAGACCCAGCGCGTGGTCCGCTTCAGGGCCTGAACGCGCGGGCGGAACCGTCGCACACACGCGCTCGCGCCAGCGTCCGCGCTGCCGCTACGATTCGTTGACGCGTTCCGGCAGCGCAGGGCCGCCGTGCCCGGCCTCGTCGGCATGTGGCCGCTCGGCCTGGTCGAGCGGGGCCTCGACGTGCCGGTGCCGCGCGCGCGTGCGCCCCCGCAGGTAGCGGCTGGTATCGGGCAGGCCGGGGCGCTGCTCGCCGCGATGGAACAGCATGCGCGCCAGTTCGCTCAGCGCCAGGCTGTAGACCTCGCGCTTGAATTCGATCACCGCATCGAGCGGCACCCAATAGTCGTTCCAACGCCAGGCATCGAATTCCGGCCGCTCCGAGGCGCGCAGGTCGACGTCGCTGTCGCGGCCGACCAGCCGGAGCAGGAACCAGATCTGCTTCTGCCCGCGGTAGTGGCCGCGCCATTCGCGCCGCACCCAGTGCTCCGGCACGTCGTAGCGCAGCCAGTCGCGGGTGCGGCCGACGATGCGCACGTGCTCGGGACGCAGGCCGACTTCCTCGTGCAGCTCGCGGAACATCGCCTGTTCGGGCGATTCGCCGCGCTTGATGCCGCCCTGCGGAAACTGCCACGAATGCTCGCGAACCCGTTTCCCCCAGAAGACCTCGTTCCTCGAATTGACCAGGATGATGCCGACGTTGGGGCGATAGCCGTCACGGTCCAGCATGGCCCGCACCCCTCGATCCCATACAATCGAGCCGATTATATAGAGCCGCCGCGGGCACAGGAACCTCGGCGATCGCCCCATCCCGGACCGCGCATGAAAGCCTCCCGATTCCATCTCTCGACCCTGAAGGAAGCGCCCGCCGACGCCGAGGTCGTCAGCCATCGGCTGATGACGCGCGCGGGCATGATCCGCAAGCTCGCCGGCGGCATCTACAACTACATGCCGCTCGGGCTGCGGGTCATCCGCAAGATCGAGGCGGTCATCCGCGAGGAAATGAACCGGGCGGGGGCGATCGAACTGCTGATGCCGGTCATCCAGCCGGCCGAATTGTGGGTCGAGTCGGGACGGTGGGAGAAATACGGGCCCGAGCTGCTGCGGCTGAAGGACCGCCACCAGCGCGACTTCATCGTGCAGCCCACCTCGGAGGAGGCGATCACCGACATCGCCCGCAACGAGTTGCGCAGCTACCGCCAGATGCCGAAGAACTTCTATCACATCCAGACGAAGTTCCGCGATGAGCGCCGGCCGCGCTTCGGCGTGATGCGCGGGCGCGAATTCACGATGAAGGACGCGTATTCGTTCGACCGCGACCGCGACTCGGCGCTGCAGAGCTACCGGGCGATGTACGACGCCTATGTGGCGATCTTCACCCGCATGGGCCTCACGTTCCGCGCGGTGGCGGCCGACACCGGCGCGATCGGCGGCTCGGCCAGCCACGAATTCCAGGTGATCGCCGAAACCGGCGAGGACGCGATCGCCTGGTGCCCGCAGTCCGACTACGCGGCCAACGTCGAGCTGGCCGAGGCCTTGCCGCTCATCGCGCATCGTGGCGCGCCGGGCGAGCCGCTCGCGAAGGTGCCGACGCCGTCGCGCGAGAAATGCGAAGACGTCGCCGAACTGCTCGGCCTGCCGCTCGCACGCACCGTGAAATCGATCGTGCTGGCGGTCGACCGGCGCGAACCGGTGAAGGATGGTGCGCAAGACTTTGCCGGCACGCCGCGCATCGTCGACACCGCGATCTGGCTGCTGCTGGTGCGCGGCGACCACGACCTGAACGAGGTGAAGGCCGGCAAGGTGCCGGGGCTGGAGGGCTTCCGCTTCGCCACCGAAGCCGAGATCGTCGAGCATTTCGGCTCGCCGCCCGGCTACCTGGGGCCGATCGGCACGCGCAAGCCGGTGCAGGTGGTGGCCGATCGCACGGTCGCGGCCATGCACGACTTCGTCTGCGGCGCCAACGACGCCGGCTATCACTACACCGGGGTCAACTGGGGCCGCGACCTGCCCGAGCCGATCGTCGCCGACATCCGCAACGTCCAGGCCGGCGATCCGTCGCCCGACGGCAAGGGCACGCTGGCGATCCAGCGCGGCATCGAGGTCGGGCACGTGTTCTATCTCGGCACGAAGTACTCGGAGGCGATGCATGCCGAGTTCGTCGACGTCGACGGCAAGTCCAGGCCGTTCGAGATGGGCTGCTACGGCATCGGCGTCACGCGCCTCGTCGGCGCGGCGATCGAGCAGAACCACGACGAGCGCGGCATCGTCTGGCCGCGCGCGATCGCGCCGTTCGAAGTCGCAGTGGTGCCGCTGGGCTACGGCAAGTCCGACGCGGTGCGCGCCACTGCCGACGCGGTGTACGCGCAGCTGCTGGCCGACGGCGTCGACGTCGTCCTCGACGACCGCGACGAGCGACCCGGCGTGATGTTCGCCGACTGGGAGCTGATCGGCGTGCCGGTGCGGGTCACGATCGGCGAGCGCAGCCTGAAGGAGGGGCGCGTCGAACTGCTCGCGCGCCGCGGCATGCAGGCGCAGGCGGTCCCTGTCGGCGAGGCGGCGCCGGCTGTCCGGCACCTGCTTGCAGGTTGAGCGCTACGGCGTTCTCATCGGGGCGATGAGGAACATCCTGCTCCTGGTGCTGCTGGTGTGCGCCGCGCTGGCGGGGCTCGCGCTGGCCGACCCGGCGCACGCCGGCGCGCAGCGATACGAGCCGCTCAGCGCGTCGGTGCGCACCGCACTGGCGGCCGCGATCGAGGGCGACGATGAGCCGCCGCAACCGCGCTTCGAATCGGTCAACCAGAGGGTCGACTGGCTCGCGGCGATGTCGAGTCGCCTGCCGCGCCGCTGGAAGCCAGGGTTCCGGCAGCGCATCGAGTTTCTCGATACCGTGCGCTACGAGGCCCAGCGCGCAGGGCTCGATCCGCACCTCGTGCTCGGCCTGATCGAGGTGGAGAGCTACTTCCGTCGCTACGCGATCTCGCAGGCGGGCGCGCGCGGCTACATGCAGGTGATGCCGTTCTGGGCGGGGGTGATCGGCGACGGCGACCCGTCGAAGCTGTTCGACATGCGCGCGAACCTGCGCTACGGCTGCACGATCCTGCGCCACTACCTCGACATCGAGCGCGGCGACCTGTTCCGCGCGCTCGGCCGCTACAACGGCAGCCTCGGCCGCCCCGAATACCCCAACGCGGTGCTGCGCGCCTGGAAGCGCTGGGAGTTCAGCCCGGCCGGGCCCCAACGATCCTCGCCAGCAGTTGCGCAAGCTGCTGGCGCTCCTGTGGCGAGCATCCGGTAGCCAGCGCCGCGTCGTGCGCGCGCAGCCGCAGCCTGAGCCCTGCCAGCGCCGACTCGCCGGCGGCGGTCAGCATCAACGATTTCTCGCGGCGGTTCGAGCCCGCGCCGAGCGAGATCCAGCCGCGCGTCTCCAGGAAGCGGATCACCGCGACCAGGTTCGAGCGCTCGACCGCCATCGCGGTCGCCAGCGTGCTCGGCCGGATGCCGGGATTGCAGGCGATCAGCTCGAGGGCGGTGAAGCGCGCCGGCGTGACGCTGGTGCCGGCGAAAGCGCGCGAGAATCCCTGCATGTTCGCCAGTTCGGCCAGATGGATCAGGTAGCCGATGGCGTGTTGCAGCGCGCCATAGGCGACGGGCCCTTCCGGGCCTTCGGGTTGCCGAGCATTGCGCCTGGACATGATGATTGTTATAACGCATAGCTATCCGGGAGGGCAAATGAATCTCGCATCGAACCTGGAGCGCTGGGCCGCGCAGCGGCCTTCCCATCCGGTAGTGGTGTTCGAGGGACGCCGCGTGAGCTATGCCGAGCTCGACGCCGCTGCGTCGCGGCTGGCGCACGCATTGCGCGCGCACGGCGTGGTCGCCGGCGACCGCGTCGCGCTGTTCCTGCCGAACATCCCCGAATACCTGGTCGCCTGGTACGCGGCACAGAAGCTCGGCGCGATCACCGTGTCGATCAACGCGATCTTCCGCACCGCGGAGGTCGAGTACCTGCTCGTCGACTCGGGCTCGAAGGTGGTGTTCACCGTCGGCGAACTGGCGCAGTTCGTGCCGCGCGAGCGCTGCCCGGCGCTCGGGCACCTCGTCGTCTGCGAAGGCGAGGCACCTGCCGGCGCCGCCACGCTCGCGCAGTGGAGCGAGGGGCGCGACACGCAACTGACCGGCGTCGACTGCGCCGCCGACGCACCGGCGTCGCTGCTGTATTCGTCGGGCACGACCGGCTTCCCGAAGGGCGTGACGCTCACGCAGTCGAACATCGCGACCAACATCGCCACCGCCGCCGCCTGCTCGGGCTATCGCTCCGACGACCGGCTGGCCGCGTTCCTGCCGCTGTTCCACGTCTACGGCCAGAACTACATCATGAACGCGGCGGTCCTCGCCGGCGCCACGCTGGTGCTGTTCCGTCGCTTCGTGCCCGACCAGGTGCTCGAGGCGATCGGGCGCGAGCGGGTCACGATGTTCTTCGGCGTACCGACGATCTTCATCGGCCTGCTGTCGATGGACCTGTCGAAGTACGACCTGTCGTCGATCCGCTACGAGATGTCGGCGGCTGCGACGATGCCCGAGGAGATCTCGCGGCGCTGGACCGAGCGCTTCGGCCGCCGCGTCTACGAGGGCTACGGGCTCACCGAATGCTCGCCGTTCGCCTGCTACAACGACCTGGTCGAGCACCGCTTCGGCTCGGTGGGGCGCGCGGTCGAGGGTTTCGAACTGGCGATCTTCGACGAGGCCGACCGCGAGGTGCCGCGCGGCCAGTGGGGCGAGATCGTGATCCGCGGCCCCGGGGTCATGAAGGGCTACTGGAACCGTCCGCAGGACACCGCGCAGGCGCTGCGCGGCGGCTGGCTGCATTCGGGCGACATCGGGCGCATGGACGACGACGGCTACGTGTTCATCGTCGATCGCGTGAAGGACATGATCAACGTCTCCGGCTTCAAGGTCTGGCCGGCCGAGGTCGAGCAGTACCTGTACAAGCTGCCGCAGGTGCAGGAGGTGGCGGTCTACGGCGCGCCGCACCCCGAGAAGGGCGAGCAGGTGGTGGTCGCGGTGGTGCCCAAGCCCGGCCAGTCGATCACCGGGGGCACCGTGATCGACTATTGCCGCGCCAACATCGCCGCCTACAAGGTGCCGGCGCGAGTCGA
>MEED01000010.1 GCA_001724855.1 Lautropia sp. SCN 69-89
AGCGCGAGGCCGAGGTGCTCGAAGCGATCGAGCGGCGCAAGCTGCTGCTCGAACGCGGGCCGGGCTATGTGCGCATCACCGGGCCGGGCGTCGATGTCAAGGCGCGCAAGCTGGCCGAGCTGGACGCGCGAGACCTCGACCCGGTGTACTGAAAACGGCTGGCCACCGTGGGCGCTTCGTCTTGTTCACGCCCGAACGGCTGCTGTTACTCGGCGAGTGGGCGACAACCCCGAGAGCCGGCGGCGTCTTTCCTTGAGGCGCGCGGCCGGCGACCGAATTCAGAGTTTCACGCTGGCGACCTGTTTCACGCGACTTTCACGCAGCCGCGTATGTTAGTAGATACTATCGCGGAAACCCGCTAATTCTGGCGCCCCCGGCACGAATCGAACGTGCGACCCTCCCCTTAGGAGGGGGATGCTCTATCCACTGAGCTACGGGGGCGTGCGGCACGGATTTTACCGGAGGCCGCCGCGACGACGGCGCCCGAGCCGTTGCCGCCGATTCGTGCACCGTCACCTGTGACTGCCCATCGCAGGTAAGCTGCCCGCATCGCCGCAAGCCTTGGTTGCACGCCTTCCTCGTGCCCGATCCAGCCGTCGAATTCGAGCTGAAGTTCCTGGTGCCGCGCCGCGCGCGGGCGGCGCTGCGGGCGGCGCTCGCCGAGCGCGGCGCGAAGCCCGAAAGACAGCGGCTGGTTGCGCGCTACTTCGACACCGGCGACCGCCGGCTGGCGCGTGCCGGCATGTCGCTGCGGCTGCGTCGAGAAGGGCGCCGGTGGGTCCAGACGCTGAAGGCCGGCGGCGAGGCGGCGCTCGCTCGCTTCGAGCACGAGGCCGCGCGTCCCGACGACATGCTCGACGTGGCGGTTCACGCGGGCACGCCGGCCGGCGAGCGACTGGCCGCGCTTCTGGCCGACGGCGAGCCGCTGGCGCCGCGCTACGGCACCGACATCCGCCGAGTGGTGCGCAGGCTGCGAGCGCGCGGCGCGACGGTCGAACTCGCGTTCGACGAGGGGCGCATCGAGGCGCAGGGCCGCCGGTGGCCGGTCTGCGAACTGGAGTTCGAGCTGCTGTCCGGTTCACACGCGACGCTGTTTGCGCTGGCCGAGCGATGGCGCGCGCGCTTCGGGCTGGTGATCGATTCGCGCAGCAAGGCGGCGCGCGGCGACGCGCTGGCCGACGGCAGACCGATGCGGGCACCGCGCCGCGCGATGCCGGTCGGCCTGGCACCCGAGGCCTGCGTGGACGAGGCCTGGCGGGCCGTGCTCGACGAATGCATCGCGCAGGTGCTCGCCAACGCGATCGGTCTCGCGGCTGCGGGCGGCGTCGAGGCCACGGTGGACGTGGAGGCCGCGTCGACGCGAACGGCCGCGGGTTCGCACGATGTCGATCGCGCGGAGCAGGTGCATCAGTTGCGCATCGGCCTGCGCCGCCTGCGTGTCGCCTTGCGCCTGTTCCGGGGTTGGATGTCACCGGCGCCGGACGAGATCGGAGATGGCGCGCGCGAGTTGCACCGTGCACTGGGCGCCGCCCGTGACCTGGACGTGCTCGAGCAAGTCGTCGAGCCGGCGCTGCGGCGCGCCGGAGCGCCCGGAATGCCGGCGCCGCAGCGAACCGGGCCGACTGCGACCGTGCCCTGCGACCCGGCCGCGCTGGTGGCCGGCGATGCAGCCCAACGCTGGCTGCTGTCCCTGCTCGCGTGGCGCGATGGCCTCGACGAGGCGATCGCCGGCAACCGGGATGCCGAGCCCCCCGCGCCGACGGCGCTGGCGGCACCCGCCCGCCGGCGCCTCGCGCGCTGGCTTCGCTCGATCGACGCCGATGCGCGCCGCTTCGCGCAACTCGACGACGCGGCGCGCCATGCGCTGCGCAGGCGCGCGAAGCGCCTGCGCTACGCGAGCGAGTTCGTCGAGCCGCTGTTCGCGGGCAGGAGGATGCGGCGCCTGCTCGCGCGCCTGCAGGTGGCGCTGCGCGTGCTCGGCGAGTGGAACGACCTGTCGATGGCCGCGCGGCGCTACCGTGGCGGACCGCAGGCCGACGCACGCGACTGGTTTGCCGCGGGCTGGATCGCGGCGCGCCGCGACGCACTGGCCACGCAGGCGGCCGATGCCCTCGCGCGGCTCGCGAAGCGCCACCCTTTCGGCAAGCGGTGAGCGTCGGCCGCGACGGTCGTCGACGATCGAGATCGACGGCGCGCTGAACCAGCTCCCTAGTAGTTGCGGTAGATCTGCGGCAACTCGTCCGGTGCGGGCGTGCGCGTGGGTTGGTCGGACAGCCGGTTGGCGAATTTGAACTGCATGTCTGCGCACCCGCCGATGGCCGGGAGCAAGCCGGCCAGCAGCGCGGACAGCGCGAACACGGACACGGCTCTTTTCAGGTTCATCTACCACTCCTTGCGCGTCGGGACTTCGTCGAGCCTGACTGCTCGTTGAGCAGAGCTGCACGGCCGGTCGCTCGGCATCCATGGCCGGACGGGGCGATGACGCCGTTCCGCAGCGAGAAGAACACCAACTGGGAGGGCGCGTTCAGGGTTCCGCTGCTCGTGCGCTGGCCCGGCAAGGTTCCGGCGGGCGTGGTCAGCAACGAGATCGTCCAGCACCACGATTGGCTGCCGACGTTCCTGGCGTTGGCGGGCGAACCGGACGTGATCGCCAGGCTGTCGAAGGGCTGCGAAGCGGCGGGAAAGAGGTTCAGGGTGCACATCGACGGGTACAACCTGCTGCCTTTCCTCACCGAGAAGGGAACGAAAGGCCCGCGCAAGGGATTCATCTACTTCAACGACGAGGGCGACCTGGTCGCCGTTCGCTTCCATAACTGGAAGGTCGTCTTCATGGAACAGCGCCAGACCGGAACCATGGCCATCTGGTCGGAGCCGTTCGTGACGCTGCGCATGCCCAAGCTCTTCAACCTCCGGACCGATCCGTTCGAGCGTGCCGACATGACCTCGAACACGTATTACGACTGGTTCCTGTCCAAGGTGTACATGGTCGGCGCAGCCGCCGTGATCGTGGAGGACTTCCTGAAGACCTTCCGGGAGTACCCGCCGCGGCAAAGGGCAGCCACGTTCACGATCGACCAGGCGCTCGAGAAGATGAAGGCGGCGCTCGGCGGCGGCGGTCGCTGAACCGGAGCAGCCTGGCGGCACTCAGGAGCGAGGATCGAAGATGGACGAGCGGGCGGGGGCGCACGTCGACGCGAGGTCGGAGCCGGACCGCATTTCGGTCGAGCTCTCCGGCCGCCGCACCGCGCTCTCGCTCCAGCGTACGCGGATGGCGGCCGATCGCACGTTGATGGCCGTGATCCGCACGTCGCTGTCGCTGATCGGCTTCGGCTTCACGATCTTCCAGGTCTTCCAGAAACTGCACGAAGCGCAACTGCTGAAGCGGGCCCAGGCGCCGCGCAACTTCGGCGAGGCGCTGGTCCTGCTGGGGATCGCTGCGCTCGCCGTCGGCATCGTCTATCACGGAAGGTTCATGATCGCGCTGCGGCGCGAGCGCAAGCAGCTGAACGCCGACGGCTTGATCCCGGCCGAGCCCCAGTTCCCGGTCTCGCAGACGCTGATCATCGCGCTGCTGCTGTTGCTGCTTGGACTGGGGACGATCGTCAGCATGACGTTCAGCGTCGGCCCGTTCGGCGACTAGGGCGTGTGGACACGCGCTAGCCGGCACGCTCCCCGGCCGCACCGTGGCAGAAACGGAACTTGCGGCCGCTGCCGCACGGGCACGGCGCATAGGGCCCGCGTTTCCTGTCGTCGGCCTTGATCGAAGCCATGATTTCCATCGGCGGCCTGCCTTGCGCGTACAGGCGGCCCATCTGCGCCATCGCCGCGCGCGTGTGGCTGAAGAACGCGTAGAGCCCTTCGCACAGGTAGTTGTGGCCCGGCTCACCGTCCCTGGACAGCACGAAACGGTCTTTCGGGCAGCCGCCGTTGCAGAACGCACGCACTTCGCACTGCTGGCACTGGCGCGTCAGCGTGTCGCGCTTGTCGTCGCCGAACTTGCGCTGCGCGGTCGACGCCACCATCTCGAGCATGTGCGTCTCGTGGATGTTGCCGAGCCTGAATCGCGGCTCGACGAAGTGGTCGCAGGCATACAGGTCGCCGTTGTACTCCAGCGCCGGCCCGTAGCCGCAGGTGGGCGCATGGATGCACAGCTTGTAGCGCCCGAAGCAGGCTTCCAGCGTGACGTCGAACAACTGGACGTATACCTTGCCGACGTCGCGCCGCGCCCATTCCTCGAACACGTCGACGAGAAACTGCCCGTACTGTTTCGCGCCCACCGACCGGTTGGTCACCAGCGTGCCGGTCTGCGTATACAGGAGGCGCTTTCCGCGCGGGTTCGCGCTCCAGCCGAGATTGGCGATGTCGAGCGTCTCGGCGGTGGCGCGTTCCACGATGGGGATGAACTGGATCCAGGTCGCACCGAGCTCGTCGCGGAAGAACTGGTAGACCCGTCGCCCGTGCGCCTGGTTCGCCGCGTTCACCGTGCACAGGATATTGAACTCCACGCGGTGGGCACGCAGACGATCGAGGCCCTTCATCACCAGATCGAACGTGCCCTTGCCGCCGCGGGTCACGCGGTAGGTGTCGTGCAGCTCGCGCGGACCGTCCACGCTCAGGCCGACCAGGAAATTGTTGGCCTCGAGGAAGGCGCACCACTCGTCGTCGAGCGCCACGCCGTTGGTCTGGAAGGTCTGCTCGACACGCTGTCCGGGGCGCCGGTGCTTGTCGACCAGTGCGACCGCCTTGCGGAAGAAGTCGAGCCCCATCAACGTGGGCTCGCCGCCCTGCCAGGCCACGGTGACCTCGGGGAACCGGTGCGACTCGAGCAACTGGCGGATGTAGGCCTCCAGTGTCGCATCGGACATCCGATGCCGTTCATCCGGGTACAGCGATTCCTTCGACAGGAAGAAGCAATACCGGCAGTCGATGTTGCAGGTCGAGCCGCTGGGCTTGGCCAGCAGATGGAAGCGCGGCGGGGCGCCGGCGGCGACGGCAGGATCCAGGACGGGCGAGGCTTGCGTGTCCATGGTTCAGATCCTGCGGTAATCGATGATGGCGTAGCGCAGGCCACTGTCCGATCGGCGCTCGCTGCGCGACTCGACCCGCCATTGCAGCGCGTCGAGTTCCGGAAAGTGCGCGTCGCCGGCCACTTCGAGGTCGATGTCGGTGACGATCGCGCGCTGCGCGACCGCGATCGCATCGAGGTATAACTGCGCGCCGCCCACGACGAACACCTCGTCGGTGGCGATCGACGGATCGGTGCCGGGCTGCGCGGCGAGTGCGATCGCCGCTTCGAGCGAGGTCGCGCTCTCGCAACCGGGGTGCGTCCAGCGCGGGTCGCGGCTTACCACGATCGTGCGCCGGCCCGGCAGCGCCTTGCCGATCGACTCGAAGGTCTTGCGCCCCATGACGATCGCGTGGCCCATCGTGGTTGCGCGAAAGTGCTTCAGGTCTTCGGGCAGGTGCCACGGCAGGCCGTTGTCGGCGCCGATCACGCCACCGCGCGCGCGGGCGACGACGATCGTGACGCGAGGGCCCGCGACCGCAGGTGCGGCGTCGCTGCTATCTTCCGGGAGAGCGTTCATTTCCGGTGCGGCTTTGCCGTGGACGCGGCCGGCGGCATCCGCCGCGCTCCGGCCCGAGCCCCAATTGTAGCTTTCGCTTCGCATGAACTTCTACGATCGACGCATCCTTCCGCGACTGGTCGACCTGGCCTGCGGTTCGCCGTCGCTGGCGCGCACGCGCGCGCTCGTGGTGCCGCGGGCTCGGGGCCGGGTGCTCGAGGTCGGCTTCGGCTCGGGCTTGAACCTGCCGTTCTACGATCCGGACAGGGTCGAGCGCGTGCTCGCGCTCGAGCCGGGCGAGGGCATCCGCGCGCTCGCGATGCGCCGCGCAGCGGCCAGCCGGGTGCCGGTGGAGTTCGTCGCAGCGCCCGGCGAATCGATCCCGCTGGCCGACGCGTCGGTCGACAGCGTGGTCATCACGTTCACGCTGTGCACGATTCCCGACCCCGCGCGCGCGGCGCGCGAGATGCGCCGCGTGCTGCGACCGGGCGGCGAGTTGCTGTTCGCCGAGCACGGCGCCGCGCGCTCGGTGAGCGCGCAGCGCTGGCAGCAGCGGATCGAACCCGTATGGACCCCGCTGGCCGGGGGTTGCCACCTCACGCGCCATCCGCCGCAGATCCTGCGCGAGGCGGGTTTCGCAGTGCAATGGGCCGAAGGGCTGCTCGATCCGCGGCCGCTGGCGGCGCGAACCATCGCGCCGCTCACGTACGGTTACTGGGGCGTCGCGCGATAACGCTACTTCGGCACGACCGCGGTGGCTTCGAGCTCGATCTTGCCCGGGTTGTCGAGCAGATCGGAGACGAAGATCATGCTCATCGCCGGGTAGTGGGCGCCCATGTGCTTGCGCCAGATCTTGCCCAGCTCCTTGCGTGCCGCCATGTAGGCGGGCTTGTCGCAACAGTAGGCCGTCATGCGACAGACGTGCTCGGGCTTCGCGCCCGCCTTCGCCAGGATCGCCACGATGTTCTGCAGCGCCTGGTCGAACTGCGGCGCGATGTCTTCGGAATGGAACTTCTGCTGCGCGTCCCAGCCGACCTGGCCGGCAACGAAGACGATGCGGCCGGCGTCGACCGCGATGCCATTGGCGTAGCCGATCGGCGGCGCCCAGCCGTCGGGAAGAAGGGTCTGCATGTGCGGGGTTCCTCGGTCGTTTCGGGGCGTTGTCAGTCGGTGTAGCGCGGCGGATCGGGATCGTCGGCCCAGTTGCGGTCGGGCTTGGGCACCTTCGCGAGCCAGCCCTTGATCAGCTCGACGTGCTCGCGCTCTTCCTCCTGCAGTTCGAGCGCGGCCTTGCGGACCGAGTCGACGGTGGCCGCCTCGGCAATGCGCGCGAAGAAGCGTTCGGCGCGCTCCTCGCTGGCCAGCGCGAGCGTCAGCGCGTGGTACGGCTGCATCAGGTAGTGCACTTCGTCCATCGCCACGGTTTCGGGCCCTTCGAAGTCTTCCCATTTCGCCTTGCCGGGCGGGGGCGGCACCTTCCAGCCCATTTCGGCCATGATCTGGGTGGCGTGCTTGCCCTCGATGCCGGCCATCTTGCGGAACAGGTCGGCGACTTCGCGGTTGTTGTGCGTCTCCATCGCGTCGGCGAAATCGGCATAGCGCTCCGAAGCCTCGATCTCCATCTCGTAGGCCTTGACCATGAACTCTTCGAGCGTGCGCGGCGCCTTCATCTTCCTTGCATTCATAGTTCGAACTCCGCCTCGATCTCGGCGATCTCGCGCCGCGTGCCGCGCGGCCCGAGAGGATAGGGGGTGCGATCGCCGATGTAGAGCACGCCGATGTTGAATCCGTCGTCGGTCATGAGGCGGCGCGCGGCCTGGGCCGGATCCGTGGTGGGGCCGACCGGCGCCGGTCGCGCCTGCTCCTTCCACGAGCGCTGCTCCGGCCGGAAGGTGACGCAAGGGCTGAGGATCTCGACGAAGGAGAAGCCGGGGTGGCGGATCGCCTGCGCGATGATCTCGGCGGTGCCGTTGGGGTCGCCCGAGAAGGCGCGAGCGACGAAGTTGGCGCCCGAGGCCAGTGCGATCACCAGCGGGTGGAACGAGCGCACCCCGGTGCCGCCCGGTGCGAGCTTGGAATCCCAGTCGGGTTCGGTGGTCGGCGAGGGCTGCCCCTTGGTCATGCCGTAGACGTGGTTGTCCATCACGATGTAGGTGAGGTCCACGTTGCGCCGGCAGGCATGCAGGAAGTGGTTGCCCCCGATCGAATAGCCGTCGCCGTCGCCGCCGGCCACCAGCACCGTGAGGTCCGGACGCGCCACTTTCAGGCCGGTGGCCGCCGCGAGCGAGCGCCCGTGCACGCCGTGGAAACCGTAGCAGGCCGTGTACGCGGGAATGCGCGACGAGCAGCCGATGCCCGATACCACGGCGATGTTCTCGGGGCGCACCTGCACCAGGGCGAATGCCTTGGTGATCGAGCCGAGCACGGAATAGTCGCCACAGCCCGGACACCAGATGGGCTTGTAGTCCGACTTGTAGTCCTTGGCCGACAGCGGTGCTGCCGCCCCGGCGTGTTCGGTCACGCTGACCGCCTCGTTCATTGTTGCCTCCATTCGAGAATGACCTGCGCGAGCTCGCCCGGGCGCATCGGCAACGGGCCGGGACGATGGAAGCTGGCCGGCTTGCCGGGCAGGTCGTACATCGACCGCAGGTAGCGGAACAGCTGGGCCGTGTGGTTCTGCTCGACCACGAGCACGCGATCGACGCCCTCGAGTGCTTCTTCGAACTGCTCGGGCAGTGCCGGGGCGAGCAGTCGCAGTGCGATGAGCCGCACCTTCACGCCCTGCGCGGCGAGCCTGGCGAGCGCCTCGCGCGCAACGTCGGTGACCGAGCCGAAGGTGATGATCGCGATGTCGCCTTCGCCTTCGAGGTCGGCCCACCACCGGCCGTAGTCGTACTGCGCCAGCTTGCGCTGGCGCTTTTCGAGCTGCGTCATGTGGTCGCGCGCCTGGCTGCTCGGGATCCCGGCTTCGTTCTTCTCCAGGCCGTCGGCGGTGTAGACGATGCCGGGCGCGCCCGGAATCGCCATCGGCGAGACGCCGGATTCGGTATTGCGGTAGCGCTTGTAATCGGGCGTGTTGGCCTCGGCCACGAGCCGCCGGGCGACGAAGCCCGGGTCTGCGGGGCGATCGATGATCGCGCGCGACTGGCCCATGAACTGGTCGGACAGCACGATCGCCGGTGCCTGCAGCGCCTCGGCGAGCTGCACCGCCCACTGGGTGGTGGCCACACAGTCGGCGATCGAGGTCGGGGCGACGACCAGGCGCGGCGCATCGCCGTGCAGGCCGCTGACGGCGAACGACAGGTCGCTCTGCTCGCTCTTGGCCGGGATGCCGGTGGAAGGACCACCGCGCATCACGTCGATCACCACCACCGGCACCTCGGCACTGACGGCCAGGCCGATGCCCTCGGTCATCAGCGCGAGGCCGGGGCCGGCAGTCGCGGTGAGCGAAGGCACGCCGCCATAGGATGCGCCGACGATCATGTTGATCGAGGCGAGTTCGTCCTCGGCCTGCAGCAGCGTTCCGCCGACCTTGGTGAGGGCGGGCGCGAGCCACTCGAGCACCTCGGTCGCGGGCGTGATCGGGTAGGCCGCCACGAAGCGGATACCGCCGCGCACCGCCCCGAAGCCGGCGCCCTCGTTGCCGCTGAGCAGCCAGCGCTTTTCCTTCGGTGCCGGACCGGCGCCGATGTGCGGCATGCCTTCGATGCCGGCAGCGGCCTCGACTCCGGCATGCAGCGCCTGCAGGTTCGCCTGCAGCGCGGTGTCGCCGCGCTTCCAGGATGCGCGCAACGCTTCCTCGAGCACCTCGGTGGGCAGCCCGGCGAGCGCGCCGGAGACGCCCAGCGCGACCATGTTGATCCAGCTGCCGGGGATCGCCTTGGCCAGCTTCTTCAGCGGCAGCGAGACGAAGCGCGCGCCGCCGGCGAGGAACACCTCGGGCGGCTCGCCTTCGTCGGAGTCGCCCACCAGCAGGCCCGATGCGCGCATCGGGATCTCGTCGGCGAAACGGTTGATGTTCTGCCAGTCGATCGCCAGCAGCAGGTCGAAACCGTCGTCGAGCGACTCGGTCTGCGTGCGCGCCAGGCGCAGCAGCGCGGCCGCCTCGCCGCCGCGGATCTGCGGGCCGCTGGTGCGCACCATCAGGCCGTAGAGCCCCGCCTTGGCGGCGGCGTCGAGCAGCAGGTTGCCGGCAGTCATGACCCCGCTGCCGCCGCTGCCGGCCAGGGCGATCGAGAGACTCGTTGCAGCGCCGCGCGACGGCTCGGCGCCGCGCCCGCTGCTCTGCGATGTGTCGTGGGGATTGGCTTTCAAGGTGGGCTCTCTTCGCGTGAGATTGGATTGTCCGTCGGGCGCGTGGGAAGGGGGGGTTGATTCAGATCAAGGCACCCTGCATCGGCCTGCTACAACATCCTGACCAGATAACAGTATTTCGGTACCACAATACAAGAATAAACGGCGACAAAACCCTGGTCAACCCCGAAACCGATGCGCGGCACGGGGTGCGGAAGACGAACAGCGTACGGCACAGGAGGCCGCGAAACAATGAGCATCGAAGCGCACCGCTGGCTGATGAACGCGGTGAACACTCCGCTGGAACGCGCGACGTTCAACGCCGTCGCGGGCGAGGGCGAAGTGGTGGTGCAGGTGGCCGGCTGCGGCGTCTGCCACACCGACCTCGGCTACTTCTACGACGGCGTGCGCACCAACCACGCGCTGCCGCTCGCGCTCGGCCACGAGATCAGCGGGCGCGTGGTCGCTGCCGGCGCCGGCGCGGAGCAATGGCTGGGCAAGGCGGTGATCGTCCCGGCGGTGCTGCCCTGCGGCGAGTGCGATCTCTGCCGCCGCGGACTGGGCACGATCTGCCGCAACCAGAAGATGCCCGGCAACGACATCCAGGGCGGCTTCGCTTCCCATATCGTGGTTCCCGGTCGCGGGCTGTGCGAAGTCGACGAGGCGCGCCTGGCCGCAGCCGGACTCACGCTGGCGGAAGTATCGATCGTGGCCGACGCGCTCACCACGCCGTACCAGGCGGTGCGGCGCGCGGGCGTGGGGCCGGGCAGCCTGGCGGTGGTGATCGGCGCGGGCGGCGTCGGCGGCTACTGCGTGCAGATCGCCAACGCCAGCGGCGCGAAGGTGGTGGCGATCGACGTCGACGACGCGAAGCTGCAGGCGATCGCCGGCTACGGGGCCGCGCTCACGCTGAACAGCCGCCAGCTCGACGCGCGCGGCATCAAGGCGGCGATCGTCGAGTTCGCGAAGAAGAACGGCTTGCGTTCCACCGAGTGGTTCATCTTCGAGTGCTCGGGCACCGCGCCGGGCCAGCTCACCGCGTTCGGCCTGCTGGTGCATGGCGCGACGCTGTCGGTGGTCGGCTTCACGATGGACAAGATCGAGATCAGGCTGTCGAACCTGATGGCGTTCGACGCCCGGGCGATCGGCAACTGGGGTTGTCCGCCGGAGTTCTATCCGGCTGCGCTCGACCTGGTGCTCGACGGCAAGGTGCAGATCAAGCCGTTCGTCGAGCCGCATCCGCTCGACGACATCAACCGCGTGTTCGACGCGGTCCACCATCGCGAGATCCGCAAGCGCGCGGTGCTCGTCCCCTGAACCAGGAGTCAAAAGTGCGCGAATTCAAGAACCACGACCTCGTCGACGACATCTCGAAGCCCGGCGTTCGCTACGAGAAGCGGCCGGCGAAGCTGCCCGACGGCTCGGTCGCGCCGGGGCTGTTCAACGCCTGGATCACGCTGGACAACCCGGGCCAGTTCAATTCGTACACGACCGACATGGTCAAGGGAGTGATCCTCGCGTTCCGCGCGGCCTCGAATGCGCGCGACGTGAACTGCGTGGTCTTCACCGGTGCCGGCGACAAGGCGTTCTGCACCGGCGGCAACACCAAGGAATACGCCGAGTACTACGCCGGCCATCCGCAGGAATACCGCCAGTACATGCGGCTGTTCAACGACATGGTGTCGGCGATCCTCGCCTGCGACAAGCCGGTGATCTGCCGCGTGAACGGCATGCGCATCGGCGGCGGCCAGGAAATCGGCATGGCCTGCGACTTCTCGGTCGCGCAGGACCTCGCCCGCTTCGGCCAGGCTGGTCCGAAGCACGGCTCGGCGCCGATCGGCGGGGCCACCGACTTCCTGCCGGTGGTGGTGGGCGCCGAGCGCGCGATGGCCGCCTGCGTGCTGTGCGAGCCGTTCTCGGCGCACAAGGCCTACCAGATGGGCGTGCTTACCGACGTCGTTCCGGCGTTGAAGGTCGACGGCAAGTTCGTCGCCAACCCGCTGATCGAGACGCAGCGGATGGTCGACGAGTTCGGGCGCAACGTCTACGGCGAGCCCAAGACCGGCGAGGCGGCAAAGGACGGCAAGGCGCTGATGGCCCGCGGCACCGTCGACCTGTCGCTGCTCGACGCGAAGATCGAAGAGCTGTGCGCGAAGATGCTGCTCACCTTCCCCGACTGCACCACCAAGACGATCGAGGAGCTGCGCAAGCCCAAGCTCGACGCCTGGAACCGCAACAAGGAGAACTCGCGCGCCTGGCTCGCGCTGAACATGATGACCGAGGCGCGCTCGGGCTTCACCGCGTTCAACGAGGGTACGAAGGAGGACCGCGAGGTCGACTTCGTGCTGCTGCGCCAGAAGCTCGCCGCCGGCGAAAGCTGGGTCGGTCCGTTGCACGACTCGATCCAGCCGAAGGCGAAGCGCAAGGGGTGACGCGATGCCCGACGCTTCCCCGCTGAAGCAGGCGCTCGAGCGCGACGGCGCGTTGCTGCGCCTCACGCTGGCGCGCCCGAAGGCGAACATCGTCGATGCCGAGATGATCGGGGCGCTCTCGGGTGCGCTCGCCGCGCACGCCTCGGGCCGGGGTCTGCGCGGCGTGCTGCTTTGCGCCGAGGGCCCGAACTTCAGCTTCGGTGCGAGCGTCGAGGAGCACCTGCCCGAGCGCTGCGCCGCGATGCTGGCGTCGCTGCACGCGCTGGTGCTGTCGATGCTCGGGTTCCCGGCGCCGATCCTGGTGGCGGTGCGCGGCCAGTGCCTGGGTGGCGGGCTCGAGGTAGCGCTGGCTGGTGGACCGATCTTCGCGGGCCGCGATGCGCAGTTCGGCCAGCCGGAGATGAAGCTCGGCGTGTTCGCTCCGGCCGCCTCGGTGCTGCTGCCTTACCGGATGAACCAGCCGGCGGCCGAAGACCTGCTGTTCTCCGGTCGCTCGATCGGTGCCGACGAGGCGCTCGCCCGCGGGCTGGCGCAGCACGTGGCCGACGACCCGGAGACCGCGGCGCTGGCGTATTTCGATTCGCACCTGGCCGGCAAGAGCGCGGCCAGTCTCTCGCACGCCCTGACAGCCGCGCGTGGCGCGATGCTGCGCGACGTGCGCAACCGTCTCGCAGAGGTCGAGCAGCTGTATCTCGACCGGCTGATGAAGACCCGCGACGCGAACGAGGGCCTCTCCGCGTTCCTCGCGAAACGCAAGCCTTCCTGGGAGCACTGCTGATGAACACCGCCTCCTCTCCTGTCGAAGCGATCGTCGATCGCTGCCAGACGCTGTTCGAGGACCTGCATTTCAACGCCGTGAAGCAATGGAAGGCCGCCGCGCCGGGCCGCAAGGCCATCGGCTACATGCCGGTCTACGTGCCGCGCGAGCTGATCCACGCTGCCGGAATGCTGTCGGTGGGCATTCTCGGCGGCGGCGACCAGCTCGAGGTCATCCAGGGCGACGCCTACTACCAGAGCTACATCTGTCGGATCCCGCGCTCGACCATCGAGCTCGGCCTCACCGGCCGCCTGGACTGTCTCGACGGCATGCTGTTCCCGTCGATCTGCGACGTGATCCGCAACCTCTCGGGCATGTGGCAGGTGATGTTCAAGGACAAGTACGTCCGCTACATCGACGTGCCGCAGAACTACGAAGACGCGATCGGCGGACGCTTCTACGTCGAGGAGATGGAGGTGCTGCGCCACGACCTCGGCGAACTGCGCGGCAAGCCGATCACCGACGACGAGCTCAACGCGTCGATCGCGGTCTACAACGAGAACCGCAAGGCGGTGCGCGAGCTCTATGCCTACCGTGCCGCCAAGCCGTGGCAGGCGCCGACCTCCGAGGTGTACCTGATCCTGCGCGCCGGCATGGTGCTGCCGGTCGAGGAGCACACGCAGCTGATCCGCGACTACCTGGCGGCCACCGACGTGGTGCCGCGGCCCAGGCGCGACAACGCGCGCATCGTGATCAACGGGTCGTTCTGCGAGCAGCCGCCGCTGAACCTGATCAAGTCGATCGAGATGTCGGGCTGCTACATCGTCGACGACGACTTCATGCTCGTCACGCGCTGGCTGCTCGACGACGTGCCCACGAATGGCAACCCGCTCGAGGAGCTGTCGAAAGCCTTCCTGCACCGCTCGGCGTCCACCGCCGCCAAGTACGACGCGAAGCGCGAGGACAAGGGCCAGTACCTGCTCAGGCAGGTGAAGAACGGCGCCGCCGAAGGCGTCGTGTTCGCCGCACCGTCGTTCTGTGACCCGGCGCTGCTCGAGCGCCCGATGCTGCAGGACGTGCTGGCCAAGCACAAGGTTCCGTACACCGCATTCAAGTTCGCCGAGAACACCGGCCAGATGGCGCCGATCCGCGAACAGTCCGGCACCTTCGCCGATTCGATCAAACTCTGGAGCGCAGCATGAGCACCGCCGCAACGCCCCCCGCCTCGAAGAAGCCGCAGAACGTCCAGAAAGAGGACGCGATGTGGCTCCAGAAGGAGCTGATCAACCGCAACTACCACGAGCTGGCCACCGCCCGCGCGCAGAACCGCAAGGTGTCGGCCACCTTCGTGCCCGGCAACCTGAACGAACTGCTGATGTGCTTCGACTTCGCGCGCAGCCTGCCGGAGACGAACGCGCTGCAGAACGGCATGCGCAAGAAGTCCGGCAAGTTCATCATGGACGCCGAGCGCGAAGGCCAGTCCGAGGACGTCTGTACGTACGTGAAGGCCGACCTCGGGATGATGCAGGGCGGAGAGATCGGCCCCACCGGCGAGCCGCTGCCCACGCCCGACGTGCTGCTGCTGTCGTACACCGGCTGCTTCACCTTCATGAAGTGGTTCGAGCTCATCCGCCACAAGTACGGCTGTGAGACGGTGATGCTGCACGTGCCCTACCAGGGCGAGGGCAAGATCGCGCCGAACATGCGCGACTACGTGGTGCGCCAGCTCAAGGAGTCGGTGATCCCCACGCTCGAGCGCGTCTCGGGCGTGAAGTTCGACATCGACCGGCTGCGCCAGTACATGAAGGAGTCGGCCAAGGCCGAGGAAGACCTGGTCAGGGTGCTGCAGTCGGCCAAGAACCGGCCGTCGCCCATCGACGGTTACTTCGGCGCGGTCTACTACATCGGCCCGATCTTCACCGCGTTCCGCGGAACGCCCGAGGCGTCGCAGTACTACAGCGTGCTGCGCTCCGAGATCGACGAGCGGGTGCGCCTGGGCAAGGGCCCCGTCACGCCCGACGGCGAGATGGGCGAGGAGAAGTACCGACTGGTGGTCGAAGGGCCGCCCAACTGGACGAGCTTCCGCGACTTCTGGAAGATGTTCTACGACGAGGGTGCGGTGGTGGTGTCGTCCACCTACGCGAAGGTCGGCGGCCTGTACGACTTCGGCTTCCGCCACGACCCCGACCATCCGCTCGAGTCGCTCGCCGAGTATTGCCTGGGCTGCTACACGAACCTGAACCTGCCGTCGCGGATCGACATGATCTGCAAGTACATCGACGAGTACGAGGCCGACGGGCTGCTGATCAACTCGATCAAGAGCTGCAACAGCTTCTCGGCCGGGCAGCTGCTGATCCTGCGCGAGGTCGAGAAGCGCACCGGCAAGCCGGCGGCGTTCATCGAGACCGACCTGGTCGACCCGCGCTACTTCTCGGCTGCCAACGTGAAGAACCGGCTCGAGAGCTACTTCCAGATGGTCAAGCAGAAGCGCGGCGCGGTCGCCGCGGCGCACTGATAAGGGGACCGCCATGCGCTGTTTCATCGGCATCGACCTGGGCTCGACGACCACCAAGGCGGTGGTCATCGACGAGAACCAGAACGTCATCGGACGCGGCATCACGAACTCGCGCTCGAACTACGACACCGCGGCGGCCGTCGCCAAGCAGGAGGCGCTGGTCAACGGCCGGTTCCACCTGTTCAGGCAGGCGCTCGCGAGCACCAACGCGCTGAACGGACACCTCGAGGGCTTCCTGGGCCAGCTCGAGCGCGACTTCCGCGCCGAGCAGTACCTCGAGCAGCTCGGCGACCTGCACGACACCTGTCGGCGCAGCCTCGAGAGCGCGAAGTTCGGCGACGACACCAAGGTGGTCGGCGAGGCGCTCGACGAAGTGTTCAAGCGCATCACCGTCGAGGCGCCGGCGCTATTCGCGCCGGGCGCCAAGCGCAAGTCCGACTTCTTCCGCGACATCGCGGGCAGCCAGTACCTGGCCACCGGCGAGACGGTGGCGAAGGACCTGGGCACCCGCTACGACTACCTGCTCAACGTGTTCGACCGCTCGATCATCGAGGTGGAGAACCGCGTCTACGCCGAGTCGATCCGCCGCCACCTGCTGGCGGCGCTCGAGCGCACCTTCGCGGCGATGCCCGAGACCGCGAACCGGCGCGCTCAGGTCGAGTCGCCGGTGAAGGGCGTGCTCGACACCGAGATGGAGGAAACCTACGTCGTCGGCACCGGCTACGGCCGGGCACGGCTGCCGTTCTCGAAGGAGCACGTCCGCTCCGAGATCCTCTGTCACGGGCTGGGCGCGCACGTGATGTACCCGAACACGGCGACCGTGCTCGACATCGGCGGCCAGGACACGAAAGCGATCCAGGTCGATCCGGCCGGCATCGTCGAGAGTTTCCAGATGAACGACCGCTGCGCGGCCGGCTGCGGACGCTACCTCGGCTACATCGCCGACGAGATGAACATGGGGCTGCACGAACTGGGCCCGCTGGCGATGAAGTCGACCAAGACCGTGCGGATCAACTCGACCTGCACCGTGTTCGCCGGCGCCGAACTGCGCGACCGGCTCGCGCTCGGCGACAAGCGCGAGGACATCATGGCGGGCCTGCACCGCTCGATCATCCTGCGTGCGATGTCGATCCTGGCGCGCTCGGGCGGCATCCGCAACGAGTTCACCTTCACCGGCGGCGTCGCGAAGAACGAAGCGGCAGTCAAGGCGCTGAAGGAGCTGGTGTTCGAGAACTACGGCGAGATGACCCTGAACATCGACCCCGACTCGATCTTCACCGGCGCGCTCGGCGGAGCCACCTTCGCATGGCGCGCGGTGGTCGAAGAAGGCAAGACGGCCGAGGCGCGCGCCTGAGCCGCCCACCCAAACAGGAGAATGCGATGACTTACACGATCGGCATCGACATCGGCTCGGGCGCGGTCAAGAGCGTGCTGTTCAAGGTGGACGGCGATCGCCAGGAGTGGCTGGCCAAGCGCTGCGAGCGCATCCGTCGGCGCGACCCGATGCAGCTGGCCGAGGAGGGCCGCGACGGCGTGCTCGCCGACGCCGGCATCGACCCCGGCCAGGTCGACTACACCGCCACCACCGGCGAGGGCGAGAACGTGAAGTTCGCCACCGGGCACTTCTACTCGATGACCACGCACGCGCGCGGCGGCGTCTTCCTGCACCCCGGGGCGCGCGCAATCGTCGACATCGGCGCCCTGAACGGTCGCGCGATCTACGTCGACGAGCGCGGCAAGGTGCTGGCCTACAAGATGACGAGCCAGTGCGCCTCCGGCTCGGGCCAGTTCCTGGAGAACATCGCGCGCTACCTCGGCGTGGCGGTCGAGGAGATCGGCCCGCTGTCGCAGCAGTCGAAGAACCCCGAGAAAGTCAGCTCGATCTGTGCGGTGCTGGCCGAAACCGACGTGATCAACATGGTGTCGCGCAGCATCGCCCCGACCGATATCCTGAAAGGGATTCACTTGTCGATGGCGTCGCGTATCGTCAAGCTGTTGAAGGTCACCGGCATCAAGGAGGGCACGGCGCTGATGACCGGCGGCCTGGCGCTCGACAGCGGACTGCTCGCCGCGATCCGCGAGGAGATGGCCAACGAGAAGGCGAACGTCGAGGTGGTCAACCACCCCGACTCGATCTATGCCGGGGCCATCGGCGCGGCGCTGTGGGGGGCGTTCCGCCACGGCAAGCTGGCCGGGCTGCAGGAACAGGCAATCGCGTAACCAGGAGGACTTCCATGGCCCTGATGATCAACGACAACTGCACCGCCTGCGATGCATGCAGGCCGGTGTGCCCGAACGAGGCGATCAGCGCCGGCGACCCGATCTACGTGATCGACCCCATGCGCTGCACCGAGTGCGTGGGCGCCGAGGATGAGCCGCAGTGCGTGCTGGTCTGCCCGGCCGACTGCATCCTTCCGCATCCCGACTTCCAGGAGACGCCCGAGCAGCTGATGGAGAAGTACCAGCAACTGCACGGCTGACGCCGGGCCTTCGGCTCAGGACACGCGCTTGGCGGCGGTGCCGCCGAGCGCGCCGCGTATCACTGCGCTCACCATCGTCGCGATGAACGCCGCCAGCGCCACTGCATTGAGCATCCCGCCGGCCTGCGTCCAGTCGTAGCGGCCGGTCGCGTCGCCCGCGATGCGCACCAGCAGCGACAGGTGCAGCAGGACGAGCGGCAGGTAAAAGACGGGGTGGTACGGCACGGCGACCCGCAGCACCGCCGGGAAGATGATCGCCGCATGGCCGAACACCATCGAGAAGACGAAGCCCAGCGTGAGCGCGTGCAGCGCAGCGTCGTACGAAGGCGTGCCGGGCACCAGGCCGCCCGCCCACAGTGCGACCGCGCTGCCGGCCGCGAGCCAGCCGTAGCCCGAGAGCAGGCACACCGCGATGAAGCGGGTCAGGCCCTTGTTGCGCACCGTTCGCCGCGCGATGTCCTGGCGCAGCAGCCAGCCCGCCAGCGCGAGCAGACCGGCGGCGAACAGCGGCATGCCCCAGGGCAGGGCGGCCGCGGCCAGCCCGGCGAGAATCACCCCCAAGATCACGGCGAACACGCGCGTGGCCGTGGGCGACGGCGGCAGGAAGCGCGACAGCTCGAGCCGTTCGCCGGCGATCGTGAGGATGAGGAAGGCGAGCCACCAGCCGACCACCTCGTGCACGCTCGCTCCCGCAGCCCATAGCGCGACGCCTGCCGGCCAGCAGGCGGCGCCCAGCGCCAGCGTGAAGGTGAACAGCGCCGTCTGACGTCGGAACACGTCGAGCGAGGCGGCGAGCAGGACGAGGCCGCCGCCGAGGAAGAACCAGGGCGCGAGCGCGCTCGCGCCGAAGACGGTGGTCGCGCTGCCGATGCCGGCCAGCAGCGGGCCCAGGTAGGCCCAGTAGCGGCCGATTGCCACGGCCCGCTCGAGCGAGATCACCACGCCGAAGAACCCGCAGATCATCAGCGGGCCGTGCAGCGCAGCCGCGGAGGCGGCCAACTCGGGCACGCCCCAGCCGAGCCGCGCAAGTCCCGCGCCGGCGCCCACCACCAGGCCGAGGAATCCGAGTACGAGCAATGGCACCCGCCACGGCGGCGGCAGGCCGGTGGCGGGCGGTGTCGAAGGCGCGGACTGGCGGGCCAAGCCGCGCTACCAGCCGAAGTGGTCGCGCGCGATGCCGGTCATCTTGTCGGGGGACCAGGGCGGATCCCAGACCAGTTCGACGTCGATGGCGGCGTCGGGCGGCGAGATCGCAGCGATCGCGCGATGCGCGTTGTCGGTGATCATGTCGGCCATCGGGCAGGCGGCGGTGGTCATCGTCATCTCGACGTGGACCGACTTCTCGCCGACCTCGATCAGGTACACCAAGCCGAGGTCGACAATGTTCATGCCGGCTTCGGGGTCTTCGACCTCGCGCAGCGCTTCGCGCACCGCGTCGTCGTCGGGCATCGAGGTGATCATGGGAGCCGCCTCCCTGGTGGTCGCTCAGCCGATCCTTCGTGCGAAGGCCAGCCGTTGCGACGGCGTGAAACCGACATCGTACAGGAAGCCGAGCAGCGCGAGGTCGCGCGGCGCCACCTGCGTCTCGACCCGCTCGATGCGCAGCGCGCCCAGGTTCAGGAACAGCTGCGAGAGCAGCGCGTGGCCGACGCCGCGATGTCCGTACCCGGGATCGACGCCGATCGTGTCGATGACCGCGACCGGCTCGGTGCGGCCGAAGTCGCCCAGGTCGGCGCGCGCCATCACGAAGCCGACGATCACGTCGTCGAGCCGCGCGGTGAGCGACACGCGGATCGCCGAGTCGGCCAGCGTTTCGGCGAGCAGGCCGCCGATGTAGCCGTGGCGGTCGCGCCCGGTGATGCCGCGGTCGATGCGCGCGATGTCGGCCAGGTCGGCCGCGCTCATCGGGCGGATGTCGGCGTTGTCGCGGGCCAGGCGCTCGAAGTCGTTGCCTTCCTTGCCGCCGAAGTTGATCTCCTTGCCCGGGCCTTCGCCCACCGGCATCGACACCGGGTCGTCGCGTTCCTGCACGTATTCGCCGCCGCGCACCGCGCAGTCGACCACGTGGTTGGGCGCCAGCACGAACCCGGCATTGTCGAGCCAGCCCATCATGCGGTGGTTGTTCCAGGCGGCCTGCGTGCGCAGTTCGGTGATGCCGTGGCGCGCGGCCCATTGCGACAGCACGCCGAACAGCTGCTTGCCGATGCCGCGGCCCTGCGCGTCGGCGCGAACGCCGAGCGCCTCGAGCCGCAGGTCGCGGCCGCTGCGGCCGAACTCGCCTTCGGTGACGCGCGCCTCGATGTGGCCGAGCAGTCCCTTGTCGTCGCAGGCGGCGAATTGCGCGTGTGCGGCAGGATCGCGCAGCGCGGCGGCGAGGCGGCGCTCGAAATAGGCGCGACGCGATCGGCCCTCGATCGCGGCGTCGATGGCGACGACGGCGTCGAGGTCGTCGCGCGCGAGCGCGCGGATGACGATGGCGGGCGCGGGAGCAGCTTGCATGGATCGAACCTCGTGCGGGTTGCGCCGCCGCCTCAGGCGGCCGCGTAGGCGAACGCGAGTTCGCGGTCGGTGTCGTCGTCGAGCAGGTCGTCGAGCATCGGCAGCAACGCCATGGTTTCCTTCTGGATGTGGGCGACCTGGCGCTCGACCATCTCGAGCGCGCCGACCTTCAGCGCGTTCCAGCCGTCGTCGTCGAGCGTGCCGGCAGCCGCGGCGCGCGCCAGCGGCAGCATCTCGTCGGCCACCGCGCGGATCGCCGCGTGCTCCTCGGCGAGCAGCTCGGCGATGTCGCCTTCGCCCGCGTCGGCCAGCCGCGTGAAGAGCTCGCGCTCCTCGAAGTCGAAGTGGCGGTGGACGTCCTGCTCGAGGTGGCGCGCGAAGCTGGCCGCCACGCGGGCGAGCTCGGGGTCGCGGCTCGCGCCGGAGCGCGGCGCGCGCGCGAAGGCCTGCTCGATCCGGCCGAGCAGGTCGAGGTTCGTGCGGTGCTCGTCGTCGAGCGTGTGGCTGACCTGGCGCTGGAAGCTCATCGTCGGTCCAATAATGGTATTCGAATACTGGAATATCCAACGAGGACCGGATTGGTCCATTGATGCGGGTCAAGCAACCTTTGCATCGGGGCGCGCGCGTGCCGGCGGGGGGCGGCGCATGCGCAGCAGCAGGATGACGTAGAAGGCGGCGAACGCGCCCGCGCCCGCCGCCCCGACCAGCGCGCCTGCCGCGGCGATCCAGCCGTTGTCGAGCACGATCGCCAGTGCCAGCAATGTCAGCGCAGACAGATGGCACCAGAAGTGGACGGCGAGCGGCCGGTCGGCGGTGAGCGACGAGGGCGTGCGCGGCGGCGACTTTCCGGGCGGCTTGTGCATCGAGGCGAGGAACGGGACGATGCGCTGAAGGATGCCGAGCAGGAAGGTGAGCAGCCAGCCGGCGATCAGCACCAGGCCGAACAGCGTGGGCATGCCGTCGAACGGCAGGTCGACGGCGAGCGCAAGGGCGGCGACCAGGCTGAGCGCGAGCAGCGTCCACGAGATGCGTACCAGCCGGAACGAGCGGCCCAGTTCGCGGCGCATGCCGGTCTTCAGCGCGACCGTCATCAGTCGCAGGTGCAGCGCGATCGCCACGGCGGCGCAGAGCACGGCGGCGATGCGCAGCAGGCGCGGGGCCGCGCCCAGCGCGGCGGCCGCGGCGAGCGCGAGAGCCAGGATCGCGAGCGCGCACGAGGCGAGCGCGCGCCGCTCGTGCGGTGCTGCCGACAGCGCGAACATCGGAACGAGGATGTACGACAGGCCGAGCGCGAGCATGCCCATGAAGCCGTAGGCGGCGAACAGCACGTGCAGCGCGAGGCCGGCGCCGCGATCGAGCAGCGGCATGCCGACGTAGGTGAACGCGAGCGAGAACGCGGTGACGAGCGCGATCAGCAGCGAGGCGAACGCGGTCCAGCCATGGGCGACGACCACCGGCATGCCGCGCGCGCCGGCCAGGTTCTGCGCGAGAAGCGCCGCATAGACGAGCAGCGCGGCCACCACCGCGGCGGCCCCGGCGGCGAGCAGCCAGGGCAGCGCGAAGCCCATGCCCAGCGCGATCGAGGCCACGCCCGGCGCGTACAGCCACCACACCAGCACGGGCCCGCGCATCGAACGCACCGGCTGGCGCGTGGCCACCGGCAGCAGCTGCAGGCTCGCGCCGATCGCGGTCATTGCCAGCACGCCCAGCGTCACGAGGTGCAGCGCAGCGAGCGTCCAGCCCAGCCCGCCGGCGAAGCGCGGCAGGCCGGCGCTGCCTGCCAGCAGCGCGAGCCATGCGAATACGTGGCTGGCTACCGCCGCGCCGAAGAAGCGCAGCGGAATCGAGGCGGGCAGCAGCCGGCTGGTCGCGCCCGCCAGGAAGTTGCCCGCAGCGAGCCTGGTCGCCATTGCGGATCCGGGCCCGGGCCCTAGCTCGCCGGGGCGAGCCGCAGGCGCACCTCGCCGGGCGCGCCGTCGATCGGTTCGGCACTCCAGCCCAGCTCGGCCAGCTCGGGGTAGAGCATCGTCGGATCGCGATCGAGGTGGGCGATGACCGGCGTGGCGTCGCGGATCGAGCCCACCAGTTCGAGGATCGCGACCAGCGGCTCGGGCGCCGGCAGGCCGCGGACATCGATGTGGATGCCGTCGGCCTCGGTCCAGCGCTTGCCGGCCCCGCCGGGGGCGGCGCGGTGGCCGGCCGGGTCGCTGCCTGGCGTGTGCATCGCGGGCTCCGTCAGGCAGCGGCTACGCTGGCCGGCTGCGCGAGCGAGCGCAGCAGGCGCTGGGCGAGCACCGCCGCCACCTGCCGCCGGTAGTTCGACTGCGTGACGGTGGTGCGCATCGGGCTCACCTGCTTCTGCACCAGCTTGCCGAGACTGGCGAGCATCGCGTCGTCGACCGGGCGGCCGAGCAGTGTCTCGGTGCCGGAGAGCACCAGCGGATGCGAGTTGGTGCCGGTGAGCGCGACCCGCAGCGTGCGCAGCGCCCCATCGTCGGCGAGCGTGACCGCGCAGGCCACGCCAGCCAGCGGGAAGTCCATCGCGGCGCGTGCGCGCGCCTTGCGGTAGCCGGACGATCGTGCGTGGGCGCTCGCCGGGATCAGCACGCGGGTGAGGATTTCGTCGCGGGCGATGGTGAGGTGCGCGGCGCCGTCGTCGCGGTACATGTCGGCGAGCGCGATGCGCCGCGTGCCGCGGCTGGCCACCAGCTCGACCTCGGCGTCGTGCACCAGCAGCGCGGGGGCGAGGTCGCCCGAGAACGCGGCGTGGCAGCGCGCGCCTTGCGGGGCGACGTGGCAGGTGTCGCCGCCCAGTTTCAGGCAGTAGTTGTTGGCCGCCCGCCACCATTCGCTCTGGTTGTAGAAGACGCAGCGCGTGTCGAGGCAGAGGTTGCCGCCGACCGTCGCGACGCCGCGATGGCCGGGCCCGGCGATCGAGCCGGCGGCCTGCGTGATGGCGGGCCAGGCGGCGCCGAACGACGCGTCGGCGGCCAGTTGCGCCAGCCTGACGCGCGCGCCGATCCAGGTGCCCTCGGGCGCGAGCGTGACCGCGTCGAGTCCGGCCACGTCGCCGAGATCGATCAGCATCGACGGACGCGCGATGCCGCGGCGCATGTTCGGGACGAGGTCGGTGCCGCCGGCGACGAGCCGCGCCTGCGGGTCGCTGGCGAGCAGCGCCGCGGCCTCGGCGACGCTCGTGGGCCGCTTCAGGACGAATGCGGGCATGCTGTCCATGTTCAGCTCCTGGTCTCGGCCGCGGCGGCCGCGGCGGCCGCGGCGCCTGCAGCTGCGGGCCTGGAAGCGCGCAGCCGTTCCTCGCGGCGCCTGGCGTGGATGGCCTCGAGCACGCGGTCCGGCGTGAGCGGAAGCTCGTCGAGGCGCACGCCGATCGCATCGTGGATCGCGTTGGCGAGTGCCGGCGGGAAGCCGTGCAGCGCGCCTTCGCTCGCCTCCTTGGCGCCGAACGGGCCGAGCGGGTCGTTGCTCTCGACCAGCTTCACCTCGATCGGTGGCGACTCGGCAATGGTGGGGATGCGGTAGTCGAGCATGTTCGGGCGCATCGGCAGGCCGAGGTGGTACTGGTTCTCCTCGGACATCGCCTGGCCCATGCCCATCCAGACCGCGCCCTGCACCTGGCCCTCGACCGCCAGCGGATTGATCGCGCGGCCGCAGTCGTGCGCAACCCAGACCCGCTCGACCTTGACCACGCCGGTGTCCTCGTCCACCGAGACCTCGACCACCTGCGCGGCGTACGAGAACCCGGCCGACGAGCCGACGGCCGCGCCGCGAAACTTGCCGCCCTGCGTCTCGGGCGGCGTCGACCACGCGCCCTTGAAGGTGAGCGTGCCGCTCTCGGCGAGCGCTGCCTCAACCACCTGCGCGAAGGCGAGCGTGCGGTCGGTGCCGGCCACGCGGCAGTGCTCGCCTTCCCATTCGACGTCGTCGACGCTGACCTCGAGCCGCTTGGCCGCGGCTTCGAGCAGCGCGCGCTTCATCGCCTGCGCGGCGCGCAGCGCCGCGTTGCCGACCATGAACGAGACGCGCGACGAATACGAACCGTTGTCCTTCGGCGTGAGCGCGCTGTCGGTGGCCACGACGCGGATGCGCGCGATCGGCAGCGCCAGCACTTCGGCGACGATCTGCGTGAGCAGCGTGGACGAGCCCTGGCCGATGTCGGACGCACCGGTGAGAATCGTGATGCCGCCGTCGAAGTCGAGCTTCAGGTTGATGACCGCGTGCGGCTCGCCGCTCCAGTGCACCGGCTTCGCCGAACCCGACACGTAGTGCGAGCACGCCATGCCGAGGCCGCGCCCGCGCGGCAGCTTGCCGCGGCGCTCCTTCCAGCCCGAGGCCTGCTCGACCCAGTCGAGGCATTCGGGGATGCCGTACGAGTTGACCTGCAGGTCGTTCAGCGTGCGGTAGGGCGGCGTGATCAGGTTGGCCCGCCGCACCGCGAACGGGTCGAGGCCGAGTTCCCCGGCCATGCGGTCGAGCAGCGTCTCGAATGCGTGGCGCGCATCGACCGCGCCGTGGCCGCGCATCGCGCCACACGGCGGCGTGTTGGTGTAGATGCGGAAGCCCCTGTACTTCACCGCGCCCATCTTGTAGATCGCGTGAAGCAGCGCGCCCGCGTAGAGGATCGTGACCAGCCCGTAGCCGCCATAGGCGCCGCCGCGCTGCACGATCTCGGCGTCGACCGCGGTGATCTCGCCGTTCTTCTTCAGGCCGATCTTCAGCCGGATGTCGGTCTCGGGGCGGCCTCGATGCGTGAGGAAACTGTCTTCGCGCGACTGCTCGATGCGCACCGTGCCGCCGGCGGCGCGCGCCAGCGCCGCGGTGACCATTTCGAAGTTCAGGGGCTCGACGCGGTGGCCGAAGCCCCCGCCGACGAAGGGCTTGACCACGCGGATGTGCGAGCTGTCCATGCCCAGGCACTGCGCCAGCGTCAGGTGCAGGTAATAGGGCACCTGCGTGACCGAATGGGTGGTCAGGCGGTCGCGCTCCGGCTCGTACGAGGCCACCGCCGCGTTCAGCTCGATCTGCCCGTGCGAGACCTCGGCGTAATGGAAAGTGTGCTCGCGCACCAGGTCTGCCGCCGCGAAGCCGGCCTCGACGTCGCCGAAGGTATGGTCGACGTCGCGCTCGACGTTGCCGGCCTTCTTCTCGTGCAGCAGCGTGGCGCCCGCAGCGCGCGCGTCGGAGGCGCTGAAGTAGGCCGGCAGCGGCTCGATGTCGAGCACGATCGAGGCGAGCGCCGCTTCCGCGGTGGCGTCGTCGATCGCGGCCACCGCCACCACCGGCTCGCCCCGATAGCGGACCTTGCCGCGTGCCAGCGGCCACTCGTTCTGTGCGATCGGGATCACGCCGTAGGGCGCGGCGAAGTCTTCGCCGGTGACCACCGCGCGCACGCCCGGCATCGCGCGTGCCTTCGCGGTGTCGATGCCGCGGATCACGCCGTGGGCGACCGGGCTGCGCAGGATCTTGCCGACCAGGGTTTCGCCGAACGGCAGGTCGGCGGTGTAGCGCGCGCGTCCGGTGACTTTCTCGATGCCGTCGATCAGCGGCGTGCGCTGTCCGACCGGGTGTTCGCCGCGGCCGGCGCCGCTCGGGCCCTGGGCGGCGACGCTCCCGGGAGTTGCAGTCGGATTCATTGAATCATTCCTTCGCGGCGGCCTTCACCGATTCGATGATCTTGACGTAACCGGTGCAGCGGCACAGGTTGCCCGACAGGGCGTCGCGGATTTCGGCGTCGCCAGGATGCGGATTGCGGCGCAGCAGGGCTTCCGAGGCCATGATCATGCCCGGCGTGCAGAAGCCGCACTGCGTGCCGAGGTTCTCGTGGAACGCCTGCTGCAGGCGGCTCATGCGGCCGCTGGCCGACAGGCTCTCGATGGTCTCGACGTGCCTGCCTTCGCAGCTCGCGGCCAGCGTGATGCAGGCGAGCCGTGTTTCGCCGTCGACCAGCACGGTGCAGGCGCCGCATTCGCCGCCGTCGCAGCCCTGCTTGGTGCCGGTGAGGCCGACGGTGTCGCGCAGGTAATCGACGAGCAGCGCGTGATCGGCGACCGCGTCCTCGCGGGCGCGCCCGTTCACGGTCAGGGAAAGCAGTCGCTTGGCCATGGTTTCACACCCCCTTCGGTCGCAGGTCGCGCACGCGCACCGCCTTGCCCTGCGAGCGCGGGATCTCGCCGGGACGCTTGACGACGACGTCGGTGCTGATGCCGAGCATCGACTTGATCTGGTGCGCCACCTTGCGCGCGATGCCGTCGTAGGCGGTCGGATCGACGCCGGGCTGCGCTTCGGTCTCGACCGTCACGTGGTCGAGCCGGCCGTGGCGCTCGACCACCAGCTGGTAGTGCGGCGCGATGTTCTCCAGGCCGACCAGCACCGCCTCGACCTGCGACGGGTAGACGTTCACGCCGCGGATGATCAGCATGTCGTCGTTGCGGCCGGTGACCCTCAGGATGCGCAGGTGCGTGCGCCCGCAATCGCACGGCGCGGTTGTGATCCGCGTGATGTCGCGCGTACGGTAGCGCAGCATCGGCAGCGCCTCCTTGGTGAGCGTGGTGATCACCAGCTCGCCGGCTTCGCCCTCGGGCAGTTGCCGCCCCGTGTCCGGATCGATCACCTCGAACAGGAAGTGATCCTCCCAGCCGTGCAGGCCGGCGTGGTGCTCGCATTCGCAGGCCACGCCGGGGCCCATGATCTCGGACAGGCCGTAGATGTCGACCGCGCGGATGCCCAGGCGCGCCTGGATCTCGCGGCGCATCGCATCGCTCCAGGGCTCGGCGCCGAACATGCCGACCTCGAGCGCGGAATCTTTCGCCAGGTCGACGCCCTGCTGCTCGGCGAGCTCGGCGATCGCCAGCGCGTACGACGGCGTGGAGCACAAGACGCGCGCCCGGAAGTCCATGATGAGCGACACCTGGCGCTCGGTGGAGCCGCCCGACATCGGCACCACCACCCCGCCGAGCCGCTCGGCGCCATAGTGCGCGCCCAGGCCCCCGGTGAACAGGCCGTAGCCGTAGGCGTTGTGGACCACGTCGCCGCGGCGCGCGCCGCCCGAATACAGCGAGCGCGCCATCAGGTCGGCCCAGTTGTCGAGGTCGCCGCCGGTGTAGCCGACCACGGTCGGCTTGCCGGTCGTGCCCGAGGAGGCGTGCAATCGCGCGAGCTCGCCGACCGGACGCGCGAACATGCCGAACGGATAGTGGTCGCGCAGATCGGTCTTGAGCGTGAACGGCAGCCGCTGCACGTCGTCGAGCGAACGGATGTCGTCGGGCGAAATGCCGGCCGCGTCGAGCCGCGCGCGATGCAGCGGCACGTTCTCCCAGGCGTTCTTCACGGTCTTGCGAAGCCGCTCGAGCTGCAGCGCCGCCAGCCGCTCGCGCGGCAGGGTCTCGACCTCGGGATGGAGGTGACGGGCGTCGGCAGGCTGCGCGGCGCGGGCGGGCCGGTGGGTGGTGCTCGTGCTCATCGTGTTCTCCTCGGATTCGCTTCGTGTCGGTGATCAGGGGCGCGCGCCGCGCACCGGCAGCTTCGCGAGCGCGAAGCCCTGGTTGAACGCAGCTCGCGTGACCAGCGTGTACTTGAGCCAGGCGCCGGCGGCCGCGGCCGCGACGCCGGCCAGCGCGGCCAGCAGCGCGGCGCTGGCGCCGCTCACCAGGCCGATGCCGACCGGCGCGACCAGCGCGAGCGCGATCCAGGTACCGGCCGTCTGCAGCATGCCGCCTGCGCGGTCGAGCGCCGCGAGCGCGCGCGGTGCGGCGCACGCGGCGAGACGGCGACGGTAGGCCAGCCATGCGAGGAAGCGCGCGGCCACCAGCACGCCGAACAGCGTTGCCAGTGCGGGGCCGGCCAGGCCGTGCAGCGGTTGCGTGAACAGAAACAGCCCGCCGCCTTCGGCGAGCCCGGTGGCGACCACGAGCGGCACCACCAGCGGCTCGCGCCAGGCCGGGATGCCGCGGGCAGCCTTCAGGATGCGCGCCTGGCAGTAGACGAATACGAGCGCGAGCAGCGCGGCCAGCCACGCGAACGGGGCGAGGCCGGCTGCCGCGGCGAGACCGGCCGGAAACAGTAGCGTGGCGACGAAGGCCTCGCGCGACATCCAGGAGGTGCGCGGGTTGAAGAACACGTGCAGCGCGCGTGTCGGCCGGCCGATTTCGAGCCACACGCACAGCAGCCCCAGGCCGACGAGCCCCAGCGCGCCCAGCGTGAGAAGCGTGGCTGTCGTGCCGCGCGCGCCCGATAGCGCCGTGAACACCAGCAGCCCGCTGCCGGCGCCGCCGAAGACGAAGTTGCCTGCGGCGCGCCAGTCCCAGTGCGCCTGCTGCCAGGGTTTGGGGCCGTAGCTCATGCCTGCGCCTTGTCCCAGAGATAGTAGAAGCCGGGGCCGGTGCCGAGCTCCTCGTGCATGCGGAAGTACTGGTTCTCCGCGAGCAGCTGCGAGACGTTGCTGGCCGGATCGTCGAGGTCGCCGAAGGTGAGCGCCTTCGCGATGCACGCGTTCACGCAGGCCGGCGTGGCCTCGGGATCGACGCCAGGCGTCTGCCCCTTCTCGAGGCCGGCGTCGATGCGCTCGACGCAGAAGGTGCACTTGGTGGCCACTCCCAGCCGTGCGTCGTCGTGGCGCCTGGCCTCGCTCTCGGTGGGCGCTCCGTAGGCGAAGGTGGGCCGCTCGGTCTTGTAGCGCGCCTGGTAGGGGCAGGCGACCGCGCAATAGGCGCAGCCGATGCACAGGTCGTAGTCGATCGTGACGATGCCGTCGGGCCGCTTCTTCGTGGCGGTGGTGGGGCACACCTCCATGCACGGCGGATCGTCGCAGTGCTGGCAGCCGGTGGGCACGAACGCGCGGCGCACTTCCGGGTATTCGCCGAACTCCATGTCGAGCACGCGCCGCCACTGCACGCCCGGCGGCGTGGCGTTGGCGTGCTTGCACGACGCGGTGCAGGTCTGGCAGCCGACGCAGCGACGCAGGTCGGCGATCATGGCCCAGCGCGTCATGCCGCGGCCCTCCGGATGGCGACGCGCACGATGTCGGCGCTCGAGCCGGTGGCGTCGGTGAGATCCATCGACATGGTGGCCAGCGCGTTCAGGCTGGGCACGCCGAAGTCTTTCGCGAACGGCGTGGCCCAGTGGTTGAACTGGCCGATCAGCAGCAGCGTGTCGGGACGGATGCCCTGGCGCAGCACCGCGCGTCCGCGCACGCTGCGCTTCGGCGTGGCGATCTCGATCTCGTCGCCATCCTCGATGCCGAGCTTCGCGGCCGCCTGCGGGTTCACGATCACGCCGCGGTGGCCTGCGACGTTTTCGGCGACTTCGCGGATCATCTGCACGCCGACGTTGCCGCCCCAGGCGTACTGCATGCTGCGCGAGGTGAGCAGCCAGAACGGATAGTCTTCGGCGTGCGCGCCGTCGGCGGTGACGATGCCTTCCCAGAGCCCGGGGAAGTCTTTCCACGGGGGCAGCGCCTGGTACTCGCCCATCTGCTTGTCCCACCAGCGCATGTCGTGCTCGTGCAGTCGCCGACCCAGCTCGGCGCCCACGCGCATCAGGCGCTCCTGGTAGGGCAGCTCGAAGCGCAGGTTGCGCTCGACCATCGTCGGATACAGGTACCAGGCGAGGCGCGGAAACGGCTTCGTGGCCAGCCCCTGCTCCTTCCACCAGTCGAGCCCGTGGGCCTGCGCACCGTCGGTGAGCTCGGCGCTGGCCGCACGGCAGGCCGCGTCCCAGATCTCCTCGCGGGTATGCGCGCGCTCGAGCGCCAGGGAGAAGTCGCCGTGCTCGCCCTTCAGCGGCACTCCGCACGTGCCCTTGTTGATCGACGCGTTGTACTTCTCGAGGATGCCGCTGCGTCGCGCCAGTTCGGTGGCGATGTCGGTGAAGTCGCGGGCCTGCCCGCGCATCGCGACTGCAGGCTGGCGCAGCGCGAAGCCTTCGTGGTCCCAGAACTGTTCCACGTACTTGGTCGCGCCGATGCGGATCAGCTGCAGCCCTTCGAGGTCGGTCGCGTCGGGCAGCAGGATGTCGGCGAAGTGGTTGGTCTCGTCGCGCGTGTACGCGAGCGCGACGACGAACGGGAAGCGGGCGATCTTGTCGGCGACCGACAGCGTGTCCCAGAACGAGATCGCCGGGTTCGTGCGGTAGACGAACCAGACGTCGGGGAAGGTGACCTTCGGCAGGCCCTTCGGCGTTTCGTCGAGGAACATCCACGAGAAGTGCGTCGGGCCGAGCGCCTGGCTCCATGCGCCGTTGCCCACGAGCGGCACCATCGTGCGATAGGCGTTGCGGATGTTCGGGCGCGGCGACCAGTTCTTTCGGTCGGTGGGGTTCAGCGGGTAGGCCATGAACCCGTCGGGGCCGGGCTTCGCGCTCTCCAGCCGCTCGGACATCGGGCGCACCAGCCGCACGGTGGTGCCGATGGTGCCGCCGGGAACCTCGAGCGCGCCCACCAGCGAGGCGAGCATCGTTCGCGCCCAGCAGCACTCGTAGCCGCCCCAGCCGTTGTTGATCGTCTTGCCCAGCGTGACCGCGACCGGGCGATACGGAAGCTCGCGGCCCTCGATCTCGATCGTCTGGCCGACGCAGGCGTGCTCGACGTATTCGAGCGCGATCCTGCGCATCGTGGCCGCCGGCACGTCGCAGACGCCCTGCGCCCACTCGGGCGAGTAGGGCCGCATGTGCGCGACCAGCTTGTCGAACGCGGTCTCGCCCGCGAGCAGGCCGTCGGCGAGCACCTCGTCGTCGGGGCCGATCTCGACCGCGTCGACCTCGACGCTGGCGTGCAGTGCTTCGTCGAGCCCCTCGCTGTCGTGCGGGCGGGCGCAGCCGGCGCTCGCATCCCAGACGAGCGGCTTGCGGCTCGCGCGATCGCGCAGGTAGTAGCCGTTGGGGCCGACCAGGTACGCCGACGCGGTGCGCCTGGCGAGGAAGGGCAGGTCGAGCCGCTCGCGCGGCACTTCGTGCAGCAGCACGTGGATCAGCGCATAGAGGAACGCCGCGTCGGTCTTGGGTTTGATCGGCACCCACTGCGCCGAGCAGGCACCGGTGACCGACAGGTGCGGCTCGACCTGGACGCGCTTCAGGCCGCGCACGCGCGCCTGCGAATGCCGCCAGACGCCGACCACGCCGCCCGAGGCCTCGATGTTCGAGCCGCAGGAGATCAGGTAGTTGCAGTTCGGCGTGTCGGCCGCGACGATGAACGCGCGGTGCCAGAACTCGCCGTACAGGTGCTCGGAGTGGTCGCACTTGACGCCCTGGCCCGAGCCGAAGCCCATGTCGACCGGCCCCCAGGCCGCGAGGAAGGCCGGGAACGTGCCCATGTAGAACTGCGGCGTGCCGCCGCCGCCGAAGCTCGCCGCCAGCCGCGGGTAGCCCGATTCGTCGGTGAGGCCCTGCTCGCGGATGCGGTTCAGGCGCTCGGCGATCGTGTCGAACGCCTCCTCCCAGGAGATCGGCACGAAGCCCGGATCCTGGTCGCGGCCCTTCTTCGGGTTGGTCCGCTTCATCGGCGTGAGGATCCGGTTCGGGTTGTAGGTCTTCTGGACCAGCCCGTAGGCCTTCACGCAGACCTTGCCGCCGCCCGGATGGATCTTCTCGGCGCAGAAGTTGGGCTCCACCTCGGTGGCCACGCCATCGACCACCTTGACGGTGAGCAGGTCGGGGCCCGCCACGCACTGGTAGCAGTAGGTGGGAACCCGGCGCAGGCCAGGCGCGGGCGCGTCGGCGCGGCCCGCGTCGGCTGCGGCGGCAGCAGCGACGCTCATGCCAGTCCTGCCTTCTTCGCCTTCGCAGCCAGGCGCGCCGCAGTGCCTTCGACATCGACCACGAAGCGGCTGTGCCGGCCGCGGCAGATCGCGTCGACGCTGTCACGGCCCTCGACCTCGAAGGTGACCGCGCGGCCCTTGACCTCGGCGATCGTCACCTTCAGCTCGACCGGCATCCCGAGCAACGTGGCGGCGAGGTGGTCGATCTCCACGCGCGTGCCCACCGAGTCTTCGCCGGCGTCGAGGTGCTCGAGCAGCAACTCCCGGCAGGCGATTTCGATGTCCTGCACCAGCATCGGCGTGGCGTAGACGCGGGCGTTCTCGCCCATGAAGCCGATCGTGCGATCGCGATCGACGGTGAGCTTGCTGGTGCGCGTCGCGCCGGGGACGAGGGTCGGTTTCATCGGATTCTCCGTGTTCGTTGCCGGGCATGGCGGATGCCGGACCGGCGTCGTGAGTGGCGGATTCCTGGCGGGCTACAGCCCGAGATAAGCCTGCTGCACCGCCGGGTCGTGCAGCAATTCGGTGCCGCTGCCGGAAAGGGCGATGCGGCCGACTTCGAGCACGTAGGCGCGGTCGGCCACCGACAGCGCCGCACGCGCGTTCTGGTCGACCAGCAGGATCGTGGTGTTGGCGTCCTTCAGCGAGCGGATCGTCGCGAAGATCTCGGCCACCAGGCGCGGCGCCAGGCCCATGCTGGGCTCGTCGAGCAGCAGCAGCCTGGGGCGCGACATCAGCGCCCGGCCCATCGCGAGCATCTGCTGCTGTCCGCCCGACAGCGTGCCGGCCGCGTCGTGGCGTTTCGACGCCAGGATCGGGAACAGCGTGTAGACATGTTCGAGCCCGCCGGCGATCTCGCCCGCCGGGCGCACGTAGGCACCGAGCTTGAGGTTGTCTTCGACCGTGAGCGGGCCGAATACCTGCCTGCCCTCAGGCACCTGGACGATGCCCATGCGCACGCGCGCGCGCGGCGACACGCGGGTGACGTCGGCGCCCTCGAAGCGCACGCTGCCTGCCGCAGCGGGCTGCACCCCCGAGAGGGTGCGCAGCAGCGTCGACTTGCCGGCGCCGTTGGCGCCCACGAGGGCGACGAGCTCGCCGTCGTTGACGCTCAGGCTGACCGAGTCGAGCGCGGTGATGCGGCCGTAGCGGCTGGAGAGCCCGGCGACTTCAAGCATTCGCCTGCTCCGGCTGCGCTGCCGCGCCCAGGTAGGCCTCGATCACGCGCGGGTCGTTGCGCACCTGGTCGGCGGTGCCTTCGGCGAGCCGGCGCCCATAGTCGAGCACCAGGATGTGGTCGGACACGCCCATGACCAGCCGCATGTTGTGTTCGACCAGCACGACGGTCGTGCCGCCGTCGGCGAGCCGGCGGATGAGCACTGCGATGTCGGCCGATTCGGTGGGGTTCAGGCCAGCGGCCGGTTCGTCGAGCAGCAGGAACTTCGGTTCGCCGGCCAGCGCGCGAGCGATCTCCAGGCGCTTCAGTGCGCCGTACGGCATGGCATCGGCGCTCGATTCTGCGTGGGCGCCGAGCCCGACGAACTTCAGCAGCTCGAGTGCACGCTCGCGGCAATCGCGCTCGGTGCGCCGCAGTTGCGAAGTGCGCAGCAGCGTGGGCAGCAGCCCGCAGCGCTCGCGCAGATGGCGCCCGGTCATCACGTTCTCGAGCGCGCTCATGTTGAAGAAGATCTGCAGGTTCTGGAACGTTCGGCCGATGCCGGCGGCGGCGAATACGTGCGCGGGCTGGCCGGTGAGGTCGCGGCCGCGCAGGCCGATGCGGCCGGCGCTGGGCAGGTAGACGCCGGTGAGCAGGTTCAGCAGCGTCGTCTTGCCGGCGCCGTTGGGGCCGATGATCGAATGGACCATGCCTTCGCGCAGCAAGAAGGAGAGGTCCTGGACGGCGTGGATGCCGCCGAATTCTTTCGACAGGCCCTGTACGCGCAGGCCGTCGTCGGCCGCCTGCGTCGCGCCGGCAGCCGTCGCATGCGCAGTCGTCATCGTGGAGTCGCTCGTCGGACCGGACATCGTCAGCCCCGCTTGCGAGCGAGCAGGCCGACCAGCGTCGGCACGGCGCCGCGCGGCAGGAAGATCATCGTGATCATCAGGATGGCGCCAAAGACGACCATCTCGTAATCCTTGATCACCGTGAGCGCCTGCGGCAGCACGGTGAGGATCGCGGCGCCGACGACGGCGCCGAAGGTCGAGGCCATGCCGCCGAAGACGACCATGGTCACCAGCTCGACCGAATGCAGGAACGAAGCCTTGGCGGGCGTGATGAAGCCGCTGTAGAACGCGGTGAGTCCGCCGGCGATCGCGGCGAACACCGCCGAGACCACGAAGACCATCAGCTTCTGGCGCGCGCTGTCGATGCCGACCACCTCGGCGGCCACCTCGGAGGTGTGCAGCGCGCGCAGCGCCCGGCCGGTGGGCGATTCGATCAGGTTCAACGCCACCCAGACCGCGAGCAGCAGGCAGCCGCCGACGATCCAGTACCAGGTCTGTTCGCCGCTCACCGCCAGGCCGAACACGGTGAACGGCGGTACCGGCATGCCGTCGGGTCCGCCGGTGATGCGGTCTTCGTTGGCGAGCACGATCGACACGATGACGCCGAGGCCCAGGGTGGCCATCGCGAGGTAGTGGCCCTTCAGGCGCAGGATCGGGCGCCCGACGACGAAGGCCATCAGCGCCACCGCCGTGGTGGCGATGGCCAGCGCGGCCAGCGGCGGCAGCCCGTAGCGCGAGGCCAGCAGCGCCGAGCCGTAGGCGCCCAGGCCGAAGAAGCCGGCGTGCCCGAGGCTGATCTGGCCGGCGTAGCCGATCAGCAGGTTCAGCCCCACGCAGACGATCGCGTTCAGGCCGACGAGAATCGCGACGTCGTAGAAGTAGTCGTTGGCGAGCGCCAGCGGCGCCAGCGCGATGACGAGCGCGAGCGCGCCCAGGCCGCCGGTTCGCGGCGACGCCCACCAGCGTGCGCGGTTGGCCGGGCGGTCAGACACGGTCGCTCTTGACTGCACCAAGGATTCCATCGGGACGCACGAACAGCACGACGAGAATGATCACGAACGCGATCACGTCCTTGTAGGCCGACGACAGGTAGCCGGCACCGAGGCTTTCGAGCAGCCCCAGCACGAGTCCGCCGACGATGGCCCCCGGAAAGCTGCCCAGGCCGCCGAGCATCGCCGCGGCGAATCCCTTGAGCCCGAGCATGATTCCGGCGTCGTACGACGTGAAGGTGATCGGCGCGATCAGCACGCCGGCGACCGCGCCGAGCGCGGCTGCCAGCCCGAAGCTGGCGAACAGGACCTTGCGCACCTCGATGCCGACCAGTTGCGCGGCGAAGCGGTTGTACGAGGTGGCCAGCATCGCCTTGCCGAGCAGCGTGCGGTTGAAGAACCACGACAGGGCGGCTACGATCACCACGGTGACGCCGATCACCCACAGGCTCTGCGGAACGATGGTGGCGCCGAGAATCGAGATCGGCGCGTCGCCCGACAGCGGCGGCAGCGCGTGGATGCTCTTGTCCCAGATGAGCTGCGCCAGGCCGCGCAGGAAGATCGATGCGCCGATGGTGATGATGATCAGCGTCACCACGTCGGCCTTGCGGGCACGTCCGACCGCCAGCCACTCGAGCAGGAGCCCGACCACGCCCGTGACCGCCACGGCACCGAGCAGGGCGATCGGCATCGGCAGTCCGGAACCGATGAACGACACCGCGCTCATGCCGCCGATCATCACGAACTCGCCCTGGGCGAAGTTGATGACGTAGCTGGCATTGAAGATGATCGAGAAGCCCAGGGCCACCAGCGCATAGATCGCGCCGATGGTGAGGCCACCGGCGAGAAACTGCAGCCATGCTCCGCTCATTGCCGTTCCTCGCCGGGGTGGCCGGTCGGCGCTGCCGTCAGTTCTTGACCAGCGTCCAGTTGCCGTTGCGCACTTCGAGCATGCGGAAGGCGCTGAGGTCGAGACCCATGTGGTCGGTGGGCGACATGTTGAACTGCCCGCCCGTGCCCATCAGGCCCTTGGTCTTCTCGATCTCGTCGCGCACCTTGGCCTTGTCGGTGCCGCCGGCGCGCTTGATCGCCTCGACCGCGATCATCAGCGCATCGTAGGCGTGGCCGCCGAAGGTGGACACGTCGGACTTGTAGCGCGCCGTGTAGTCGTGGGCGTACGCCGTCACGACCGGCTTCTGCGGATCGTTGGCGGGCAGGATGTCGGCCACCAGCAGCGCGGCAGCGGGCAGGCGCACGCCTTCAGCCGCTCCGCCGGAGAGCTTGATGTACTCCTTGGAGGCCACGCCGTGCGACTGGTAGAAGGGCTGCGTGAGGCCGAGCTGGCGGTAGTTCTTCGTGACGATCGCCGGACCCTGGCCGAAGCCGCAGTTCATCACCGCCTGCACGCCGGGCGTGCCCTTGATCTTGGTGAGCTGCGCGGTCATGTCGGTGTCGGCTGCGCCGTAGCTCTCGTCGGCGACGATCTCGATGCCGTACTTCGGCGCCACCTTGATGCACTCGTTGCGCAGAGACTTGTCGAAGCCGCCGGCCCCGGTGATCAGCGCGAGCTTGCTCAGCTTGCGCTCGTTCATGTCGGTGAAGATCTTCTCGCAGGCCATGCGATCGGTGTGCGGCGTCTTGAACACCCACTTCTTCACCGGCTCGATGATGACTACCGCGCCCGCCAGCGAGATGAACGGGATCTGCGCCTGCTCGACCAGCGGCACCGCGGCCATCGTTTCGCCGGTGCTCGTGCCGCCGATGATGAGATCGACCTTGTCCTGCTCGACGAGCCGCTTGGTGAAGGTGCGCGCCTTCTCGGCGTCGCCGGCGGAGTCGTAGGAGACCAGTTGCAGCTTGCGCCCGAGAACGCCGCCCGCCGCGTTGATGCGCTCGACGTACATGTCGAGCGTCTTCTGTTCGGGGTCGCCGAGGAAGGAGGCGGGCCCGGTGACCGCAAGGAACGCCCCGATTTTGATAGGCTCCTGTGCCGCGGCCGTTCCGGTTCCGATCAGCGCGGCCGCGGCGAAGGTGCCGGCCAGGCGGATCGCGATTCGGGCACTTGCAACGAAATTCATCCGAGTCTCCTCTTCTTGTCTGCGACGACATGGCCGCGATGCGGCCTGGATTCGCCCCGTCGCGCGCTTCGCGCGAGACGGGGCAGTTGCGCCATCGGCCGGCTGCCGGGACGGGGCCGACCGACGGTGTCTGCTCGGGGCAACGAACCGCGCGTCTGTGGCAACGACATTTACAGAACGCCCGTTAACCCCTATTCTGGTACCGGAATGCGGGTATTCACTTGATCTGTATCAGCCTTTCGGGGTACCGATGACGAGGGTAACCACACGCGCGGGCACAGGCAACACCCGGCCGCGCAGGCGCGCGGCGAGCGCCGCGCAGGGCGCGACGTCCGACGTCGCCGGCCAGGTCTCGGTTCGCGCGGTGCGCCGCCAGGATCTCGACCAGGTGATCGCGATCGACGCCAGCGTGACCGGGGTCGAGAAGCGCGCCTACTGGCTGTCGGTGTTCCGCCGCTATGGCGACAGCGACGGACCCGAGCGGCAGTTCCTGGTGGCCGAGGTCGACGGCCGCGTCGCGGGCTTCATCATCGGCGAGGTGCGCGACTGGGAGTTCGGTGCGCCGCCGTGCGGCTGGGTGTTCGCGATCGACGTGGCGCCCGAGTTCCGGCTCGGCGGCATCGCCACGCGCATGCTCGACGCTCTGCGCGCGGGGTTCCGCCGCGCGGGGGTGCGCAAGCTGCGCACGATGCTGGCGCGCGAGAACACGCTGATCCTCTCGTTCTTCCGCAGCCAGGGCATGATGACCGGGCCCTTCATTCCACTGGAGATGGATGTCGATGGCTGATTGCGAGCGTGCGCGATGAGGCTGCAGAAGAACACTTCGCTCGCGCTCTACAGCGTGCTCGAGTTCGCCATCGACCCGACGCGGCACATTCCGGCAGCCGAGATCGCGCAGAAGTACGAGGTCTCGCCGCATCATCTCGCGAAGGTGCTGTCGGAGCTCGCGCGCAGCGGCATCGTCGAGTCGGTGCGCGGCGTCGGCGGCGGCTATCGCTTCGCGGGCAATGCGCGGCGCATCACGCTGATGGACGTGATCCGACTGTTCGAGGACCTCACACCCGCGCCGAACGAGCGGCGCGAGCCGAGCGACTCGACGCCGGTGGGCATGGCGCTGGGCGCGGTGCTCTCGGAGATCGACGAGATCGCCAAGGCCACGCTGAGCTCGATCACGCTGGCGACCATGCTGCGGCTGATCGAGCGCCAGCAGGGCAGGCCGATCGGCCCGGTGGCGTCGCCGGTGGACGACGAGGCCCTGCAAGCGGCTGGCGCGCCGGCGCCGCGGCGCGGTGGCCGCAAGGCGGCTGCGTCGCAGCCGGCCGCGCGCAGTCGCGGGCAGGCCGCGCGCGGGGGCCGCTGAACCGGGTGGCCGCAGCCGCGCGGTGCGTCGCGAAGCGCGGACCGACGGCCATGCCGCGCCCGGGTTTCGCTACACCGCGACGGGCGCCGCGATGTGCGGGTGCGCCTCGTAGCCGACGATGCGGATGTCGTCGTATTCGTAGCCGTCGATCGACGCCGGCTTGCGCGCGAATTCGAGCCGCGGGAGCGGCAGCGGCTCGCGCGTCAACTGCAGTCGCGCCTGGTCGAGGTGGTTGCTGTAGAGGTGCACGTCACCGCCCGTCCAGACGAACTCGCCGGGCTCGAGGTCGCATTGGTGCGCGAGCATCGCCAGCAGCAGCGCATAGCTGGCGATATTGAACGGCACGCCGAGGAAGACGTCGCACGAGCGTTGGTACAGCTGCAGGTGCAGCCGGCCGCCGATCACCGCGGTCTGGAACAGGCAGTGGCAGGGTGCGAGCTTCATCGACGGCAGGTCGCCCACGTTCCAGGCGCTGACGATCTGCCGCCGCGACCACGGGTCGTGCCTGATCTGGCGCACGAGTTCGGCGATCTGGTCGACGTGACGGCCGTCGGCGGTCGTCCAGTCGCGCCACTGCTTGCCATAGACCGGTCCGAGATCGCCGTTGGCGTCGGCCCATTCGTCCCAGATGCTGACGCGGTTCTCGCGCAGGTAGCGGACGTTGGTGTCGCCTTTCAGGAACCACAGCAGCTCGTGGACGATCGAGCGCAGATGCAGCTTCTTGGTGGTGACCATCGGAAAGCCGTCGGCCAGGTCGAAGCGCATCTGGTGGCCGAAGACGGCACGCGTGCCGGTGCCGGTGCGATCGGGGCGATCGACACCTTCGCGAAGGATGCGTTCGAGGAGATCGAGGTATTGCCTCATCGTGCTCTGCGGGTCGGGTTCGCCGGGGTCGTGCGTCGGCCTATTGCTCGCCGGACGCTGCGGGCGCCTGCTGCGCCGGCTGGCCCTGCGGCGTTGCGGCCGGCGCAGCGGCCGGCGCACCCGGCTCGGCAGGCTGCGCGTGCGCTGCCGATGGCGTGGCCGTGCCGGGGCCCGGAGTGCGAAGATCGAGGGGGCCCGGCGCCGGCTGCGGCGAGGGCGCGGCGCCGGCCGCGGGTGGTGGACCCGGCGCCGCGGGCGGGGGCGGTGTCGTGGGCACCGGCGGGGCCGCGGCGGCGCTCGTGGACTCGCCGGCGCGCGCTGGTCCGGACCAGAGCGTGGCGACCGAGGGTCGCTGCGGCGCGGGCAGTTCGATCCGCGCGCCGTTGCGCTCGATGACGACGGCGCCCGGGCGCACCTCGACCACCTTTGCGTCGGCGCTCACCGCATCGCCCACCATGAACGCGCGCGGCGGCTTGCCGTCGACCGCGAGCACCGCGCTGCCGCGCAACTCGCTGGCGGCGACGCCGAGCACCTGGATGTTCGACGCAGGTGCGACCGACGCCTGTGCGCCGCCGCTACCGGCGGGCAGGCCGAACAGCCGGGCTGCCGTTGCCAGGTCGGGCACGTCGCCCCGGTCGGCCAGCGAGCCGGCCGGCGCGATCGGAACCGCGGGAGCGAGCAGCTGCAGCGCCCAGTAGGCGATCGTCGCGCACAGCAGCGCGAACATCGCGAGCGAGGCTGCCGTCGGGGTGAAGCGGCGCGCACCGGCGGGTCGTTTGAAGCGCATCTCGGGGGTGGGGAGGGTGCGGAAATCCGCTGGTATCATAGCCCGAGTCGCCATGGCACTTTCAGGAGCATCGATGCACGGTCCTACGGCCCAGCGGGGGCCGCATGCGCGCCAGCGCGGCTTTACGCTGATCGAGATCATGGTGGTCATCGTGATTCTCGGCGTGCTGGCCGCGATCGCGGTGCCGCGCATCATGAGCAAACCCGACGAGGCGCGCGTGAAGGCCGCGCAGACCGAGATCGCGCAGATCCTGCAGGCTCTCGATTTGTACCGGCTCGACAACCAGCGCTACCCGACCACCGACCAGGGCCTGGCCGCGCTCGCGCAGCGACCGGTCGTCGAGCCGCTGCCGCCCAACTGGAAGGCCTACCTGAAGCAGCCCCCGGTCGATCCCTGGGGCAAGCCCTACCAGTACCTGAACCCAGGCGTGCGCGGCGAGATCGACGTCTTCAGCCTGGGCGCCGACGGCCAGCCCGGCGGCGAAGGCGTTGCCGCCGACATCGGCAACTGGTCGCTGAACCGGTAGGCCGCCGCCGGCGGCGTCGGGAAAAAACGCGAGACGAGGTGCAACGCGTGAACGGCCCGGCCTTCGCTGCCCGGCCGCGCCAGGCGGGCTTCACACTGCTCGAGCTGCTGGTGGCGATGGTGATCGCCGGCGTGCTGATCGGCATCGCATCGCTGTCGATCGGCGGCTTCGATCGTGGCCTGCGCTTCGAGGCCGAGCGGCTCGCGCAGCTGCTGGTGCTCGCGCGCGAGGAGGCGCAGGTGCGCGGCGCGCCGATCCGCTTCGACGCCGACGACGAGCGCTATGGTTTCTTCATCTGGCGCGAGCGGCGCTGGCAGCCGGTGCTCGACGACCGCGACCTGCGCGAACGCAGCTGGGACGAGCCCACGCGGCTGCGCGTGGAGCGTGCCGACGGCAGGCGCGAGATCGAGTTCGGCCGCGACCAGGTCGACACGCCGTTCGTGCTGCACCTCGCGCGCCGCGACTCGCGCGTGTCGATCGTCGCCAACGGCCTCGGCGCCTTCGAGGTGCGCTGATGCGCAGCCGTGGCTTCACGCTGATCGAGGTGCTGGTCGCGATGACGATCGCAGCGGTCGCGCTGATGGCCGCGATCCGGGCGACGGCCTCGCTCGCAGTGAACAGCGCCGACCTGCGCAGCCGCACGCTGGCGCAGTGGAGCGCCGAGAACCGGCTGGCGCAGATCCGCATCGCGCACGAATGGCCGAATCTCGGCCGTCGCCAGTACGACTGCAGCCAGGCGAACGTGGCGCTGCTGTGCCGTGAAGACGTGATCCAGACGCCGAATCCCCTGTTCCGCCGCGTCGAGGTCAGCGTGTTCAGCGAGGACGGCACCTTCCGGCTGGCGCGGCTGGTCGGCTTCTCGACGAGACTGCCGTGAGAGTGCGCGAACGAACCGTCCGGCGCGCGGCGCGCGGCTTCACGCTGCTGGAACTGCTGGTGGCGGTCGCGCTGCTGTCGGTGCTGGCGGTGCTCACCTGGCGCGGCATGGATTCGGTGCTGCGCGGACGTGACCGCATCGTGTCCGCTTCCGACGAACTGCGCTCGCTCACCGTCGCGATGGCGCAGATCGAGGAAGACCTGCGCCGCTCCTGGCCGATCCGCCTGCTCGGCCTTCCGGAGCCTTCGATCTCGTTCTCGATCGCCACCGACCGCGAACCGCCCTCGCTGGCGGTGCTGCGCGAGACGCGCGGCTCGGACGCCGTGCAGGTGCAGCGGGTGATCTACCGGCTGCGCGACGGCGTGTTCGAGCGCGGCTTCAGCGCATGGGCCGCGCCGTCGCCGGACGGCACGCAGCAGGTCCCGGCCACGCCGTTCACGTGGCAGCCGATCCTGCGCGACGTGCAGTCGGTGGAGTTCCGCGGCTGGCTCGACGGCCGCGGGTGGCTGCCGGCTGCTTCGCTTGCCCCGTTGCTGGCGGCTGCCGCACAGGTGCCGGCCACCCCGGCTGCCGCGGCTGGCGCGGCCAGGCCGATGCCGCAGGTGACCGGTGTCGAGGTGGTGCTGATGAGCCGCGGCGAGCGCATCGCGCGCGTCTTCGCGGTGGCCGATTGAGCATGCGCACGCGCGCCGCACGCCGCGGGCGGCCCGCCGCGCAGGCCGGCGTGGCGATCATCAGCGTGCTGCTGGTGATCACGCTGGTCACGCTGATCGTGAGCGGCCTGTTCTGGCGCGAGCACGTCACCGTGCGTTCGGTGGAGAACCGGCTGGCGCTCGCGCAGATGCGCTGGATCGAGACCGCGGTGCTCGACTGGGCGTCGGTGGTGCTGCGCGTCGATCGCAACAGCACCGGCTCGGTCGACCACCTGGGTGAATTGTGGGCGACGCCGGTGGCCGAAACCGTGCTCGACGAGACGGTGACCGGCGGCGCGCGGATCAGCGACGAAGGCAGCAAGGCGCGACTGGCCGGCCAGATGTTCGACGCCCAGGCGCGCATGAACCTGAACAACCTGGTGATCGACGGGCTGCCCTCGGCGGTGAATCGGGAGGCATTCGAACGCCTGCTGGCGATCGTCGGGCGCCCCGAGAGCCTGGCCGGCGTGCTGCAGGCGCGGCTGCAGCGTGCCTATCCGCCGCTGGTGCAGGGACGCAGGGCGCCGGCCTCGGCGCTGCCGCTGCTCAAGCTCGCCGACCTGCGCAGCGTGCCCGGCTTCGACGAGGCGACCATCGCGGTGCTCGAGCCGTTTGTCATCTTCCTGCCCAAGCGGGTGCGGTTGGGTACCGGCGAGATCGTCACCGAGGGCTCGAAGGTCAACGTCAACACCGCTCCACCCGAGGTGCTGGCCGCGGAGATCGGGGACATCGACCTTCAGTCGGCGCGACGCTTCGTCGAAGGCGTGCGCCAGCGCACCTTCTTCGCGAGCCTGGACGTGGCGCGCTCGCGTTTCGACGGATCGCCGGTGCTGCCGGCCAACCTGCTGTCCGTCGGCTCGGACTTTTTCCTGGTAAGGGGGATGGTACGCTTCGGGCGGGTCGAGTCGCAGAGCGAAGCGCTCCTTTACCGCGGCGCCAGCCGCGTGGAACTCATATGGCAGCACAGGTACTGAGGAAGGGGCAGGCGATCGTCTGGGTGCCGCCGCGCGCCATCGGCGAACGTGCGTTCGCGACCGAACCGGTGCTGCTGGCGATGCTGCCGGTCGCGGTCTCCGACAAGGTCGGCGGCGCGGCGAACCCGGGCGGGGTGCCCGTTACGGTCTTCGGCAGCGCGAGCACGGCCCGCTACGTGCGCGTGAGCCTCGACGCGCTGCCGGTGCTCAAGACCGCCACGCTCGTCTTCGACGCCCGCGACGTCAACCTGCTGCAGGTGGTGGTGCCGGCGCTCTCGGGCGCGCGGCTCCAGCAGGCACTGCCGAACGTCGTCGAGGAAATGCTGCTGCAGGATCCGCAGTCCTGTGCCTATGCGGTGGGACCGCGCGTCGGCGCCGACGGACAGCGTCTGGTGGCGGCGATCGATCGCGGCTGGCTCGAATTCGTGGTCGGCGCCTTCGAGCGGCGTGGCATCGCGGTGCAGGGTGCCTGGCCGGCGCAACTCGCGCTGCCGGTGGGGGCCGACCGTACCGCGCTCGCGTGCCTGAACGACGGGCTGGCGCTGCGCACCGGGCTGCTCGACGGCATCGGATGGAGCGCATCGTCGGACGCGGATTCGCGCGCCGAGGCGATCGTGGCGCTGCTGGCCAGCGCCGGCACGCCTTCGGCGCCGTTCGCGCCGCCCGCCGCCGATGCGGGGGCCGCTCCCGCGGCCGGGCCGGCGGCAGCCGAGGGCGAGGCGGTGGTCGGGCTCGCGGCGCGCGAGTTGCCCTCGGAGCCGCCGCGGCTGCGCCGCCGGCTGGCAGTCTTCGTCGAGGACGCGAGTTGGCAGACGCCGGTACTCAAGGCGGCTTCTCGGGCCGGGTTCGATGCCGACATCCGCGCGCTGCCGTTTCCGCTCCCCGCGCCGGTCGACCTGCTGGCGGCGCGCCGCGGCAGCGCGGCCGGCCGCTGGTTCGCCGACATCGACTGGCGCGCCTGGCGATCGGCGGCGACCTTCGCCGGCGCCAGCATTGCCGCCGCACTGCTCGGGCTGAACCTGCACTGGGGCGCGCTCGCGCAGGAGCGCGCCGCGCTGAAGGCGCAGACCGAGCGCACCTTCCGGCAGGCGTTCCCCAACACGCCGCTGGTGGTCGAACCGCTGATGCAGATGCAGCGCGAAGTCGCCGGCCTGCGCACCCGTGCCGGACAGGCGGGCCCCGAGGATTTCCTCCCGCTGCTGACGCGCTTTTCGCTGGCGCTCGGAGCGCAGGGGGCCGATTCGATGGCAAGCGTCGAGTATCGCGAGATGCGGCTGCGGGTGCGTTTCCAGCCGGGTTTCTTCGAGGCGCGCTCGGCACGCGAGATCCTGGTCCGCGACAGCCAGCGCCAGGGTCTGTCGGTGAAGTTCGACGGCGAGCGTGAGCCGACCGCCACCGTCGCGCTGATGCGTTGAGGACGGGCGCGACGATGCTCGAAACGCTGCTCCAGAGATGGCAGATGCTCACGCCGCGCGAGCGGCGCACCCTGGTGGCTGGCGCGGCGCTGCTTGCGGTGGCACTGGTCTGGCTGGTGCTGTTCGAGCCGGCGTGGGACGCGCGCCGGCGGCTGCAGGCCGAGTTGCCCACGATGCGCGCGCAGCTGGCGCAGGCCGAGCAGCTGGCCGACGAAGCGCGCCGCCTCGGCGCGGTGCCCGGAGCGAGCGATTCGCCGCAGGCGGTGAAGGCCCAACTCGAGCAGTCGATCGAGGGTGCGGGCCTGCGGCCGGCACTTGCGCAGCTCACGCTCACCGGCAACCTGTTCGAGCTGCGCTTCAAGAGCGTGCCCTACGGGGCCTGGCTCGCCTGGCTGGAGGCGGCCGCGCGCGAGACGCGGCTGCGCGTGGTCGATGCGGCCGTCACTCGCGAGACCGGCGTCGGCGTGGTTTCGGCGCGACTGGCGCTCGAGATGCCGCGCCGGGAGGGGCGCTGACGTGCGGCTGCACCCCGGACGGGCACTGGCCCATGCATTCGTCGGGCTGCTGGGAGCCGCGCTCGCGCTGGTGGCCACCGCCCCGGCCAGCTTCGCCGATCTGGCCCTTGCGCGCGCCACCGGCGGGCGGATGCGTCTGGCCGAGACGACTGGATCGATCTGGCAGGGCTCGGGCAGGCTGGTCCTGGTCGACACCGGTGCCGAGGCCGGCAAGCGGCGCGCGGTGGCCGGGGTCGCGGTGCCGGGTCGGATAGACTGGAACGTTCACGCGTTGCCGCTGCTGATCGGCCAGGTCGATGCGTCGTTGCGCATCGAGGGCATGGCGCAGCCGGTGCGCGTGCAGGGCGGCTACGGCGAGATGAGGGTGGGCGGCGGCGCGGTGGCGCTGCCGTCCGTCGAACTGGGCAGGATGGGCTCGCCGTGGAATACGTTGCGTCCCTCGGGTGCGCTCAGTCTGCGCTGGGAGAACCTCACCCTGCGGCAAGGCGGGCTCGAGGGTCGCGCGCAGATCGAATTGCGTGATGCCTCCTCGGCGATGACGCCGGTCAGGCCGCTGGGCAGCTACCGGGTGGAGATCGTCGGCCGCGGCGGGCAGGCCGACCTGAGTATCCAGACCCTCGCTGGGCCGCTGCGGCTGCAGGGAAGCGGCAGTTTCACCGCGCAGGCGGGCCTGCGCTTCACCGCCGAGGCCAGCGCCGATCCTGCCGAACGGGCGAGCCTGAACTCGTTTCTCGGCTTGATCGGGCGGCGCGACGGCGACAGAACCATCATTAGAATAGGGGCATGAGCGTGCACAAGCCAGGCGGGCACAGGCCCGCGCGTCCGCCTGACGGCGGTGCGCCGCTGCAGACGACCCGCACGGCGGTGTCGCGCATTGCGGCTGCCGCGGCGCTCGCGCTGGCCTGCGCGTTCGGTGCCACGACTGCGCCCGCGCAGCCCGCGCAGCCCGCGCAGCCCGCGCAGCCCGCGCAGCCCGCGCCGGCCGGTGCGGCAGGCGCCGCAGGTGCCCAGGGTACCGCGGGTACCGCCGGCGCAGGCAAGGCCGCCGGCACGCCGGCCGCAATCGATGTCGTCACGCTGAACTTCAAGGATGCCGACGTCGATTCGGTGATCGGCGCTTTCGGCCACCTCCTCGACCGCACTTTCGTCATCGACCCGCGCGTGCGCGGCAAGATGACGCTCGAGACGCCGCGCCCGGTCACTCGCGCGCAGGCATGGCAGCTGCTGCAAGCGGCGCTGCGCTCGCAGGGCTTCGCGGTGGTCGAGACCGGCACGCTCACGAAGATCGTTCCCGAGGCCGACGCCAAGCTGCAGGCCACGCCGGTCAACGCGGGGCGGGCGCCGACGGCGGCCGGCGACCAGGTGGTGACGCAGGTCTTCCGGCTGAACTACGAATCGGCGACCAACCTCGTGCCGGTGCTGCGACCGCTGATTTCGCCGAACAACACCGTGGTCGCGTACCCCAGCAACAACTCGCTGGTGGTCACCGACTACGCGGCGAACCTGCAGCGGATCGCGCGCATCGTCGCTACCCTCGACAGCCCGTCGACCAGCGAGGTCGAAGTGGTGCCGGTCGAATATGCGGTGGCCAGCGACATCGCGATCTCGGTCGCGCGGATGCTCGAGGACGCTTCACGCGCCGGCCCGGGCGCGCAGGTCGACGCGGGCCAGCGGGTCACGGTGATGGCCGACCCGCGGCTGAACTCGATCATGATCCGCGCGGCGAGCCCGGCCCGGCTGAACCTGGCCAAGAGCCTGATCGCGCGGCTCGACCAGCCGAGCGCGCGGCCCGGCAACATCAACGTGGTCTACCTGCGCAACGCCGAGGCCGTGAAGCTCGCGCAGACGCTGCGCGGGGTGCTCGGCGGAGAGGGCGCCGGCGGCGCGGCGGGCGGCCCGCTCGCTACCGCGCAGACGCCGCCGTCGCAGCTGCCGCAGGGTTCGGCGCTGCAGCCGGGACAGCCGGGCATGCAAGGGCAGGGCGCGGCGACCACGCCGTTGCAGCCTTCGAGCAGCACGCCCGTCACGGTGAGTGCGGGCGGCGCGATCATCGCCGCCGATCCGGCCACCAATTCGCTGATCATCACCGCGCCCGAGCCGATCTACCGCAACCTGCGCGCAGTGATCGACAAGCTCGATGCGCGCCGGGCGCAGGTGTTCATCGAGTCGCTGATCCTCGAGATCAGCGCCGAGAAGGCAGCCGAACTCGGCGTGCAGTGGCAGTTCCTCGGCTCGCCGCAGGGCTCGACCCGGGCCATTGGCGGCACCAACCTGGCGCCGCGCGGCAGCGGCTCGAACATTCTCGACGTCGCGGCGAACATCGGCTCGGTGGGCACCGGGTTGAACCTGGGCGTGGTGCGCGGCACGATCAACGTGCCCGGTGTCGGCGAAGTGCTCAACCTCGGCTTCCTCGCGCGCGCGCTGGAGAGCGGCGCCAACGCGAACATCCTGGCCACGCCGAACCTGCTCACGCTCGACAACGAGGAGGCGCGCATCATCATCGGCCAGAACGTGCCCTTCATCACCGGCCAGTTCACCGCCACCGGCACCGGCGGCGGGGCGGTGAATCCGTTCCAGACGATCGAGCGCAAGGACGTCGGCACCACGCTGCGCGTGAAACCGCAGGTCTCGGAGTCGGGCACCGTGAAGCTGCAGATCTTCCAGGAGGTGTCGAGCGTGCAGAGCACGACGCTGTCGGCGGGGATCATCACCAACCGGCGCGCGATCGAGTCGAACGTGCTGGTCGACGACGGCCAGATCATCGTGCTCGGCGGCCTGATCGAGGAGCGCATCGAGGGCAACGAGGACAAGGTGCCCGGGCTGGGCGACGTGCCGGTGGTCGGGCAGCTGTTCCGCTACGACTCGCGCAAGCGCGTGAAGACCAACCTGCTCGTGTTCCTGCGCCCGGTGATCGTGCGCGACGGCAGCGACGCGCACGGGATCACCGCCGACCGCTACGACTACATCCGCGGGCTGCGCGGCGACTCGACACTGCCGTCGCACTGGGCGCTGCCCGACCTGAAGCCGACGCCGCTTCCGCCGATGCCGCCGGCGCCGCCGCGCGAACCGAAGCGGCCGGCGGGCGAGGGGACTCGGCAAGGCGGCGCGCCGGCACCCGGAGCGTCACCCCAGGAGGGCGGGCCCGCGGCCGGGTCGGCCGCGCAGCAGGGCGTCGCGTCCGGGCTGGCTGCGCAGCCGCCGGCGCCGGTCTCGGCGTCGCGGCCGAGCACGGTGATCCAGACCGCGCCGAACGAGGTCGTGGTGCCCCTGCGCCCGGGCACCGCGCTCGTGCCGGCGTCCGGGCAATAGCGCGCCGATGGCCACCGTCTCGCCGGCGCGCTACGTGCCCTACGGTTTCGCCCGCACCCACCAGGTGCTGGTCACCGGCGTCTCGGGCGACGCGGTCGAGGTGTGGGTCGGCGATCGTACGCCGCGCCAGGCGCTGGCCGAGCTGTCGCGCACGCTGCCGCTGCGGCTGGTCACGGTGCACAAGCCCGAGGCGGAGCTCGCGGCGGCGATCTCGCGCGCGTATTCGCAGCAGGAAGGATCGGCGGCGTCGGTGGTCGACGAGGTCGAAAGCGACCTCGACCTGTCGCGCCTGCTGCAGGACATCCCGAAGATCGAGGACCTGCTCGAGGCCGAGGACGACGCGCCGATCATCCGGATGATCAACGCGCTGCTCACGCAGGCGAGCCGCGACGGCGCTTCCGACATCCACATCGAGCCGTTCGAGACGACCTCGCTGGTGCGTTTCCGCATCGACGGCACGCTGCGCGACGTGGTGCGCCCGCGCCGCGAGCTGCATGCCGCGCTGATCTCGCGGATCAAGATCATGGCGCAGCTCGACATCGCCGAGAAGCGGCTCCCGCAGGACGGCCGCATCACGCTGCGCATCGGCGGGCGGCCAATGGACGTGCGCGTGTCCACGCTTCCCACCGGGCACGGTGAGCGCGCGGTGCTGCGCCTGCTCGACAAGGAGGCCGGCCGCCTCGACCTGGCCAGGCTCGGCATGAGCCCGGGCACGCTGTCGGCGTTCGACCGCCTCGTGCACCAGCCGCACGGCATCGTGCTGGTCACCGGCCCGACCGGCTCGGGCAAGACCACCACGCTGTACGCCGCGCTCGGCCGGCTCGATTCGTCCACCACCAACATCCTGACGGTCGAGGATCCGATCGAATACGACCTCGAAGGCATCGGGCAGACGCAGGTCAACGCGCGCATCGACATGAGCTTCGCGAAGGCGCTGCGCTCGATCCTGCGCCAGGACCCCGACGTCGTGATGATCGGCGAGATCCGCGACCTCGAAACCGCGCAGATCGCGGTGCAGGCCTCGCTCACCGGCCACCTGGTGCTGGCCACGCTGCACACGAACGACGCGGTCTCGGCGGTCACGCGGCTGATCGACATGGGCATCGAGCCGTTCCTGCTGTCGTCGTCGCTGCTGGGCGTGGTCGCGCAGCGGCTGGTGCGCAAGCTGTGCCCGCAATGCCGGCAGCCCGATCCGGTCACGCACGGCTGGCGCGCGGTGGGCTGCATGGCGTGCAACCGCACCGGCTTCCAGGGCCGCACCGGCATCTACGAGCTGTTCCCCGTCGACGACCAGATCCGCGGGCTGATCCACCGCAACGCGCCAGAGACCGAGATCCGCGCAGCCGCGCTGCGCGCCGGCATGCAGTCGATGCGCGACGACGGCCGGCGCTGGGTCGAGGCCGGCGTCACCTCGGCCGACGAGGTCGTGCGCGTGACCCGCGACTGACCGCGCCGCCGCTCGCATCGTGCCGGCCTACCGCTACGAAGCCGCCGAGCCTTCGGGCCAGCTCGCGCGCGGCATCATCGACGCCGACTCGCCGCGGCACGCGCGCAACCTGCTGCGCGAACGCGGCCTCACGCCGCTCGAACTGAACCCGGTGCAGCCGGCGGCCGGCGGTGCCGGCCTGCGCGTGCTCGCCGGCCGGCTCGGCGCGGCCGAGCTCGCGCTCGCCACGCGCCAGCTCGCGAGCCTGCTGTCGGCGCGCCTGCCGATCGAGCAGGCGCTCGGCGCGGTGGTCGAGCAGGCCGACCGGCAGGCGGTGCGCGACCGCTTCGCGGCGGTGCGCAGCGAGGTGATCGGCGGGCAGACGCTCGCGCAGGCACTGGCCAAGTTTCCGCGCGACTTCCCCGAGGTCTACCGGGCGCTGGTGGCTGCCGGCGAGCAGTCGGGCGACCTCGCCCTCGTGATGAGCCGGCTGGCCGACTACGTCGAGTCGCGCACCGCGCTGTCGCAGCGGATCCTGCTCGCGTTCACCTATCCGGCGATCGTCACCGTGGTCGCCTCGCTGGTGATCGTCGCGCTGCTCACCTACGTGGTGCCGCAGGTGGTCGGCGTGTTCGCGCAGACGCGCCAGCAACTGCCGCCGCTCACCGTCGCGCTGATCGCGACGTCGGACTTCGTGCGCGACTGGGGGCTGTGGCTGCTCGTGCTGGCGGTCGCCGCGGTCGTCGCGGTGCGGCTCGCGCTGCGCGCGCCGACCGCGAGGCTCGCCTGGGATCGCCGGATGCTCGCGATGCCGATCGCCGGCAGGCTGATCCGCGGGATGAACACCGCGCGCTTCGCCTCGACGCTGGGCATCCTGGCGAGCAGCGGCGTGCCGCTGATCCGCGCGCTGGAGGCGGGCGCGCGCACGCTGTCGAACGAGTCGATGCGCGCGAACGTGCACGACGCGATCTCGCGGGTGAGGGAGGGCGCGCCGCTGTCGCGCGCGCTGAAGGCGGGCGGGCAGTTCCCGCCGATGATGATCCACATGATCGCCAGCGGCGAGGCCACCGGCGAGCTGCCGCAGATGCTCGAGCGCACCGCGACCACGCTGTCGCAGGAAACCGAGCGCCGCGCGCTCACGCTCACCAGCCTGCTCGAGCCGCTGCTGATCCTGCTGATGGGCGCGGTCGTCCTGGTGATCGTGCTGGCAGTGCTGCTGCCGATCATCGAGATCAACCAGCTGGTGCGCTGAAGACGCCGTGCACCGCAATACCGCGATGCAGGCGCGCGAGCGCAGCGGCCACACCGTTGCCGACGCCTTTCCGCTGCTGGTGGCGGGGCTCGTGGCGGCGGTCGCGACGGTCGGCGCGACCATCTTCGCGATCTCGCCGCTGCTGCCCGACATCGCGGCGAGCTTCGGCGTCGCACCGGCGCGGGCCGGCTGGCTGATCGGGGCCTACGGCCTGTCGATGGCGATCGTGGCGCCGACGGTGGGCCTGCTCGCTCGGCGGCTGCCGCGGGCGCGGGTGATCGTCGCCGGGCTGCTGCTGTTCGCGCTGGTGTGGCTGCTCGCCGCCGCCACGCGGCGCTTCGATGCGCTGCTCGGCCTGACGCTGCTCGCCGGGGCGGCTACCGGCGCGGTGATTCCTGCCACGTACGCGTATGCCGGCGACCTGTCGAGCTTCGCGCATCGCGGCCAGGTGATGGGGCGCATCGTGAGCGGCTGGTCGATCGCGATCCTGCTGGTGGTGCCGGCGATGGCGATCGCGTCGCAGGCGATCGACTGGCAGGCGGCGTTCGCCGGACTGGCCGTGGCGGCGCTGCTCGCCGCGGCGGTGCTCGCGCTGGCCCCGCGCCCTGCGGCCACCGCCGATGCCGAGGCGGCGGCGGAACTGCCGGTCGGGCCGAGCCTGCGGCGCGTGCTCTCGCACCGGCCGACGCTGTTCGTGCTCGCGGTCAACGGCATCGACATGGGCGCCTTCTACGCGGTCTACGCGTTCCTCGGCAACGAGATCCGGCGCGTCAACGACTGGGGTGCGGCCCCGGTCGGTTTCGCGATCGCCGCGTACGGTGCGGGCCTGCTGATCGTCACGCTGAACGGTCGCCTGATCGACCGTGTCGGCAAGACGCGCAGCGCGATCGCGGCGCTGGCGACGCTCGCCGCGCTGCTCTCGGGGTTGCCGTGGCTCGTGGGCGCGCCCGCGCTGCTGGTCGTGGCGATCGTCGCCTGGGGGTGCACGCAGGGCGTGTTCTTCACCGCGATCACTTCGCTGGCCACGGAGCAGATCCCGGAATTGCGCGGCGTCGTGACCGCGATGCTGAGCGGCGCCACCTATCTCGGCGTGACGCTGTTTTCCCCGCTCGCGGTGCTGCTGTACGAACGGGCCGGTTTCCCGGCGGTGGGCGCGCTGGCGGGGCTGGCCAGCCTCGCGGCGGCCGCGCTGCTCGCGGGGCCTGGCGCGCAGGTGGCGTCGGTGGAGCGGCGCTGAACCTCCGCTACAGGCGCAGCGCTCCGGCGTAGCCGGTCAGTTCCAGGTAGCCGCGGCCGATCTCGCGGCCGGCCTCGAGGGCGCGCACCGCCCCTTCCCAGTAGATCGTGCCGGTGCTCGCGCGCGTGTCGAGCTCCTGGTCGTCGAACAGCGGCTCGAGCGCGATCGAGCGTGCGCCGAGATCGAGCCGCATCGCCACCGGGTAGCGCGCGCCGGTGCGCGGCGAGGTCCAGCTGCGCATGGGCACGAAGCGCACCGCGGGGTCGGCGCCGGTGGATGCGGCGCCTGCGGCGCCGATCCAGCGCGCGTACGACCACGCGACGCCGCCGTCGCGTCGGCGGATCCGGAACGCGACGAGCGCCGAGCCGTCGTCCAGGTTCAGGCCGGTCCAGTCCCAGCCCTCGGCCGCCGCGTCGAGGATTTCGCTGGACCATTCGTGGTCGAGCCAGGCGACGCCTTCGACGGCGGCGCGCGCACCCTCGATGCGGATCGCGCCGCGGGTGCGCAGCTGCGGACGGCTGTAGTAGCGGCTCGCCTGCCGCTCCAGCGGCCCCTTGCGCGAGAAGCCGGCGTCGCCTTGCGGCACCGGCGGTGCGTGCGCTTCGGCATCGAGTTCGATCGCGAAGCGCCGGTCCGCGATGCGCGCGTGGTAGCGGTCGGCCGCGTCGCGTTCGAGCGTCCAGTCATCGATCGACAGCGCGGTGTCGTGCTCCGACGCGCTCGCCAGCCCGAAGCCTGCGCGGGCGGCTCGCTGCGAATGCACGAGATCGCCCCGCTCGGGCACGGCCAGCGCCGCGTGCGCGAGCAGCAGCTGCGTGGGCGCGAAGCGGCTCGGGTTGGCCGAGTCGTGACGGGTGCGCGAACGAAAGAAGGTGACTTGCACGCCCACGGGCTGGCCGCGATGCACGTCGTCGAGGCGTTGCAGCCAGCCGGTGAGGTACCACCACTCGGTGCGAAACGCCGGATGTGCGCCGTGGTCGCGCGGAAACGCGAGCGGCACGCCGCGTACGATCGGCGGATAGACGGACTCTCCTGCAAGCGCGGGTGGCGCGCGCAGCCCGCAACCGCCGAGCGCCAGTGCTGCGAGGGCCTCGCGACGGGCGCGGCGGCAGGGCGCGTTCACCAGTCCTCCCGCAGCGCGCGCACCGGTGCTTCGGACATCGCCGAGCGCGCCCCGAGGACCGCGGCGGACACGCCCAGCGCAAGCAATGCGGCCGCGGCGGCGCCGAGCAGGCCGACGGGCCAGGACAGATCCATGGTCCAGTGAAACGACTGCGGATTCACGCGATGGACGAGCACCAGCGCGATCATCGCGCCGAGCACCGTGCCCCATGTGGCGGCGATGCCGATCTGCAACGCCGCTTCGGCAGCGAACAGCCGCGCGACCTCGCGCCTGCGCAGCCCCAGGTGGCGCAGCATGCCGAATTCGCGAACCCGGGCCAGCCCCTCTGCGGCCCACGCGGAGCCGGCGCCGAACAATGCGACCACGATCGCGATCGCCTCGAGCGCGTAGGTGACCGCGAAGCTGCGATCGAAGATGCGCAGCGACAGTGCGCGCAGCTCGCCGGTCGTTCGCAGCTCGAGCCCGGTGACGTCCGACAGTGCCTCGCGCAGCGTTGCGATTGCCCTGGCGGGCGCAATCGACGCGTCGAACCACAATGCGACGTCGCTCGTCGTGGCGTCGCCGGTGAGCGCGCGGTAATCGGTCGCGTCGAGTGCGACCGCGCCGTGCTGGCGCGCGTAGTCGCGCCAGATTGCGGCAACGAAGAAGCGCTGCGTTGCCGCCGCACCCGGCAGCGGCAAGGCGATACGGCTGCCCGCCGTCCAGCCGTAGAGGTCGGCAGCCGCCTCGCTCACGTAGACCGGCACCGTGTCCGGCGGCGGCGCGAGCCCCTCGCCGGTGATCGCCAGCCGTCGTTGCGGGCGCAGCGGATCGATCGGACGCGCGATCAGGACCAGCGATGGGCGCGACGGGTCGAGCGTGAGTTCGAGGCTGCGCGAGAACTCGGCGCGCGCCACGCCCGGGGCGCGCGCGAAGCGCTCGCGCAGTGCCGGATCGATCGCGGCCGTCGCCGCGCCGGAGGCGATCCGCGCGTACGCGTCGGCCGGAAGCACCGCGCCCAGCCAGCGGTCGACCGAGTCGCGAAAGCTCGACACCATGATCGCCATCGCGCCGGCCAGCGCGACGCTCGCGACGATGCCCGACATCGCCGCCGAGGCGCTCGCCGGCGCGCCGCGCAGCCGGTGCGCCGCCAGCCACGCGATCGGCCCCGCCGCGCGCGAAGAGGCCAGGCGCGCGAAGCCGCGCGAACTCACTGCCACCACGCGCGGCACCAGCGCGACGCCGCCGGCGAGCCACGCCGCGATCGCCGCGTACGAGGGCCAGGGGATTCCGTCGAGCGGCGGCAGCGCGAGCGCCGCCGCACCACACACGAAGCAGCCGATCGGCCAGGCGAGCGCGGCCGCGCCGCCGCGTCCACGCAGCGTCTCCTCGACACTGCCGGCGCGCAGCGCGCGCGCGCCCGGCGTGCGGCTCGCTGCGAGTGCCGGCGCAATCGCGCCCAGAACCGCGGTGGCCAGGCCGGCTCCGGCGAAACCGAAGAGCGCCGGCGCGTCCAGCGCGAGCGCGGGTCGGCTGCCCGCGAAGTAGCCGCCGCCCAGGTCGCCGCCCACCCAGGCCAGCAGCGTCCCAGCGAGCGCCACGCCGGCCACCGCGCCCAGCGCCGCGCCGACCGAGCCCAGCAGCAACGCCTGGCCGAGCACTTGTGCGAGCAGCAGTCGCGGGCGCGCACCCAGCACGCCGAGCAGCGCCAGTTCACGCTGCTGGCGCGCCACGCCGAGCGCCAGCGTCGCATGAACGATGTAGCCACCGGTGAGCAGCGCCACCAGCGCCAGCATGTCGAGATTCACGCGATAGGCGCGCGACAGGTTGGACATGCGCTGCCGGTTCGCGTCGGGTGCGCTCCAGACGGCATCGGGCGGCAGCAGCGCCTGCCAGCGCGCACGCAGGCGCGCCGCATCGCTCGTTTCCGCGAAGTGCAGGTCGAGGCGCGAGAGCCGGCCGAGCCAGCCCAGCCGCCATTGCATCGCGCCCAGGTCCATCACCGCGAGCTGCTGCCCGGCTCCGACCCGCGGCAGCGTACCCGCGACGCGCAGCGCGACCGTGCGCGCGCCCGCGCGCAGCCGCAGCGTGTCGCCTTCGGCCAGGCCGAGCGCCGACAGCGCGGCGTTCGACAGGAACACCGTGTCGTCGGCGAACAGCGGCGAAGCGGCGCCTGCCTGTTCACCGGCGCCGGGCGAGGGCAGCAGCGCGGGAGTCACCGCGGCGGCGCGGAAGGCATCGATGCCGATGACCCGCAAGGTTTCGTCGGGCCGGTCGGCGAGCGCGAAGACTGCGTCGATCACCGGGCTCACCGAGGCGCCGTCCGCTTCGGCGGCGAGCCGCGGATACAGCGTTTCGTCGAAGCTGCCGGCGCGCGCGCGCACCTGCGCCTGCGCCTCGCCGTTCACCGTGGACATCGCCGCCGCGAACTCCTCGAGCGCCGAGCGATTCACCAGGTGGATCGCCAGTGCCAGCGCCACGCCGATCGCGATCGCGAGCACTGCGGTCAGCGCGCGCCCGGGCTGCGCGCGCGCCTGTGCACGCCACAGCCAGCCGAGCAGCGCCAGGCGCCCATCGGCGGCGCGCGCGAACGCGGCCGCGAGCGCGCTCATGGCAGCGTCGCGTCGTCGGCGCGCAGGCCGCGCGCGTCCAGCCGAAGCCGGCGATGGGCGATCGCGGCGGCCTGCTTCGAGTGCGTGACCAGCACCAGCGCAGCGCCGCTCGATTCGACCGTTTCGGCGATCAACGCCAGCGCCTGCGCAGCGGTGGTGGGGTCGAGGTTGCCGGTGGGCTCGTCGGCGAGCACCAGCGCCGGCGCGTGCACCAGCGCGCGCGCGAGCGCCACGCGCTGCTGCTCGCCGCCCGAAAGTTCGCGCGGCCATGCGCGCTCGCGCCCGGCCAGCCCGACGCGCGCGAGCATCGCGGCCGAGCGCTCGAGCGCGGCACCGGGGACAATGCCGTTCAGCAGCAGCGGCACCGCGACGTTGCGCGCCGCATCCAGGTGCGGCAACAGGTGGAATGCCTGGAACACGAAGCCGATCGCGCTGCGCCGGAAGCGTGCCGCGACGTCGGCGTCGAGCGCGGAGACCTCGGTGCCGGCGACGCGCACCGTCCCGGCGTCGACCGGTTCGAGGCCGGCGATCAGGTTCAACAGCGTCGACTTGCCGCTGCCCGACTCGCCGAGCAGCGCGACGCGTTCGCCGCGCGCCACGCTCATGCCGACGCCGTCGAGCACCGCGCGTCCGGCGAACGCCTTGCGAACGCCGATCAGCTCGACCGCAGGTGTCGTCGATGCGGGCAACGACTTCAGGCGAGCACCTCGACGCCCGGCTCGCCGGCGACGAGCTCGCCGATCTCGCAGGCGGCGTCGAAGCCGTCGCGGCGGAAGATCGCGAGCACTTCGCCGACCGCGTCGGGCGCGCAGGCCACCAGCAGGCCGCCGGAAGTCTGCGGATCGGTCATCAGCGTGCGCTGGCGCTCGTCGATGCCGGCGGCCAGCCGCACTTCGTGCCCGTAGCCGGCCCAGTTGCGCTGCGAGGCGCCGGTGGCGAAGCCGCGCGCGAGCAGCTCGTCGACGCCCGCGATCCGCGGCACCGACGACGCCGAAATGCGTGCCGAGAGCCGCGCGCCGTGGCAGACCTCGAGCAGGTGGCCGAGCAGGCCGAAGCCGGTGACGTCGGTGAGCGCGTGCACCGAATCGAGTTTCGCCAGCGCCTGGCCGGGCGTGTTGAGCCGGGTCGTGCTGGCGAGCATCGCGGCGTAGCCGTCGGCCGACAGTTCGCCCTTCTTGAGCGCCGCCGACAGCACGCCCACGCCGAGCGGCTTGCCGAGCACCAGCCGGTCGCCCGGGCGCGCGCCGGTGTTGCGCTTGATCCGGTCGGGATGGCCGATGCCGAGCACGACCAGGCCGTAGATCGGCTCGACCGAGTCGATCGTGTGCCCTCCCGCGATCGGGATGCCGGCCGCGGCACAGACCGACTCGCCGCCTTCGAGGATGCGGCGGATCACGTCGAGCGGCAGCCGGTCGACCGGCATCGCCACCAGCGCGAGCGCCATGATCGGCGTACCGCCCATCGCATAGACGTCGGAGATCGCGTTGGTGGCCGCGATGCGCCCGAAGTCGAACGGGTCGTCGACGATCGGCATGAAGAAATCGGTGGTCGCGATCAGCGCCTGCTCGTCGTTGAGCCGGTAGACCGCGGCGTCGTCGGCGCTTTCGATGCCCACCAGCAGTTGCGGCGGCACCGGCAGGCGCGACGCGCCCTGCAGGATCTCGGAGAGCACGCCCGGGGCGATCTTGCAGCCGCAGCCGCCGCCGTGCGAAAAGGAGGTCAGTCGCGGCGCTTGCGCGATCTCGGGTGCGTTCATCGTTCGGTGGTCCGGGAAGAAGGCAAAGGCACGCTGCCGGCGCGCCTGTGGGCAAGCAGATTATGCGCCAGCGCGAGCACGGCCGCTGCCTCGCGCTGCGGCGCGAAGTGCGGCGCGCAGCGCGCACAGTGCACGCGCAGCCGCTCGAGGAAGGCCGGTTCGTCGCGGCAGCGCCGGATCAGCGCGGCCAGCGCGGCGTCGTCGCCCACCGGGAAGAAGCCCGGGTAGTCGGCGCCGAGCATCCCGGTCGAGCCGCCGATCCGCGACGCCAGCACCGGCACGCCGGCGGTCACCGCCTCGATGAGCACGTTGGCGCCGCCTTCGATCAGCGACGGCAGCAGCAGCAGGCGGCCGCGGCGGATCAGCGCGCGCGTGGTCGCGTGCGCAAGCGGGCCGCGCAGCTCGATGCGCGGATCGACACGTGCCGCTTCGCGCATCTGCCGCGCGAGCGCTTCGTCGTGCGCGCCGCCGACGTGGACCAGCCGGATGCGCCGCGAGGCCGCGTCGTCGAGCCGCGCCAGCGCGCGCACTGCGGTGAGCGGATCCTTCTCCGCCCGCAGGTGGCCGACCAGCAGCAGGTCGAAGGTTCGCTGTCGCGGCGTGCCCGGCGAGAGCGCCGGCGCCGACTGTTCGATCACCGTCGCACGTCCGCGCAGTGCGGGGGGCAGTTCTTCGAGGCCCTGCGGCTGCAGTACCACCAGCCGGCGGGCGAGCTCGAGCGAGTGCTGCGCGTCGCGATCATCGCGGATGTCCCGGTACAGGTCGGTGCCGGTGAGCACCAGCGCCACCGGCCGGCCGCTGGCAGCGAACGCGGCGATCGCCGGCGCCGAGCGCCGCGCGTGCAGTGCGATCATCGCGTCGTCGGGTTCATTGTTCCAGTCGCGCGCGATGCGCACGCGGTAGTGTGCGCGCAGGAACTGCGCCCAGCGGCGCGCCGTCTGCCAGTTCCCGGTGTTGGCGTCGGCCAGCGTCGGCGAGACGATCAGGATCCGGCCGGCCGGCAACCTGCTCACGCGGGGGCGTCCGCTAATCTCCGTGCAGCTCCATGCCGCCGACCACCTGGCTGAACCCGGCATCGACGTAGGTGATCTCGGCCGTGACGCCCGCCGCGAGGTCTGACAGCAGGAACGCGGCGACGTTGCCGACGTCCTCGATCGTGACGTTGCGCCGCAGCGGCGCATGGCTGCCGACGAAGTCGAGGATGCGCGAGAAATCCTTGATGCCGCTGGCCGCCAGCGTGCGGATCGGCCCGGCCGAGATGCCGTTCACGCGGATGCCCTGCGGGCCGAGGTCGCTCGCCAGGTAGCGCACCGCCGCCTCGAGGCTCGCCTTGGCCAGCCCCATCATGTTGTAGTGCGGCAGTACGCGCACCGCGCCGAGGTAGCTCAGCGTGAGCATCGCGCCGGCGCGGCCCTGCATCATCGGCAGCGCGGCCTTCGCCAGCGCGACCAGGCTGTACGCGGAGACGTCGTGCGACACCCGGAACGACTCGCGGTTCGCACCGTCGAGGAAGTTGCCCGCGATCGCCTCGCGCGGCGCGAATGCGATCGCGTGAACCAGTCCGTCCAGCCCGTCCCAGCGTTCGCGCAGCGCCGCGAACAGCGTGTCGATCTGCGCGTCCTCGGAGACGTCGCAGGGGAACACCAGCGACGAGCCGAACCCGGCGGCCATCTCGGTGACGCGGCCCTGGAAGCGCTCGTTCTGGTAGGTGAACGCGAGTTCGGCGCCCTGGTCGCGACAGGCCCGCGCGATGCCCCAGGCGATCGAACGGTTCGACAGCAGGCCGGTGATCAGGATGCGCTTGCCGGCAAGGAATCCCATTCGGGGTCTCCGCTAGAATCTTCGACGATGACGATTGTCGCACGCGTTGCTCTGGCGCTGACGCTGGGCGCCCTGGCCGGCCCGGCGCTGGCCGTCCATGCGCTGGCATGGGGCGACACGCCGAAGTACCCGCCGGGCTTTGCCCATTTCGACTACGTGAACCCGCAGGCGCCCAGGGGCGGCACGTTGAACCTCGCGGGCTACGGTTCGTTCGACAAGCTCAATCCGTTCACGCTGCGCGGCCTGCCGGCCGCGGGGCTGGGAACGCTGATGTTCGAGACGCTCGCCGTGGCGAGCGACGACGAGCCGTTCTCGATGTACGGCCTGCTCGCCGACGACATCCGCTTCGCCGACGACGGCCTGTCGATCACCTTCCACCTGAACCCGCGCGCGCGGTTCTGGAACGGCGATCCGGTCACCGCCGAGGACGTGCGGCACTCGTTCGCGCTGCTCACCGGCAAGCAGGCGCATCCGCGCTTCCGGCAGTACTTCGCCGACGTTGCGCGCGTGGTGGCGGTCGACGCGGCCACGGTGCGCTTCGAGTTCGCGCGCCGCAACCACGAACTGCACATGATCATCGGCATGCAGCTGCCGGTGTTCTCGCACAAGTGGGGCGCGGGCCAGCCGTTCGACCGCGTGGTGCAGGACGAGCCGGTGACCAGCGGCCCGTACCGGATCGAGCGCTTCGACTGGGGCAAGACGATCGCCTACCGCCGCGCTCCCGCCTGGTGGGCTGCCGACCTGAACGTGCGCCGCGGCATGTTCAACTTCGACCGCGTCGTCTACAAGTACTTCAAGGACGAAACCGCGCGCCTCGAAGGCTTCAAGGCCGGCGAATTCGACTGGGTCGCCGAGAACTCGGCGAAGAACTGGGCGCGCGGCCACGTCGGACGGCACTACGACTCGGGCGAGATCGTCAAGCGCGAATTCCGTCACTCGAACTCGGCGGGCATGCAGGGCTTCGTGCTGAACACCCGGCGTCCGGAGTTCGCCGACGTGCGCGTGCGCCACGCGCTCGCGCTCGCGATGGACTTCGAGTGGATGAACCGGCAGGTGTTCTACGGCCAGTACGTTCGCAGCACCAGCTACTTCACCAACAGCGAGATGGAGGCGAAGGGCCTGCCGTCGGCCGACGAGCTCGCGCTGCTCGAGCCGCTGCGCGCGCAGCTCGACCCCGCCGTGTTCGGCGAGGCGGTGATGCCGCCCGGCACCGACCCGCCGTCGAGCCTGCGGGCAAACCTGCGCCGCGCGCTCGCGTTGCTCGCGCAGGCCGGCTGGAACGTCGACGACGAGGGCATGCTGCGCAACGCCCAGGGGCAGGCGTTCGGCTTCGAGATCCTCAGCTACTCGAAGGGCCTCGAGCGCGTCGCAGTGCCCTGGGCGCGCAACCTCGAGAAGCTCGGCATCGCTGCGCGCCTGCGGATCACCGATCCGGCGCTGTACCAGAAGCGGATGGACGAATTCGACTTCGACGTCGCGATCCACCTGTACGCGGCGAGCCAGACGCCGGGCAACGAGCTGATCGAGCGCTTCACCTCGGCGGCGGCCGACGAAAAGGGCTCGGACAACTTCGCGGGTATCCACGACCCGGCGGTCGATGCCATCGTGCAGCGGCTGCTGGTGAGCCGCACGCGGGCCGAACTGGTCACCGCGGCGCGCGCGCTCGATCGGGTGTTGCGCGCTGGCTGGTACCTGGTGCCGCATTTCTATGCGCCCGCGCACCACGTCGCCTGGCGTGCGCGCCTGGCGCACCCCGATACGCTGCCGCTCTACTACGCGGCCGAGACCTGGCTGCTCGAAACCTGGTGGGAGAAGCGCTGATGCTGGCCTACGTCGTCAAGCGGCTGCTGCTGATGGTGCCCACGCTGGTCGGCATCCTGTTCGTCTCCTTCGTCGTGATCCAGTTCGTGCCCGGCGGCCCGGTGGAGCAGCTGGTGCGCGAGCTGCGCGGCGGCGGCGTCGGCGGCGAGGTCGCCGCCACCGGCGGCGTGTACCGCGGCGCGCAGGGCGTGGACCCCGAGCGCGTGGCCGAGTTTCGCAAGATGTACGGCTTCGACCGGCCGGCGCACGAGCGTTTTCTCGAGATGCTGGCCCGTTACGCCGTGTTCGACCTGGGTAACAGCTACCTGCACCACAAGGGTGTCTGGCAGCTGATGGTGGAGAAGCTGCCGGTGTCGATCAGCCTGGGCGTCTGGAGCTTCCTGCTGGTGTACGCGGTGTCGATTCCGCTGGGCATCGCGAAGGCGGTGCGCCACGGCAGCCGCTTCGATGTGTGGACCTCGGTCGCGATCCTGGTCGGCTACGCGATTCCCGGCTTCGTGCTCGGCGTGGCGCTGCTGGTGCTGTTCGGCGGCGGCACGTTCTGGCAGCTGTTTCCGCTGCGCGGACTGACCTCGGACAATTTCGCCGAGTTGTCGCTCGCGGGCAAGGTGCTCGACTACTTCTGGCACCTGACGATGCCGCTGGCCTGCCTGACCGTGGGCAGCTTCGCGGTGACCACGATGCTCACGAAGAACACCTTCCTCGAGGAAATCCGCAAGCAGTACGTGCTGACCGCGCGCGCCAAGGGGCTCTCCGAGGGGCGGGTCTTCTACCGGCATGTGTTCCGCAACGCGATGATCCCGCTGGTCACCGCGTTTCCGGCGGCCTTCGTCGGCGCGTTCTTCGCGGGCTCGCTGCTGATCGAGACACTGTTCTCGCTCGACGGGCTGGGGCTGCTGTCCTACGAGGCGGTCATCCGGCGCGACTATCCGGTGGTTCTCGGCTCGCTGTACGTGTTCTCGCTGATCGGCCTGCTCACCCGGCTCGTCACCGACCTGGCCTACACCTGGGTCGACCCGCGCGTGAAGTTCGGGGCTGCGGGCTGATGGCGACGCCGCGGCGCTCGCTGTCGCCGGGCCGGCGCGCCTGGCTGCGCTTTCGCGCCAACCGGCGCGGCTACTGGAGCCTGTGGATCTTCGCGCTCGTCTTCGGCGTGAGCCTCGCGGCCGAAGTGCTGTCCAACGATCGTCCGATCGTCACGCGCTACGAGGGGCGGCTGTACTGGCCGCTGTGGCGGCAGTATCCGGAGACGACCTTCGGGGGCGATTTCCGCACCGCCACCGACTACCTCGACCCGTTCATCCGCCAGCGCCTGTCGCAGGACGGCAACTGGGCGCTGTACCCGCCGAACCCGTACCGCTTCGACACGATCAACTATTTCGCACCCAGCCCGAACCCGGCGCCGCCGTCGCGGCAGAACCTGCTCGGCACCGACGACCAGGGGCGCGACGTGCTTGCGCGGCTGCTCTATGGCTTTCGCATCTCGGTGCTCTTCGGCATGGCGCTCACCGCCGTCGGCATGCTGTTCGGCATCGCGGCGGGCGCGCTGCAGGGCTATTTCGGCGGCCGCGTCGACCTGGCGCTGCAGCGCCTGACCGAGATCTGGGGATCGATCCCCGAGCTCTACCTGCTGCTGATCCTCGCGTCGATCTTCGAGCCGAGCATCTGGATCCTGCTCGCGATCCTGTCGCTGTTCAGCTGGATGGGGCTGTCCGACTACGTGCGCGCCGAGTTCCTGCGCAACCGCCAGCTCGAATACGTGACGGCGGCGCGGGCGCTCGGCCTGTCGAGCCTGCAGGTCATCCGCCGGCACGTGCTGCCGAACTCGCTCACCCCGGTGATCGCGTTCCTGCCGTTCCGGATGAGCGCGGCGATCGTCGCGCTCACCAGCCTCGACTTCCTCGGCCTGGGCGTGCCGCCTTCGACGCCGAGCCTGGGCGAACTGCTCGCACAGGGCAAGGCGAACCTCGACGCCTGGTGGATCTCGCTCTGCACCTTCGGCGTGCTGGTGGGCACGCTGATGCTGCTGATCTTCATCGGCGAAGCGCTGCGCGATGCGCTCGACACCCGCAGGGGCTGAACGGTGATCGCGCCCGAAACTGCCCGAGCCGCCGACGCGCCGCTGCTGTCGGTCGAGGACCTGGCGGTCGAGTTCGCGACCGCCAGCGGCGGGGCACGCGTCGTCGACAGCGTCGACTTTGCCATCGGGCGCGGCGAGAAATTCGCGCTGGTGGGCGAGTCGGGCTCGGGCAAGACGGTGACCGCGCTGTCGGTGCTGCGCCTGAACGCCGATGCGCGCTACGAAGGGCGCATCGCGTTCGAGGGCCACGACCTGCTCGGCGCCAGCGAGCGCCGGCTGCGCGGCGTGCGCGGACGCGAGATCGCGATGATCTTCCAGGAGCCGATGAGCGCGCTCAATCCGCTGTATCCGATCGGTCGGCAGATCTGCGAGGCGATCGAGCTGCACGAGGGGCTCGGGCGCCGCCAGGCCGAGCAGCGCGCGATCGAGCTGCTCGAGCGCACCCACCTGCCCGAGCCACGGCGGCGCCTGGCGAGCTATCCGCACCAGCTCTCCGGTGGCCAGCGGCAGCGCGCGATGATCGCGATGGCGCTCGCCTGCAATCCGAAGCTGTTGATCGCAGACGAGCCGACCACCGCGCTCGACGTGACGATCCAGCGCCAGATCGTCGCGCTTCTCGACGAACTGCAGCGCGACACCGGGATGTCGGTGCTGTTGATCACGCACGACCTTCCGCTGGTGCGCGCGTTCGCCGATCGCGTGGCGGTGATGAAGGACGGCCGTGTCGTCGAGCAGGGCGCCACCGCGCAGGTGTTCGCGCAGCCGCGCCACGCCTATACCCGGATGCTGATCGACAGCCGCCCACGCCGCGCGGTGTCGGCCGTGCCCCCCGACGCACCGGCGCTGCTCGAGGCGCGCGGCGTCGGCTGCAGTTTTCGCGTGGGCCGCGGCTGGTTCGGTTCGCGCGCGTTCGACGCGGTACGTGCCGTCGACCTGCGGCTGGCGCGCGGCGAGACGCTGGGCATCGTCGGCGAATCCGGCTCGGGCAAGAGCACGCTCGGACTGACGCTGCTGCGCCTCGCGCAGGGCGAGACGAGCGGCGAGATCCGATTCGACGGCCGGCGCATCGATTCGCTCGGCCAGCGTGCGCTGCGCCCGCTGCGGCGCGACATGCAGGTGGTGTTCCAGGACCCGTTCAATTCGCAGTCGCCGCGGCGCACCGTGCTGCAGATCGTCGAGGAAGGCCTTGCGCTGCACCGCCCGGGGCTCGACGAAGCGGCGCGCCGCGATGCGGTCGCGGCGATGCTCGACGAGGTCGGGCTCGGTGCCGACGCGCTCGAACGCTATCCGCACGAGTTCTCCGGCGGCCAGCGCCAGCGCATCTCGATCGCGCGCGCGGTGATCCTGCAGCCGGCGCTGCTGGTGCTCGACGAACCGACCTCGGCGCTCGACGTGTCGGTGCAGCGGCAGGTGCTCGAACTGCTGGCGACGCTGCAGCAGCGCCACGCAATGGCCTATTTGTTCATCACGCATGACCTTGCGGTGGTGCGCGCGATGGCGCACCGGGTCGTCGTGATGAAGGACGGCGCGATCGTCGAGGCCGGCGAGACCGGCGCGTTGTTCGCCGCACCGCGCGAGCCCTATACCCGCGAATTGCTGGCCGCTTCGCTGGCGGATCCGGGCGTGGGCCTGGGGTCCGAGCCGGGGGCGGGGCCCGCAGCGACGTAGCCCCGGCCGCCGCGCCGGCGTCGATCAGGTGCGCTTGTTGGCGCGCTTCGCGGGCCGCCTGGACGGTGCGCTCGCGGCAGCGTCGTCGCGATCGGCTGCGCGCACCTTCTTCGCGGCCGTTTTCGAGCGGGTGGCGCCCTGCTTGTGGGCGCCCGCGTGCCGGGCCGCGGGCCGGGCGCTGCGCGAAGGCTTCGCGGCGGCCGGTGCGGCCTGCTCCTGCGGCTCGGGGGCTGCCTGCTCGCGGCGCAATACCGCGTGCATGATGCGCGGCTCGTCGGTGCGCGTGCGCACGACGCGCCGGTCGCCGTCCTCGGTGGTGAGCAGAGTCTGCGCGCTGGCCGGCCGCACCAGCAGGTTCATGCCCGCGTGCACGCCCTTGACCAGCGCGTTCCACGCCTTCAGGTTCGCGATCGTCGTGCCGTAGCGCCGCGCGATCGACGCGAGCGTCTCGCGCCGCCTGACCGTGTGGTAGGCGGCGGGCCGCTCGACCAGCTCGTACACGCGCGGGCCCTCGAATCGCTCGACGCGGGTTTCGTCCTCCACTGCGCGCTGCGGCGCGAGGATGCGCGTGCCCGGCAGGATCCGCTGGCCCGGGCGCAGGTCGTTGGCCTCGCGCAACTCGGCCACCGCGATGCCGCCGCGCTGCGCCAGCGCATCGAGCGTCTCGCCCGGCTGCAGCGTGTGCGGCTGCCAGGTGGCGAAGGCGCGGTTGGCGCGCCCGTGGCGCTCGACCGCCGCCATGAACGCGTCGATGCGATCAGCGGGCAGCTTGATCTGGTTGTTGCGGCTCGCGGCGATCACGGGCCGGTTGTGCGCCGGGTTCAGCGCGACGAACTCGTCCACGCTCATCCCGGCGAATTGCGCGGCCAGCTTCAGGTCGATCGGACGCGTCTTCTCGATCGTGACGAAGTACGGCCGATTGGGCACCGGCGGCAGCGCCACGCCGAGTTCGTCGGCGCGCAGCACGATGTTCTTCAGCGCCATCAGTTTCGGCACGTAGTGGCGCGTTTCGGCCGGCATCTTCAGCGACAGGTAGTCGGTGCGCAGGCCGCGCGCCTGGTTCTGGCGCACCGCGCGCGCCACCGCCCCTTCGCCCCAGTTGTAGGAGGCGAGCGCGAGGAACCAGTCGTTGCCGTGCATCGCGTAGATCTTCTGCAGGTAGTCGAGCGCCGCTTCGGTGGACTTCACCACGTCGCGGCGGTTGTCGACCCACCAGTCCTGCTGCAGGTTGTAGGCGCGTCCGGTGGACGGAATGAACTGCCACAGCCCGGCGGCCTGGGCGTGCGACAGCGCCACCGGGTTCATCGCGCTCTCGACGAACGGCAGCAGCGCGAGCTCGGTGGGCATGCCGCGCTTCTCGAGTTCCTCGACGATATGGAACAGGTAGCGGCTGCCTCGCGAGAACATGCGCTGCAGGTAATCGGGGCGCTGCAGGTAGAAGCGCTCCTTTTCGGCCACCAGCGGACTGGCGAGCGGCGGCATTGCGAAGCCGGCGCGGATGCGGTCCCACAGGCTGGCAACTGGCGCGCTGGCTTGCGGCGGCCGCCCGGTGGGGGCGGGCAGCGACGCGAGCGGATCGACGCGCTCGGGCGCCGACGCAGCGGATGCCGCATTGCTCGCCGCGGCCTCAGTGCCCGTGGCAGCAGTGGCCGTCGCAGAGGCGCCGGCCGGCGTCGCCTGGCCGATCGGGGCAGACGTTTGCGGGTCGACCGGAGCCAGCGTGGAGCAGCCCGCGAAGACGAGCAGGCCGCCCAGAAGTGCGCCGATACGAAGAAAATGCACCAACGATGACCCCTAACTCTCTGATTCGACGCAACAAGCCGGCCGATCCTACGGAAGGAAGCGGCCGCGGTCAAGGACGAAGCTCACGCTTGCGGCGCGGGTCACGCTCAGCGAAACCCATCTTTCCACGCGCGCAGCGCGGCGAAGCTGTCGAGCCGCGAGACGGGTGCGTGGCCCAGACGGCCGGCGACCGTGGCGAGCACGCCGGCGGCGTCGGCGCGCAGGAACGGATTCGTGGCCAGTTCGATCGCGATCGAGGTGGGCACCGTGCGTGCGCCGGCCTCGCGCATCCGGCGCGCTTCGTCCAGCCGTGCGAGCACCGCTTCGCCGGCCGGCTCGGCGGCGGCTGCGAAGCGCAGGTTCGACAGCGTGTATTCGTGCGCGCAATAGACCAGCGTCTGCGGGTCGAGCGCGGCCAGCCGGTCGAGCGAATCGAGCATCTGCGCAGGCGTGCCCTCGAACAGCCGCCCGCAGCCGGCCGCGAACAGCGTGTCGCCGCAGAACAGCAGCGGTCGGGCGTCGCCGCCGAAGGGCTCGGCGGCGTAGGCGATGTGGCCGCGGGTGTGTCCGGGCACGTCGAGCACCCGCATCGCTGCGCCCACGCCGTCGACGGTGATCGTGTCGCCGCCGGCGAGCCGGCGGTCGATCCCCTCGATCGCTTCGCCGGCCGGGCCGTAGACGACGGGCTGCCAGCGCTCGACCAGCGCGCGCACGCCGCCGACGTGATCCGGATGGTGATGTGTCAGTAGAATGGCCGACAGGCGCAGGCCGCGCGCCGACAGCGCGCGCTCCACGGGCGCGGCGTCGCCCGGATCCACGACGGCGGCGTGCTCGCCGCCCGGTGCGCGCACCAGCCAGATGTAGTTGTCCTCGAACGCGTCGATCGCCTCGACGCACGGATGCGGTTGCGGCGCATAGCGCCAGGTCTGCTCGGGCTGCATGGCATGAAGATGAATGATGCTGCGATTATACGAAGCACCGAGGACGCGCTCGCCCGGCGCGCGGCCTGGCGCGAATGGCTCGAGTCGCCGCCCGGCCGTTACGCGCTCGACTGGCAGCAGCAGCAGTTCGACGCCGCGGTGGCCGACATGTTCGGCTTTCACGCGCTGCAGTGCGGCTTGCCGCAGCTCGACGCGCTGCGCGACAACCGCATGCCGCACCGGATCCGCGCCTGCGAGCCCTGCGACATGCCGGTGCAGGGCGGCGCGAGCGTGGTGATCGACCATTTCGAGGAGCTGCCGTTCGCCTCCCAGAGCATCGACCTGGCGGTGCTGCCGCACGTGCTCGAGTTCGCCGAGGATCCGCACCAGGTGCTGCGCGAAATCGATCGCGTGCTGCGCCCGGAGGGCAGGGTGATCGTCTCCGGATTCAATCCGATCAGCCTGTGGGGCGCCCGACAATGGCTGACGCGCGGCGTCTCGCACCGTCCGTTCCTGCCGCGCGAAGGCCAGTTCATCGGGCTGCCGCGGCTGCGCGACTGGTTCAAGCTGCTGGGCTTCGAGTTCGATCGCGGACGCTACGGCTGCTACCGGCCGCCGTGCCGCACGCAGCATTGGCTCGATCGCACGCAGTTCATGGAGTCGGCGGGCGACCGCTGGTGGCCGATCTGCGGTGCGCTGTACATCGTCTCCGGCATCAAGCGGGTGCGCGGGATGCGGCTGATCGGGCCGGCCTGGCGGCAGGCGCGACTGGCGCGCGCGCCGGCCGCGGCGGTCTCGCCGCGCTGCGAACCCAACCGGAAAACCCGAGCGCGAATGCCGCTCGGCCCCGATTCGACGCCGACGGACGCTTCAGTCGGCGTACATGTAGGCGCGCGACAGCGGTAGCGGGCTTTCCGCGCCGCCGGCGCCGTTGCGCGGCCTGATCGCCTGCAACTGGTAGATGTTGATCCAGCCGTGCGCGAACGCGTGCGCGCAGCCGGCGAGGTAGACGCGCCAGATACGCGTGCGCTTTTCACCGGCCAGTGCGGTCAGGTGATCGATCTGCCGCTCGAAGCTGTCGGACCAGAAGCCGAGCGTCTTCGCATAGTGGCGCCTGAGCGATTCGGCGTCGGTGAGTTCCAGCCCCGCCTCGGACAGTTCCCGGATCGCGAGCGAGACGTGCGGCAGCTCGCCGTCTGGGAACACGTAGCGGTCGATGAACTCGCCCGCACCGAGCCCCACCGAGCGGTTGTCCGCGTCGGCCGACGTGATGCCATGGTTCAGCGCGATGCCTCCCGGCTCGAGCAGCCGGTGAACGGTGTCGAAATAGCCGCGCAGGTTCTTCAGGCCGACGTGCTCGAACATGCCGATCGACGAGATGCGGTCGAAGCTGGCGTCGCCGGGAATGTCGCGATAGTCCTGCAGCCGGATTTCGACGCGATCTTCGAGGCCGGCCTCGCGGACCCGCTCGCGCGCCAGTTCGAACTGGTTGGTCGACAGCGTGACGCCCACTGCCTTGACGCCGTAGCGGCTGGCGGCGTGGATCGCCATCGCACCCCAGCCGCAGCCGATGTCGAGCAGCCTCTGGCCCGGCGCGAGCATCAGCTTGCGGCAGATGTGGTCGAGCTTTTGCACCTGCGCGGTGGCGAGGTCTTCGTCGCCCGTGCGGAAATACGCACAGGAATAGAGCATGCGCGGATCGAGCCACGCCGAGTAGAACTCGTTGGAGACGTCGTAGTGGTATTCGATCGCCTTGCGATCACTCTTGCGCGTATGGCGCGCGAGCCACGACGGAAGCTTGCCGCGGCCCTGTTCCTCGTCGCCGGTGCGCGACAGGTGCTCGGCCACGGCCACGATCTCGCGGATGTCGCCGTCGACGTCGATGTGGCCCTCGACGAACGCCTCGCCGAGCGCCGACATCGAGGGCTTCAGGAAATACCGGGCGGAAGAGGTGTCCTTCAGCCGCAGGTCGACTCGCGGCTCGTCGCCCAGTGCGACGGTCGAGCCGTCCCACAGCGTGACCCGCAACGGCAGCGGCTGGCGCCTGCGCAGCGCCTCGAGGTACTTCAAGACCTGCTTCTCGATCATCGCGACGTACCGTGTCTTGCCAGCGATATCCGCCATTAAAATGCGTCCGCTGCCAGGCTGCAACCCGTGGCCTGGCCCCAAGTACGAATTGACGACATGGTCGAAGTGGTTGACATCTATACCGACGGCGCCTGCAAGGGCAATCCCGGCCCGGGCGGCTGGGGCGCGCTGCTGTGCTGGCGCGGGCACGAGCGCGAGCTGTTCGGCGGCGAGGCCGCGACGACGAACAACCGGATGGAGCTGGTCGCGGTGATCCGTGGCCTGTCGGCGCTGCGCCGCAGCGCGCGCGCCGTGGTGCACACCGATTCGCAGTATGTGCACAAGGGCATCACCGAGTGGCTGCCGGCCTGGAAGGCGCGGGGCTGGAAGACCGCCGACCGCAAGCCGGTGAAGAACGTCGATCTCTGGCGCGAGCTCGATGCGCTGGTCGCCCAGCATTCGGTGGAGTGGCGCTGGGTGAAGGGGCACGCCGGCCACCCCGGCAACGAGCGCGCCGACGCGCTGGCCAACCGCGGAGTGCCGTCCTGACGGGCGCGTCCGGCGACGCAGTCCCGCCTGTGCTAGTGTCGCGCAGCGCAGTCGGCCCACCTCCATGAAGAAACCCACGTTCTACCTGATCGCGATCGCCGCCGCCGCAGGGCTCGGCGGGTGGGCCTGGACGCTCGACCGCGGGCGGCCGGCGGCGATCGAAATTGCCGCGTCGGCTTCGGCGAACCCCGGCCCGGCCGGTTCGGCACGCGGCGCGCAGGACGCCCCGGCGCGCGCGGACGGCCCCGGCCGGCCCGGCGCGCAGGCCGCGCGCGGGCCGGTGGGCGTCGAGGCGGCGCGCGCCGAGCAGGTTTCGCTGAGCGAGACCGTCTCCACCGTGGGCACCTTGCGCGCCAACGAATCGGTGGTCGTCAAGCCCGAGATCGCCGGGCGCATCGACCGCATCGGCTTCGACGGCGGCAGCCTGGTTCGCAAGGGTACGTTGCTGGTGGTGCTCGACGCCGCAGTGGCCGCGGCCGAGGTCGAGCAGATCCGGGCCGAGCTGGCGCTCGCGCGGTCGAACTACCAGCGCACGGCCGACCTGGCCGGCCAGAAATTCATGAGCGAGAGCGCGCGCGACCAGGCGGCGTCGAACCTGAAGGTGGTCGAGGCGAGGCTGAAACTGGCCGAGGCGAAGCTCGCCAAGACCGAAATCCGCGCGCCGTTCAGCGGGCGGCTCGGGCTGCGCAACTTCAGCGTCGGCGATTTCATCCGCGAGGGCGCCGAACTGGTCGCGCTCGAAGACGTCTCGCAGATGAAGGTCGACCTGCGCCTGCCCGAACGCTACCTCGGCCAGTTGCGCCAGGGCCAGGCGCTCGAGCTCGAATTCGACGCGTATCCCGGACGCAAGTTCCGAGCGGTGCTCGAGGCGATCGACGTGCAGGTCGATGCCAACGGCCGCTCCGTGGTCGCGCGCGGGCGCATGCCCAATCCCGACGGCCTGTTGCGCACCGGCATGTTCGCGAAGGTGTCGCTGATCCTGTCGCAGCGCGCCAACGCGGTGATGGTCCCCGAGGAGGCGCTCGTTCCGGCGGGCGAGCAGCAGTTCGTCTACCGGATCGACGACGGCAAGGCGGCACGCGTGCGCGTGCGCACCGGGCTGCGCCGCGACGGCAAGGTCGAGATCGTCGAGGGGCTGCGCGGCGGCGACCAGGTGGTCACTGCCGGCCAGCCCAAGCTCACGCGCGACGCCACCGAAGTGCGCGTCGTCGAGCCTGCGCGCCTGGGCGGCTGAAGTGCGGCTATCCGAAACCTGCATCCGCAGGCCGGTGTTCGCGACGGTGCTGTCGCTGATCATCGTCCTGGTGGGCCTGGTGTCGTACTCGCGGCTGCAGGTGCGCGAGTACCCGAAGATCGACGAGCCGACGGTCACCGTTTCCACCAAGTACCTCGGTGCGTCGCCGGACATCATCGAGACACAGGTCACCAAGCCGCTCGAGGACTCGATCGCCGGCATCGAGGGCGTGGACGTGCTCACCTCGATCTCGCGCTCCGAGTCGAGCCAGATCACGGTGCGCTTCCGGCTCGACCGCGACCCCGACGGCGCGGCCGCCGACGTGCGCGACCGCGTCGCGCGCGTGCGCTCGAAGCTGCCCGACTCGATCGACGAGCCGGTGATCGCCAAGGTCGAGGCCGACGCCAACCCGATCATCTGGCTGGCGTTCTCCAGCGACGCGCTGTCGCCGCTCGAGGTCTCCGACATCGCCAACCGGATCGTCAAGCCGCGGCTGCAAACGCTGCCCGGCGCGGCCGACGTGCGCGTGTTCGGCGAGCGCAAGTTCTCGATGCGCATCTGGCTCGACCCCGACCGGCTGGCCGGCTTCAGGCTGACCCCGGGCGACGTCGAGGACGCGCTTCGCCGGCAGAACATCGAGCTGCCGTCGGGTCGCATCGAGAGCAGCCAGCGCGAGTTCACCGTCGTCTCGCAAAGCGACCTGCAGCGCGTGCGCGAGTTCGAGGACGTGGTGGTGCGCACGGTCAACGCCTACCCGGTGCGCATCCGCGACGTCGGGCGCGTGACGGTCGCTCCGCTCGACGAGCGCAGCATCGTGCGCTTCAACGGCAAGCCGGCGATCTCGCTCGGCCTGGTCAAGCAGTCGACCGCCAACCCGCTCACGCTCGCGCAGGCGCTGAAGGCCGAGCTGCCGCGGCTGCGCGAGGAGCTGCCGCGGGGCGTGAGCGTCGACGTCGCCAACGACACCACGCTGTTCATCGAGCGCTCGATCCAGTCGGTCTACAAGACGATCGGCGAGGCGGTCGTGCTGGTCGCGCTGGTGATCTTCCTGTTCCTCGGCACCGTGCGCGCGAGCGTCATCCCGCTGGTGACGATCCCGGTATGCCTGGTGGGCGTTTCGGCGCTGATGCTGGTGGCAGGTTTTTCGGTGAACTCGCTCACGTTGCTCGCACTGGTGCTGGCGATCGGGCTGGTGGTCGACGATTCGATCGTGATGCTCGAGAACATCTACCGTCACGTCGAGGACGGGATGGCGCCGATCCAGGCGGCGCTGCGCGGGGCGAAGGAGGTCGGCTTCGCGATCGTCGCGATGACGCTCACGCTCGCGGCGGTGTACGCGCCGGTGGCGTTCACCACCGGCCGCACCGGGCGGTTGTTCGTCGAGTTCGCGCTCACGCTCGCCGGTGCGGTGCTCGTCTCCGGCTTCGTCGCACTGACGCTGTCGCCGATGATGTGCTCGCGGCTGCTGCGCCACGAGGCGCAGCCCGGCCGGCTGGTGCGCGTGATCGACCGGGTCGTCGGCGCGCTGTCGCGCGGCTACACGCGCGCGCTGAGCGCGAGCCTGCGTGCGCGCTGGCTGGTGGTGCTGCTCGGGCTGGCCGTGGCCGGCGCGAGCGTGCTGCTCTTCACCGGCATGAAGCGCGAGCTCTCCCCGGTGGAAGACCGTGCGACGATCGTCGCGCTGTTCAACGGTCCCGACGGCGCCTCGATCGACTACACCTATCGCTATGCGCAGGAAGTCGAGCGGCTGGCTGCGTCCCTGCCCGAGGCCGACCGCATCTTCGTCGTCACCGGCAGCCCCACCGTGACCCAGGGCATCGGCTTCTTCCGGCTGGTCGACTGGGCCGAGCGCGAGCGCAAGGTGCCGCAGATCGTCGCCGAGCTGCAGCCGAAGCTGCTCGGCATTCCCGGCGTGCAGGCGTTCGCGGTGGCGCCGGCCTCGCTCGGGCAGTCGCCGCGCGAGCGACCGGTGAACTTCGTGGTGCTCAGTTCCGATTCCCACGAAGAGATCCAGAAGACGCTCGCGCCGATGGTCGAGCAGCTGCAGGCCGACGCGCGCTTGCAGGGCGTGGACACCGACCTGCGACTGAACAAGCCGGAACTGAAGCTGCGCATCGACCGCGACCGCGCCGCCGACGCCGGCGTGGCGGTCGACGCGATCGGGCGCGCACTGGAGACCGCGCTGGGCGGGCGCCAGGTCACGCGCTTCAAGCGCGAGGGCGAGCAGTACGACGTGATCGTGCAGTTCGGCGCCGGCAACCGCAGCACGCCGCAGGACATCTCGAAGATCTTCGTGCGCGGGCGCAACGACACGATGGTGCCGCTGTCGGCTCTGGTGCGCATCGACGAGGGGGTCACCGCGCGCGAGCTCAACCACTTCGGGCAGCGCCGCGCGGTCACGATCACCGCGAACCTCGCGCCGGGAACCTCGCTGGGCGAGGCGGTGGAGACACTGGAGAGCCTGGCGCGCACGCACCTGAAGCCCGGCTACGCGTTCGACTACAACGGCCAGACGCGCGAGTTCAAGCAGTCGTCGTCGACGCTGCTGGTCACCTTCGGCCTGGCGCTGTGCTTCATCTACCTGGTGCTCGCCGCGCAGTTCGAGAGCTTCGTCGATCCGCTGATCATCATCCTCACCGTTCCGCTGTCGATGACGGGCGCGCTGGCGCTGCTCGGCTGGACCGGCGGCACCCTGAACGTCTACAGCCAGATCGGCCTGATCACGCTGGTCGGCCTGATCACCAAGCACGGCATCCTGATCGTCGAGTTCGCCAACCAGTTGCGCGACCAGGGCAAGGCACTGGTGCCGGCGACGATCGAGGCGGCCAGCCTGCGGCTTCGCCCGATCCTGATGACCACCGGCGCGATGGTGCTGGGCGCGGTGCCGCTCGCGTTCGCGACCGGGGCTGGCGCCGAGAGCCGGATGCAGATCGGCATGGTGATTGTGGGAGGCATGACCTTCGGCACGCTGCTCACGCTGTTCGTGCTGCCGACGGTGTACACGCTGCTCACCCGGCCGCGGCACCTGCTCGGCGAGCCCGCTGCTCCGGCTGGGGGTGGGCAGGCCGGGGACGCCGACGCCGGGCGCCACGATGCGCGCCACGACATGCCGGCGGGGCAGGGCGCGCGATGAGCCTGCGGCAGGTCGTGCTCGACACCGAAACCACCGGCCTGTCGGCCGAAGACGGTCATCGGATCGTCGAGATCGGCTGCATCGAGATCGTCGATCGCCGGCTCACCGGCCGCACGCTGCACCTGTACCTGAATCCGGAGCGCGAGATCGACGCCGGCGCGCTGGCGGTGCACGGCCTCACGCTCGAGCGCCTGCAATCCGAGCCGCGCTTCGGCGACGTCGCCGACCGGGTGCTCGACTTTCTCGCCGGCGCCGAAGTGCTGATCCACAACGCGCCGTTCGACGTGAGCTTCCTCGACGCCGAGCTGGACCGTTTGCAGAGGCAGCCGTTCGGCGCCTGGGTGGCCGGCATCATCGACACGCTCGCGATGGCGCGCGAGCTGCACCCCGGCAAGCGCAATTCACTCGACGCGCTGTGCGAGCGCTATTCGATCTCGAACGCGCACCGCAAGCTGCACGGCGCGCTGCTCGACGCCGAGCTGCTGGCCGACGTCTACCTGGCGATGACGCGCGGGCAGGACAGCCTCGAGATCGCGATCGGCAGCGACGTCGCGGCGGTCGGTGCGCTCTCGGGCGCGCAATGGCCGCCGCCCGGGCTGCGCGTGCTCGAGGCGCGCGCCGAAGAACTGGCCGAGCATGCGGCCACGCTGGCGGCGATCGGCCGCGAGGCGAAGGGTCAGGCGTTGTGGACGCGGCTGGAGGCGGCGTCGGCCGAGCCGGGAGCAGGCGGCGCCGGGTAATGGTCTAAACTTCGTGCTCGACCGCGAAGGACAGCATGAAAGAACATCGCCACGCTCGCGCGCGCGAGCGCAAGAGCCACCTCGCGCCGGATGCCGAAAAGCTCGTCTCCTCGGCGCTCGGCCTGGCCAATTCCGGAAGCAGGCTGGAAGACCGCTTCTGGGAGGCGCAGCTGTCGGCCCGGCTCGATCGGCTGCTCGACAGCGGTCACGTCCAGTCGGTCTACGACGCGCTCGATCGCCTGAACCAGACCGACGGCGAAGCCTACGGCGTGCTGATCGAAGCGGTCGAGGAGTCCGCCGAAACCGTCTCGGTCGAAGTCGACGGCGAGCGCTGGGAGGCGCTGCTGGTGGCCGCGCCGCTGGTCGTCTGGACGCGCTTTCGCATTCCGTCGGGCCCGATCCCTGCCGATCTCGCGCAGACCCTGTCGGCGCACTGGCAGGCGCACACGCTGTCCGGTGCCGCCCGCTTCCGGTTCGTTCCGTACCTCTACAGCATCGACCAGTTGCCGCGCGACTTCGGTGAATTGCGCCGACTCACCCGTCGCCTGGCGCAGGCGGCGGTGTCGGGGCAGGGGCCGCGGCTCGAGCTGAAGGCGCTGCCCGAGACGGCCGACATGCTGGCCGACACGCGTTTCCTGCTCGGCGTGGTCGCGGCGCCGGCGGGCAAGCCGCTGTTTCGCTGGCAGGAATCGGAGTCGGGCGAACACGCCAGCCGCGTCGCCTGCCTCGAGCAGTGGATCGCCCAGGCGCGGCCGAACATCGAGCCGCTGCTGCAGGGCTGCGGCTTCGAATGCCTGTTGCCCGACGCGTATCACATCAACATGCGCGAATCCGACCGGCGCGTGCGGCCCTATTCGATCCGCGCGGCGGTGCACTTCCTCACGCACGCGCTCGACATCGAGGCCGACGAGATCAATGCGACGATCGCCACGTTCGGCCACGAGCGGCCCGACGAGTACCGCATCGGCATGAGCATCCGCGACAGCGACGAGGTCGCGCACGGCGTCGTCTGGCCGCTGCTGGGCGCCGAGAGCGAGCAGGACGAGCCTTCGCCGATCGAGCAGATCCGCGAAGTGCTGCGCGAGGTCGGCGTGGGCGAAGTGCGCGCGTGGCCGGAACTGAACGAGCCGGAATTCTGCGAAGACTGCGGGGTGCCGCTGTACCCCAACGGCAAGGGCGAGATCGTGCACGCCGAGATGCCCGGCGACGTCGAGCCCGAGTCGACCCATTTTCACTGAGCGGTCGCGCGGCCGCTGATCCGCACGCGGCGCGCGGGCTCACGCGGGGGCGATTGTAGTGTGAACACGCCCTAGCGCGCGCCGATGCGGCTGCGCGCCTGCGCGATGCGCTGCTCGAGGTAGGCGCCGTAGAAGTCGGGCGACGAATAGCCCACGAGGCGCTCGGCGACCTCCTTGCCGTCGGGTCCGATGAAGGCGACGGTCGGGGCGACGCGGATGTCGAGCGAGGCGGCGAGGGCGGCCGGGCTGCGGGGCGCGACGGCATCGGCCGCGTTGCCGGGGCCGTGCGCGCGCGCCGCCGCGTCGGCGAACGGCGTGCGGTCGCCGAGCTCGTACTCCACCACGCGCAGGCGCTGCGCCGACTGCCCGCGGGCCAGGTGGCGCAGCTGTTCGCGGCGAACCGCTTCGCAGTAGGGGCACCCGGGCAACGAAAACAGTGCGACGATCACGGTGCCGTCGCGGACGGCCTCGCGCAGCAGCGCATCGTGCGAGGCGGGGCGCTCGATGCTTTCGGGCGCGCGCGCCGGCACCGATTGCGCGCCCGCGTGCATCGAAACGACGGCGGCCACCAGCGAGGCCGCGGCCAGTTGCAGCGCATTCATGTTTCGTCGACGCACTCCGCAGATCCGCGAACGACCAGACGGTATCATCGTTCGCGGCAGGCCGCCTTGCCGCGGGTCGTCACGGCTCGCGCACACTCTGGGTAATCCCTACCCGATATGGGGATGGCACTGCGAGTTCAATTTGATATCGTCGGCCGACCGTATTCCGCTCCGGCAGGGCGGTGCACTGCAAACGAAGGAGACCCGAGCATGAATCCCTCACGACGTACCACGCTGCAGGTCGCTGGCAGCGCGGGCCTGTACGGCGCACTGGCCGCGATCGGCCTGCTGCGGCCCGGTTCGGCCGCCGCGCAGGCGTTCGACCAGGGTGCGTTCAAGACGACCGGCGTTGCCGCGACCCTCAAGGCGCTGGGCGCCGAGGGTGCGGTGGAGTCCAGGGACGTCGTGATCGTCGCGCCCGATATCGCCGAGAACGGCGCGGTGGTGCCGGTCGCGATCAAGAGCAGCCTGCCGAAGACGCAGATGATGGCCTTGCTGGTCGAGAAGAACCCGAACGCGCTGGCCGGCGCCTACGAGTTCCTCGACGGCGCCGATCCCGAGGTCAGCATGCGGATCAAGATGGGCCAGACGTCCGACGTCGTCGCGCTGGTGAAGGCCGACGGCAAGTTCTACATGGCCAGGAAAGAGGTCAAGGTCACGCTGGGCGGCTGCGGCGGCTGACCCCTGCAACGACACGCATCTGGAGACGATCGATGGCAGACCCGATGAAGATCCGCGCCGCCGTCAAGGACGGCGGGGCAGACGTGCGCGTGCTGATGGCGCACGAGATGGAGACCGGACAGCGCAAGGATTCCTCAGGCAAGGTGATCCCCGCCTGGCACATCACGGAAGTGACCGCGACGCTGAACGGCAAGCCGGTGCTCAAGGTGCACTGGGGTCCGGCGATCTCGAAGAACCCCTACCTGCAGTTCCGCGTGAAGGGCGCGAAAGCCGGCGACAAGATCGGCGTGAGCTGGGTCGACAACAAGGGCGACAAGCGCACCGACGAGGCGACGGTCGCCGGTTGAGGCCGCTGGCTCGCGCGCGCCTGCCGGGGCGCGCGCGAGCGCGCGGCGAAACCCGTGGCCACCAACAGGAGACAAGCATGGCCGATTTCATTCGTGCGTCGAGCCGTCTTCGCAGCGCCGCCGCTGCGGTGCTTCTCGCCGGATGCGTCACGATGGCCTGGGCCGGCGAGCCGATCTCGGTCGTGTACCACCTGAACGAGGGGCTCGGCCAGGCGCAGCGCGCGATCGGCAACATCCGCAACCACCTGAACGCAGAACCCTCGACGAAGATCGTCGTGGTCACCCACGGCAAGGGCATCGACTTCCTTCTCGAAGGTGCGAAGAACGACCAGGGGCAGGAGTTCTCGGCGGCGGTCGCGGAGCTTGCCGGACGGGGCGTCGAGTTCAGCGTGTGCAACAACACGCTCGCGGGTCGCAGCATCCCGAAGGACAAGGTCCTCATGGAAGCGAAGGTCGTCCCTTCGGGGGTGGCCGAGATCGCGAAGTTGCAGGCCGAGAAGCACTTCGCCTACCTGAGGCCGTGACGCGGATGGGGCATCGCTGCGGGATGCGCAGCGGAGTTCCCGTTCGCGCGAGCAGTTCCCGAAAGAACCGACAAGACGGAGACACGAGATGAAGCAATGGCGAAAACCGACGCCGTGCAGGACGATTGCCGGCGCCATGCTCGCGGGTTCGCTGGCGCTGGCTGCCGGCGCCGCGCTCGCGCAGGAGCGCGACATCACTGCGGAGCAGTTCGAGAAGTTCCGCCTGATGATGGAGGAGTCCAACACTGCCGAACTCTTCGAAGCCAAGGGCGAGGAGTTGTGGAAGACGAAGCGCGGACCGAAGAACGCGTCGCTCGAGCAATGCGACCTCGGCCTGGGGCCGGGGGTCCTGAAAGGCGCCTACGTGCAGTCGCCGCGCTACTACCCCGACGTCGGCAAGGTGATGGACATCGAGCGCCGCATCGCGCATTGCATGGTCACGCTGCAGGGCTTCAAGCCCGAAGACCTGTCGAAGCAGCCGTTCAGCAACGCGAAGCAGACGCCCGACCTGGTGTCGCTCGTGACCTACGTCGCCGGGCAGTCGCGCGGCATGAAGATCGCGGTGCCGCAGTCGAACCCCGAGGAGCGCGAGACCTACAAGCTCGGCGAGGCGATCTTCTACCATCGTGCCGGCCCCTGGGATTTCTCGTGCGCGAGTTGCCACGGCGAGGACGGCAAGCGCATCCGCACCCAGAACCTGCCCAACTTCACCAAGCCCGGAACCGCCGACCGCGGTTTCATCGGATGGCCCGGATACCGGATGACCGGCGGCCTGATGCACACGCTGCAGTGGCGCATGAACGACTGCTTCCGCCAGCAACGGTTCCCCGAGCCCGGCTACCTGTCGGACACCGTCACCGCGCTGCTCGCCTACATGGGCGTGAACGCGAACGGGTCGACGTACAGGGGACCGGGGATCAAGCGCTGAACGCGGCGCGACGAGGAGACAGACGATGAAACGAGCAATCATCTGGTCGGGCGTCCTTGCCGCGGCCGTTGCCGGCGGCTGCGCCACCACGGCAGACCGCGCCGCCTACGACGCGAAGGCGACCGCGACGATCCAGCGCGACTTCCATGCGCGCGGCATCGCCACGATGGACCGGCTCGAGCAGGACGAGCTGCAACTCGCCTGCACGAAGTACCGGGATCATCTGCCGGCGGACGTCGAGAAGCGCCTCGCGGCCCAGCAGGCCGCCGCGATCAGGCTGCCGGCCGACGGGAAGCTTTCGGGCGACTGGAAGCGCGGCGCGGCGCTCGCCGAGAACGGCCGTGGCATGACCTGGAGCGACAAGCCGGGCCAGCCGAGCGGCGGCAGCTGCTACAACTGCCACGAACTCGCGCCGCAGCAGACCTCGTTCGGCACGATGGGCCCGAGCCTGCGCCAGTTCGGCAAGCTGCGCGGCTACACCGCCGAGGTGCAGAAATACGCGTACGAGCGCATCTACAACTCGAAGGCGTTCACGCCGTGCTCGGCCATGCCGCGCTTCGGCACTTCGGGCACGCTCACCGAGGCGCAGATCAAGGACCTGGTCGCCTACCTGACGGATCCCGAGTCGCCGGTCAACAAGTGATCGGTTCATCGGTGGGGCCGCCCGTGGGCGGCCCTTTTTTCGTCCGTGCTCCGGACGAGCGCTTCACCCGGATCGGACAATGATGGATCGAAGGGAGTTCCTGCAGGTTCTCGCGACTGCCTCGGCAGCCGGCCTGTCGCTGCAGGGTTGCGCGTCGACGGGCGGCGCGGCGGCGGGCAGCGGCGCCGACGCCATGTACGACGTGCCGCGCTTCGGCAACGTGAGCCTGCTGCACTTCACCGACTGTCACGCGCAACTGTTGCCGGTCTACTTCCGCGAGCCGAGCGTCAATCTCGGCGTCGCCGGGGCCCGGGGCCGGCCGCCCCACCTGGTGGGCGAGCACCTGCTGAAGGCGTTCGGCGTGCGCTCGGGTACGCCCGAGGCGCATGCCTTCACTTTCCTCGATTTCGAGGCGGCCGCGCGTACCTACGGCAAGGTCGGCGGCTTCGCTCACCTGGCCACGCTCGTCAAGCGGGTGAAGGCCTCGCGCCCCGGCGCGCTGCTGCTCGACGGCGGCGACACCTGGCAGGGTTCGGCCACCGCACTGTGGTCGAAGGGCCAGGACATGGTCGACGCGTGCAAGCTGCTCGGCGTCGACGTGATGACCGGCCACTGGGAGTTCACGCTGGGCGCGAGGCGCGTCGAGGAAATCGTCGCGAACGACTTCAAGGGCCGCGTCGATTTTCTCGCGCAGAACGTGCGCACCACCGATTTCGAAGACCCGGTGTTCGCGTCGCATACGATGCGCAGCATCAATGGCGTCCCGGTGGCGATCATCGGCCAGGCGTTTCCCTACACCCCGATCGCCAACCCGCGCTACATGGTCCCCGACTGGAGCTTCGGCATCCAGGACGAGCGGCTGCAGAAGGTCGTCGACGAGGTGCGCGGCAGGGGCGCGCAGGTGGTGGTGCTGCTGTCGCACAACGGCATGGACGTCGACCTGAAGCTGGCCACGCGGGTCACCGGCATCGACGCGATCCTCGGCGGTCACACGCACGACGGCGTGCCCCAGCCGGTGCCGATCCGCAACGCCGGCGGCGTCACGCTGGTGACCAATGCGGGCTCGAACACCAAGTTCCTCGGCGTGCTCGATTTCGACGTACGCGGCGGCAAGGTGGCGGAGTTCCGTTATCGGTTGCTGCCGGTGTTCTCGAACCTGCTGCCGGCCGACCCCGAAATGCAGGCGCTGATCGAGCGCGTGCGCGCGCCGCACCGCGCACGGCTCGAAGAGCCGCTTGCCGTCACCGAGGCGCTGCTCTACCGGCGCGGCAACTTCAACGGCACCTTCGATCAGCTGATCCTCGACGCGCTGATGGAAGTCAAGGGCGCGCAGATCGCGTTCTCGCCGGGCTTTCGCTGGGGGACGAGCCTGCTTCCGGGGCAGGCGATCACCCGCGAGCACCTGATGGACCAGACCGCGATCACCTATCCGTTCACCACGGTGAACGACTTCTCCGGCGAGATGATCAAGACGATCCTCGAGGACGTCGCCGACAACCTGTTCAATCCCGATCCCTACTACCAGCAGGGCGGCGACATGGTGCGGGTGGGCGGGCTCACCTACGCCTGTGATCCGAACGCCCCGATGGGCCGTCGCATCTCGGACATGCGGCTCGACGGCAAGCCGATCGACGCCACGCGCACCTACCGGGTCGCCGGCTGGGCGCCGGTGGCCGAGGGCGCCAGTGGCGAGCCGATCTGGGAGGTGGTCGAACGCTGGCTCACCGCCAGGGGTACCGTGGCGCCGCGCAGGCTGAACGTGCCGCGTTTGATCGGAATGAAAGACAACCCCGGCATGGCCTGAGACAATCGCCGCTGCCCTAGGGACGCAACGCCGGGAGCGACATGCCGGAATCGATCGAGCCGCACAATCTTCGGGGTCGGCGCCGGCTGCTGCGCGGTGCGGCCGGCCTGGCGCTGGCGTGCACGGCGGGGCCGTGCCTCGCGCAGGCTCGCGCCGTGCGCACCGAGCCGCCGGCGATCGGCGCCAGGATCGATCTGCCAGCCACCCGGCTGCTCGACGGCCGCGAACTGGCGCCCGCTTACTGGCGTGACAAGGTGCTGGTGGTCGAGTTGTGGGCGAGCTGGTGCCCGTTCTGCAAGCGACAGAACCCGCACCTCGACCGGCTGCATCGCGCGCACGCCGCATCCGGGCTCGAGGTGCTGGCGCTGTCCATCGACCGCAGGCCCGAGGACGCGCAGCAGTACATGCGCGAGCACGGTTACGCGTTTCATGCCGCGATGTTCGACCCGCACTGGCAGGCGGCCATCGGGCGCCCGAAAGGCCTGCCGATCGTCTGGGTCATCGGCCGCGACGCCAGGCTCAGGCAGCTCGAGATCGGCGAGATGTTTCCCGAGGACATCGAAGAACTTGCACGCTGGAGGACATCATGACTCTCTCCGGATTCCGTAGCGTCGCGCTGGCCGCGCTGCTGGCGCTGGGCGCGCCGGCCGCGATGGCCGAGTCCACCTTCGCCACGAAGAGCCTCACCGTCGAGGTCGCCCTGAAGGCGGCGCAGGCCGCGCTCGAGGCTTGCCGCAAGGGCGGCTACCAGGTCGGCGTGGCGGTGAGCGACCGCAGCGGCGTGCTGCAGGTCTACCTGCGCGATCGTTTTGCCGGCGCGCACACGGTCGACGTGGCCGCCAACAAGGCCTGGACCGCGGCGTCGTTCCGCATCTCCACCGCCGATCTGGCCGCCGAGACGCAACCGGGCAAGCCGATGAGCGCGATCCGCGACATCCCGCGCGTGGCCGCGCTCGGCGGCGGCCTGCCGATCGAGGCCGCAGGCTCGACGCTGGCCGGCATCGGCGTGTCGGGCGCCCCCGGCGGCGCCGCCGACGAGGCCTGCGCGCGCGCGGGCATCGAGGCGATCCGCGCCGACATCGAGTTCTGAGATGATGCTTGCGCGCCCGCCGCGGCAATCGTCCGGTGAGGACGACTGCGGCTGCGACCGGCATCCGCGACTGCGGCTGGTGCTATGGGTACTCTGGCTCGCGGTCGCGCTCGGCCTGGCGATCTTCACCGGCCACGGGTTGGGGTTCTAGGCGCCGGCGGCGTACAGGGCGTGGTCGTCCGCCATCCTGGTCCAGAATGTCGGCTCATGCCGACAGGTTCCGTTCGCGCCGGATTCTTCCGCGCCGGGTTCTTTCGCGCCGGCAGCGCATTCGTCGCCTGGCTCGTGCTGACCGCGAGCGCGCTGGCACAGACCCCCGAGGAGCGCTGCCTGCTCGATGCGCTGCGGCAGGCGGCGCCGCGCACCACGGTCGAGGAGCTTCGCGCCCGCTGCGTCGAGTCGCCCGCGGCTGGGCCGGCGCGGGTCGCACCGGTGCCGGAGTCGCTCCCGCCGCCGTCCGAAGCGGGCGGTCCGGTGGTCGGCTCGACCGTCGGCGTCGTCAGGGACACGCCGCAGGGCCTGTCGGTCGCGCCGGTCTCGCGATCGAAGCCCGTCGGCGACTCGCCGGTGCGCAGGCGCATCGAGGAGGAGGGCGTGCTCTGGGGCGAGCGTTTCGCGCTGCTGCCGCACCGGCCCAACTACCTGCTGCCGTTCAGTCACTCGCTCGACACGCCGGGAACGGCCGGTGCCGCGCCGGTGCAGCGCAACGAGGTCAAGTTCCAGATCAGCTTCAAGTTCCCGCTGACGCCACCGCTGTACGACGGGCGGCTGGCGGTCTTCTTCGGGTACACGGGGCAGTCGTGGTGGCAGGCCTACAACAGCGAGCGCTCCAGCCCGTTTCGCGAGTACAGCCACGAGCCCGAGGTATTTGCGTCCTGGGCTCCGGCCATGCAACTGCTCGGCTGGGACTGGCGGGTGGCTTCGGCGGGCTTCGTGCACCAGTCGAACGGCCGCTCCGGTGAGTTCTCGCGCAGCTGGAACCGGCTGTTCGCCGAGATGCTGCTCGATCGACCGGGCCCGTGGTGGATCGGCCTCCGCCCGTGGTGGCGCATCCCGGAGAGCGCCAAGTCGAGCCCGGACTCGCCCAAGGGCGACGACAACCCGGACATCACCCGCTACGCGGGCCACGGGGAATTGCGCTTCGGCTACGCCGGTGCGCTGCAGAACTGGACGCTGACGATGCGCCACAGCCTGTCGGCGGGCGGCAAGGGTGCGGTGCAGCTCGACTACAGCCGCCCCACCGGCTTCAGCCCGAACCTGCGCTGGCACATCCAGTACTTCGACGGCTACGGCGAGAACCTGCTCGACTACCAGACGCGCATCCGGCGCATCGGCCTGGGGGTGATGCTGAACGACTGGTATTGAGCGCGCGACTCAGCGATACAGCGCCTCGATCTCGGCGGCGTAGGCCTGGTAGATGCTGGCGCGGCGCACCTTCATCGTCGCCGTGACCTCGCCCTCGTCGTGGTCGAGTTCCTTCGTGAACAGGTGAAAGCGCTTGATCTGCGCGACCGGTGCCAGTTGCGCGTTGCCGCGTGCGATTTCCGACTCGATCAGCTCGCGCACCTTCGGGTTTTCGGCCAGCGAGCGGAAGTGCGTGAACGCGATGCGCTGCGACTCGGCCCACTTGCCGACCGTCTCGAAGTCGATCTGTACCAGCGCAGACGCGAGACCGTCTCGAAGTCGATCTGTACCAGCGCAGACGCGATGCGCCGGCCCCGGTTCGTCGGGAATCAGCCGCGGATCAGGTCTTGCACTCGTTGGCCAGCTGGCGGCCGTGCTTGGTGTCGAGCAGCATCGACTTGGTGGAGATGACGAGCCAGACGAGGCCGGACTGCGGGTCTTCGTAGCGCAGCGCGCCGCTGCGCGCGCCCACCGCGTGCATCCGGTATTCCTTCTTGTCGAACTGGACGACCGCCGACGACAGGTCGGCCGACACCTCGCGGACGTTCACGCTGCGATTCAGTTCGCAGCGGTAGACGCCGGTGGGCAGCTTGTAGCCGTGCGGGTTGAAGCCCGCCTGGTCGGCCGAAGAGGCGGTCATCGGGGCGCCGGCCAGGGCCGTGCCAACGACGAACGCAACGAGCGCA
>MEED01000011.1 GCA_001724855.1 Lautropia sp. SCN 69-89
CTCGCACGGATCGATCCATCTGGATGTCAAAGTTCATCCGGAAAGCTCGCTAAACCGATCGTCGCACTCGCATCGCGGCGAAATTCAACAGCCTGCTAGAGGAACGACAGCAGGGCGGCCCGAGCACCAAGGCCGCAGGCCTCCCGCTGGAGCGTGGCCTCACGCACCGCGGCTCCGCGGAAGCGTTCCACTCGACGCTTCCGCAAACCCCCGCTCGAGCCACGCGCGCACGTCATGTGTTCTCCAGACTCGAGTGCGACCGATTGCCAGCGGGTGCGGGAATCGGCCGGCGGCGACCCATTTCTGCACTGCGCGGGGCGGCGCGCGTCAACGTAGTTGTCGCCTGAGTCATGCAACCAACTGCGTTTTATCCAACACGAGAGCGGCGGCAGTGACGGTCGGCTCGCGCTCGGGATTCAGCGTGACGACATCAATTCGCGACCAGTCGCGCGTATGGCGTGACCAGCGACGCGGGTTGCGTTCACGGGCCTGGAGATAGAGGTCATGCCGCTGGGCGAGGATGTCGTGATCGCGCCCGTCGTGCCGCTCGGCCGGACTCACGTAGCGGATGCCGCTGTGCCGATGCTCGTGGTTGTACCAGTGAACGAACCGTTGCGCCCACGCTCGTGCAGCCTCGAGATCGACGAACCCTTTCGCCGGGAACTCGGGCCGGTACTTCGCGGTGCGGAACAAGCTCTCGACGAAGGCGTTGTCGTCGCTCACGCGCGGGCGCGAGTACGAGGGCTTGATGCGCAGCCAGTGCAGCATCGCCAGCACCGTCGTGGCCTTGAACGTCGAGCCGTTATCGCCGTGCAGCACGGGCTTGGCCGTCATCGCGTGAATGCCCTCGGCCAGCGCCGTGCGCTTGACGAGATGCGCGGCGTGCACCGAGTCGTCGGTGTCATGAACTTCGAAGCCCACGATCTTGCGGCTGAACACATCCAGGATCAGGTACAGGTAGAACCAGCGCCCGAGCACTTCGGTGGGCAGGTACGTCATATCCCAGGACCACAGCTGGCGCGACGCGGTGGCCACATGCGTGGTCGGCGGGCGGCTTGCGCGCGGCGCTTTCGCACGCCCCCGATGGCGAGTCTGACCGTGCGCGCGCAGCACGCGCTGGAAGCTCGATTCGCTGGCGAGAAAGACCCCCTCGTCGGCGAGCGCCGGAACGATGCGTGCCGGCGGCATGTCGGCGAATCGCGGCTCGTTGGCCACATGCAGCACCGCCTCGCGCTCCTGGGCTGTCAGTGCGTGAGCGGGCGTGGGACGAACCGCCGTCGGTCGGCGATCGCCCGCGCTCAGCCCGCCATGGGCCTTCCAGCGCTGCAGCGTGCGCACGGTGATGCCGGCCTCCGCGCAAGCCAGTTCGAGCCGCGCGCCGGCACGGTGTGCGTTATCGATGTCCTGGGCGCGGACAGTGCGGTCTTCGAGGCTGATCATTCGGCCTCGCCCTTGTTGTTGAAGACCGCCTCGAGCTTTCGGGAGAGCACCAGTAGCGCCGCCGTCTCGGCCAGCGCACGGTCCTTGCGATGCACCTCGCGTTCGAGCTCCTTGATGCGACGCCGATCGTGCCGGGTCTGCTGCGGGCTCGCGCGCGCCTCCTCGGGCTGGGCCAACGCCTGGGTCGCACTGTCACGCCATTGCGCCAGTTGCTGCGGATACACACCGTGCTCGCGACACCAGGCGCCTCGTGCAGCCTCGTCCATGCTCGCCGTTGTGATCACCGCTTCGAGCCGGGCCGGCGCTGTCCAGGCCCGCTCGCGAGCGGGCCTGGACAGCGCATCGCCAAGCCATCGTTGCAGCGTCTGCGCGCCCACCCCGACTTCCCGCGCAACCTCATCCACCGATGCGCTCTGCGGCGGCAGCAACCTCGCCACCGCTCGATCCTTGAATCCCTGTCCGTATCGCGCCACGTCCGTCCTTCCATGTTCGCCCCCGAATTATCGGTTCCCATCGAGGCGACAACTATTGTGACGCGGGGGGGGGTGTGACATTGAGAGCCGCAGCGAGCTCGTGAAGCGAGATGACTTCGATGCCGAAGACGGTACCCATCTGTGACTCCGGGTCAGTGCAGCGTGATACCTTCATTCACCACGCGGATGCGAACGCCCCCCATTTCCGGAGTGCAGACGATGCATCCAAGTACGTGCTCAAGCGTCTGCACGCTCGCGATATCAGAAGTCGCGATTCTCGGAAGTATCCCGTCCAAGATGGCGTGACCTGCACGCGATATGAAGTACGCCGTCGCACGGTCTCCCGCGTGCCGAGTCCATTCCCGCAGCGCATTCAACGCCGGTGTGATGCTGAATTCCCAGACCAGTAGGGGTCCCGAGCCACCGAAGTGAGCGGATAGAGCCATCTTTCCTGCTGCGTCCCACGCGTCGAGCAGCTTCCAAATCTGCGCGTCGGCCGGATTCGCCAGCCAGTACGCGATAGTCGGTCCAATCTGCATCCTGAAGGTCAGCAGCGGCATCGCGTCCGTGTCAATGCAACCAAATCCTACATACCGCGGCTGTGACGCATTCAGGTCGACAGGATGCGACCCGAAATGACCCACCAAGACGGGAAGGCTTCGCATCCCAGAAGGCAGCGTCACGCTGGGGCTCACCACTTCGTCCAAGGTCGCGACGTAGCCGGGCGACAGGATGGGATGTCCGTCCTGGTCGAGAAGCCACGGCATTGACAGCGCTTTACCCATGATTCCTCCTCGAATCGTGTCGAGCGGACGACCCGCTCAATACGAATAGCGAGTGCGTTTTATGGAAGGTCCGCGCAACCGGGTGTTTTTCGGCTGACGGTCTGAAGAAAATGCTGCTTCATCGCGAACTGTTCGATTTCCGAGTCGGTTTCGTCGAAAGGCCGAGCCTTTCCCGCTCCATTTCCTTACCGCGGACGGACTGCTCCCAGCACCGTGTATCGGACGAGAAAAATGTTCGCCAGCGCGGCGGTCACGAACAGCCGGTTGCCGTTCTTGGCCAGGCCGCGGTAGCGCACCTTCCTGAACCCGAACACCCGCTTGATCACCCCGATCGAGTGCTCGACCCGAGAACGGATGCGCGACTTCGTCCGGTTCTTCGCCTTGATCGCCTCGTCGATGAAGTGCTTCCACTTGCACTGCCGATTCGTGAAGTCCCTGGCCTTCGGTGCCTTGGCCCGGATCACCCCGCCTTGGCTCTTGTAGGCCTGGTCGCCGTAGACACGCGTCTCGTGTCCGAGCAACAGCCGATCCATCACCTTGCAGTCAGCCATGTTCGCCGGCGTCACCACCACCGAGTGGATCACCTTGCTCTGGCTGTCGACTCCGACATGAGCCTTCATCCCGAAGTGCCACTCGTTGCCTTTCTTGACCTGATGCATCTCCGGGTCGCGCTCGCCCTCGGCGTTCTTCGTCGAACTCGGTGCCGCAATGATCGTCGCATCCACGATCGTGCCCTTGGACAGCCGAAGCCCGCGCTGCACCAGCACCCGGCCGACGGTCTCGAAGATCCGCTCGCCCAGCTTGTGCCGCTCCAGCAGGTGGCGAAACCGCATCACCGTCGTCTCGTCGGGCACCGGCTCGCGCCCCAGGTCGATGCCTGCGAACGAGCGCATCGCCAGCGAGTCGTACAGCGCCTCTTCCACCGCCGGGTCCGACAGGTCGAACCACAACTGCAGGCAGTGAATCCGAAGCATCCGCTCCAGCCCCACCGGCGGGCGGCCCCCGGCGCTCGTGGCCTTCGGGTAGTACGGCTCGATCACCGCCCCCAACTCCTTCCACGGCACCACTCGATCCATCTCGGCCAGGAACTTCTCGCGCCGCGTGGGCTTGCGATACCGCTCGAAGTCGCTGCCCGCCAGCGTCAGCTGCCTCTTCAACGTTCAACCTCGCAGAGCTTTCGTCCGCTCGCAAGTGTATCGATCACTACGGGCTCCAGCGACGGTTTTGCGGAGCTTCCTTATATCGGTATGTAAAAGCGCGATCGCGTGGCGACGACTTGCGTGAGCCGGTGCCAGGGCACGTATAAACCGCGCTCCATACACAAGTCATACCCGTGTCGGGGAACCCCGCCCGCGGTCGCGATTTCGCTTTCGCCAATTGAGGCCAATGCAAAGCCCAAGGGACGTAACGGGACGGCGCGATGGGTGCCAGTGGCCCATCCGCATCCGTTATGCCGAAATCCTTGGAGAATCAACGATGTCTGAGGACTTCCGTTATTTCCCGTTAACCACGAATAACGGGAACGGCTGGCAGCAGATCGCGCCCGGACACTATGTCTACAGCAGCGCGATGCAATCGAACTTCACTTATCGCCACCTCATCGAACAGGTGGAAACCGGGCCGTCCGCCAGCCCGACCGGACAAGTTCACCGCAACCGACTGTCCGCGCTTGCACGCGCAATGGCGATTCTGGGACGTGCTGACAGCGACCCGGCGTGCCCTGACCTCTGCACTCACTTTGAAAAGACGCTGACGGCAATCGCCGACTCGGGGCAGTTCAAGCCTCGCCGTCTCGCCGACATCATCGGCCACCTACGATGGTGGTCGCGACACGCCGCGTCTGTCCGAGACTCCGGCAAACCACGAGTCCCTCGGCGCCAGGATAGCGACTTCACCCGTGCGCTCCTGCGGGCCTTCACCGACTCGGGTTTCACAAAGAGCGGACTGGCCGCCGCAGCATCGATGTCCCCGATGACGCTTGGCGATTGGCTGCGCGGTCGTCAACCTCGGGTGGATACCCGGGCCGCGCTGGAGCGTGTCGAGACGGCGCTCCGGCTCGAACCCGGCGCACTCTCTCGCCTGGTTCGCTGGGCCGATTCAGGGGGCTCGGCACAGGGACACCTGGGTGCGTATCGCAAGCGAATTGCTGAGCTTCAGCAGGACCCTTACCGTCTCCCCCTTTGGGCGTTCTCCGAAGACCTGGCCAAGCAGTGGCAGGCGTTCCTTGGGCATCAGACCGGTACAGTCGTTTCCGACCTCCCGATGTCCCGCCAAGCAGGGTGGAGCGTCAAGCGACCTGACCAAACGCGGGTCAAGGCCACCGTTCTCACGACGATCGCCGGCGGGATTTGTCCGTCGGCCGAGGTCGTAGCGCGCAAGGTGCAAGGCATCCTCGGCTTTCTCGCTCGCCCGACGTCTCTAGGAGGACGCGGTCTCCCCCTGGCCCAGGTTCAAACCCTCGCGTGGCTTGCGATTCCGGATGCGGTCGACGGGTATTTTCGATTCGTCGTGAACCGGTCTGGGAAAGTCAATAACGGCGTGCGCGGAATGACCAGCTTCATCTTGTCGATGCTCGACGACAGAACCGGGTGGCTGCGCCACCATCCCGAGCTCGCGGGTAAGCTCCCCGACCCGCTTGCGTCGAACCTGGACTGGCATGCCTCGTGCGAAAGCACCGTGGCAGTCTGCTTGGCTTGGCGCAAGAGGTATGCCGGGCGCAGCAGGAACCCCAAGGTGGCTATCGCTTGCGTGCTCGACGCCGACGACGCGCTGGCGGCGATGTGGCGCGGAATCGCATCGCTCGACGCCGAGGCAGAAAGCCTGCCCCGCGGCTCGCTGCGGCGCTCGAGCGTCAAACGCGATGCACTGATACTCGCACTTCTGACGTGCATCCCGCTTCGCATCGAGACCGTGGCTGCGCTCAACATCGACGGAAGTCGGGGCGGCGACCACATCTACTGGCAAGGCAACCGGTTTCGCTTGAGCGCGGGCAACCTGAAAAACCGCCGCCGCCCCGACGGTGAAGCAGTCGACATTGCGCTGCCGCAAATCCTCAATGAACGCATCACCGACTATCTTCACGAGCACCGCCCGCGCATCGTCGGCACACAGGACAGCCAGTTCTTCCTGCCGTCGACCCGCAATCCCCGACAGCTTTGGCGAACGATGAATGCGCATTTCATTATCGTGACGCGCCGCCATGTTCCCGACTGCGCCGGCTTCGGACCACATGCCCTGCGGCACGTCGTGGCAAGCCACTACTTGCGCCTTCATCCCAATGAGCACACGGTCGTGGCCAAACTGCTGCTTGTCACGCTCGGGACTGTGATGAAGCACTACGACCAGAGCGGGGCCGAACTCGCGATGTCACTTCATGAGCAAGACCTCGAAGAAGCAGCGAGGAAGGTTGCTCGGAGTCGGTGAACAGCGCCGCACCGGACGACATGCCGGTTCCTGGAGATCGCCGAACAGCCAGCAAGGTCACCTGCGAGAAAGGGCCACTTCCGAATGTCTACCGGTCAGGGGAGCTTACGGGGGGACGCCGCCGCTCGATGCGATCCTGGCCACTCAGGGTAGTCCGAGGAACCGGAATGAGGGACGCAGGGGTTGTGCGTTATGCATCCTTTCGCTATTCTGCGCATCACCCCGTCTCATTGGAAGCCCATGATCCGATGCCACCTCTCCACCCTCATGGGCCGCGACAAACTTCGCATTGCTGAGGTTTCGCGTCGGACGGGTCTGAACCGCAGCACAATCGCCGCGCTTTACAAGGAGACGGCCACGAGGATCGAGCTCCCAGCCATCGAACAGCTGTGCCGGCTCTTCAATTGCCGGATCGGCGACCTGTTCGAGTATGTTCAGGACCGCGAGGAGGAGAAGCGGTGACCCTGAGCGCCGCCCGCTGGCACGTCATCGCCGAGTCCAACTTCGCGTGGGAGCGAGAGGCGCTCGACTGGCTTCGAAGCCAACTGCCCGACCGCGACCCCTGGCACGTCTGGACCAACTTCGAGTTCATCGACGACGAGGGCAAGGTCAGCGAGGTCGATGCACTGGTTCTTTCGCCGGCCGGTCTGTCCCTTGTCGAGATCAAGAGCCGCCCGGGCGTGCTGACCGGCGACGTGCACAGCTGGACCTGGACCACCGATGGCCGATCGACCACGGTCGACAACCCAGTCATCCTCGCCAATCGCAAAGCCAAGCGCCTGGCCAGCCTGCTCAAGCGGCAGCCGGCCATCACCAAGGCCAAGATCCGCCTGCCCTTCGTCGAGCCGGCGATCTTTCTCTCGTCCACCAGCCTGTCCTGCCGGCTCGAAGGGCTGGCCAAGTCGGCCACCTTCCAGCGCGGCCGACCCGGTGCCCTGGACGACCCGGGGATCGTCGGGGCGCTGGCCAACGGCGTCACGAACCGCTCGGCGACCACCGTCGATTCGCAGCAGGCGCGCGCCATCGCCCGCGGCCTCACTGAGGCCGGCATCCGCCCCTCCAACAAGCACCGCCAGGTGGGCGACTACCGGCTGGGCAAGCTGCTGTCCGAGGGTGAAGGGTTTCAGGACTGGGAATCGCAGCACGTCAGCATCGACACGGTTCATCGCCGTGTCCGCATCTACACCGTCGCTTCCGCCTCCACCCCCGAGGCCCGTGCCACACGCGTGCGCCAGGCGCGCCGCGAATTCGAGATCCTCGAAGGCATCGACCACCCCGGCATCCTGAAGGTCAAGGACTACAAGGAGACAGAACTCGGCCCGGCGCTGATCTTCGATCACGACCCCAAGGCCATGCGCCTGGATCACCTGCTGCGCGACCACGGCAAGGATCTCTCGGTCACGCAACGCCTGCAGCTCGTGCGCGACATCGCCGAGACGCTGAAGTACGCCCACTCAAAGCGCTTGTACCACCGCGCCCTGGGGCCGCAGAGCATCCTCGTTCATGGCATCGGCAGCGGTGCGTTGCACCTGCGGCTGATGAACTGGCAGACCGCGTCGCGCAACGTCGGTGAGTCCGCGTCGCCGTACACCGTTCACCGCACGACCGGCACCCAGCACGTCGAGGACTATGTCGAAGACCCGGGGATGATCTACCTCGCCCCGGAGACGACGCGCGCCGACCCCGCGCATGGTCCGAGCCTGGATGTGTTCTCGCTCGGCTGCATCGCCTACCAGCTCTTCAGCGGCCAGCCACCCGCCGAATCGGTGCTGGACCTGGCAGAGAAGCTGCGCGTTGGCCAGGGGCTGCGCCTGTCGGACGTGATGGATGGCTGCGGCGCGCGGCAGCAGGAGCTGATCCAGTTCGCCACCTGCCCCGACGTGCTCGCCCGCTACGACACGGTTCAGGACTTCCTCGATGACCTGGATCGCGTCGAGGACGAGCTCACCACGCCCGACCCGGAAGCCACTGTCGACCCCAGCGTCGCCAGCGCGGGGGATCGCCTGGACGGCGGCTTCACCGTCATCAAGCGCATGGGGCGTGGCTCCTCCAGCGACGCGCTGCTGGTGCGGAAGGACGGCAGCGACGAAGAGCACGTTCTCAAGGTCGCGTGCGACGTCGCGCACAACGACCGCCTGGCCGCAGAAGGCGAGGTCCTCGCGCGGCTGCATCACCAGAACATCGTCGCCCACCGCGAGACGCTCACGGTCGCCGGCCGCACGGCGCTGCTGCTCAAGAGCGCTGGCAGCCGCACGATGGCCGAGAAGCTCAAGGAAGAGGGGCGCCTGTCGCTCGATATGCTGCAGCGCTTCGGAGAAGAGCTGATCGAAGCGGTGAACCACCTCGAAGCCGAAGGTGTGGCCCATCGCGACATCAAGCCCGAGAACATCGGCATCGCCGAGAACCGCACCGGCAAGCTGCAACTCGTGCTGTTCGACTTCTCTCTGTGCCGCACACCGGCCGACAACATCACGGCCGGCACCCACCCTTACCTCGACCCGTTCCTGTCCCTGCGCCGCCCGCCGCGCTGGGACCTGTACGCCGAGCGCTTCGCGCTGGCGGTCACGCTCTACGAGATGGCGGTCGGCCAGCCGCCGGTCTGGGGCGATGGGCAAACCTCGCCGGCCATGCTCGACGTCGAGGCCACCATCGAGAGCGACGTCTTCGACCCGGTCACGCGCGAGGGCTTCACCGCGTTCTTCTCGAAGGCCTTGAAGGGCGACTACCGCGAGCGCTTCGACAACGCCGAAGACATGCTGCGCGCGTGGCGCGCCATCTTTGCCGCTCGGCAGACGGTTCATCCGGGTGAGACCGGCGCAGCGGAAGGCCTTGCCGCCATCGCCATGACGGCCACGCCGCTCACCACGATGGCCGAGCTGGGCTACAGCCTGGAAGCGCAGGACATCCTGGAGCGCATGGGCATCCACAACGCCCGCGAACTGCTGGCCGTCGATCGCATCCGCTTTCGCTATCTGCGCGGCGTGGGCGACAAGATCCGCAAGGAGATTCGTCTCACCGCCAAGGAACTCGCCCGCCTGCGTCCCGACCTCACACAGGGCCGCAGCACTGCGCACGATGCGGACGAGGAAGTCGGCGGCGCCGTCAGCGTCAACGAACTGGCCGCGCAGCTGCTGCCGCGCCGCCCCGCCGGCGATGACCGCCCGGAGGAAGCCGCCCTTGCCCACTACCTCGGGCTGGACGACAGCGTCCAGGCCGGCACCTGGCCCAATCTTGGCGAGTCGGCGCAAGCCAACCAGGTCGACCGGGGCACGCTGACCGCCGCGCTCATCAAGGCCCGCGAGCGCTGGCTCAAGAACCCTGCGTTCACCGAGCTGCGGCAGCAGCTCGACACCCTGCTGCGCAGCCAGGGCCAGGTGATGAGCGCGCACGAGAGCGCCATGGCCCTGCTCGCACTGCGCGGCTGCGCGGCGCAGGACGACGCGGAGCGGCTGCGCCAGGCCACCGCCGTGCTGCGTGCCGCGGTCGAAGCGGAGTCGCACCTCGACCAGCCGCGACTCGAGGCGTTTGACCACCAGCCCTGTGCGTTGATTGCCAGCGCCTCGGCCTGGGCCGACTACGCGCGGCAGCTCGGCGCCGCCGCAGACGCATGCGCCCTGGCCGATCCCCTGCTCCCGCCACCCCGCGTGCTCGAAACGCTGGAAGGCGTTCCCCTGCCCCCTGCACTGGCCGCTGAAGGCGCGCCCACTGCCGCGCTGACCCCCACCCGGCTACTGCGTCTGGCCGCCTCGGCGTCGCGCAAGGCGGCCTTATCCAGCCGCCAGGAGATCTACCCCCGCGGCATGGCACCGCTGCAGGCCCTGCGCCACTCCTTGGGCGCGCTGATCGGCGCGCCGCAATTGCGCCTGCGCGAAATCCAGGACCGCGTGCGCGGTCGCTATCCCGAGGCCTCAGCCTTGCCCGGCCGCCCCGAGCTGGACCGCCTGCTCGAAGAGGCCGGCGCGCCGCTGAGTTGGGACCCGTCTGCCGCGGAAGGCGCCGGCGCGTACCGACTCTCGACCTTGGGCAGCGCGCAGACGGCCGGCACCACCACGGTGTTTTCGCGTCACACCACCGAGCTCACGCTGCGGGCCGCCGGCGACGGCGCCGGTGCCGAACTGGCCGACGCCACCGCGGTCGAGGAGCGCCTCACCCGAAGCCTTCAACAAGGTGGCCTTCTGGTGTTGACCGTTCACCCGCGCATCGCGCGCCGGGCCGAAGCTGAACTGCTGCACCGCTTCGGGCAGCCTGGCACCCAGCCCGCTCCCCTGCAGCGCGTGAACTTCGACGCGCTGCTGCTGGGCGCGTTGCGTGAGCAGGCAACAGCCGCCCGCGTCGACTGGAACGTGGTCCTCGAGGCTGACGCCGCCGACCGCGGCAGCCGGCACTGGATCAACCTGCAGCGGTTGGTGCAAAGAACGCTGCCCACCCTGCGCACCGCACTGCTGCAAGGCACAGCGCCCATCCTGCTGGTCAGTGCCGGCCTGCTCGCCCGGTACGACCTGATGACACTGATCACCGAGGTCGAGGAGCACGCCGGCCGTCCTGGACACACGCCCAGTGTGTGGTTGCTGCTGCCCACGACTCACCAGGGCCTACCGGTCATCGATGGCGTCGCGGTGCCGATCGTGAACAACATCCAGAACACCCGCACGTTGGCGCTGGCGCAGGCCTGGGTGGAGAACAAACACCGGGCGAGCGTCGCCCCGTAGATCCGCGCCGCCGCGATGCCGAACGCCACAACGGAAAGAACAGCTCAGTGATCAACGCCCCACAACTGCTCGCGGACCTGACCCGCCTGCTCAAGCGCCTCGAAGACGACCTGCGCCAGCGCATCGCCGACGTAGCCGAGCTGAAAGCCGGCCTGCAGGCAGAGTGGCAGGCCGCCCGCGACGCCGACCGCACGGCAGAGACTTTCGAGAGCTGGGCCGACCAGGTCATCACGCAGGCAGGTGTGCACTGGCTGCTGAGCTGCGTGTTCCTGCGCTTCATCGAGGACAACGAACTGGTCGAGCGCCCCTGGCTGGGCGGCACACCGGAGTCCGACCGACTGGCGCTGGCGCGCGACCGGCACGAGGCCTACTTCCGCGAAAAGCCGCTGGAGAGCGACCGCGACTACCTGCTCGCGTCCTTCCGCGAAGCCGGCACGCTGCCAGGACTGCATACCTTCTTCGACGAGGCGCACAACCCGGTCTTTCGCCTCGGCATCAGCGGCGATGCGGCGATGGTCCTGCGCCAGTTCTGGCAACAGGTGGACCCCAACACCGGCACACTCGCGCACGACTTCACCGACCCTGAGTGGAACACCCGCTTCCTGGGCGATCTCTACCAAGACCTGTCGGAAGCCACGCGCAAGCGCTACGCGCTGCTTCAGACGCCGGAGTTCGTTGAGGAGTTCATCCTCGACCGCACCCTGACGCCGGCGATCCGGGAGTTCGGTTTCCGCGAAGTGCGGATGATCGACCCCACCTGCGGCTCGGGGCACTTTCTGCTGGGAGGCTTTCGCCGGTTGGTCGATGAATGGCTTCGACACGAGCCCGCACGCAACCCGCGTGACATTGCGAAACGCGCGCTGGACGCCGTTGCCGGTGTGGACCTGAATCCGTTCGCAGTCGCGATCACGCGCTTCCGGCTGCTGGTGGCGGCGCTCGAGGTCAGTGGTGTTGATCGGCTGACCGGAGCGCCCGACTTCAGGCTCAACGTCGCCATCGGCGACAGCCTGCTGCACGGCGCGCGCTTCGGTCTCACCGCCACCGCCGGCATGTTCGAGGACGCCGGGCACTACGCCGGCACAGCCCTGGCGCACGCCTACGCAAGCGAGGACCTGGCCGACCTGAACCGCATCCTCGGCCGCCAGTACCACGCAGTGGTCGGCAACCCGCCGTACATCGTCGTCAAGGACGCGGCGCTGAACGCAGCCTACCGGCAGCGCTATGCCAGCTGCCACATGAAGTATTCGCTCGGTGCGCCGTTCACCGAGCGCTTCTTCGAGCTGGCGCTCACCGGCAACGGCCGCCCCGCCGGCTTCGTGGGCCTGATTACCGCCAACAGCTTCATGAAGCGCGAGTTCGGTAGCAAGCTGATCGAGCAGGTGCTGCCGCGGCTGGATCTCACGCACGTCATCGATACCTCGGGCGCCTACATCCCCGGCCACGGCACGCCGACCGTCATCCTGTTCGGCCGCCACCGCGCGCCGGTGGGCGACACGGTGCGCACGGTGATGGGCATCAAGGGCGAGCCGAGCACGCCTGACGATCCGGCGCGGGGGTTGGTGTGGTCGGCGATCGTCGGACAGGTGGACGTTGCCGGCTCGGAGAGCGAGTTCGTCAGCGTGGGGGATACGCCGAGGGAGACGTTCGCTAAGCATCCTTGGAGCATCGGCGGCGGGGGGGCTGCCGAGCTTCGGGAGGTAATCGAAGAAGCCGCAGAGAGAAGGCTCCGCGAACAGGCCGAGTCGATCGGGTTTATGGCGATCACGGGCGAAGACGAAGCATTCTTGGTACCACCGCATATCGCCTCGCGCATTGGCGCGCCGACGCGAGCGTTTGTCCTAGGCGATGCCGTTCGGGACTGGACGGTCCACCCCGGAAACCTTGTCGAGTTTCCCTACAGCGAGACGCCCCGCGGCTTCGAGCCAGCTCCGTATGCGGTGGCTTCGACCTATGACCGCTGGTCTTGGCGCAACCGCGTTTTCCTTCGATCCCGCGTGATGTTCGGCAAGACTGCCGAACAGCACGGTTTTCGTTGGGACCAGTACATGCAGTTCATTGAGAGTCGTGTCTCGGCCGCATGCCTGATCACCTTTGGCGAAGTCGCAACCCACAACCACTTCGTCCTCGACCGCGGCGGCAAGGTCTTCAAGCAGACGGCGCCGGTGATCAAACTGCCGGCAGGCAGCAGCGAGGACGAGCACCTCGGGCTGCTCGGACTGCTCAATTCGTCGGTGGCGTGCTTCTGGTTCCAGCAGGTTTGTCACAACAAGGGCGGCCCTGGCGGTGGGAGCAGCAAGGACGAGAAGTGGCATGACTTCTACGCCTTCAACTCGACCACGGTCGCCGAGTTCCCGCTTGTGGCCGAGCGCCCGGTGGTATTGGCGCGCCAGCTTGACGATCTTGCGTTGCGGCTCACCTCCTGTATGCCGTCCGCCCAAGTTTCGACCGCGACCTCACTTGGAACCGTGCCGAGCCGTGGCGTGCTCGACCGTGCGCGCGCCGAAGCAGTTTCAATCCGCAAGCAGATGGTGGCCTGGCAGGAAGAGCTCGATTGGCACGTCTACGGCTTGTACGGTGTGCTGCCTGCAGAGATCGACCCAATGGCCGTAAAGCACGCTGACCCGCCCGAGGTGGACCGTGGTGAGCGTGCGTTTGAGATCGTGCTGGCGCGCAGGGCAGCCGCGGGAAAGCTAGAGACGCGTTGGTTCGAATGGTTGGGCATCGCACCGGTGACCGAGATCCCCGGTCGGTGGCCCGCCGACTACCGAGAGGTGGTACGGCGTCGGATCGACCTGATCGAGCGCGAGCGCAACATCGGCCTCATCGAGAGCATGGGCTGCAAGCGTCGCTGGGAGTGGGCGGCCTGGGACGACCTGGAACACACTGCGCTGCGCGATTGGCTGCTCGATCGACTGGAGGCGCCACACCTGTGGTCCGGCACCGCCGACCGCCCACCTCAGCTCATCACCATCAACCGCTTGGCCGACGCAGTGCGCGTCGACGCCGGCTTCATGCAGATCGCCGAGGTCTACGCCGGCCACGCGGACTTCAACCTGACGCAGGTGATTGCTGAACTCGTCGCCGGCGAATCGGTGCCGTTTCTGCCCGTGCTGCGCTACACCGACATGGGCCTGCGCAAGCGCGCGCAATGGGAAGACACCTGGGCGCTGCAGCGACGCGAGGACGCCGGCGAGAACGTCGGCAAGATCCCCGTGCCGCCCAAGTACCAGAACAAGGACTTTCTGAAGGCAGACTTCTGGCGCCTGCGCGGCGGCCTGGACGTTCCGAAGGAGCGCTGGGTCAGCTACCCCGGCTGCGAACGCGGCGCCGATACCAGCCTGCCCATCGCCTGGGCCGGCTGGAACCATCTTCAGCAGGCCACCGTCCTTGCCGCCTACTACCTCGAGATGAAGGAGAACGAAGGCTGGGAGCCTGCTCGCCTGCAGCCGCTGCTCGCCGGCCTGCTGGAACTGGTGCCTTGGCTGGAGCAATGGCACAACGAGATCGATCCTACCTACGGCGAGCGCATGGGCACGTACTACCGGGGCTTCGTCGTCGAGGAGGCTCGGGGGCTGGGGTTCACGCTGGAGGACCTCAGGGCCTGGAGGCCCGCGGCAGCGCCGACCCGTCGTGGACGGCGGCTCGCCATCTGACACCTGGTTCGAAGGAACGCACGACGATGGAATCAGCTGTAGCGCCACCCACGCCAAAGGCGGAGCCACTCTTCACGCTCGAGTTGGGTGACAACGGCGGGCAATTGGCGCCGACTGATTACGCAGTGTTGACACGCTGGATCCAGACGGAACAAGCGAACTGGTCGTGGCTCATGCAACGTACGCGTGGAGACCACGAGAACGCCCTGCGTGAATGCGTTGATGGGCTAAACCGTGCCGCCAACCACGCTAGTCAAGCGCAACAGCATCTGACTTCGAATCCACAACATGCCGAACAACAGAAAGAGGCATGCAAGAGCCGAGTGGAAGACGTATTCCTGCGACACCGTCTGCCTCACAGCTCTACGCCACTGGCCAAGCGAATCGAGACCTTCCGGAACGAAGCAGGTGACTTGGCGGCGAGCAATTTCGCCGCGGTCTTCGTAAGTTCGCAGAGCGGTGAACCACGGTTCCAACCGCAAGAGCTGAACGCATGGCGAGGCTTGATCGAAGGTCTGATTGAGAGATTCAACCTGCATGCCGCGGTGGCCAAAGGGCGAAAGCAGGCAGCGGAACAATCGTTCGAGCAGCTTCGCACCAAGGCGGAACAGCTGGTTAACGAGAAAACCGAAACATACGAAGCGCTGCACCGTGACTACGACGCGTTGGCAAGGACGATCCGCGTCGCCGAGTCCGATCAGTCCACGAAGTTCAACGATGCGCAGACCTCTCGGCATGATGAGTTCGACAAGCTCAGGGGCAAGCATGCAGAGGACATGGAATCGCTCCGCAAGACGTTCCGGGAGGAAATAGCACTACGGGCGCCGGCCGAATACTGGGAGAAGAAGCGCGTTGGACATCGGAATCTGGCATGGGTGACCGGAATCGCGTCATTCGCAGGGATCGCTATCGCCGCAGCAGTCCTGGGTTCGCAGGTCCACGAACTCCTCCAAGGGACGGCGCCAAACGCTTCGCCTGAAAGCTGGCGCATCGGGATTCTCGTCATCATCGCCATCTTTCTGGTCTGGGGCGTGAGGCTGTTCGTCCGTATGTTTCTCAGTCACCTGCACCTCCTGACCGACTCCGGCGAGCGAGTCGTGATGGTGCAGACATATCTGTCCTTGCTCGAAGGCGATCGACTGGCGAGCAAGGAGGATCGGCAATTGATCCTGCAAGCACTCTTTCGCCCGGCGTCAGACGGAATCGTGAAGGACGAAGGCCTTCCCACTTCATTGGCCGAAGCCTTGACTCGCGCTCCGAGGTGACGAGATGTTCGATCGCAATCGACCCTACAACGATCTTCCGCCGCTGCCGCCCGCGGTAACCGTCGAGACGCAAGCGGTATTGAAGAAGGCGATCACGGCCAGTCGAGCACTCGCGGAACTCAAGGGCATGGCTGAACGCATGCCCAACCAGGCCATGCTGATCGACAGTCTGGTATTGCAGGAAGCGAGGGCATCGTCGGAAATCGAGAACATCCTGACGACCAACGACGAGCTATTCAAGGCCGCATCGGATGAAGCGCAACCAGCCAGTCTCGAAGCCAAGGAAGTGCTGAGGTACCGGCAGGCATTGAAGTACGGGTTCGACGGGATCAGGAAGCGGCCGCTGGCGACGGGTCTGTTCGTCGACATCGCCAGACTCATCAAGCAGGCCGACTTCGGCGTGCGTCGCACACCCGGCACCCGCATCGTCAACAGCCGCGCCGAGACGATCTACACGCCGCCCGAAGGCGAAGAGGTCATCCGCGACAAGCTGCGCGACCTCGAGAACTTCATGCATGCCGACGACGGGTTGGACGTCCTGGTGAGGATGGCGCTCGTGCACTACCAGTTCGAAGCGATCCACCCCTTTCCGGACGGCAACGGACGCACGGGGCGCATCCTGAACATCCTGTACCTGGTAGACCGCGGCCTGTTGAACCTGCCCGTGCTCTACCTGTCGCGCCACATCATCGATCACAAGTCGGCGTACTACGAGGGTCTGCGGCGCGTAACCGAGGAAGGTGCCTGGGCGGACTGGGTGTTGTACATGCTCGACGCGGTGGAGCAGACGTCGCTGCGCACGCGCCAGCAAATCACCGAAATCCTCAAGTTGATGGAAGCGGTGCGCGAACGGGTGCAGCGCGAAGCGCCGGGCGTCTACAGCAAGGACCTGATCGAGCAGATCTTCCGGCAGCCCTACTGCAAGATCCAATTCCTCGAACGGGCGGGCATGGGTACCCGGCAGACCTGCGCGAAGTATCTGCGCGAGCTGGAGCGGCTGGGCGTATTGCACGGCCAGAAGATGGGCCGAGAGGTCTATTTCATCAATCGGGCTCTGTTCGAGCTTCTGACGCGATGAACCGCGCGGACCGTTCGTGGATGCTATATGTTAAAAGAAGTGGCTATTTTTTAACGCGTTCCGACCATACGTTCATTTGCACAACATGTCCGCCTCAAAAGGCGGCCGCCAGGGTGGGAGCTTCTTGATGCCGCTTCTGAAAGACCTAATCACTATCCCCGAGCGCGTGCATCAGGGCGACTTCGTCCTGCAACTCACCAAGGGGGTCACCGAGCCGGAGCAGACGCTGCGCGACTACGTGGTGACGCCGCAGCTGGTCGATGCCTTCAGCAACGCCCTGGGCTTCATCCAGCAGGCCGTGCAGACGGCGAGCAGCAAGGCCGCCTATCTGCACGGCAGCTTCGGATCCGGCAAGAGCCACTTCATGGCGGTGCTCAACCTGCTGCTGGCCGGCAACACGCAGGCACGCTCGATTCCCGAGTTGGCCGATGTCGTGGCATGCCACAGCTGGACGCATGGGCGCAAGTTCCTGCTCGTGCCGTATCACATGATCGGCGCGCGGGACATGGAGTCGGCCATCCTCGGCCAGTACGCCGAGTTCGTGCGCAAGAAGCACCCTGAGGCGCCGGTGCCCGGTTTCTACCTGGCCGAGGGCCTGTTCAAGGATGCGCGCGAACTGCGCGAGCGCATGGGCGATGAGCCCTTCTTCGCCCAGTTGAACAAGGGTGCTGGAGGCGCAGGGGGCGGCGGTGGCGGTTGGGGCGAGTTCGAGAGCGGCTGGGACGCCGCCAGCTTTGAAGCGGCCATGCTGGAGCCGCCCAATGGCGAGGAGCGTTCGCGCCTCGTTGGCGACCTGATCACGCAGTACTTCTCGGCGTACCGCAGCCTGGCTGGCAGCGGCGAGTCGTTCGTCTCGCTCGACGATGGGCTCAGCATCATGAGTCGTCACGCCCAGGCGCTGGGCTACGACGCGGTCATCCTGTTCCTGGACGAGCTGGTGCTCTGGCTCGCGAGCCACGCTGCCGACGTCAACTTCGTCAGCCGCGAGGGCACGAAGCTGGTGAAGCTGGTGGAGGCCACCAATGCCGAGCGGCCCGTGCCCCTGATCAGTTTCGTGGCCCGGCAGCGCGACTTGCGCGACCTGGTAGGCGAGAACCTGGCCGGCTCGGTGCAGTTGCAGTTCAGCGATGTGCTGAAGCACTGGGAAGCGCGCTTCCACCGCATCACGCTGGAAGACCGCAACCTGCCGGCCATCGCCGAGAAGCGCGTGCTGCGCCCTGTGGACGAAGCCGCACGCCAGACGCTGCAGACCACGTTCGACGACGTGATGAAGATGCGCAAGGACGTGCTCGACACCTTGCTCACCACCACGGCCGACCGGGAGATGTTCCGAAAGGTCTATCCGTTCAGCCCGGCGCTGGTGCAGACGCTGATCGCTGTCTCGGCGGCGCTGCAGCGCGAGCGCACCGCGCTGAAGCTGATGCTGCAGTTGCTGGTGGACCGTCGGGCAGACTTGGAGCTCGGGCAGCTGATTCCGGTCGGCGACCTGTACGACGCCATCGCCGAAGGCGACGAACCGTTCTCGGAAGGCATGCGCCTCCACTTCGACAACGCGAAGCGCCTGTACAACCAGCGGCTGCTGCCCATGCTTGAGCGCCACCACGGCGTCACCTGGGAGGCCATCAAGCTCGGCCAGGCGGACCCGACGGCGGCCAAGAACCTGCGCAACGACGCGCGCCTGCTCAAGACACTGCTGCTCGGCGCACTGGTGCCCGAGGTGGAATCGCTCAAGGGCCTGACTGCGCAGCGCCTGGCCGCGCTGAACCACGGCACCTTCCGCTCGCCCATCCCCGGGCGCGAGGCGCAGGATGTGCTGCGCAAGTGCCGCGACTGGGCCAGCGAGATCGGCGAGATCAAGATCACCGAGGACCAGAACCCGGTGATCTCGATCCAGGTCACCGGCGTCGACATCGAGCCCATCCTGCGTGCCGCCGAGGCCAACGACAACGCCGGCAATCGGCGAAAGAAGATCCGCGAGACCTTGTTCGAGCAGCTGGGCATTCAGGACGCCGGCGGGTTGTTCACGACCTACGAGTTCGTCTGGCGCGGCACGCGGCGTGAGGTCGAGCTGCTGTACGAGAACGTCCGTGAGATGACCGACGACCGCCTGCGTGGCCGCTCGGGCGCCTGGTCGGTGGTGATTGACTTTCCGTTCGACGACGCGAACTTCGGCCCGGCGGATGACCTGGCACGTCTGGGCGCGTACCGCGGCGGCGACACGCGGACGCTCGTGTGGCTGCCCTCCTTCCTCAGCAACAAGGCGCTGGCCGACCTCGGCCGCCTGGTCGTGCTCGACTACATCCTGCAAGGCGACCGCTTCGACAACTACGCTGCGCACCTGTCGTTCGTCGACCGTGTGCAGGCCAAGGCGCTGGCAAGGAATCAGCTCGACCAGCTGCGGATCAAGCTCCGGTCGCAACTCGAAGTGGCTTACGGGATCAGCACCGAGCCGCGTGACGCGGTGAGCAATCCGCTCACGGCAGACCAGCAGTTCCAGTCGCTGGACCCGACACTGTCGCCGCGCCCTCCTGTGGGCGCCGACTTCCGCAGTGCCTTCGAGAGCCTGCTGGGCCAGCTGTTTGCCCACCAGTACCCGGCGCATCCCGAGTTCGACACCGAGATCAAGGTCAGCGTCATCAAGAAGGTCTGGCCCGAAGTGCAGAAGGCCGTCGAATCGCCTGGCCAGCGCGGGCTGGTGCAAGACAGCTCGACGCGCAAGCTGGTACGCGCTGTCGTGAACCCCTGCCAGCTTGGCCAGATGGGCGAGACCCATCTGCTGATCGAGCCGCACTGGCAGTCGCGATTCGGGCAGAGCCATGCGCGCGATGGCGGCGGGGCGATCACGGTGGCCAAGCTACGCGGCTGGATCGACACCCCGGTGCCGATGGGACTGCCGATCGAGCTGCAGAACCTGATCATCCTGGCGTACGCCGCGTCCACCAACCGCCGCTTCACGCTGCGCGGCGGGCCAGTCGAGCCCACCATCGACAGCCTGTCCGACGACCTGGAGTTGAAGGAACAGGCGCTGCCCAACGCCGCCGACTGGCAGACGGCGCTGCAGCGCGCCTCCAGCCTCTTCGGCCTGACGCTCGCGCAGACGCTCAATGCGGCCAACGTCGGCCGCTTGGTCGATGACGTGAAGCAAGTGGCCAGCGGCAAGCGCGAAGCAGTGGGCCGGCTAGTCGCACAGGTCCGTGACCGGTCGAACCGCTATGCAGCGGGCGCCACCGGTGCCCGCCAGCAATCGGCGGAATCTGCGCAAGCGCTGCTGGCCACGCTCACGCAGGCCGCGGAAGGCGATGTCGTGACATCGCTGGCCACCGCGACCCTGAATACCTCGGAGGCGGCGGTGAGCCGCACCCTCGGCCAAGCGCAGGCGTGCGCCGATGCCCTCACCAACGGCAACTGGCAGTTGTTCGACGTGGTCCGCGATCTCGGGGACCATCGACGCGATGCAGCGGCCGGCATCATGACTCGCCTCGCCGAGGTGCTGACCGCCGACGAGCATGTCGTCCCGCTCAAGTCGCGGCTGGCGGAGCTCGAGCGAGACGCCATGCAGTTGCTCGCGGCCGCTGCGCCCGCGCAGCCACCTGCACCTGCACCGGTGCCTCCTGGCGGGAGTGCTGCACCCACGCCACTGCCCCCGGTGCTGCCACCCGCGCCGGGCTTCAACGGCCCGGAGGTGGTGGAAGAGAAGCAGGCGCTTCATCTGACCGGCGCCGCCGCGGTGGCGGAGCTGGATGACTTGAAAGCGCGCATCGCCCGCGACCGCGATCTGGAACTCACCCTCAGCTGGCGCCTGGAGCGCAAGGGCACGAAGCTATGAGCTTGTCCACCCCGCAGATCGCGGCGCAGCTCGAGCGGGTGCTGGCGAGCGATCCATCCACCGTGGCCTTGGCAATTCGGGCGAAAGCTCGTCAGCCGTGGCCCGAGACGCTGAACCAGCGTGGCCGGCAGTTCGCGCTGCGGTGGTGCGAGTCGTCCTTGGCCATCCGCGAGGCGCTGTGCGATGTGGAGCAGCATGACCCCGCAACGGCGGGGCTGGTGGTCCTCACACCGTTGGCGACGCATGAGATCGCCGAGGACATCGCGGCGCGCCTGGCGCGCGCGCGAGTGTTTCAGCCCGAGGGCTGGGACATCGTCCGTCAACTGTTCCAGGCCAAGGAGACCGACGCCCGGCTGGGGCGCTTCGCCTGGATGCCGCAGTGCCTGATCGACGGCGCGGCACAGGGCCCCTACCCGCCCGTGGCCAATGGCTTTCTCGGCCTGGAGACGGCGTGGCAGGAAGTGCTGCAACGGTTTCTGCGGATTCCGGCAGCACGCCCGGATGCGGTCGCCCTGCTGAACTGGTCGATGACTGCCGGCGCCGAAGCCACACTGGATCAATTGCCCGCAGCAGCCAGAGCGGACGTCATGCGCTGGCTCGCTGAGACGGCCGGCAGCGCAGGGGAAATGGTCCTAGGCTGCGTTGAAGCCGGCCGCACGGCCGACGCTTTGCCGCTGGGGCTGGTTTGCGGCGCGGTCTTTGCGCCGGAGGGCGAAGGACTGGCGCCGTTGGGCCAAGCGGCGATCCGCCTGGAGCGGTACGTCAACGACAAACACATCGGCGTGCCGGAAGGCCGCGCGTGGGCTCGCGCCGCGGAGCAAGTCGTGCGGTCAGCCGGGCTGGAGGCAGCGCGCGTGGCACTCGAGCGCGCGGATGCCTTGCTGCGTGACCTACGCGTCGCCGAATTCGCTCACTTGAGCGACCTGCTTCCGGCGGCACTGGACCAGCGGATGCAGGACTTCGCGCTGGCCTTGTCAGCACACGTCGCCGAACCCAAGGAGGCCAACCTGGCCCAGGTGGAACTGCAGGCCGACCGAGTCCTGAGGCACACGCTAATGGCATCGCAAGCGCCACGCGCGGAGCGCGTCGGCATGGCGCGCCGGCTGGCGCGATGGCTACTGAACGCCCCCAAGGCGGCCACATCGCTACCAAGCGCTGTGGCGTGGCAGGCGGACGAAGGTGCGTTCGTGGATTGGGCGCGCTTCCGTCTGCTCGGCGGCGACGAGATCGCGGAACTCTCGCAAGCCTACGGCGCGTGTCGCGAGGCTCTGATCGCGCGGCGGAACACGTTCGCCAAGCCGTTTGCCCAGACGTTGATCGAGTGGAACGCGAACAAGCCATCCCTCGACGGGCGCCTGGTACCGGTCGAATGCGTGCTCGAGCATGTCGTGGCGCCGATCGCGGCAGCCCACCCCACGTTGTTGCTGGTGATGGATGGGTTGAGCATCAGCATCTTTCGGGAGCTGTTCACGCGCAGCGCAAGCCATGGCTGGGCCGAGATGGTGCCAGCCGAGCTCGGGCAGCCTCTCGTCGGCGTGGCGGCACTGCCCACCGTCACCGAGGTGAGCCGCACCAGCCTGCTTTGTGGACGACTCACGCTCGGAGCTGCCGCCCAGGAGCGCTCGGGGTTTTCGACGCATGCAGCGCTTCTGGCGCACAGCCGCGCCGGAGTACCGCCCCGGTTGTTCCACAAGGGCGATCTGGCCGACGCGACCAACTTGGCACCCGAGGTGCGCGCGGCGATTGCTGACCCTCATCAACGCGTGATCGGCGTGGTCTACAACGCGGTTGACGATCACCTGAGCGGGCCTGATCAGCTGCATCAGCGCTGGACGCTCGAAGACCTCCGGCTGCTACTGCCTCTGTTGCGTGAAGCGCGGGAAGCCAGGCGCGTGGTGGTGATCACCGCCGACCATGGGCACCTGCTGGAAGACGGCACCGCGCAGGTGAGTAACGGCGGTGAGAGCGACCGCTGGCGCCCAGGCACTGACAACCGCGGGCCACACGAATTAGCGGTGAGCGGAGGACGCGTGGTGACGAGCGATGGCTCGAACACGGTCGTGTGCCTCTGGGGAGAAAGCACTCGGTACGGCGGGCGCAAGAACGGCTACCACGGTGGGCTGTCGCCCCAGGAGGTGACAGTGCCCCTCGCGGTGATGGTTCCCCTGGGACTCAACCTTCCGGGATGGAGGCCGGCGCCGCCGGCTCAACCCGAGTGGTGGGAGCTGCCTCCGATCCCGAAACCGAAGGAAGCCAAGCCCGCCGTCGCACAACCGGTGCGAGCCGCTGCCCGCAAGCCGAGCGTGCAAGCCGGTCAGCCCCAGCTGTTCGAGGAGACCGAGCTGCCGCCAGCGCCGGCGCCAACAGCGCCGGACTGGATCAGCGCCTTGTTGAGCGGTCCCATCTACGCATCGCAGAGGCAACTGGCTGCGCGGGTTGCGCTGCCCGACGAGAAGATGCGAGCGCTTCTGAGCGCGTTGTCCGAGCGCGGCGGCAAGCTCTCGCGCGCTGCGTTGGCCCAGCGGCTCGCACTGCCTGAGATCCGCCTGGGCGGAATGCTGAGCGCGGTCAGGCGGATGTTGAACGTCGACCAGGCGCCGGTGCTGGTCATCGATGAGGCAGCCGGAACCGTGGAGTTGAACATCGCGCTGTTGCACCAGCAGTTTCGCGTCAGTGGCCCAGGGGGGCAACGATGATCAGCGCCGCACGGCGAGAAGACATCGTCGGGGCGCTGCGGCGCGGCACCGTGCCCAGCAGCGGCCTCGATGCGCTTGCGGTGGGCATCGAATCGTTCGCACCCACTCTCGACGAGGAGCTGGCGGCGGTCGCCGCCGGCCGCGGTGGGTTCAAGGCTGTACGCGGTGAGTACGGGACGGGCAAGACGTTCTTCGGGCGTTGGCTGCAGGAGCGCGCGCGCGCCCGCGGCTTTGCCGCGACGGAAGTCCAGATAAATGAGACTGAAACGCCGCTGCATCGCCTGGAGACGGTGTACCGCCGACTCGTAGAACACCTAGGCACGGCAGACTCCGCGAGCGGGGCCTTTCGCGGTGTCATCGATGGCTGGTTCTATGCGCTGGAGCAGGATGTTCTAGCCGACGCTTCTGTCGATCCCAACGACGCCGGGGAACTGCTGTCGCGCACCGACGCACTGATGGAGGCACGCCTGTCCACCATCAGCAAGACCGCGCCGGCCTTCTCCGCCGTGCTGCGCACTTACCGTCGCGCGCTGGCGGCCGGCGATGGCATGTTGGCCGAGGGGCTGATCAGCTGGCTGGCGGGCCAGCCGAACGTGGCGGCCAGCGTGAAGCGCGCCGCGGGGATCAAGGGCGACCTCGATCATTTCGGCGCCACGAATTTCCTGGTGGGCCTGCTCACCATCCTTCGCGACAGCGGCTACTCCGGTCTGGTCATGGTGCTGGACGAGGTGGAAACGCTGCAGCGCATGCGCACCGACACCCGCGAGAAGGGACTGAACGCTCTCAGGCAATGGATCGACGAGATCGATGCGGGGCGGTATCCCGGCCTCTACCTGGTCGTCACGGGCACACCGGCATTCTTCGACGGCCCCCAGGGCGTGCAGCGCCTCGCGCCGCTGGCCCAACGTCTGCACGTCGACTTCGGCACCGATCGTCGCTTCGACAACCCCCGCGCGGTCCAGATCCGCCTGGCACCCTTCGACCATACAGCCCTGCTGGCCGTGGGACGACGCGTCCGAGACATCTATGCTGAAGGCCGCCCCCATAAGCAGCGCCTGCGCAGCGTCGTGGACGACAGCTACCTCGACACGCTGGCCCGCGCTGTGGCCGGCGGCTTGGGCGGCAAGATCGGCGTGGCGCCGCGGTTGTTCTTAAAGAAACTCGTCGCCGACATTCTGGATCGTGTCGATCTACACGAGGACTTCGATCCACGCCGGCACTACACCCTGACGCTGGCCGAGAGCGAGATGTCGGTGGTCGAACGGGCGGCCGCAAGCGCCACTTCGGTGGACGACATCGAGCTGCCGTGAGCGAATTCGAGCAACTGCACCCTTCCCTGCAGTACCACGTCGTCAACACGCTGGGCTGGAGCACGCTGCGCCCGACCCAGCTGGCGGCGATCGCGCCGATTCACGCGGGAACTCATTGCCTGCTGCTCGCGCCGACCGCCGGCGGCAAGACGGAGGCGGCGGCGATCCCGATCCTGTCGAGGATGCTCGTCGAGGCGTGGCCTGGGACGAGCGTTCTCTATGTCTGCCCGATCAAGGCACTGCTGAACAACCTGGAGCCCAGGCTCTCGCACTACGCCGGCCTGGTGGGACGCCGCGTCGAGGTCTGGCACGGGGACATCTCCCAGTCGCGCAAGAACCGGGCGCTCAAGGATGCGCCGGACATCCTGCTCACGACGCCCGAATCTGTCGAGGCCATGCTGATCTCTGCAAGGGTCGATCGGCCTGCATGGTTCGGCAACCTGCAGGCGGTGATCGTCGACGAGCTACACGCGTTCGCCGGCGACGACCGCGGCTGGCACCTGCGATCGGTGCTGCACCGGCTGGACCAGTATTTGGAGCGACCGCTTCAACGCATCGGCCTGTCTGCAACGGTGAGCAACCCGAGCGAGCTGCTGGCCTGGTTGGCGCCCACCGGAAGCAGGAGCGTCGTCGGCACTGCGAGCGTCAGCACGGACGCCGACGTGACCATCGACCACGTCGGCTCGCTCGAGAACGCTGCCACCGTGATCGCGCGGCTGCATCGCGGTGAGAAGCGGCTGGTCTTCTGCGACTCCCGCAGCAGCGCGGAGCAACTGAGCAGCATGTTGCGGACCCATGCGATCCGGACTTTCGTCAGCCATGCCTCGCTCAGCTTGTCCGAACGGCGACAGGCCGAAGCGGCCTTCTCCGAGGAGCGGGACTGCGTCATCGTCGCCACGTCGACGCTGGAGCTCGGCGTCGACGTAGGCGATCTCGATCGCGTGGTCCAGATCGACTCGCCATCGAGCGTCTCATCGTTCCTCCAGCGAATGGGCCGCACGGGCCGGCGGACCGGTGACCGTCGCAACTGCCTCTTCCTGACCACGAACGACAACGCCCTCCTCCTGGCCCTAGGAGTGACGCAGAAGTGGTCCGAGGCCTGGGTCGAGGCGGCTGTGCCGCCTGCAGAGCCATGGCACATCGTCGCGCAACAGGCGTTGGTTCTGAGCCTCGAGCGAGGCGAGCTCCCCACGCAGGAGTTGGTCGATCTGCTCCACGGGTCGTTCCCCGAACTGCACATCACGGACATTGAAGTGCTCGTCGAGCACCTGGTGGGACAGCAGTTCCTCGATCGCTCCGAGGGCGTGGTGCGGGTGGGTCCGCATACCGAGAGCAGCTACGCGCGCGGTCACTACCGCGATCTGCTTGCGTCCTTCAGCGGTTCCCAACTGCTGACCGGCCGGCACGGCGCCGCCGAAGTCGGCTACATCGACCCGATGGTGTTGACCGGCGAGCGCGATGAACGTCTGCTCTTGCTGGCTGGCAGAAGTTGGCGGGTCACCGACGTCGACTGGTCGAAGCGGATCGTGTGGCTGGAGCCGGCTGCCGGCGGAGGCAAAGCGCGCTGGATGGGTGGCGCACGCAGTCTGGGCCGCGAGGTGTGTCAGGGCATCCGCACGGTGCTAGCGAACGGCGCCGCGCCCACCGTTACTTTGTCTCGGCGTGCACGAACAGCATTGGAGGCGCTGGCCGAGGAGATCCCGATGTCCTCGGGAACGAACTTCGTGACGTCTCGGTCCGACGGCGCGCCCGCGCAAACCTGGACTTTCGCCGGCACGCGAGCGAACCGTACCTTGGCTCGCCAGGCGTCGATCGGCGGCACAAAGACTCGCTTCGATGCGTTGAGCGTACAGGCGCCTATTGCAGCCCTGCCGGCCAGGCTGCCTGACCGCATCGAGCTGGCACGAGACGAGATCGCAGCCTTCCACGAGTCCATCAAGTTCGCCGACTGCGTTCCGAGGCTGTTGATTTCTAGAACGATCGTGGCAAGGAATTTCGAGGTGTGCTGATGCCGAGAATACGCAAAGTGGACTGAACACATGTTGCCATCTAATGTGTCCGGAGAAACGGGGGTAGCCCACGCTGCTGGTCCTGCTGCCCGACGGACTGTCAACGCCCGGGCATCCGCTTCGCGACGAAAGCTGAAATCGCCTCGTCGTGCTCGGGAGTCTTGTGCGCCATCGACTGGAACGCAGCCGACAGTTCAAGCAGCGTATCCAGGCCGACACGCTGCCCTTCGCGTAGCAGTCGCTTGGTGAGCCTGAGCGTCGCACCAGGGTGACATGCGATCCGCCGCGCCAAGTCTTTCGCCGCATTCATCAACTCTCCCGATGACACAACGCGACTCACGAGCCCGCAAGCTAGCGCCTCGTTCGCATTGATCGCCTCGCCGGTGAACGACATTTCGGCGGCTTTCGACATCCCGACGATGCGCGGGAGAAACCACGCTCCTCCGTCGCCTGGAATGATGCCAACCTTCACGAAGCTCTCTGCAAACTTCGCCGTGTCGGCCGCGATCCGTATGTCGCACATGCAGGCGAGATCACAGCCGGCGCCCATCGCCGCGCCATTGACCGCTGCAATCGTCGGCACCTCGAGGTTGTAGAGCGCAGGCGGCAAGCGCTGGATCCCGTGACGGTACTCGTCGCGGATCTGCATTGCCGGTATCTCGTCGCGCGAGTAGCGAAGCATGTCCTTGAGGTTTCCCCCCGAGCAGAATGCAGTGCCCGCGCCCGTCAGAATCACGGCCTTGACCGTCCGATCGGAATTGATCCGCTCGCAGGCCTCGACGAATTCGGGCACGGCGGTATTGCCGGTCAATGGATTGCGCATTTCCGGCTGGTTCATCGTCAGCGTGACGATGTCACCGTCTTGTTCGTACAGGAGAAATTCGGGCATGGTCGAGCACACTCCGGTATGTTCGATCAATGACGTGAAGGGTGAAGCTCTCAGAGACATCGTCGCGCCGTCTGAATGCGGCGCATCGGTCATTCCCTGCGCATTAGCTCCCGCCCGATGATCAATTGCTGAATCTGCGTAGTGCCTTCGTAGAGTCGCATCAGGCGCACGTCGCGGTAGAAGCGCTCCACCTTCGATTCGTGCATGTAACCAGCGCCACCATGGATCTGGACGCTTCGATCGGCAACCCTGTTGACCATTTCGGTACTGAACATCTTCGCGCAGGCCGCCCGCATGCTCACATCCGGCTCACTTTGCGAGACAGGTTTCGCGTCGTATCGCATCGCGCAGTCCTGAACCATCGACCACGCCGCATACGATTCAGCCTGACTGTCGGCCAGCATCGCCTGAATCAGCTGGAAATCGCCAATCCTCTGGCCGAACTGGCGGCGATCGCGCGCATAGCGGAGCGACTCGCCGAGCAGACGCTCGGCCATTCCGCAAGCCAACGCCGACAGATGAAGTCTGCCGCGGTCCAGAACCTTCATTGCGGTCTTGAAGCCACGTCCGGAGATGTTGCCGATGATCATCCGGGCCGGCACGCGCACGTCCTGCAGAGTCACGTCACAAGTCTTGGTCCCACGCTGGCCCATCTTTCGATCAGGCTTTCCCAGGCTGATCCCCGGTAGGTTGGACGGCACGATGAACGCGCTGATTCCGGCCGCCCCCGGCCCATCGGTTCTGGCCATCAGCGTGAACGCCCCGGCGCGCGGCGCATTTGTGATGAAGCGCTTCGAGCCGTTCAGCACGTAGTGGTCGCCGTCACGTTGGCCTCGCGTCCGGATCGCGGCCGCATCCGAACCCGCATCCGGCTCCGTCAGGGCGAACGAAATGATCAGATCCCCGGTGGCAATCCGCGGAAGGTACTCGCGGCGCTGTTCTTCCGTGCCGTCCATGAGGATTCCCTGGGAACCGATGCCCACGTTGGTGCCGAACACCGAACGAAACGCCAGAGCCGTATGCCCGAACTCGTATGCGACCCGGCACTCCTGGCTCATCGACAAGCCGACGCCACCGTACTCCTCCGGAATCGACAACCCGAACAGACCCATCTCCTTCATGTCCGAAACGATGTCGGCCGGCACATCGTCGTCATTTTCGAGATCATCCTCGTGTGGCATCAGCCGATCACGAATGAAGCGCTGCACGGAACTCAGCAGCAGGTCGAATGATTCCGCGTCGAGCGCCATGGCTCAATCTCCACAGTTGTCGTAAAGGTCTCCGGCCTTGACAGTGGCCCGCCTTGGCTCACGCAACAGCGACGTGACTACTTCTCCATCTGCAGGGAGCAGGCGTCGTAGGGCGTCCGCTCCACCGGGCACCGGCTCGACCCAGTGCAAAAGATGCAGGCAACGTCCCTCGCGATCACCGTGCCGGAGGAAGGTGCAGGCAGCTGATGCCGATCTCGTCGCCAGGGAACGCCGGGTAAATCTGTCGCACCAGCGGATCGTGCCCGGGAATCACGTGTTCTGCCGAATCCGCGGCGCCCAACAGACGGTGATGGCCTTCGAGCATCGCCGGGACACTGTCGACCAGAGGAAACGCACGGCCAGCATGCAGATTCTCATAGTAATGACTGGCATCCGATGCCACCACTACCCAGCCGCGCGCGGTGTGTACCCGCACCGCCTGCAGACCACGCGTGTGCCCTCCGATCAGCATCAGTTCTATGCCAGGCGCAAGCAACTCATCGCCGTCGTGGAACACGACCCGGTCCGCGTAGACCTTTCGCACGAGTTCGGTGACATCGTCGACCGAATAGGTATGTCGGATCGACACGTGGCACATGCAACGCCCTGTGGCAAATGCGAGTTCCGAGTCCTGTACGTGGAACCTTGCGGCAGGAAGCTTCGGCAGGTTCCCGGCATGGTCGTAGTGCAGATGAGTCAGTACCACATCTTCGATCTGCGAGGCGCTCACGCCAAGCACCTGTAACGCGTCGATCGGGCATCGCAGCAGCTTGCGGTCGCGGGTCCGCGCAGTTGCTGAATTGAACCCCGTGTCGATCAGCACGATCCGCTCGGGCGAGCGGATCAACCACACGAAGAAGTCCATCGGCATCGCGCTGTCGTGCGGATCACCGGATATGAAGTTGTCCCGGCGCCGACGCGGCATCTCCGCATAGCGAATCGCATACACTTCGTACTCGGGCAGTACGTTCATGGCTGCTCCATCATCTTTCCGGCTCGCGCTTGAATTCTGCCGGCCCCGCGTCGGCTGGTCGATGGCCAGGGTCCTCCGAGAGCGCGCGATGCTGTTTCGGCCGCAGCAAGCAGCAGTCGCGACATCTCGTCGATCCGTGCGCCAGTGAAGCGCTCGAGCGGACCCGACAGAGAGATCGCCCCAAGGAGTTCGCCACCCGGACCGAATACAGGGCACGAAAGCGCTCCGCACGCCGGATCTCGCTCGCCTATCGATCTCGACATCAATTGCACGTTCGGGTGGCCGCCCCATCCAGCACGAAACGTGCGAAGCACCCTGCCCGGCGCCCCTCTGTCCATGGGCAGCAGGTCGCCGGCACGCACCCGATCGAGCGTCGCGTGTGGCGAATCGACGCGGAAAAGACACAGCCGCGCGTCGTCGCCGTGCCTGACGTGGAACGACGAGCTCTCGGTTCCGTTCGCGACAAGCCATTCGAGCACTGGAACAACGCACTCTCTCAAGTGATAGTTTGTCTCGAAAGCGCGCCCGAGCCTGAAAGCCAATGGCCCCAGACCATAGCGCTGGTCCGGACGCCGTACAACCAAGCCGCCTCGCTCGAGCGACGCGATCAGCCTCAGCAACGTACTCTTGTAGAGACCGGTGGCGCGCGCCAGGTCAGCCAGACTCAGCGGCCCGCTGGCCTTCTCGATCGCGTAGACGATCTTCAGCGCACGATCCACGGCGGCAACGCCGTCGACCGGTGTCGCGGCTCCTGCCCCTGGCTTCGACTCGAGCGCCATGTCGTGCAAGCGATTCGAGGTTTCAGGCGCCGATCAGGCGACTGACCACCGGGTGGTACTGCTCGCCCAACCCGCTCTCGATCGCCTTGCGGAACCACTGGTCGACGTTGGCAGCCCCGCGCGCGTCGATCCCCGTCTGCTCTGCGAGCCTCAAGGCATACGCCAGATCCTTGCGTGCGTAGGCGACCGAAAACGCACGCTCGGGGAACTGGTTTGGCAGCATCGACTTCATACCGTGATTGCGCAGCGCGAAGCTGTCGGCAGAACCCTTCGACAGCGCGTCGAATAGCAGTACCGGGTCAACGCCAGAACGCTCACCGATTGCCTTGGCCTCGGCAAGTGCAACGACGGTCTCGAACAGGACCATGTTGTTGAGAATCTTCACGACCTGCCCGCACCCTACCGGCCCGCAATGAATGATGTCGCTTGCGAACGTGGCCAGCAGCGGCTTGATGCGCTCGAACCCGTCGAGCTCGGCGCCAACCATGATCGCCAAGGTGCCGGCCTCCGCTGCCGCGCGGGTGCGTGCCACGGGCGCATCGATGAAGTCGGCGCCACGTTCGGCGAATCGGGCGGCCAGGTCGCGCGTGACATCTACCGGCGAAGTACTGAGGTCGACGACGGTCTGCCCGGCGCGAATGACGCCAAGGAGGCCGCCGGGACCCTCGCAAACCTGGCGGACGACCTCCCCCGACGGCAGGGACAGGAAGATGGTCGACGCATGCTCTGCTGCCTCCCGCACCGACGTCGCACTGACGACACCTTGCTCGGCAAGGCGTTGCAGCGGCGCGGGATCGCGGTCGTAGCCGCGCACCGCAAGGCCGCCTCTGGACGCCAGATTCCGACACATGGGCTCGCCCATGACGCCCAGGCCGATGAATCCGACGATCATGCTGGATGTACTCACGCGACCCTCCCTCCGTTCACGGAACTCTATTGAGCCGGGAGGCCGAAATAGATGCCCTTCGCCTGCTGGTAAAGACGCATGCCACTGACGCCCTTCTCACGCCCGATCCCGCTTTCCTTGAAACCGCCAAACGGCGTCGCAATGGACAGCTGCTTGTAAGTATTGACCCATACGGTTCCGGCCTCGAGCCGCCGTGCCACGCGCCAGGCCCTTCGATAGTCGGCTGTCCAGACTCCGGCGGCGAGCCCGTAAACCGAATCATTGGCCTGCGCGATCAGATCGTCCTCCGAATCGAACGGAAGTACGCAAAGCACCGGACCGAATATCTCTTCCCGCGCAATCGCCGCACGGTTGTCGATGCCGTCGACTACTGTGGGCAGGTAGAAAGACCCCTTCGCGAGATCCGGCGCTTGCGGCGGCCCACCTCCGGTCAGGATTCTCGCCCCCTCGCTGCGCGCGCGTTCGACCATTGACGCGACCCGATCGCGGTGCGCAAACGTCGCAATCGGCCCCATCTGCGCGCCCGGTCGATCGGGAAGGTCGACGCGCAGCGTCCGCGCTGCCGCGACGACCGCCTGGACGACCCGATCGTAGATCGGGCGCTGCACGAACATGCGCGACCCCGCGACACAGGACTGCCCGGTGCCTTCGAAGATTCCGCCGATGATCGCCGCAACCGCCGCGTCTAGATCAGCATCCTCGAACACGATATGCGGCGACTTGCCGCCCAGTTCGAGCGCGACTGGCATGAGTTTCGCTGCAGCGATCTCGGCGATCCGACGGCCACTTGCGGTACCTCCGGTGAACGACACCATTCTGACGCCCGGGTGCGCAACCAGCGCCCCACCGGCTGCGATTCCGGTGCCGGGCAGCACGTTCAGGATCCCCGGCGGAAGACCCGCTTCCAGGGCAATCCGACCAAGCTCGAGCGCGGGCGACGGCGTCACCTCCGATGGCTTCAGGATGACCGCGTTGCCGGCGGCGAGGGCCGGTGCGACCTTCTGCGCCTCCATCGTCATCGGTGAATTCCACGGCGTTATCGCCGCCACCACTCCGAACGGTTCATGGATCGACATGGAGAGGTACTCGCCGCGCGACGGCGTCAGCTCCGACGACACCGTTTCGCATACCGACGCGTAGTAGCGGAAAGTCGCGGCCGCGCTCCTTACCTGCGCGACGCACTCGGACCAGACCTTGCCGTTCTCGAGCATTTGAAGACGCGCAAACGTCTCGATGTTCGCCAGCATCGCGTCGCCGATGCGGTGCAGGATCGCGGCCCGCTGATGCGGAAGCAGACGCGCCCAGACCGGATCAACCACCGCTCGTGCCGCCGCCTTCACGGCGACATCGACCTGACGGGGACCCGCGGCGCTGACCCGGTGGTTATCCTCGCCGTTGGCAGGGTTGACGGAGGTGAGCGCGTCGGACGTTGACAGCCACTCGCCGTCAATCAGGAGTGGCCTCGCGGGTTGGGCTGCCGACATCGATGATGCGTCCAGGGTGGAGGGTGCGGAAGAGCGAACGCGCCGATCGTGGATCAGGGCTACGACGAGCGGATCTCTTCGAGGACGGGTAGCAGGTATTCACGGAAGCGCGCCGGGTTCTCGCTCATCGGAAAGTGCCCCACCTCCTTCATGATCGTGACCTTCGCGCCCTCGATCGCTTCCGCAGTGCGCAGCGTGTCTTCCGGCGTGCACGAGAAGTCGTATTCGCCCGTGAGAAGGTAAAGTGGACAAACGCCAGTGTCGATTCCGCCCAGCCTGCCGCGCAGGTCCGCATCGACACGGTAGAAGTAAAGGTCACCGCGGAATACGCCTGGTCCGCCCTGCATGTACTGCCAAAGGGTCTCGTTGCGATACTGCGATGGACTCTGCGGGGCAAGCAGACCCGATACGAGCGCCGCGCAGACTTCACCTCCGTGAACGTCGGGTCGATGAAGCCAACTCGTGTCGTACCAGGGCTGCTGGAAGTCTGCCGCCTCGAGTCCGATCAGTGCGCGAAACTCGGCTCCGTGCGCGTGCGCTAGCTGCAGCACGATGCGTCCCCCGATCGAGCAACCCATCACGACAGGTCGTTCCAGCCCGAGTGCCCGGCTGAACGCCCTGATCGTCTCCACATAGCGCTCGGTCGTCAGCCGATATTCCTGCATCTGCCAGCCCACCGGGGGGTACGACTTGCCGTGCCAGGGCATGTCGAACGCAATAATCCGATAGTGCGCAGTGATCGCCTCGTCGCACATCAGATGCCTGAACTGCCTGCTGTCCGCACCGGCGGTATGCAGGCACACCAGCGGAATTCCGCTACCGGCTTCCTCGACATGGATGCGACACGATTCGCCGAAAACGTCCACATTGAGATAACGCCCGATGATCGGCTCATACACCGGCGCAGTCATACGAGCACCTCGCGCGGCATCACAAGCAGGTCCTTGAAATACTGAAGGCTAGCCATGAACGGCTGCAGGTTGCCCTCGACCCGAAGGTCGCCATGCTTCGTCAGGGCGAACAAATCGTGGCACCCTGGCTCAGGGGTAGTGCGCCAGAGCGACGCCCACGCGTGTGCGAGACCGCGCACGCCGAAATCCCATGAGCACAGCAAAGGCATTTCCGCATGCAACTTCGGGACACCTTGGCGAACGTCCACAAGGATCTGTGCATCGCCGATGCCGACTAGCATCCGCGCGGACGTCCATCGGCCGCGGCGAGTCAGGTCGCGCAGTGCCGAGGAGTCGCATTCGAGCGAACTGCGAAACAGTGCCACCAGTGCTTCGTCAGTGGCCGGCCCTTGCGGCCTCGCCTCGGAAGTTGTCATGGCTGATGTCTCATCGCGTTCTCTCCAGCAGAACAGTGGTTCTCTTTTTCTCGGGAATTATACGACCCGTGTCGTTCGCTGCGTCAACGTCTGCGCATCGCCTTGTCTCATCGGACTTCGAGCACTACCAAGGCCTGCCCGCCGCTCACGCTGTCGCCCACATCCACCATCACCTGTTCGACGATGCCGTCGCATAGAGCGACCACCGGGTTCTCCATCTTCATCGCCTCCACGACGGCAAGCACCGCGCCGCGCTCGACCTTGTCTCCCGGGCCGACGTTGATCAGCGCGACGCTCCCGGCCATCGGCGCGGTCGCCACGCGTTCAATATCAGTCGGCACCGACTCGTCGAGGTTGGTCTCCAACCGGACTCGCTGACCCGCAATGACCAACTCGACGCCACCCGGCACTTCCAGCGCCGACCAGGGCATTGCGTCGACCGTTCCTCCCCACACCCCGTCACGGACCTCGACCGTCACGTCGCAGATCGGTCCATCCTCTTCGTCGACCGCAATGCGCGCCGACGAGCGGCCGATCGCCAACAACCTCGCGCTAGCCCAATGTTCGCCCCGCCGGAGGGCGATTCGCCCGTACGGCGCCCCGGGGTCGAGTTGTACACGGTCCAGGATCCCGGTCGGATCGGTCGACTCCCAGGGCGAGCACCCCGTCGTTCCGGTCACCGTCGGCGCCCTGCCAACGGACCACAGCGCCGCCACGCAGGCAATTGCCTTTGAACCGTACCCGGAGTCGTCGAGGAATCGGTCGAGATTCGCGTCGATGTAGCGAGTATTGACCTGTCCGTCGACGACTCCGCGATCCGCCAGCAATTTGTCGAGGAAGCCGACATTCGTCGTCAGGCCGAATAACCCGGTGTGCTGCAATCCGTTTCGCATCGCCTGCAAGGCTTGCTGCCGATCAGGTGCCCGGGCGATTATCTTGGCGACCATCGGGTCATAGTGAGGCGATACGTCCTCCCCGTCGCGCAGCGCGGATTCGATGCGCAAATGCGCGGGCCACATCACGCGCCGCACCCGACCCGGGGTCGGTCGAAAATTCTTCGAGGGATCCTCCGCGTAGACCCTGCACTCGACCGCATGTCCGCTCGCAAGTATCTCGTGCTGCCTCAGCGGAAGCGGCTCACCATCGGCCACGCGCAGTTGCCACTCGACCAGATCGATGCCGGTGATCTCTTCGGTGACCGGGTGTTCGACCTGCAAGCGTGTATTGACTTCGAGGAAGTAGAACGAACCGTCGACGCCGACGATGAACTCGAACGTCCCGGCATTGCGGTATCCGATCGCGCGCGCGCCGCGCACCGCCGCCGACAATAGCTCCTCGCGGATTCGCTGGTCCAGGTTCGCGGCGGGAGCCTCTTCGACGATCTTCTGGTGGCGCCGCTGCAGCGAGCATTCGCGCTCGAACACGTGTACCACGTTGCCGTGCGAATCACCGAAGACCTGCACCTCGATGTGTCGGGGGTCCTGCACCAGGCGCTCGACGAGCAGGCGGCCGTCCGCGAACGAAGAACGAGCCAATCGGATCGCCGATTCCGCTGCCGTCGAGATTTCGTCCCAGGCAGTGACAACCTGCATTCCCTTGCCACCCCCGCCGGCCGCCGGTTTCAACAACGCCGGCAGCCCAACCGAGTGCGCCATCTCCACAACGCGCAGTGGATCGTCGCTGGATTCGGTCGAGCCTGGAATGACCGGCACGCCCGCCTCGGTCATGAGTGCCTTGGCCCGCCCTTTGTCCCCCATCGCCGCAATCGTCTGCGCGTCGGGGCCGACGAAGATCATGCCTGCATCGACGACCGCGGCAGCGAAGGCCGGATTCTCCGACAGAAATCCGTAGCCGGGATGCACCGCATCGCAGCCAGTCTTCCTTGCCGCATCGAGCAACCGCTCGATGTTCAGGTAGCTCTCGCTCGCCGCAGTCGGCCCTACGCAGACGCTGGTGACCGCCCCTTCAAGGTAGCTCGCCCCGGCGTCCGCTTCCGAATGGACCGTGACGTACTCAATACCCATCCGACGGCAGGTCCGCGCAATTCGTCGTGCGATCTCCCCTCGGTTCGCTATCAACAGCCGGGCGATCATCTGCTACATCCTGAATACGCCAAAGCGCGTGTCCTCGTGTGGAGCACCCGCCGCCAGCGCCAGGCCAAGCGTCAACCAGTTGCGCGTCTCGGCAGGCTCGATTACGGCGTCGATCCATAGCCGCGAGGCCGCGTGGACCGGATTGCTGGCACGCTCGTAGGTCTCGCGAACCGGCTGCTTGAACGCTTCGATCTCTTCCGGGCTCATCGTCAGACCCCTGCGCTCCATCTGCGCTTGCCGAACGAGCGCCAGCACCGTGGCAGCCTGCTCGCCACCCATCACCGACGTGCGCGCGTTGGGCCACATCGCCATCAGACGCGGGCCGAAAGCGCGGCCGCACATCGCAAAGTTTCCTGCGCCATAGCTGCCGCCGATGATGACGCTGAACTTGGGCACGCGTGCGCATGACACAGCGGCGACCATCTTCGCCCCATGCCGCGCAATGCCCCCGGCCTCATAGGCCTCGCCGACCATGAACCCACTGATGTTGTGCAGGAACAGCAGTGGTATGCGGCGCTGCGCACAAATCTCGATGAAGTTGGCTGCTTTCTGCGCGCTCTCCGAGAACAATACGCCGTCGTTCATCACCACACCGACCGGCCAGCCATTGATTGCGCCGGTACCACAGATAGCGGTCGGTCCGTAACGCTCTCGGAACTCGACCATGCGGCTGCCATCCAGCAAGCGGGCGAGTATCTCGCGTGCCGGAAGCGGCTCGCGCGGATTGGCGCTGATGATGCCCGGGATCTCCGCTGGGTCATACAGTGGCGACTGCGGTGGCAACGGCGGCGCCGGCAACGGATGCGTCGCCGTTCGCGCAACGATTTCACGCACCAGCGCCAGCGCGTGATAGTCGTCGTGAGCGAAATGGTCGGCCACCGCGCTCGAGCGGGTATGAACGTCCGCCCCGCCAAGCCTCTGGGCATCGACCACCTCGCCGGTTGCCGCCTGCACAAGTTGTGGCCCGCCGAGATAGATGGTGCCGGTATCGCGAACGATGACCGTCTCGTCGCTCATGGCCGGGATGTACGCACCGCCTGCAGTGCACTGGCCCATGACGGCCGAGATCTGCGGCAAACCCATCGCGGACAGTTCGGCGATATTGCGGAAGATCCGTCCGAAGTGGTGCTCATCGGGGAACAAGTCCTCCTGCAACGGCAGGAACGCGCCGCCCGAGTCCACGAGGTAAATGCATGGCAGACCGTTCTCGCGCGCCACCTGCTGGACACGGACGTGCTTCTTCACAGTCAGGGGATAGTAGGTCCCCCCCTTCACGGTCGCGTCGTTGGCGACGATCGCACAAGCGCGTCCCTCGACCATACCGATGCCGGTGACGATACCTGCCGAAGCGACCGCATCTTCCTTTCGCGATTCGTATCCGGCCAACTGGCCGATTTCGAGAAACGGTGTCGCAGGATCGAGCAGGTGCGAAATGCGCTCGCGCGCGGGTAGCTTGCCTCGGGATCGGTGCAGCTTCAGCGCCTCGGTTCCGCCCCCCGCAAGCGTGGCTGCGCGCGCCGCCTCGACCGCAGCGCGGTGGACCGCAAATGCCTCGAGGTTCCGCCTGAAGGCGGCGCCGTTGGCGTCGATACGGGACGTAAAGACGGTCATCGCCTCGATCGCCTCAGACAGCAGCCTTTACGGACAGGCGCAAGATTGCGTTACCGAGCGACTTACCAGTCTGGTCCAGACGCAGTGTTCGCGTCGCCCCCCCGCCGAGGCCATGGTTCAGAACCACGACCACCGCATGAATGTTGTCCATCCTGTAGATGTCCACGCGCCCCTTGAGCCAATCCCCGAACAGTTCCTGGACCGCCTGCTCGTCGACACTGTCCACGATTGACCGATAGTCACCCGGAGTGCGGGCAATGACGCCTATGGTCACCGTATCACCTTTGTCGCCAGACCGAACGTATGCGACATCGCGGAGCAGGCGCATGCTCAGACCTCCAGGATTTCGACGTTTTGCGAGATCAGCTCACGCGGCACGAGCGTTGGCCAGACTGCCACCACGGGTCTCGCCTTCATCGGTGTACCGAATGACGTGCCGCCCGGTCCCATGATCCACAGGTGGGAACACGCCCTGCGCACCTTGTCCGCTTCCTCGCGGCTGGCAGTGTGGACTGCTACTCGCAGACCCACTTCGTTCGGATCCCCGGTGAGCTCTGGCGCGGCCGGCCCATGGAGCATGTTCACGCCGACGAAATCGAACTGGATCGCATCGGCACGCAGACCCATTCGCTCGAAGCGTTCGCCGAGCGTCTCCTTTGCCTTACGAGCCCTCGCAAGCGCATCAGGCCACGGAAAGAACAGCATCCCTTCACCGATCCAGCCGTCCTGGTATCCGATCACGAGCTTCAGGGTGTCCGGCCGCCGGCGCCCCCCCATTCGATCAACCCGAACACGGTCCGGTCCGACCTCCTCGAGCCGAAGGCGCGTGAAATCCGCGATGCCGTCCGGCATGAGGTAATTCGCGGGGTCGTGGATCTCGTAGACCAGGTGCTCCTTGACCGTAAAAGGATCGACGCGCCCGCCTGTTCCTCGCAGCTTGGTGATCACCGCAGTCGCGTCGCGCCCAAACTCGACGATCGGGAAACCCACGCGCCCCATATGAGGCATTTCGGCGAATCGCGATGACATGCCGCCGGTGCAGGCTGCAGCGCACTCGACGATATGCCCGACCGTGATCGCCGCGGCAATGCTGTCCGGATCGGTGCCATAGTGCGTCCAACCGAACTCATGCATGATCGGCCCGACGTAGAGCGCGTTGTCCGAGACGCGTCCGGCAATCACCACATGGGCATCGCACCGCAGCGCTTCGATGATTCCGGTACTGTCCGTGTACGCATTCGCGGCGACGACACGTTTGCGTATCGCCGCGAAGTCGGTTTCACCGGTCTCCATGTTCGCGAGCGGAACGCCGTCAGCGACGAATCGATCGAGTCGGTCGAGAACGTCGTCGCCTTCGACGAGGGCCACCCTCGTTCCCGTGAGCCCGAGCTCTCGCGCCAGATCGCGAATTCGCGCAGCACCCGCACGCGGATTCGCACCCCCGCCGTTGCAGATCAGGCGTGTGCCATGCTTGCGCGCCAGCGGAAGCAGCGCGTTCATGTGCGGCACCAAGTCCGGCACAAAGCCTTCATCGGGAGCCTTGAGCCTCTGTCGCTGCAGCAGCGCCATCGTGAGTTCGGCGAGATAGTCCATGCACAGGTAGTCGAGATCGCCTTCCCTGAGCAGTTCCTCGGCCGGATCGAGCGCATCGCCCCAGAACCCCGAGCCGGAGCCAAGTCGAACAATGGATTTCATCTGCGATTCCTGCGTCACCCGTGACATCCCCCAAAGGCTCAGTTCTTGCCCCGTGGCGCCAGGAAGGCCGCCAGCCGCTGCTTGTGTCCTTCCGAACGGAACGCGAAACTCTGCAAGTAGGCCTCGTATTCGAGGCTCGCCGCGAGACCAGCCTCCGGAGATCGGCGCAGCGCCATCTTCGTGATTGTGGTCGCCCGCCGCGATTGGGCTGCGATCGAGCGTGCAATGCTCATCGCCTCTTCGCGAAGCCGGTCAGCAGGCACCGCCGCAACGAACAGACCGAGTTCGACACCTCGACGGGCATCGATCTGCGCGCCGGTGAACATCAGGTGATTCGCCCGTGCGGCACCGACGTGGCGCTGCAGCAAGTACGGAGCCCCCATGTCGGCGCCCGACAAACCGATTCGACCGAACGCGAAGTGATAAGCGCCATGCTCGGAGGCCAGCGCGAAATCGCAGGCCATCGCAAGGCAGGCACCCCCTCCGATCGCCGGACCATTAACCGCCGCGATAATTGGTCGCTCGAAGTAGTAGAGCCGCGAGATGAGCGTGTTGTACCCGCGAATCAACTCGAACTCCCACTCCGGGTCCGACTGCTCCACGTTCATGATCTCTTTCAGGTCGCCACCACCACCGAAGACTGGCCCGGCACCGGTGAGTATCGCAACCGACACGTCCGGGTCGCGCTCGACCCGGTCGAGCGCCGAGAGCAAACTCGCCGTGAAGGTCACGCCTTGCGCGTTGCGCTTCTCTGGGCGATTCAAGACGATCCAGGCGACCTGACCGTCCCTTTCGACTGCGACTTCGTCGTTTGCCATGGTGAACATTTCCTAGAAGTCGTAGCGACCGAGAAGTTCACGAGCGATGATCATGCGTTGAATCTGGCTCGTGCCCTCCCCGATCTGGTACATCTTCGCATCGCGGTAGAAGCGCTCGACCGGGAAATCGCGCATATAGCCGTATCCGCCATGGATCTCGATCGCAGCGCTGCAGGCTCTGAGAGAAGCCTCGGCAGCGAAGTACTTCGCCATTGCTCCTTCTTTCTTGATCGACAGTCCGGTCTCGTACATACGGGCAGCGTTCAGGGTCAAGAGGCGCGCGGCCTCGATGTCGGTCGCCATCTCGGCGATCGGCCACTGAATCCCCTGGAACGCTGCGATCGGGCGTCCGAACTGATTGCGCACCTTCGCGTATTCGACCGCGGCGTCCATGGCCGCCTGGGCCAGCCCGACCGAGAGCGCCGCGACGTTGATCCGGCCACGGTCCAGCGTCTGCGCGAACTGCCTGAACCCCTTTCCCTCGTCGCCAACGAGGTTCTCACGGGGAACCTCCACATCTTCAAAAAAAAGCTGCGCGGTCGGCGATCCATTCATGCCCATCTTCCGATCGTCCTTGCCGATCGAGAAGCCCTTCATGCCACGCTCGAGAATGAACGCCGACACGCCCTGCGATCCGGAGCCTTCGGCAGTCCTTGCAGTCACCACGAAGATATCGGCGACGGTGCTATTGGTGATGAATGCCTTCGCACCGTTCAGAACATATCGATCGCCGCGGCGAACAGCCTTGGTCCGGCACGCAGCGGCATTCGAGCCGCCCGACGGCTCTGTCAACCCGAAGGCACCGATCTTTCGGCCCGACGTGAGCTCGACCAGATACTTGTGTCGCTGCTCCGCGGTGCCGTGGCCGGCAATGACGGATGAAGCGAGACTGATGTGGGCATTGAGCGAACTGCCGACGGCGCCCGAGGCGCGTGAGACTTCCTCGAGCAGCAGACACACCATGACCGCATCGCAAGCAGCCCCGCCCCACTCCTCCGGATACGGCGCGCCCATGAAGCCGACCGCGGCCATCTCCTTGAACAGATCGATCGGAAACTCGGAGGTGGCATCGATATCGGCCGCGCGCGGCTCGATGCGCTCCCGGCAAAACCGCCTGACGCTGTCGAGGAACGCGAGCTGATCGTCGTTCAGCTGGTACTTGTTGGCGGAATTCGATCCGGCGACGGGTGCTTCGCTCATTTTTTCTTCCCGCTCATGTGTTCACTCGCGAGCAGCTCGCGCAGCGCGACGCGCCTGATCTTGCCGGACCCGGTTAGCGGCATGGCGTCGACGAAGGTCACGCGCTTCGGGCGCTTGAAACTCGCCAGCGCCCGGGTGCAATGCCGCAGCACCTCCTCTTCGTTCAACCGGACATCCGGGCTGGCGACCACGAACGCGTGAATCAACTCGCCGCTGATCTCGTGCGGAACACCGACAACAGCGACCGACTGCACTCCGGGCAGCTCGGCGATGACGTTCTCGACCTCTTTCGGATAGACATTGAAGCCATTGCTGATGATCATGTCCTTCGTGCGGTCGAGAATATGGATGTGTCCGCGCTCGTCGAGTTTTCCGACATCGCCGGAGCGCAGCCAACCGTCGCGCAGCGCCGCAGCGGTCGCCTCCGGCTGATTCCAGTACCCGATCATCAAGGTCGGCGAGCGGAACTGAAGCTCGCCCGCTTCCCCTGTCGATGCCGGAGTACCGTCCAATGCAATCACCCGCACCTCGATTCCGGGAAGCGGTGCCCCGCACGAGCCGATGGCATTGTCCCCACCGGGAGGCTGCACGCTCGCAACGGGTGAGATCTCGGTGAGCCCGTAGCTCTCGACGACCTCGAGGCCGTAGTCGTCGTGCAGCAACTGCTTGAGCCGCGGCGCCACCGGCCCGCCCCCGACGTCTATCAGTCGAAGGCTCGAAATGTCGCGGCCCGCAATGTTCGCCGGATCGAACATCCGCGCAAACATGGTTGGAACTCCCGCAATGAACGTGACGCGCAGGCGTTCAACGCAATCAACGGCCACGCGCTCATCGAACTGCTCCATGATCACGGTCGATGCGCGCACCAGCCCGGCCTGGAGAAAATCGAACGCGTGTCCGAAACTGCTGAACATCGGCAAGATCGCGAGGTAGCGATCGGTGCTGCCGGTACCGAGTACGCCCGAGGTCATTCGGGCATTGAGCACCAACGCCGAGTGCCGCAGCAGGATTCCCTTTGGCGCACCGGTGGTGCCCGAACTGTAGATCATCATGGCCGGATCGTCCGGGGACGTGCCGTCGCGCCGCTCGATCGGTTTCGACCGGGCGATCCATGCGTCGTAGGCTTCCCAGCCAAGAGGTACCCTTTCCTGTCGCGTGACGATTCTCAACCCCATCCCGGCGACTTGCGGGCAGGACACAACACGCTCGAGCAGTCGCGCCTCGACCATGATCGCCGAGGCACCGCAGTCGGCGAGGATTCGATCGACCTCCCGTTCGGTGCTCATGGCGTTGATAGCGACGCCGATCACACCGGCCAGGCCACAAGCTATATAGAACTCGACGATCTCGCGCGAATTGCGCATCAGACCGGCGACGCGGTCGTCCTTGCGCACCCCTGCCGAGACCAGTGCCCCGGCGAGCCGGGCAGCCCGTTCGTAGGTCTGCGCATAGGTGATCTCGGTGCCGTCCGCCAGAAGCAACTGGACAGCGTCGCCCGCTTCGCGCGCGGCACTGCGAAAGACGTCGTCCACCCGCATCGGGACGTTCATGATCTCTCCAACCCCGTCAAATCGACATCCTCTGGCCGCCGTCGACGACGATTGTCTCGCCCGTAATAAAGGCGGCCCTCTCGGAAACCAGAAACGCCACCAGTTCACCGATCTCCCTGGGCTGACCGACCCGCCGAAGCGGAATGCGCGACACGATCCGCCTCGACAGATCAGGATCGTCGAGTACATCCCGGGAGATCTCGCTGAGGATATAGCCGGGCGCAACGCATACGACGCGGATGCCATCGCGCGCCCACTCGGCTGCGAGCGCCCTGGTCAGGCCTTCGACCGCAGCCTTGGACGCACAGTAGGCCGCCGCGCCGGGCACGCCCATGGCGCCGAACATCGAGCCGATGTTGATGACCACGCCACCGCCGCGCGCCCGCATTGATGGATGCGCCGCGCGGGCAAGCGCGTACTGCGCGACCAGGTTGACCTCGATCGCCTGGCGAAACCGCTGTACGCTCAATTCGGCGGTGCGTGCCTCCGGCATGATGCCGGCGTTGTTGACCACCACGTCGACTCCACCGTGTGCCCTGGACGCTTCGGCAACGAAGTCGTTCAGCGCTTCTTCATCGCTTACGTCGCCGACGTGGACTGAGACGGACGCCCCTAAATCGCGCACCAATGCCGCTGTCTTTTCGAGTGCCGCCGCATCGCGGGCGAGGCATGCGATCGCATAGCCCTCGCCCGCAAGCGAAAGCGCGATCGCTCGCCCGATGTTGCGGCTTGCGCCCGTGATCAGCGCAACCCGACTCATGTCTGGCCATCCTCGAGGTCGGGCAGGACGAAGGCACCCTTATTGAGCCATTCGCCTCCGTCGATCGTGAACACCTCACCGTTGACGTAGTTCGCAGCAGATGAACAGAGGTAGACGCCGGCCTCTACCGTTTCTTCGACCGTCCCGAACCGTCCGGCCGGGATGCGGTCGATAATGCGCTGCTGGCCCTCCGGTGTCGGCCACAGCACCGCGTGTGACTGCTCTGTGTCGACAAAGCCTGGGCACAGACAGTTGACCTGCACGTTCCTCCCACCCCATTCAACCGCCAACGTCTTCGACATCGCAATGAGGCCCGCTTTGGCGGCGGCTGAATGGACGGTGCCGGGTCCACCGACCCACGCGTAGCTCGCGGTAACGCTCAGAATCTTGCCGCCTCCCTGCACGAGCATGCGCCGTCCGGCAGCCATGGTGCAGTATGCCGACCCATTCAGCACGATGTTGACGACCGAGTTCCAGCCGTTGGGCGTGATCTTCTCGGCCCGACAGATGAAGTTCCCGGCAGCGTTGTTGACGAGCACATCGAACCGACCGGTCGTCTTGGCCACGCTATCGACGGTTGCTTCGACCGCCTGGGGGTCGCGGATGTCCAGGGGACAGACCAGCGCCTTGCCGCCGCGTTCCCGAATCGTCTCGGCGGTCGCTTCCAGTCGATCGACCTGTCGCGCCGCGAGCGCCACGGTGGCCCCGAGCTCGGCAAATCGCAATGCGAACGCGCGCCCGAGCCCGGTGCCCGCACCGGTGATGAATACGGTCTTGCTGCCGAACGAGTCGAACCCCTTCATCGTCGTCACCCTTTGACTGATGGATGCGCCGAGTATGTGCGACCGCAGAACGCCCCGTCAAGTGATTATGGAATTGCGTTCCGCACAATGGACATTATGTGAGGTCTACTCGACGACCGCCAAGAGCGTCCGACCCTTGTCCGTCAATGTCGATCAGTCACGCACAATCGGATATGCATCGGCAGCACTGGCCCCATGGGCACCGGTCTGCGCGCAGACCGCGTCTCTCACTGCGATCAGACGCCTGCCGATCTCGTCCATCGTACGACGTGGCAGGTGACGCGCTGGCGCTCCACATGAGAGCACCAGGGGCGGTCCCTCGACGCACGTGAGCGGCACAGCCACACCGTTGATATCGAGCCGCCAGCTCGCGACCGACCAGGTATATCCGCGCTCCCCGAACTGGCGCACCCCTTCGTCAATCTTGGCCGAGATGTCGACCCAATGCTTTACGTGACGGAGCCGCAGATGTTCCATCAGGAGGCGTCGCTCGGACTCCGGAAGGACCGCCAACAGCGCATGCCCAGTCGCGGTGCCGGCCAGCGGAATACGGGATCCAACGTCAAGGCGCAGCGTCATGAGCGTCTTCTTGCTGTGACAGACCTCCATGTGGATGACATCGAGTCGGTCGCGCCCCCCGAGCGCGGCGTGAACGCCGAACTCGTCAGCAAGTTGTTCAAGGTGCGGCCGCACGAGATCGCCGATGCTGTAGCTATCACGCGCGGCAAAGCCGAGGGCGAGTACTGCGATGCCCAGCCGATACTGACGCCTGCGCGGCGAGTAGTGCAGGTAACCCATCGCCGCAAGGCCCTGCAGTAGGCGCGATGCGGTTGGCTTCGGCAGGCGCACGGCGTTCGCGACTTCAGTACTGCTTTGCCATACCGATCGATCGGCGAAGCTCTCGAGCACCATCAGACCCCTACCGAGCGCGGTCACGAAGTTCCGGTCGGCCGATACCGCGCCGCGCGTGCGCCGCCGCGCCAAGCGCTCACGCACCGGGGCGAGCGTCGCACCCTCCAGTTCCATGTCATCCGTCCCCACGGCAGAGATCTCCTCATTCGTTCCAGAACGTCATGCCAAGGCTCGCAACCGTGCTCGCAATGTCGCCAGCGAGGTCGATCAGCGCAGGCCCCAGTACACGCCGGAACTTCTCTTCGGTATGGTGAGGACGCCTGGCACCACAGTTCAACGCCAGAATGGTGGCACCCTGGTCAAGCACCAGAGGCACTCCAACGGCGACTATCTCCGGCTTCCACTCACCAAAGGAGACCGCGTAGCCATCGCGCGCAACCTGCCGCATGGCCACGTGAATCCGCTCCAGGACCTGCGATGCCTGTTCGCCTGCCTGCTCTTCGATCAACCGCAATCGCGCTTCGCGATCGACGGCCGACAATGCGTGTAAATAGGCACGCCCCATTGCTGTCGAGCTCATCGGGATCGCCGTGCCCACACGCAGGCGCATCGCAACAGTCTTGGGGCCCACACACGTATCGAGATAGACCATCCATGTGCCATCCCCGGCACCTAGGCCCACCGGCATCTCGTGGCGCTGGGCGAACTCGGCCATCAACGGATGGGCGATCTGACGCACCGGAAGGCCACGCAACAGGGCGTGGCCTAGCGTGCTCACCTTGTCGCCGAGGTGATACTGACCTGCAGGCCCGGTCTTGCGAAGGTAGTCCATGCGGACAAGTGTGTACGTAAGCCGTGCAACGGTCGCCTTCGGCAACCCCGTGCGCTCGGCAATCTCCTTGTTCCCCAACGGACCATCGACGGATCGGAAGGTCCGAAGAATCTCGAGCCCGCGGCGCAGCGAGGTCGCCCCCACGTCGCCACCATTGGAGGCTCCCAAGACCGGGGTCGGCTTCTGGGGCACCGGCATCTCAGCGGCCAACCCAGACGGGCTTGCGCTTCTCGGCGAAGGCGCGTGGCCCTTCCTGAGCATCTTCGCTCGCGTAAACCTTTTTGTAGATGGTTTTCGCATGGTCGAAGCCAGCGGCGCAGCCCAGATCCATGGCCCCCATAATCGCCTCCTTACCCGCCGCGACCGTCAGGGGAGCATTGTCGCGAATGCTCCGCGCAAGACCCATCGCGCGTTCTCGAACTGCTTCGGGGCTCGGCTCGACGTAGTTGACGAAGCCGAGCGCGTGCAGGCGCTCGACTGGCATCATGACCCCGGTCAGCAGCATCTCGGCAACGATCGACTGCGGAAGCATCCAGAGCAGCGGCACGGCCCACGGTGAGCCGCGGCCGATTTTCGCCTCGGTGACCCCGCCGCGCGTGCCGGCAAGCCCCACCCTGATGTCCGAGTTCAGGCACAACATCATGCCGCCGGCCGCGAAGTGCCCGGTCATCGCCGCGATGATCGGCTTGCTGACCACGCGCATCCGCTCGTAGAAGGGGTCGGCGAGGACGTCGAGGATGTCGACGCCGCGCTCGCGCCGGATCTCGGCCGCTTCCTTCAAGTCCATGCCGGCGCAGAAGGTGCCGCAATCGGCCGATGTCAGCACAGCGGCTCGGACCTCCGGATCGCGATCGAGCTCGTGCCACAAGGCGTGCAGACGCTCGGCGGCGGCAATCGAGAGCGCATTGCGCCGTTCCGGTCGATTGAGATTGATCACTGCAATGCCGTCATCGACCGCGTACTGGACGATCTCGTTCTCGCTCATGCCCGGACTTCCGAATTCGTGAATGTGACCCTAGATAATAGCGCTCCAAGACCACTGTGCGGAACCTTTTTTCAATATTTGTTGCGCCAGTCCCCATCGCTTGGCATCATCGCCTGGACAAACCGTGGCAGGAGTGCGTGCGTGAACACTGGATCGACCCCATACCTCGACTTCGGGCTCGAACCCGAGCACTTGACCTTTCGCGAGCAGTTCCGGCGCTTCGTACAGGAACAACTCGAGCCGATCGCCATCGAGGCCGAGGCGAAGGGCGAATTCCCAAAGGAGGTATACCGGAAGCTCTCTGAACATGGCTACCTCGGCGTCAATTTTCCCGAGGAGATCGGCGGCGGTGGCGGTGACCTGCTGATGGGCTGCATCTTCTACGAAGAGCTGACGAGAGCGTCGGCTGGCATCTCGGCGGGCGTCTTTGCCCACCAGCACCTTGCAACCGGCCCGGTATTGAAGTTCGGCACCGAGGCGCAGAAGTCCGAGTTCGCGTACCCGGCCGCACGTGGCGAGCGAATCGGGGCGTTCGGCCTGACAGAGCCTGACGCCGGAAGCGACATCCGGGGCATCAGAAGCCGAGCCCGGGAAGTCGGCGGCAACTGGGTCATCAACGGCAGCAAGCTCTACATCACCAACGGCGGGATTGCCGACTTCATCGTGGTCGCGGCGCGAACCGGGGATGACCGCCGTTCGGACAGTCTGACCCTATTCTTGGTGGATACACGTAACAAAGGCGTAAACGCATCGGAACTTCGGAAGGTCGGCAACCATTCGTCCTCGACCGCTTTCATAAGCTTCGAGGACGTAGAAATCGCACCAGACTACGTGCTGGGAAGTGTCGGCCAGGGTTTGCATCAACTCAAAGCTACCCTGACCGAGGGCCGAATCCTCGTCGCCAACCGCGGCCTCGGCATCGGTCAGGAAGCGTGCGAATGCATCCTGCGTTACGCACGCGAGCGAAGTGCATTCGGCCAGCCAATCGCCAAGTTCCAGGCGATCGCATTCAAGGTCGCAGAGATGGCGACACGATGTGATGCCGCGCGGCTGATGATCTATCGGGCCGCTCGCCTGAAGATGGCAGGCGAGGATTGCATCCGCGAAGCCTCAATGGCCAAGTTCATGGCGAGCGAGCTCGCCGTACAGGCAGCAACGTCATCCCTACTGCTGCACGGCGGCGCCGGCTACATGGAAGAGATGAAAGTCGCACGGCTCTTTCGTGACGCACCCGAAGCGTGGATCGGCGAAGGGACCAACGAGATCCAGTTGTTGGTCATCTCGAAGGCGCTGGGCCTACTTTGACGGAGCCGGCCGCGATGTCAACACAACTGCCAACGGTCGAGCCGGCGCCGCACGTCGGCAACCACCCCTATCCGTCACTGTTATCGCCGTTCCAGTTGGGCCGCCTGCACTTGTGCAACAGGGCAATGGTGCCGGCGATGACCACGAACTTCGCGCAGGCCGACGGTTCTGTCGGCGATGCCCTGATCGGCTATCTCGTGGAACGGGCGCGCGGTGGCTTTGGGTCAATCGTCACCGAGAATATCGGCGTGCACCCCGGGGGTCGCGTGATGCCCCGGATGGTGATGGCCGACGATGACCGCTACGTTCCCGGATTGCGCCGCCTTGCGTCGGCTGTGCATGTCGCGGGAGGTGTCCTGATCGGACAGATCAGCCATGCAGGCCGCCAGACACGCAGCCGTATTACGGGCCAGCAACTGGTCGCGCCGTCCGCGATTCCGTGTCCACTGAACCGCGAGCTGCCGCGCGAGCTGTCGACTCTAGAGATCGAAAGGCTCGAGACAGCGTTCATCGACAGTGCACAGCGGCTCGCTGACGCAGGATTCGACGGAGTGGAGATCCACGGCGCGCACGGCTATCTAGTCGGCTCGTTCTTGTCCGCCTACTCCAACCACCGCGACGATGCATACGGTGGCACCCTAGCAAACCGCATGCGCTTCTTGCGCCGAATTGTCTCGGGAATACAAACCCGACTCGGCAATGGGTTCCCCCTGATTGTCCGAATCAGCGCGTGCGAGTTCGTTCCGGATGGCCTCGACGTCGAACAAGCCGTCGCCATCGCCAACCAGCTCCATGCCGACGGAGTTCACGCGCTCTCGGTCTCGGTCGGCGTCTACGAATCGTTCAATAAGCTTTCGATGATCACTGGGGAGCCGGAAGGACAGTGGCTGTCCCTTGCGGGGCAGATCAAGAGCCGCACGACGATGCCGGTAGTCGGCGTCGGGCGGATCAAGCGCGCCTCGGTCGCCGAAGCAGCAATCGCGACTGGACAGATCGACATCGCGGCCTTTGGGCGCGCGTCAATTGCAGACCCGCAGATTCCGGCGAAGATTCTGGCCAACCGAGAGCGAGACACAGTCTGGTGCCTCGGCTGCAATATCTGCCTCGGTCGCTCGGCTCGACCCGAAACAATCTGCCCGGTAAATCCCCTGGTCGGACGCGAAAGTTCAATCCGGTTGCGGCCCGCTCGTCACACGCGTGCGCTCGCGATTCATGGCACCTCAATCGCCGCCTTGACCGCCGCTTGGATCGCGGCGGCTCGCGGCCACCACGTCACAATCGTCGCCCACCCCGACGAACCGGTCGGCGGAATGCAGGCATGGCGTGCAAAGGTTCCGGGTCAGCAGGAGCACAACGAAGTCGTTGAAGCCGTGCTGCGGCGCGCGATCAATGCCGGCGCACGCGTTAGCGATTCGCTCACTTTCGACGAGGACACGCAGATCTGGCGCACGCGGCGGTACCAACCAATCGACCAGGACCGGCTTGATGCGCTGCCCGGTTCGGTATCGAGTTACGCACTGCTGTCGCACTCAGTTGACGTCTCTCCTGGCCGCCGTGTGGTGGTGATCGGCGATGACCTTTCCGCCGCCGAAGCGGCGCTTCTGGCCGCGTCGCAAGGTGCGCGGGTCGTTCTTCACTCGTCCACATCAGCCATCGCGGTCGATGCCCATCCAGGCTACCGTGAGATCTCATTGCGCCAGATCCTTGCCCATGGTGGCCAGGTCACGCAGGATGCGCCAAGATCCAATCCCGGAGACCTCGTCGTCGTCGGGCACGCCCGGAACGTGTCCTATGACGATGCAGACAATTGGTTGTTGCCGCTCGAGCCGGCCGACCGCCTGCTTTCGGATGCCTACGAGCCCGGGGCTATGACCAAGGGAATATACGAGGCGTTCGGGACAGCGCTGGACTTCGACGGGCCGGACGCTGACGAGCCGTCGTCCGGCGACGGAGCGTTGGCGCGACGAGCAGGCCTTTGACGACGTCGATCCCACCATGACGCGACCGCTGCTCTTCACTCCCATCAGGCTGCGTGCAGTCGAACTGCGCAACCGTTTGGCGATTTCGCCGATGTGCCAATATTCAGCCCGCGACGGGCTTGCCAACGATTTCCATCTGGTGCACCTTGGAAAGTTTGCGATGGGCGGCGCAGGTCTGTTGTTCGCGGAGGCGATCGCCGTACACGAACGTGGCCGGATCACGCACGGCGACCTCGGCCTGTGGCACGACGGCCAGATTGCGCCGCTCGAGCGCATCACCGATTTCATTCGGCAATTAGGCGCCGTGCCGGCAATCCAACTTGCGCACGCGGGACGCAAGGCGAGCATGCAACGCCCGTGGAACGGCAATGGCCCCCTCGACGAACGCGATATTGCCGCTGGCGAGATCCCGTGGCCCGTCGTCGCCCCGAGCGCTTTGCCACTCGCCGAAGGCTGGCTGGTGCCGCACGAACTGTCGATTGCCGAACTTCGTGCGCTTAAGGAAGCTTGGCGAGCCGCCGCATTACGCGCACTGGATGCCGGCTTTGAAGTCGCGGAGGTGCACGGCGCCCACGGATACCTGCTGCATGAGTTCTTGTCACCACTTTCGAATCGCCGCAACGACGCCTACGGAGGTAGCCTGGCCGCTCGGATGCGCTTTCCGCTCGAGATCGTCGAAACGGTGCGAGCGGTCTGGCCCACAGATAAGCCTCTCTTCTTCCGGATCTCCGCCATCGATGGGATCGACGGCGGGTGGACACTGGGCGACAGCGTGATCTTCGCCCGAGCGCTCCGGGAGCGTGGCGTCGACGTTGTCGACTGCTCGTCCGGAGGTCTGACAGGATCGGCGACTGCAGCCCGCAGACCGCGAAACCCCGGCTTCCAGGTTCCGTTCGCGGAGACGATACGACGCGAGGCATCAATCGCGACGATGGCAGTCGGTCTGATCCTCGACGCCTTACAGGCCGAGCAGGTACTGCAGAGCGGCGCCGCTGATCTAGTCGCCATCGGCCGCGAAGCACTGTACAACCCGAACTGGCCGCTTCATGCCGAGGGGGCGCTCGGCACCGCCAGTCACTTCCATTCCTGGCCGAGCCAATACGGCTGGTGGCTCGAGCGGCGCGCCCGCGAGCTGGGGGAATGCAGAGCGAACTAGCCAACGATCGGCACGTCAATCCAGTTAAGAGTGGCGGCGTTCACGGAACGCCTTGACAGCGCTCGCAGAACGACAACACGGTGCACTCAGTTCACTATCTCAGAATCCAGCGCGTTCCATACAGCATTCCCTCCGAGACTGATCAACCAACGCCCTATGAACTGAGTCGGCGCGAGGCGCGCCATTGACACTGATGTAGATTCGGCCCGTATGCCCTGTATTGACCTGCAGCCCTCTGATCTGGAAGTCACCATCATGCAGAAAGCGATCCGCTACGAAGAACTGAACACGGACAGCCTCAAGGCCGGAGCGTATCGACGCGCCATCGTTCCACTAGGCTCGTGCGAGAGCCACGGCGGACACCTTCCATTCGGGACGGATGCGATGATCGCACGTGACCTCGCACTCGCCGTTGGCGAACGCCTCCAACGCACCTTCGTGTTGCCGCCGACCTGGTTCGGGATGAGCGAACACTATCGGCACCTCCCGATGTCGATCTCGCTCTCGACCGACACGGCGACGCGTTTATTCAGCGACATTTTCCGCTCGCTCGCGCATTGGGGAATCGAGGAGGTGATCGTCATCAACGGTCATGACGGGAATCTTCCCTGCCTCGAGATTGCAGCGCGAAACTCACGACAGTCCAATCCGAAAATGCGGATCGCGGCGCTCGCGACGTGGTGGAGCACGGTGACGAAACTGCTCCCGCGCGAAACATTCGGCTCGATTCGTGGGATGGGACATGGAGGCGAGGGAGAGACGTCGCTCGCACTTGCGTTGTTTCCCAATCTGGTGGATGTGCGGAAGGGACGGCGAGCGATTCCGCACACCGATCGCCACATCATCGAGTACTGGACATTCGAGGAGTTAACCGATTGCGGTTCGACGGGAGACCCCACCGCTGCAACGGTTGAAAAGGGTCGCGCAATGCGCGATGCGCTGGTGAAGTGCGTAATCGACTTCGTCGAAAAGGTTGACCGCAATGGCTGGGACCATCGCGGACCGGCGTGATCAGGACTCAGGTCGCGCCGAGCCGTCGTGACCATTGCCGTGTCCGGGTTGTGAAGTGGCGCGGCCGAGTCGCCGCGGCACGCGCGGTCCGTCTTGACGCCCAAGGATTCGGCAAAGATACTCGACGCGTGACAGAACAGCCGTTCTGTTCAATAGAACGCGAACCACAATATATCGATTGATCTGTGCCGGATGCGAACCTAGCTGCGTAGGCTTGACAAGCCCCCGCTCAAGTCCGATTGCAGCAAGGCTTGTGGTCCGTAGTGCGGAACTTGATTTTAAAATTGCTTGGTCTTCTGGTCGAGTTCCGCTAGCATGGCCCGTGTCGCAGTTGCGTATTCAGGCCTCCAGATCGAGAGGCCATTGCGGGAGGCGGGCGCTTGCGGGCAAGAAGCCGCCGTGCCCTGCGGTGTGCGCGGATCGTGCGCTCTGCGGGCACTGAAAGAATCCGAATGACTCAGTACTGCAGTGATGACCTAGGGAGACGGGACAGTGTCGATCAGATCGGTAGTAGGCCCCGCTACTAAATATCGGCGCCGTGCGTTTCCGCAGGCGCCCGGTGTCCGGGGGGGGGGCCTCCCGGTCGACACCTTCGGATCGCAACACGTCCTCGATTCATTGCTGATGGACTCGGACGCAGGACCGCTCGGGATGGAGGCAATCTCGGTGGCGCCAGGGCCCCGATGTGCCTGGCAGGAATCCAACGGTGCCGACGGCAGCTCGCTGGTTCTGTGCGGCGTCGGTGGCTTGCGCGCCGGGGATCGCGCAGTCGCGGCACAGTCGAACCCCTTCGACCCGGCAGAGTCCATGAAATCTCGTCGAGATGGTGGATTCCGTGCGAGGGTCACTCTATCTAATCGAGTGCAGTCGCGCGTCGCATACCCTGGCTCAAACAAGTACAACATGCGCGGCCAGGACCGTTTGGTGCGCAGGCAGTCCGGCGAAGGAAGGCAGGCGGCATCGCTAGGTGGTAGGGGCAACGGCCAGGAAACGGCCGAGGCGTCTACCGAGTGGAGTAGGACGGCTACTACTTGAAGGAGGATGAAGATGAACAGTATCCGGGCGATGAGAGCGGCAGGCGCTCTAGCCTTGGCGGCGGGCCTGGCATGGACGAACTCCGCCATGGCCCAGACCGAGGTCCTGAAGATGGGGGTCGTGAGTGCACTAACCGGACCGGGGTCGGAATGGGGCCTGGCGCAGGACGGGGCCCTCAAGATTGCAGCGGCGGAGGCGAATGCCAAAGGCGGTCTGAAGGTCGGTGACAAGACATACAAGATCGAGGTGATCTCGTACGATGACCAGTACAAGGCGGCCCTGTCCGTATCGGGCGCGACGCGCCTGATCGAGCAAGACAAGGTCAAGTTTGTCTTCGGTCCGATGGGGTCGGCTGCTCTCCTGGCTGTCAAGCCCCTGTACGAGAAGAACAAGATCCTCGCCGTCATCGGCGCCTACACCGAAAAGGCTCTCGACAAGGACACCAAATATTCGTATCGGGGATTCCCGACGCAGACCGAATTCGCGGGCCCTATCGCAAAGTGGGTGAAGAGCAACCGCCCGAATCTGAAGACAGTGGCACAGCTCGAGCCGAACGACGAAACCGGCTGGGCGTCCCAGCGTTTGCTCAAGGCCGACTATCAGACCGCGGGCTTCGAAATCGTGTCCTCCGAGCTGGTCGAGCGCAGCGTAAAGGACTTCCAGCCCGTGCTTACGCGCATCCTTGCCTTGAAGCCGGACATCATCGAGCTCGGCACGACCCCGCCCGGCACATCCGGCCTGATCGTGCGGCAAGCACGTGAAATGGGCTTCAAGGGACAGTTCGTCAAACTCGGCGGACCCGGCGTGCCGCAGATCGTGGCGGCTGCCGGAAAGGAGTTCGCAGAAGGCCTCATCTGCTATGCCGCAGCCGACACGACCACCAAGGCCTACAAAGACCTGGAGGCGAAGTACGCGCAAGTGCTTAAGCCGCCGATGAACGAGTTCACTGTGTACTTTTACGACATGGCTCGCATGCTGCTGGAAGCGATCCAGCGGGCCGGCACCGTCGACGACACCGAAAGAGTCCGAGCTGAGTTCGCGAAGTTGAGCCCCTTCCCCGGCATCCAGGGCGCGGTGCGATGGGGTGGCATCAATAGCTACGGATCCAACCACCAGATCATCACCCCGGTGTTTGTCGGAATGATCAAGAACGGCGAGCAAGTGATCGCCGGAAAGATCGACTAGCGTAAAACCAAGGCCTCCGCCGCGGCCGGACCTGCCGCGGCGGCCCCTTTTGCTGACAGGGCGACCATCTTGCAACTCGCATTACAGATTGTAGTGAACGGCCTCATGTCGTCACTAATCTACATCTTGATGGCCCTGGGCTTTACGCTCATCTTCGGCATCATGCGCGTGGTCAATTTCGCACACGGCGAGATGTACATGATCGCTGCGTTTCTGGTGTACGCGTTGGTCGGCTCACTTGGCTGGAACTACTACGCGGTGGTCATTCTGTCCGCGCTCGCGTTGGGCCTCTTCGGCGCGACGCTCGAGCGCGTACTATTCCGGCCATTCGTCGGCCGCGAGCTGCAGGGGATGATCATGGCGCTGGCCGTCTCGATCACGCTCCAGGCAGCGGCGTTCATCCTCTTTGGTGCGAACGATCTGTCGGTGCCGCGGCCGATCTCCGGCGTATTCGACCTCGGCGCAATGGTGATACCGCGTGATCGCTTAGCCGTGGGCGGAAGCGCATTGGTCGTGCTCTTCGCGTTCTACGTCTTCATGCGCTACACGAAGACCGGACTCGCGATGCGGGCCGTGGTGCAGGACGAAGACATCGCTTCGATCCACGGCGTGCGCCCGAAGATCATCCATCCACTCGCGTTCGGCATCGGTGCCATGCTCGCAGGCTTTGCCGGCGCACTGATGGCTCCGATCTACACCATCCACCCCTATATGGGCGCGCAGCCCATGCTGAAGGCTTTCATCGTCGTGATCCTCGGCGGCCTGGGTAGCGTTCCAGGCGCTGTGCTCGGCGGCATCGTCCTGGGTCTGCTGGAGTCGGTGTTCGCCACCCTGATCAACACGACGGTTGCCACGATGGTCTCTTTCGGGATCGTCGTGCTGATCCTGCTCTTCAAGCCGACAGGACTCCTGGGGCGCTGACGATGAATTTTCTTTCGAAGTACCTTGTACTTCTTGCGCTTCTGGCTGCGGCGCCCTTCGCCGTGCTGTCGCCCTTCGTCACGCACATCGGGGTAATGATCGGGATCTACACGACGCTTGCGTTGAGCATGAACCTGATGCTGCGAATCGGACAGATCTCCTTTGCACATGGAGCGTTCATGGGGCTGGGTGCCTATGGCTCGGCGCTCATGATGATGCGTCTGGACTTGCCGTTCGCGGTCGCATTCTTCGCTGCGGCGCTCGGCGTCACCCTGCTGGCCTGGCTCGTCGGCATTCTCTTTCTGCGCATCCGCGGCGTTTACTTTGTCCTGCTGACCTTCGCGTTCGGCGAGATCATCGTTCTGACTTTCGTCGAGTGGGTGAGCCTCTTCGGCGGTAGCGGCGGCCTTCCTGGGGTACCTTCTCCCACCTTGTTCGGCTACGCCATCTCTGGCCGCGAAGCCTTTTACCTGCTGTCGCTCGCACTGGCCGCGTTCGCCTATGCGTCGGTGCGGGCGATTTACAGGACGGAACTTGGCGGCGTGATCACTTCACTTGACGAGAACGAGGCGCTCACGCGCTCACTGGGCATAGACTCGCGTCGCTACCGGCTTCTGACGTTTTGCTACAGCGCATTTCTGGCCGGCATGGCCGGCGCACTTTACGGCCACTACCTGACGCTGGTGACGCCGGAAGACTACGGCTTCTGGGTACCGGTGAACCTGGTGATGATGAACGTGATCGGCGGAATTGCTAGTCCGATCGGTTCGGTCCTCGGGGCGTTGCTGTTGGTGCCTCTGCCTGAATTGCTGCGCGACGCGAAGCAGTACCAGATGCTGCTGTACGGCATCGTGCTGATCTTCTTCCTCTTGTTCATGCCCGACGGCGTCCACGGGCTGATCAACAAGCTCAAGGGGCGTCTGACGGGAAGGGAGATCTCGCGGTGAACGATGTGGTTCTCGAGGTCGCAGGCCTGAGCAAGGCGTTCGGCGGCGTACACGCGATCAACGACCTGTCCTTCACCACGAGACGCGGAGAGATCCTCGGCGTCATCGGACCGAACGGATCGGGCAAGACAACGCTATTCAATGTGATCACCGGCGTGATGCCAGCTACCGCTGGCAGTGTGCGCTTTCGCGGCGAAGCGATCACCGGGTTGCCCACCGATGCGATCTCCCGACGCGGCCTTATTCGCACCTTTCAGTCGGCCACTGTCTTCAAGAACGAGACCGTATACGAGAACATTCGCCGTAGCAGCATCTTTGGCTGTATCGGGAAGCCGAGCTGGTTTTTTCGGCCCGGCGTCGTGGCCAACGGGCAGCGCAGGGCGAAGGAAACCGTGGCCGAATTGCTGGAGTTCTCCGGCCTTTCGGATGTGGCGACGACGGTTGCGGGCACCCTGCCCTACGGGAAGCAGAAGATTCTGGGGGTAGTGATCGCACTTGCGCAGCAGCCGACGCAGCTACTGATGGATGAACCCGCCGCAGGCCTGAATCCGACCGAGACTTTGGCCATGGGCCAACTCGTCGCTCAGATCCGTGACAAGCGCAGCATCGATGTGGTCCTGGTCGAACACGACATAAAGATGGTCACCAGCGTTTGCGATCGTATTCTCGCCTTGAACTACGGAAAGGCGATCGCCATCGACGTGCCGGCGAAGATCGTGCGCCATCCTGAAGTGATCGATGCCTACCTGGGTGTGGACCATGAGTAGTCTGGAAACGCATGGCCTGACTGTCGCCTACGGAAGTGCAGTGGCGCTGGAAAGCATGAACGTATCCGTGAAGGCGGGTACGGTCGCGTGCATCTTGGGCGCCAATGGCGCGGGGAAATCCTCGTTCCTCAAGTGCCTGGTAGGACTTGCTCGTGCCCAGTCAGGCAAAGTGCTCCTGGATGGACAGGACGTTACAAACATTAACGCCTACGAAGCTGCGCCACGGGGCATAGCCCTGTCCCCGGAGGGCCGACGGCTCTTTCCCGACCTGACCGTCTATGAAAACCTGTGCGTTGGAGCCTACCTCCGACGCCGAGACGCGAGCTTCAGGAGCGACATCGACAAGGTGTTTGGCTACTTCCCACGTCTGCAGCCGAAGGTCCAGCAGCTCGCAGGCAGCCTGTCCGGCGGAGAACAGCAGATGGTCGCTATCGGTCGGGCGCTCATGTCGCGGCCGCGCCTCCTGCTGCTGGACGAACCCTCGCTTGGCCTCGCGCCGCTGATCGTGTCGCAGCTCGCCTCCATCATCACTGCAATCAACCGCGAAGGCCTGACGATCGTGCTGGTCGAACAGAACGCACGGCTCGCGCTACGCCTGTCTCAGTATGGCTACGTATTCGAAACAGGTCGGCTTGCGCTGGAAGGTCCGAGTTCCGAGCTACTGCAAGACCCTTATGTTGCCGAACTCTATCTCGGTGGCAGGTCGCGATCCGATTCGAACAAGGGCGGCGCCGCACCCGTCGGGTCATCGCTGAATGTCGAGCCTCGCGATCCGGTGTAGTCCGGTCACTCGCTGGTCAGTTTGAGGTCACTACGGCGGCGCTTCTCGACAGCCCAACGCAGCAAGGCCGCACCCCTATAGATGCCGTGGGCAAACTTGCTGTACGGCATCGTTGCGAAGAGCGCCATGACGGCCCCCAGGTGCAACGCGAGCAGTAGCGGAAGCGCTGTCTGGCGGCCCAGAATCGCGAGCGCCAAACCGGTCGCCGCCGTCAGCCCCAGTAACGCAATGAACCCGAGGTCCATCGACATTCGTTCGGGAGCACCCTGCAACGGATGCCGCGTCAGGTTCAGCCAGAACAACCCGACTGTACCGACGACGAGCAGCACGCCACCACTCAAGCCCAGGATCTTCGGCAGACTGGTGAAGCCATAGGGCGCCGGCATACCGCCAACGTAGTGATAAAGCGTTGCGACCGAAGTGGCCGCGAAACACAGCATGAACCCGTAGAACGTTGCATGGTGAAACCGGCGTCGCGCCAGGCTGAACGCATCGTCGCTGTTGTTGCACCCGTCGCCATGTCCGCCGCCGAGGTACTTCAGGCTCAGCACGTCCCCGGCGGTCTCCCGCATCGCGGCCACCGACGATGGTCCCGCCGGATTACTCCGCCAGAATCGCGTAACGCCGATGGTGAGCGCAGCAACGGCCCAGCCGAACACCGGAGCGAACAAGCCGACCATTAGTTCATGCGACACCAGCGCGTAGAAGCCCCCATCGGGGACCGCCCAGAGCGAACTCGTCGAGGTCATCACCAAGGCGAGGAACGCCGCGATCGTCACAGCCAGCGCCAGCGACAGCACGAGACCGTTGCGGTGATAGAGACCGCCCAAGGCTTGAGGCCAGGCGTATCCGGACCAGGTCTTCACGCGCACGCGGGCCATCGCCTGCGGAACGTTGAGGGCGAACTCGTGCGGGGGTGCGTACTGACAGGCGTGCAGGCAGGCTCCGCATTGGTGGCAGAGGTTTGCGAGATAGTGCACGTCCCTCGGGCCGAACTCGAGTCGGCGGAACGTCGCCGGGAATACCGCGCAGAAACCCTCGCAGTAACGGCACGCGTTGCAGATGCCCAGCACCCGCGCCACCTCGGCCTCCTCGACCAGCGCGTCAAGCGGCGACATCGCCGTGCTCCTTCTTCATCCCTCTCCCCAGTGCGGCAGCCGCCGCCCGCGCGCCGGCGATACGGCCGAATGCGGTCCCGATCGTCATGCCCACGCCTGCGGTATATCCCTTGCCGAGTACGTTGCCGGCCATCATTTCTCCCCCGACGAACAGGTTGTCGCTCGGAACGCCACCGAAGCGGACCGCGGAGTCCTCGCCGGTCTTCAGCCCCAGGTAAGTGAACGTCACGCCGGGGCGAACCGTGTAGCCGAAGAACGGCGGCGTGTCGATCGGCCGGGCCCAATGCGTTTTCGGCGGAGAAAGGCCTTCGGTGCGGCAGTCGTCCAGCATCGTATGGTTGAATGTCCCGGTCCGACACGCGGCGTTGAACTGCTCGACCGCGTCGACCAACCGCGCCTCGTCGAGGCCCAGTCCGCGGGCCAGGTCGGGAAGCGTGTCGGCCCTGACGCCGGGGAATACCGGCGGCATGAACTTTCCGACTGCCTTCGCGTCGATGATCGAGTGCGCGATCTGACCTCGCTGCGCGGCCACCAATCGACCCCAGATCGCGTAACGCTTGGGCCAGAAATCCTCGCCTTCGTCGTAGAACCGTTCGGCGTCGCGATTGACGACGATGCCGAGCGAGACACAATCGATGCGCGTGCAGATGCCGCCGTCGTACAAAGGCGCGCGCGCATCGATGGCCACCATGTGCGATTGCGACGGGTCGCCAACGCGATCGGCCCCGATGTCGAGCATGAACGCGAGCAACGCTCCCGTGTTGAATCGGGTGCCGCGGATAAGGAAGTTGTCGGCCGGGTATTCGCCCCATTGGTTGCGGCCCCAAGCCTCTCGAAGCCACTCCCGGTTCGACTCGAAGCCGCCGGCCGCGAGCACGCAGGCGCGCGCGGCGATGCGCTCATCGCGCACCCACGCGGCCACGAATCGCCCCTCCTGCATTTCGATGCGTTCGACCGGCGCCTCATAACGTACCCTGACGCCGAGATGCTGCGCGCTGCGGTAATAGGCGTTCAGCATCGCCTTTCCGCCACCGAGGAAGAACGCGTTCGTGCGGGCCGTGTGCAGCGCACCGGTCAGCGACGGCTGGAAACGCGCGCCGTGCCTGGCCAGCCAAGGCCGGCAAGTGGCCGACGCGCGAATTGCGATCCGCGCCAATTTCTCGTCGGTGAGCCCACCGGTCACCTTCAGCAGGTCCTGCCAGAACTCCTCTTCGGGATAGGCCTCGACCAGCACATCCTGCGGGGCGTCGTGCATGCAGCGAATGTTGCGGATGTGCGCGGAGTTACCGCCCCGCCATGCACGCGGCGCTGCCTCCAGCAGCAGGACGTTGGCGCCGGCCTCGCGCGCCGACAGGGCGGCACACAGCGCTGCGTTTCCGCCCCCGATCACCAGTACGTCGACCGTCTCTTCCAAGGCATCGGCCTTCGAAATCCACCACGGCCGAGAGTATGACCCCGACGAGGTGGAGCTGGAAGCCGCCTGCGGTCAAAGGCCTTTCACAATTCGTGAATGTACCCGCCGGCCCACAGCTGCTCGCGAACCAGCCTCCGGGCGACCTCGGCCATCACCGCACGGGTCGCGCGGCCCGCCGGCGAAAGCTCGTCGTCGCTGAGGCTCGCCAGCAGGATCGTCCGCCTCGCATTGGCGTCGGCCACGGGCACGGCCACGAGTTCGCCTGGAGCCAGTCTCGCGATCGCTGCCCCGGGCTGGATCGATGCCGCGAATCCGCTGGTGACAAGGTCCATCAGGATCGACAGGCCATCGATCTCGGCAACGACGTTTGGTGCCACTCGCGCGCGCACGAAGGCTTGGTCAAGCATCGATCGCAGGTCATGCGGCGCACTCGGCAGCACGAGTGGGAGCGATCCTAGGGCGGCGAGGCGCACACTTCGCCTGGATGGCATGCCGGACAGCAACGGCCGACCGATGACAAACAGCCGCTCCTCGAGCAGCGGCATCACGCTGAAGCGTCGTGCAAGATCGGTGCGGAACAGGATAGCGAGGTCCAGCGCGCGCGCAGTCAGCATGTCGGCGAGGTGACCCGACAAGGTCTCAACGAAATGCACGCGTACGCCGGGATGGCGATCGCGCATCGCAAGGATCAACGGCATGCCCAGCACGCTGGCGGTCGTCGGCGACATTCCGATGCTGACGTGCCCCGACAAGCGCGCGCTTCGCGCCGCGCTGGCAGCCGCGTCGACGTGGCGCAGGGCGAGTTGGGCCTGGTGCAGGAAGGCCAGACCCGCCTCGGTAGGCTGGACCCCTGCGCTGCTCCGTTTCAGCAGCCGCGTAGCCAATTCGCTCTCGAGGCGCGAGACTTGCTGGCTCAGTGCTGAGGTGACGACGCCCAACGCCGCAGCAGCTTGGCTGAAGCTGCCGAGTTCGACAATGCGCACGAAGTAACGGAGCTGGCGAAGTTCCATTCGAGACCCTTTCGTGTCGGTCCGAGAGCGGGGATGCGGTCTCGTCGCTCTGTATTCGGAAGAGCGAACGGCACACTTACTGGAAGCAGCAGCCCGCCTTGAGGAATTCAGCCGGGGCCGCCTTGTGGGCAGTGTTAGGACTCCGCCTCTTGTCTAGTGGGCGCAGGCCGGTGTCGCGACCACGGACAGGCTTGCCCCTCACCGTGGCATTTATCGACCCCGCGCATCCCATTACAGCAGATTATCGGGGACACAGTCGCACCGACGAGTGCTCGCTCCCCTTCTCTCAGACAATCTTCCAGCCCCCTCGATTGCAGTTGGATACCCAGGAGGCGGAGGAGTCCATCACTGTACCGAATCGACCCTCTCGTCACAATGCAGTACACCTGTCTTACGACCCGAATGCAGAATCGCTCCTCTACCAGCGCTTCGCGTCGCTCCTACGCGAATGACGTATAGTCCCTTCACAGTCGGGCTCTCGCTTACGTTGACGCATGGCGGCAAGACGACTGTGCACGACGCGCCACGCGCAAATGAATCACAGGTACTCGCATATGGATACTTTCCCCGGAAAGCTCAGCCATGCTTGGAGTGAGCAGGTCGAGACGCTCATGTCGCTGCTTCGCCTGAAGACGACGATCACAGGCATGAAACTGTTCGAGCGGGTCGAGGACATGGAAGCGATACCGAACATCCGGCGTCCTGATGCGATCCACACCGCAGACCAAATCGTGGGTATGGCCGCGCGACTGAACTGGACGGTGGGTATCACGGCGGACGATCTGGTCGGCGATCAGTGCCGGGCGATCATCGGCTTGGCGCCGCGAAGCCCAGAGTGGCTTGGTGGCAATCGATACGTCGGCATCTGGCACGCGACGCCGGAAGATGCGGCGGCGCGTCAGAATGCTCTGGTGACGGTGCCGCACGGAAAGTACCAAGCAATGGCGGTGGCACCGCTCGCGTCCGGACGCCTCGACCCACCCGACATCTGCTTGATCTACGCAACCCCCGGGCAGATGATCATCCTGATCAACGGACTGCAGTGGCGTGGCTATCGGCGCTTCGACTGGAGCGTGGTCGGTGAGAGCGCATGCGCCGACTCGTGGGGACGCGCCTTGGCTACCGGCGAACCGAGCCTGTCGCTGCCATGCTATGCGGAGCGGCGCTATGGGGGCGTTCCTGATGAGGAGATGCTCATGGCTCTGCCGCCGCGCTTCCTGCAACCAGCGATCGACGGATTGCGCGCCCTCGCCGCGAACGGACTGCGCTACCCAATCCCCCCTTATGGCATCCAGAGCGACGCCCGCTCGGGTATGGGCGCTAGCTATTCCCCCACCAAAAAGGGTGGAGTCTCCGGGCGCCAGTGAGAAACACAATTCGCTACTCACCGACCTCAAGGTGCCGATGAGTGTTCGCGCCGGTTCGCCCAGATTCGCCCTCGTCCCCTCACGACCCGTTGACTTGCCTCCCCGTTCTGCTAACGTCCTGAATCACAAGCACATTTCGCTTGGGTTCCAGCTGCTCGAGCCATTCACACGGCAGGGGTCACAGGTTCGAACCCTGTGCCGCCCACCAGCAAGATCAAGCATTGGCGCGGGTCTCCGGCCATTCCACCCGATCAAGACAGGCTTAGGCAGAGGCTGTACGGCACTGCGTACGGCGAACGGGGCCGGCTCTGCACGACGATCGGACTCGCGCCTCAAGGCACGGCGGCAGCTACCAGCCAATCCCGAACCGGCTAATAGTCGCGTCCGCGATCAGCGCGTCGACGTAGCTGCTCAGGTCGACCCATCGCTCATGCAGGCGTTCAAACCGAGGCCTTGATTCGGGCCGTCAGGCACGCTGGGCTCGTCTTGAACCCGCAATCTCCACGACGAGTCGAACTGGGTCAGGCTGCGTCGGAAAGCGAAGCTGTCGTCGACATTGTCTTCGGTCCCCGCGCTGCTCGAAGCGTCCACATGGCGGCACTTCGGATCGGTGCTGGCCTTGCTGCGGCGGCCCTTGCAGGAAGCGTTTGAACTTCCTATGCTGTTCCCAGCGCCGCGACGTCGGTCGACAAGACCACCAAGCCACCCTGAGCCTCGGGACGACGAAGCGATGGTTCGACGGCCCTTCCTCGACCTCTATCGTGTGTGGCTGCACCATCTGCCGCGCTCCCTCCACGTGGTGGTCGTCGTTGCCAGCGCCGTCTACCTGCTCAACAAGGTCAACCTGCCGCTGGAGTTGCCGGCGACGGTCCTGCTGGCCAATGTGGCCCAGATCTACGATCCCGGGCCGCCTGTCGCGGCGGACGCACGCCGGCATCTGGCCGTGGTCGAGATCGACGACAAGCAGTTCAAGAACGAGTTCCGGGGCACCTCGCCGCTGGACCGCTGCAAGCTGAAGGCGCATCTCGAACGGATCCTGAAAAACCAGAACATCCGCGTGCTGGCGATCGATCTGGATCTCTCACCGGTGGATCCGGCCGGCTATCAGCAGGCTCTGGCGGACCTGGAGGCGGGCCGGGCCGAGCGGGTGGATGAGTTGCAGCGCTGCCAGTACGAGCTCGAGGAGTTCCTCCGCGAAACGTCGCAGCGGGTCAGCATCATTGCCATCTCGCCGCTCGAGCCCACCGAGGGACGCGATCGGTGCCGCCAGTGGGACAACGCCGTGCACTTCCCGTACGTCAAGTTCGGCAGCCCCGACCTGGAACTTCGCTTCGGCATGGTCCACGACTACCACTTCCCGCCGGAAGGCTACGCCGGCGACAAGCCGGTTCCGTTCGCCGAGATCGTCATGAGGGAGCTTTGCACCGAAAGCACGGCCGCGAACGGAAGCGACGGCTGGCTGCCTCCACCCAAGGACTGCGACCAAGTCCTGTCCGCGTCTGCATCGAGGCAGCGGGCACAGGCGAATGCCGAGTTCAAGACCTACCCGATCTCGTACTTCGAGACGCGCTATCTGCATGAACGCGGCCGCGGCCTCGCCCTCGACCCGGGCGATCCGTGCCTGGAAGGGCCGCGCAAGGGAGTCTGCGACATCCGCATCGTGTTGCTGGGTGGCAGCTATGGCGTCGGCGACCGGTACCTGACCCCGGTTGGCCTACGCAACGGCGTAGAGATCCACGGTGCCATCGCCGCACAGATTCACAAACACACCTGGCATGGCTGGGGCTTCCTGGCCGACATCGGGATCGGCATCGCGTTCGGCCTCCTCGTCCACATGCTGTGGGGCATGTACTTCGTGCAGCGCGCCGCCGCCGCGTCGCCCAGCAACTGGTGGTGGCACCCGCAGATGTCCTATTTCTGGTTGGTGGCGCTGGCCATCGTCTTCAGCCTGCTTCTCGCAGGGGCGGTCTACTTCTGCACCTGGGTTTACGCGCGCTGGGGTACCTGGATCAGCCCGGTGCCGATGGCATTGGCGATGCTCTTCGAATCCGCCGTCAGCGGCAGCGTGCACGCCGCGACGCACAGGATCCAGCATGCGGCCGAGCACGCACGCAACGCCATCTCGACATTGGAGCGCACGGTCTCCGAGCTGCAATCCACACTCTTCGGCGCACCAGCCACCGAGGCGTCGGCGCAGCCAGCCGCGCCTGCCGTACCGGGGCCGGCGCCGTGGCCGGCCCATTTACCGCGCGCCCTGGCGCTCCTGATCGTTGGCAGTGTGGCATTCGATTTGATCCGCGAGTCTCCGCTGTTCCACTGACCCGAGGCCTGCCCGCATGAACAAGCACCTGCACCGTATCGCGGCGGCGCTGTGGGGCGCCTGCATGTGCCTCGCCGCGCTCGATGGCCGCCCTGCCGAGGCGGCCGCCACACCAGCCTGCCCGAAAGGCAAGGCGATGGAGGAGCTGCGCAACTCCATCACCTCCCTGTTCGATGCCGTCCAGGCTGCACTGACCGGCCCGCAGTGCGGCGCCGTGCTCAAGGTCCTGGCGCAACTGCAAGCCAACACCGTGCCAGGCGGGCGCAAGCTCCACGAGGGCAAGCCACTGGACCGCGCTGCTGCGAAGGCCGAGCTGCAGCAAGCGCGCTCCAGTCCCGAATTCACGGGCAGGCTCGCCGCGGCCCTGGAAGGCGTCACCGAACTCAACGGCCGCCTGGTGGTCGAGGCGGCGCTGCTGGACGACGAGGGCTACTTCTCGGCAAGCCGACTGTTGATGGAAGACATCGCCAAGGCGCAGGAGGCACGATGAGAGCACGGCACACGATTCGGCTAGCCATCGGCGCGCTGCTCTGCTACACGGCCCTGCATGGCGCGGCTGCGGATCTGGCGGGGCAGGCCAGCAGCCTGTTCGACAAGCTGCGTTCATCCGTGGCACCGGCCCCTGCCGCGGCGCCGACACCGGCGCAGTCACCGCCCGCAGCGGCAACTCCCAAGGTGCAGGTTGGACACAAGCAGGTGGTTCTGAGCAGTCAGGCCGTCGATCTTCATTGCCAGCACGTGGTCGATCCCTTTGAACTCGACGCCAACCTCGCGGCACTCGGAGGCCTGGCTGCCGCCGGGGCGACCGATGGGCTGAGCACGATCCTGGGTGGGCGCGGCACGGCCAGGTCCGAGGGCCACAAGCTCACGCGCTCGGTGCGCGAACGAGCGATGTTGCTGAATTGGATGCCGATGTCGCTCGAACAGCGCTACGGCCGGCTGATTCACGAGGACGCCCTGGCTGCCGGAATGCTGGTGGACCGCAACAGCAGCGTCGGCAAACGCCTGTACCCGAAGGCCGACGCCTTGCTCGCCCTGGTCCTGTCTGGTGTGAGCGAAGCGCACCCGTACACGTTCGAACTCCACATTCGCGGTGAAAACGAGGACAACGCGATGGCGCTCCCCGGCGGCATCGTGTACATCGACGCAGGCCTGCTGCGCGAGCCCGATCCGGCGAAGGCCAGATTCGCCTTGGCCCACGAAATCAGCCACGTGCTGCGTCGGCACGAAACGCGCATTGCGCAGGCTCGTGTCATAGACACCATCTCGTTGACCGGGGCGACCAGCGATCTGATCGCCACGTTGCGCGATCCGACGGCCATCAGCGCCGGCGTGCTGGAGACCGCCACTGCCGGACACAGGAGCTTCAGGCAGCACTATGGCGACCAGGAACTGCAGGCCGATTCCTGCGCGGTGCGCGTACTGTTCGCTGCGCTACCGATCGCCGAGGTCGACGCGGCGGTACAGAGCTTCATCGCAATTCTGCCGGCGGATGCGCCTGCGGCCACCGCGCTGCCATCCGACAGTCGCGGCGCGCCGAGAGGCTCCGGGGCTCTGGACGACCTGGTGGTCGAGGTCAGCCGACCCGTCGACCGACATCCCACCAGCCGGGAGCGCGTGGACAATCTGAAGGCGGTACGTGCCGAAACCCGGGGTCTGGCAGGCCAGAGCCAAACGACAGTCGGCAAGTAGGCTGCGCTGCCCCGGGAATTTCGCCCGCTGGGTCACTTGAACGCGACCCTACCTCGAGACTGACAGCGTGCGCCAGCGCCCGCGCGCCCGCCAAGTCGTCGCAGCTGAACGGGTTCGCGATTAGCCGCGGACCAAGTGTCACACGCTCGCCGGGATCGACCGTCGGTGCTCGTCGCTCCCATTTGCCCACTCAGCATGGCCAGCCATTGACGCTCGGCTCGGGAAAACATGTCCCCGCGAACACGACAGGCTCATCGCCTGAGCCCACGCTCCGATCCAATGGAGGCATCAGCCGGAGACGCGACCCGCCACTCGATCGCGTCTTCAGGTCGAAAGCCCGAACCCGTCACCGGAGCCCCCGATGCAACGAGCCATCACCCTGGTCGTACTCGCCAGCTTCCTCACCGCCTGCGCCACCTACCGCCCCGTCATCGACACGCAAGGCGTCGACCCGGCACGCTACGAAGCCGACCTCAGGGACTGCCAGCAATACGCGCAGCAACGCGACCCCGCCACGCAGGCAGTCGCCGGTGCCGCGATCGGCGCGCTGCTCGGCGTCGCGCTCGCCGCGGCCATGGGCTCGCGCTACAGCCGCAACACCGGCGCCGCGATCGGAGCCGTGTCCGGCGGAGCCAGCGGCGCCGCCCACGGTGCCGAATCGCAGATCCAGATCGTGCGCAATTGCATGGCCGGGCGCGGCTATCGGGTCTTGAATTAGGGAATGGGCGATGATGCGGCTCTCGCCATCCAGACCCGGTCATGGCCCAGATCATTCCCGACGAGATCGACGCGGCCGCTCGCAGGGGCCACGCGGCCCGTGAGCTCGAGACGCTCGAAATGCTCGAGCGCGAGCTGTCCGGCGAGTACACCGTCTACCATGGCGTCCACTGGGCACGCGCGGACGCCCGCGCGGCGCTGTACGGCGAGATCGACTTCATCGTGGCCAACCGGCTCGGCCGGCTCGTCGCCATCGAGCAGAAGAACGGTCCGGTCTCGATGGGCGCGGACGACCTGGTCAAGACCTACGGCACCGGCGCGAAGGGCATTCGCGCCCAGGTCACGCGCAACCTTCACAACCTGATGCAGGAATTCGGCCGCCGCTTCCCCGGCCGGCGGCTCGACATCGACCACCTGCTCTATCTGCCCGACTCGGCCCTCGACGGGCCGTTGCCCGCGCGGATCGACCCCGCGCGGGTCGTCGACGCACGCTCGCGCGATCGACTTGCCGCGCGCATCGCCGAACTCTTCGACGACCGCCCCGCGCCCGCCACGCATCGGGACACCGGCGGCGCCGAGCCACCCGACGCCTGCGACGTCCACGGCTTCCTGGCGGATCTCGTCCAGGTGGTTCCGAGCGTCGACGCGATGAGCCGGCTGGCGCGAGCGCACTACACCCGCCTGTCCGGCGGACTGGCGACCTGGGCGCGGCGGCTGGAGTTGCAGCCCCATCGATTGCGGGTGGTCGGCACTGCAGGCTCCGGCAAGACCCAACTGGCGCTCGAGGAGCTCCGCGCTGCCCGCGCCGCGGACAAGACCGCGCTCTACGTCTGCTTCAATCGCTCGCTCGCCGATGCGATGCGCCGCGCGGCGCCCCTGCCCGGTTCGTGCAACACCTTCCACGAGCTGGGCGCCTGGGCGATGCGCCAGCGCGGCGATGCGATCGACTACGCCGCCCCGGGGGTCTTCGACCGACTGGCCGGCGCGTTCATCGAGACCGCGCCGGCGATGCAGGCGTCCGTCGACCTGCTGGTCGTCGACGAGGGGCAGGATTTCGAGCCGTCGTGGGCAGCGGCGTTGTTGCATCTCGTGCGCCCCGGCGGCCGCTGCCTGTGGCTAGAAGACCCGTCGCAGAACCTGTACCGGCGCGAACCCGTGCACCTGCCCGGCTGGGCGCAGCTGCAATCGCCGGTCAACTATCGATCGCCGCACGTCGTCGTCACGCTCGCCAACGCGCTCGGGCTCACGGACGAGCCGATGGAGGCAGGCGGCGTCGTGCACGGCTTCGACCCGGATCTCCTCGAGTACGGAGACGCCGAGTCCCTCGTCGCGCAGACGTCGGCCGCGGTGCACGCCTTCGTCGGCCAGGGGCACGCGGCATCGGACATCGCAGTCATCACGTGGCGTGGGCGCGATCATTCCCGGGTCGTGGGCTGCGAGACGCTCGCGGGCCTGCGCACGCGGCGCTTCTCGGGTCGCTACACCGACGACGGCCAGGCGATCGTGTCGGACGGCGAACTGCAGCTCGAGACCCTGTTCAGGTTCAAGGGCCAGGCTGCCGACTGCGTGGTGATCACCGAGATCGATTTCGACTCGTGGACCGACGACGTGCGCCGGCGCCTGTTCGTGGGCCTGACGCGGGCGCGACTGAAGGTGGCGCTGGTGGCGTCGGCTTCGGCGCGCCGGATCGTCTGCGAGCGGCTGGCGTAGCGTCGACATCCACTGCCCGCTGGGGTACACTTTTGGTCGCTGGCCACACCGCCAGCCCCGCCGGATTTATTGACCACTTGCCTGGGCGGGCAACAAGTACACGGCTAAAGCGTCGAGCCCGCGCACTCCTCCCCGCACGCAGGCAGACGTTGCAACGACGTCTGCGGGGGTCGGAGAAATGGCATGAGGTTCAAACCCGGCGATCTGGCGATCGTCCAGCACAGCAGGTGGGCCGTGAACAACGACAAGATCGCCCTGATCCTCGCAGTCGACTCGACGCGCGAGGCGCCCTACCAGATCCGGCGTATCGACGGACAGAGGTGGATCGCAGACGGACGTCCGCACGACTCGCCTTCGATCTGGGCGGCGCCGCGCTACCTGCGCCCGCTGCCCGATCTCGACCGGGAAGGCTGGAGCGACTGGGAAGCGATCCAGCAGCTGCAGATGCAACGCAAGGTCGAGCGCCTCCTGCGGGGCGAGAAGTGAAGCAGGTTCAGCATCTACACCTTGAACCTGCTGCCGCTGGGCGCGCCAACAGGGCGAGCGATGAACACGCTGTTCGCCGATGCGATGCGCGCCACGTTCCGGGCGCGCGCATAGGCTCGCGCGGCCAGGGGCACTGGAGTTCCCAGGAATTGGCAGACAGTGATGGCGAGCATGGATTGCTTGCAACGGGGACCATATGGGGCGCCACGCGCTTTTCTCGACCTTCGTGAAGCCGGAGAGACTTGCAGCACGCATCGAGTAGCGCGTCTCATGCGCGAGAACGGATTGCGTCGGACATGAAAAAGCCGCCCGAAGGCGGCTGTAGCGATCTACCGAGGGGTTCCGCTGCGACAGTGCAATGACTTCCTGCGCCGCTGCCCGATCATGCAGACTCGCGAATGCGCAGGTCGATGTGCTGGCCGGCCGCGGCCGCCATGTTCACCAGCGTATCGAGTCCGAACAGGTTGATCTTGCCGCGCATCAGGTCGGAAACGCGCGGTTGCGTGACACCGAACACCTTGGCGGCCTGCGACTGGCTCAGACCTGCACGGGCGATATGCTCCTTCAGCGCGATCATGAGCACCGAACGCAGCTTCATGTTCTCCGCAGCCTCGGAGGTGTCTTCGATGGCATCCCATACGCTGGCGAACCGTTGCTTGCTCATTTGCCCATCTCGGCGAACCTCGCGACATACACCACGCGAAAGGTGCCGGCCACGTCCCAAAGGCGAATCTCCTGAACACCTCGCCCGACCGAGGACAGCGGCTTCCAGTCATCCGGTTCCTGGCCGCGCTGCACCCGGTCGACCTGATACCCCGCCGCACGCCGGGCATCGACAGGAAGAGCGCGCCGGTCATCGAGTGAATTTCCCCGGAACTCGACGGGCTTCAGTCCATTCACGGGGATGAATATGCAAAATTTTGTATGGATACGCAAGGAAAGCCTGGGCGCGTGCAGAATTGGGTGAACGCCTCGACGAAATCCTCGCGGCGATGCCGCAGAACATCGGCGCTGCTGCCGGGGGGAAGAAAGACGCGCCACGCGGTTCTATCGTGGAACCGCGGGACACGACGCCCACCCTCGCCGACCTCGACATCGACAAGAAGCTGTCGGTCAACATCCCCCTCAGGAGAGGGACGCTCCATCCACTGAGCTACGGAAGCAAGCCGTTCGAAGGCGCCCCGGCGCGAGGACGCTTGGGGCGTGACGTCCAGCCACACAACATCACCATTCGACTGTCATAAGTCCCATTTCGGGACTATACTTCGCGCCATGCGAGTCATCGCGGTCAGCCACCTGCGATCCTTCTGGGCGAAGAACCCCGATGCCGAGCAGTCGTTGAAATCGTGGGCGGACGAGGTGAAGAAGGCGGTCTGGACTCAACCTGCGGACGTCAAGAGTCAGTACCGCAGTGCCAGCATCCTGAAGAACCGGCGAGTCGTCTTCAACATCAAGGGCAACGACTATCGCCTGGTGGTCTCGGTGGCGTATCGCTACCAGGCCGTCTACGTGAAATTCGTCGGCACGCACGCCGAATACGACGCGATCGACGCCGAAACCGTCGAACTGGAGCAATGACATGGAAATCCGCCCCATTCACACCGATGCCGACTACAAGGCTGCGCTTCGTGAGGTGTCGGCGTATTTCGACAACGAACCGGAACCCGGCACGCCGGATGGGGATCGCTTCGAGATCCTGCTGACACTGGTCGAGGCATACGAGGCCAGGCACTTCCCGATCGCCCTCCCCGATCCCGTCGAAGCCATAAAATTTCGCATGGAACAGGCCGGACTGACGCCGAAGGATCTCGTGCCGGCCATCGGTCGCCTGAATCGGGTCTATGAGGTCCTCGCCCGCAAGCGCCCTCTGACTCTCAACATGATCTGGCGTCTGCATGAGCGCTTCGGTATTCCCGCCGAAAGCCTGATCCGCCCGCCCAGGCTGTCAGCGTCGGATCGATGAATTTCGCATGCAGATCGAAAGCGCATCGGCCGGACTGTTCCGGCACCTGAGCGCGGACAAGGCCGCGTTCTACCGCTGCATCCTCGACGTGTTCGCTGCTGCAAAACGGCAATACCGGCTGCAGTTGCGCCCCGACGAAGTGCTCGCCGAGGCCCTCTGGCCCGACGGCGCGCCGCGCATCGAGGACGTGAACGCCGCGCTCGCCCAGCTCGCCGAATGGGGCAACCTCGAATCGCAGCACGATACGGCGCGCGTGGCGAGCCTCGCCGACTTCTACCGGGCGCGCTTCCTGTACCGGCTCTCGCACGGCGGCGAGGCGGTCGAGGCGGGGCTCGCCGTGTTCCTGCAGACCCTGCAGCGCCGCGCCGAACTGCAGACCGTGGCGCTCGAGGACATTGCCAGCCGGCTGCAGTCGCTGCACCTGCTGTTGAAGGATGACGCGGCGGACGACACGGTCGACGTGGCGAAAATCCACGAGATCCTGCGCGACCTCGTTCGGGTTTTCGAGAGCCTGGCCGAGAACGCGCAGGCATTCATGGCCGGGGTGGCGCGCAGCATCGAACTGCAGCAGGCCGAAGCGGGCGCTGTGCTCGACTACAAGCGCCGGCTGATCGACTACCTCGAGCGCTTCATGGGAGACCTCGTCCGCCGCTCCGACACCATTGCGCGAAACCTGCTGGCGCTGGCCCCGCGCATCGACGCGCCGCTGCAGCGGGTAGCGCAGCGCGAAGCGCGCGACGCCGCGCCAGGCGACAGCCGTGAGCTGCACGACGAGCAGCTTCGCCGCCATCACGCATGGCGCGAGCGCTGGCAGGGGCTGTGCCGGTGGTTCCTGCCCGCCGGTAACGAACCGCCGCAGGCCGAACTGCTGCGCGCCCGCGCGCGTGCAGCGATCCCGCAGCTGCTCGCGGCGATCGCGACGCTGAACGAACGGCGCAGCGGACGCAGCGACCGCTCGGCCGACTTCCGCGTCCTCGCCGAATGGTTCGCCGAATGCGTCGACGACGACGAAGCGCACCGGCTCGCCCGCGCCGCTTTCGCGCTGAACCCGGCACGGCATTTCTCCCTCGGCGCGCCCGACGACGAGAGCCTGCCGGCAAGCGCGTCCTGGACCGAGGCGCCACCGCTACGGATCAACCCGCGCCTGCGCGAATACGGCGAGGCCGCGCCGCGCGGTCCGCTCGCACGCGTGCGCGACCGCAGCACCGAACGCGCGCTGATGGCGAGCCAGCTCGCCGAGGAGTCGCGCCAGGCCGACGAAGCGCGCCGGCGCCTCGCCACCGGTCGCACGCTGCGGCTCTCGCAACTCGGCGCGCTCGACGCACACGCCTTCGCCCTGTTCCTGACCCTGCTCGGCGAAGCGCTGGCCGAGCAATGCGGACCGGACACGCCCGTCGAGCGGCTGACCGGCGACGGGCTGCTGCGAATCACGCTCGAGCCGCTCGAAGCCGACAGCCACGCGCGCATCGAAACGCCGCTCGGCGTGTTCGCCGGGCGCGATCACCGGCTCACGATCGCCCCGGCGGAGGATTTCGCATGACGCAGCGCGCGAAGGCCGCCACGAGCCGATACCCCGGCGCGCCGCTGGCGAGCCGGCGCAGGAGCGAGCCCGTCGCAAGCCAGCGCATCGGAGAACTTCAGGCGCGCCAGCAACGCGAGGAGCAGCGCATGGCGTTGCGCGCGCTGCTGATGCAGCCGCTGATGAGCCCGGAACATGCCGAGTTCCCGGCGGTGCGGCGACACGCCGAGGCGCTGCGCGAATGGTTCGCGCGCGAGACCGGCTGGATGCTGCACGTGGCGCGCGACGGGGCACGGCTCTACAAGCGGCCCGCCGACCTGGGCGACGCGACGCGCGGCCTGCCCGGCTACGAACGGCGCCGCTACATCCTCTTCTGTCTCGCCTGCGCGGTGCTCGAGCGCGCCGACCCGCAGATCACGCTGCACCTGCTCGGCGAGCGCGTAATGCAGTGGGCCGCCGAACCTGCGCTGGCCGCGCGCGGCTTCGAGTTCACGCTGAAGACCGCCGCACAGCGGCGCGAACTGGTCGTGGTCTGCCGCACGCTGCTCGCGCTCGGCGTGCTTCAGCGGGTGGCGGGCGACGAGGAAGGGTTCGTGAACGAGAACGGGGGCGCACGCGCCGATGCGCTCTACGACGTGCAGCGCCGCGCGTTGTCGGGCGTGCTCGCCGCGGTGCGCGGTCCGTCGACCTGGGCGCCCGGCGAAAGCCCGGCCTCGCTCGACGAGCGCCTGCACTCGCTCGCCGCCGAGCACATTGCCGACAGC
>MEED01000012.1 GCA_001724855.1 Lautropia sp. SCN 69-89
CATCGCCTTGCACATGATGTACGAGAGGATCGCGCCCGACGAACCGACCAGCGAGCCGGCGATGATCAGCATGCTGTTGTTCAGCGAGAAGCCGATGCCGGCGGCCGCCCAGCCCGAGTAGCTGTTGAGCATCGACACCACCACCGGCATGTCGGCGCCGCCGATCGGGATGATGATCAGCACGCCGAGCACGAAGGCGAGCAGCGTCATGATCCAGAACGGCGTCCACTGCTGCGTGGCGAAGAACCACAGGCCGAAGCCGAGCATCGCGATCGCGAGCACGAGGTTCAGCAGGTGCTGGCCTGGGAAGACCACCGGCGCGCCCTGGAACAGCCTGAACTTGTACTTGCCCGACAGCTTGCCGAAGGCGATCACCGAGCCCGAGAACGTGATCGCGCCGACGAAGGTGCCGATGAAGAGCTCGAGCCGGTTGCCCATCGGGATCGGCTGGCCGTGCTCGACGATGTTGAACGCCCACGGCTCGGCCACCGCCGCGATCGCGATGAAGACCGCCGCCAGGCCGATCATCGAGTGCATGAACGCGACCAGCTCGGGCATCTTGGTCATCTCGACCCGTTTGGCCATGATCGTGCCGGCCGTGCCGCCAACGGCCACGCCGAGCACGACCCAGCCCAGGCCGAGCGCGCCGGCGCCGCCGGTGAGCTTGATGATCAACGCGATCGTGGTCAGCACCGCGATCGCCATGCCGACCATGCCGAAGGTGTTGCCGATGCGCGAGGTGGTCGGATGCGACAGGCCCTTCAGTGCCTGGATGAAGCACACCGATGCCACCAGGTACAGCAGGACCACGACGTTCAGGCTCAGGCTCATTTGGCGTCTCCGCGCTCGTCGGCGGCGCCGCTCGCGCGCCCGCCCATCTTCGAGAAATCCAGCTCGCCGCGGATCCAGCCGCGGCGCTCGGCGAACTTCGCCGCCGGGAACACCACCAGCGCGGCGAAGACCGCGACGATCAGCGTGCGGCCGAGCCCGGGCTCGGCGTAGCGCTCGGCGACCAGTGCGCCCACGCCGATTGCGGCCACCGTGAGCAGCAGCAGGACGACGAAACCGTTGCGCGTCATGAATGCGCTCCCGTCTTCGCCTTCGGCTCCTTCTTCTTGAACATCTCGAGCATGCGCCGCGTGACGAGGAAGCCCCCGAACACGTTGACCGCCGCCAGCGCCACCGCCGCCACGCCCATGAACTTGCCCAGCGGGGTCTCGGTCAGCGCGGCAGCGAGCATCGCGCCGACGATGACGATCGCCGAGATCGCGTTGGTGACCGCCATCAGCGGCGTGTGCAGCGCGGGCGTCACGTTCCAGACGACGTGGTAGCCGACGTAGATCGCCAGCACGAAGATGATCAGGTTGATGACGGTGGGCGAGATCGCTTCCATGTCGATGCTCCGGTGATGCTGGGGGGCCGCCTCAGGCGCGCAGCAGTTGGCCGTCGCGGCACATCAGGCAGGCCTTGACGATGTCGTCTTCCAGGTCGATCGTCAGCGTGCCGTCCTTGGCGACGATCAGCTTCAGGAAATCGAGCACGTTGCGTGCGTAGAGCGCCGACGCGTCGGCGCCCACCCTGGCGGGGAGGTTGGTCTCGCCGACCAGCGTCACGCCATGCTTGACGACCGTCTTGCCGGCCTCGGACAGCGGGCAGTTGCCGCCTTGCTCGACGGCGAGGTCGACGATGACCGAACCGGGCTTCATCGACTTCACCATCTCTTCGGTGACCAGCACCGGTGCGCGCCGGCCGGGGATCAGCGCGGTCGTGATGACGACGTCGGCCTGGCGGATGCGCTCGGCGACCGCCGCGGCCTGCCGCTTCATCCAGCTCTCGGGCATCGGCCGGGCGTAGCCGCCGACGCCCTGCGCGACCTCGCGCTCCTCGTCGGTCTCGAACGGCACGTCGATGAACTTCGCGCCCAGCGACTCGATCTGCTCCTTCACGGCCGGGCGCACGTCGGAGGCCTCGATGACCGCGCCCAGGCGCTTGGCGGTCGCGATCGCCTGCAGGCCTGCGACGCCGGCACCCAGGATGACCACGCGCGCGGCCTTCACCGTTCCGGCCGCAGTCATCAGCATCGGGAAGAAGCGCTGGTAGGCGTTGGCGGCCATCATCACGGCCTTGTAGCCGGCGATGTTGGCCTGCGAGGACAGTACGTCCATGCTCTGCGCGCGAGTCGTCCGGGGCGCGGCCTCGAGCGCGAATGCGGTGAGGCCGGCGTCGGCCAGTCGCTGCAGCCCCTCGCGGTCGAACGGGTCGAGCATGCCGACCAGCACCGCGCCGCGGTGCATCGACCCGAGCTCGGCCGCCGACGGCGCGCGCACCTTCAGCACCGTGTCGGCGCCCAGCGCGTCGGCGGCGCTGCCGATCGATGCACCGGCCGCCGCATACGCGTCGTCGGTCTGGCTGGCGGCGAGCCCCGCGCCGGCCTGGACGACGATCTGGTGCCCGGCCGCTGCGAGCTTCTTGACGGTTTCCGCCGTCGCGGCGACCCGGGTCTCGCCCGGGCGGCTCTCCGCAGGAACGCCGATGCGCATGCTCCTACCCCCGAATTCTCGTCGAATCACGAACCGGCGTTTATATCACGTTACAGCGACCCGAATCGCGTCGCCGGGTGCTCCAGTATCATGGCGTGTCGCGGCATGGCAGCGAGGTCGCAACGAAGCCGATGAGCTACTGGAAACCGAACACCACGGTCGCTGCGGTGATCGAGCGCGACGGCAGGTTCCTGATGGTCGAGGAGACCACGCGCGAGGGCACCCGGATCAACCAGCCGGCCGGCCACCTCGATCCCGGCGAGTCGCTGCTGCAGGCGGTCGCGCGCGAGGCGCTCGAAGAGACCGCCTGGCGGGTCGAGCCGGTGGCCGGCGTGGGCATCTACATGGCCCGCTACCGGCACGAGGCCAGCGGGACCGACGTCACCTACCTGCGCTTCGCCTTCGCCTGCCGCGCGCTCGCCGAACAGCCCGGTCGCGCGCTCGACGACGGAATCCTTCGCGCGCTCTGGCTCGACGCCGACGAGATCCGGGCGTGCCGGGACGTGCATCGCAGCCCGCTCGTCATGCAGACAGTCGACGACTACCTGGCCGGCAAGCGCTTCGCACTCGACCTGATCCACACGAACCCGAACTGCCTGTCCATCGATGTCTGACGCCGCCGCCTCGCCCGTCGATCGCGCCGCCGCGCCCCCCGAACGCGACGGCGCCGGCGAGCGCGTCGTCGTCGGCATGTCGGGTGGCGTCGACTCGGCGGTCTCGGCCTGGCTGCTCAAGCGGCGCGGCTTCGAGGTCGTCGGCCTGTTCATGAAGAACTGGGAGGACGACGACGACGGCGAGTATTGCTCGACGCGCCAGGACCTGATCGACGCGGCGAGCGCGGCCGACGTGATCGGCGTGGACCTCGAGGCGGTGAACTTCTCGGCCGAGTACCGCGACCGCGTGTTCGCCGAGTTCCTGCGCGAGTACTCGGCGGGCCGCACGCCGAATCCCGACGTGCTGTGCAACGCGGAGATCAAGTTCAAGGCATTCCTCGACCACGCGATGGCGCTCGGGGCGACGCGGATCGCCACCGGCCACTACGCGCAGTTGCGCCGTTGCGTCGACGACGGCGGCGAGCGCTTCGAGCTGCTGCGCGGCGTCGATCCCGACAAGGACCAGACCTACTTCCTGCACCGGTTGAACCAGGCGCAGCTCGCGCGCACGATCTTTCCGGTCGGACACCTGTACAAGCGCGAGGTCCGCGAGATCGCGCGGCGCATCGGCCTGCCCAACGCGGCGAAGAAGGACTCGACCGGCATCTGCTTCATCGGCGAGCGGCCGTTCCGCGAGTTCCTGAACCGCTACCTGCCGACGCAGCACGGCCCGATCGAGACCGAGGAGGGCGCCGTGATCGGCGAACACGTCGGGCTCGCCTTCTACACGCTGGGGCAGCGCAAGGGGATCGGCATCGGCGGCACGCGCAGCGGCAGCGGCGAACCGTGGTTCGTCGCGCGCAAGGACCTTCCGCGCAACGCGCTCACCGTGGTCCAGGGGCACGATCACCCGTGGCTGATGTCGCGGCACCTCGCCGCCGAGCAGGCGCACTGGATCGCCGGCGCGCCGCCGCACGACGACGGGCGGCTCGGCGCCAAGACGCGCTACCGCCAGCGCGACGCACACTGCGCGCTGCGCGTCGTCTCGCCGTCGGCGTTCGAGCTCGACTTCGACGAGCCGCAGTGGGCGGTGACGCCGGGCCAGAGTGCGGTGCTCTACCGCGGCGAGGTCTGCCTGGGCGGCGGCATCATCGGGGGAGCACGGTGAGGCGCGGAGCCGGATCTCGGGCCCTCGGCCCGGCGGCGCGCCTGGTCGCGCTGGCGCTGGCCCTGTCGCTCGCGGGCTGCAGCGTGTCGATCGGGATCGGCGTCGGCGACGACGCGATGATCGACACCGGCACGGCGCCCACCGCAGCGGCGAGCGGCTTCGACACACTGGTGGCGCTGGCCGGCCCGGGAGTCGGCATCGTCGACGACCCGCTGCGCGTGCCGGTCGGGGAGCACCCGCGCCGCGCGCTGGCGCCGGGCAGCTTCGACTGGATCGAGATCGCGGCGCCGCTGCGCGCCGCGGCGACACCGGTGTCGGGTGGGCGCTATTCGTCGCTGCAGACGCTCGCCTGCGATTCCGGTTCGGTGCAGCTGCGCGCGGTGTTCGCGAACAGCGCGGCGTTCTCGGTCGGCGACACGATCGAGCTCGACACCACCGGCTGCCGGTTCGGCAGCGTGCGCTTCACCGGCACCATGGCGATGAGCGTCGGCTCGGCGTCGGGCTATCCGGGGCTGAGCGCCGCCTGGAGCGCGCGGATCACGATCGACTATACGGCGTGGCGGACCGAGACCACGACGCTGCCCGCGCAGGCGCGCGTCGTGACGGGCCGCGCGGTGCTCGACGGCCAGCGGCTCGATGCGTTGAACGCGATCGTCGAGTTCGACAGCGCCCAGCTGTCGATCGATCCGGTGGTCTCGGGCGTGGCGCGGGCTCGGCAGTCGGTGGAGCTGCTGACGCTGCGCCTCGTGGACGGGCCGTCCGACGACACGGTCGGCATCGACTTCGAGCTTGCCGACGGTCGCTTCGCCGGCACCGATCTCGCCCGCCTGCGGGCGCGCAGCCACGGCGTGGTCACGCTGCCGGGACCGGTACCTGCCTACCCGCTGGACATCCTGCTGGTGAGCGCGCCCGACGACTCGGCGGTCTACGCCGATGCGATCGATGCCACGAAGATCCGGCTGGACCTCGACCGTTTCCTGGACGGCGTGATCGACGCCACGCTGTCGACGTCGTGGAGCAGCCTGCGCGGGCTGATCTGAGGCGCCTTTGCTCGTGCAAGCCGACACACGCGTCCAGGCGAACCGGACCGGGGACGGCGCTCAGCGCGGCGTGGTGTCGATGAAGCTCTGGCGCGCGAACAGCTTGTCGGCGTGGCGCGCGAGGTTCGAGAACTGCGCACGCCAGCCGAGCTGCGGGAAGCGGAAGTCGAGGTAGCCGAGCGCGCAGCCGACCGCGATGTCGGCCAGCGAGTACTTGCCGTCGGCGCACCAGGGCTTGTCGCCGAGCCCGGTGGACATCGCCTGCAGCGCGGATTCGACCTTGCCCATCTGGCGCGCGATCCACGACGGGCTGCGCTGCGCGTCGGTGCGCTGCGTCTGCTCCATCCGCATCAGCAGCGCGGCGTCGAGCAGGCCGTCGCCGAGCGCCTCCCAGGTCTTGACCTCGACGCGCGATCGGCCGTTGGGCGGCACCAGCCGGTGTACCGGCGTCAGGTTGTCGAGGTACTCGACGATCACGCGCGAGTCGAACACGGCTCCGCCGTCGTCCATGATCAGGCACGGCACCTTGCCGAGCGGATCGGACTGGGTGATGTTGGAGGTCGGGGAGAAGACATCGTCCAGTTCGTACTGGTAGTCGATCTTCTTTTCCGCCATCACGATGCGCACCTTGCGCACGTAGGGGCTGGAATTCGAACCGATGAGCTTCATCTGGCCCCGCGGAGTTGTTTGAATCCAGTATAGCAAGGCCGCGGCGCGTCACGCAGCCACGGGTGCTAGGATTGGACGCATGAACGAATTGCATGCTCCGTCGCCCGCTGCATCGCCCGAGCTCACCGCGTTGTCGCCGCTCGATGGCCGCTACGCCGCCCGTCTGGGCCCGCTGCGCGCGCTCCTGTCCGAAGCCGGCTTCATGCGCTTCCGGGTGCAGGTCGAGGTGGCGTGGCTGGTGGCGCTGTCGGATGCGGGATTACCCGAACTCCCGGCCTTCTCCGACGCCGCGCGGCACCGACTGCGCGCGCTGGTCGACGGTTTCGGCCTTGCACAGGCCGCGCGCATCAAGGAGATCGAGCGGGTCACGAACCACGACGTGAAGGCGGTCGAGTACTTCCTGAAGGAGTCGGTGCGCGACGTGCCGGAACTGGTACGGGCGAGCGAATTCGTCCATTTTGCCTGCACGTCCGAGGACATCAACAACACCTCGCACGCGCTGATGTTGCAGGCCGCGCGCCACGACGTACTGCTGCCGGCGATCGGCGCCGTGATCGACGCGTTGCGCGGCCTGGCGCACCGCCACGCCGACGTCCCGATGCTCTCGCGCACGCACGGCCAGCCGGCCTCGCCCACGACGCTGGGCAAGGAGTTCGCCAACGTCGTGGCACGCCTGGAGCGGGCGCGCGCGCGCTTCGCTGCGGTCGAGCCGCTGGGCAAGATGAACGGCGCGGTCGGCAACTACAACGCGCACCTGTCGGCCTATCCGGGCGTCGACTGGGAGGCGTTCTCGCGCCGGGTCGTCGAGTCGCTGGGGTTGGTCTTCAACCCGTACACGATCCAGATCGAGCCGCACGACTGGATGGCCGAACTGTTCGACGCGCTCGCGCGGCTGAATACCATCCTGCTCGATCTCGATCGCGACGTCTGGGGCTACATCTCGCTGGGCTACTTCCGCCAGAAGCTGAAGGAAGGCGAGATCGGCTCCTCGACGATGCCGCACAAGGTCAACCCGATCGACTTCGAGAACTCGGAGGGCAACGCCGGGCTCGCCAACGCGCTGCTGCGCCACCTGTCCGAGAAGCTGCCGGTGTCGCGCTGGCAGCGCGACCTCACCGATTCCACGGTGTTACGCAACGTCGGCGTGGCGTTCGGCCACTCGCTGCTGGCTTGGGACGCGTGCCTGCGCGGGCTGGGCAAGCTCGAGCTCAACGCCGAGCGGCTGGCGGCCGACCTCGACGCAACCTGGGAAGTGCTGGCCGAGCCGATCCAGACCGTGATGCGCCGCTACGGGGTCGAGAACCCGTACGAGCAGTTGAAGGCGCTCACGCGGGGCAAGGCGATCACTGCCGAGGCGCTGGCGGCGTTCGTCGACGGGTTGCCGATCCCCGAGGACGCGAAGGCGCGTTTGAAGGCGCTCACGCCGGCCGGCTACACCGGCAAGGCGGGCGAGCTCGCGCGGCGGATCTGAACCCGACCGCGGTGAAGGGCGAATCAGGCGTGCGCAACGCCGGATGCGGCAGTCTTTGCGGCCGCGGCACGTAGGCTGGCCGCGATCCACGCAGAGGAACCCATTCAATGATCGGAAGGACCGGAATCGCATTGGGCGCCGCGGCGCTCGTCGCGGGCATGACGCTCGCCGCCCCGGCGATGGCTCAGTTCGCCAAGCCCGAAGATGCCATCAAGTACCGGCAGGCAGCGTTCACCGTGATGGCCAACCACATGGGCCGGCTCGCGGCGATGGCCAAGGGCGAGCGGCCGTTCGACGCGGCGGCGGCGCAACACTCGGCGCGGATCATCGACACGATGGCCAAGTTGCCGTGGGAGGCGTTCGTTCCGGGTTCGGACAAGGGCAAGACCGGCGCGAAGCCCGAACTGTTCCAGAACCTGGCCGACGTGAAGACGTTGTCCGAGCGCCTGAACGGCGAGACCGGGAAGCTGGTCAATGCGGCTGGCGATCTCGACGCGCTGCGCAAGCAGGTGGGTGCGACCGGCGCGGCCTGCAAGGCCTGTCACGACAAGTACCGGGAGATGTAGCGGACGCACCGCGTGGCGCGCGTCAGCGCGCCGCGCGGCGGGTCAGGCGAGCCGCGTGACGATCCCCCAGACCGCGACGGCGCTCAGGCCGAGCAGCGCCAGCGCGAGCACGCGTTCGCGCGCGCCGTCGGCGGCCGGCTCGGGGGAAGGCTGGCCCGCGACTGTCGCGACCGACTTGTCCCCGTCGATCATCGCGCGCACCAGCGGCTCCTTGCGCACGCGCCCATACCAGGCGATTGCCGCCAGGTGCAGCACGATCAGCGCCAGGACCACGAAGCGATTGACCTTGTGCACCCGGGTCAGCAGCGCGCTGGTCGCGTTGGACACCTGGGCCTTCAGCGGCCCATCCCACATGATGTCGTCGGTCGCGAACAGCCCGGTGACGGCCTGCAGCGCGAGCGCGGCGAGCATCGCGTAGACCGAGAACGCGCCGACGGGATTGTGGCCCGCCCGCGCGGAGCGGGCACCGCGCAGCCACGCGATCGCCGCCACAGGGTTCGGCGGAAAACTGGCGAAGCGCGCGTAGCGCGGCCCCGCGAAGCCCCAGAGCAGGCGGAACAGCAGCAGTGCCAGGATTGCGTAGCCGAAGCGTAAGTGCCATCCGACCGCATTGCCGCCGAGGTTCACCGAGACCAGCGAACCGACGATGCAGGCAACCAGCAGCCAGTGGAAGAGCCGCGTGGGAAGGTCCCAGACCCGGATGCGGCGAGGCACCGCAGGCCCGGCCGGCGTCACGGCAGCTCCGGCTGGCCCTCGTCCTTCTTCTTCGTCGGCTTGACGAGGTCTTCGCGCTTGACGCCCAGCCACATGGCGATCGCTGCTGCGACGAACACGGACGAGTAGATGCCGAACAGGATGCCGATCGTCAGCGCGACCGCGAAGTAGTGCAGCGTCGGCCCACCGAAGATCAGCATCGACAGGACCATGATCTGCGTCGAGCCGTGCGTGATGATCGTGCGCGAGATCGTGCTGGTGATCGCCTTGTCGATGATCTCCCGCGTGCCGGCCTTGCGGATCTTGCGGAAGTATTCGCGGATCCGGTCGAAGATGACCACCGACTCGTTGACCGAGTAGCCGAGCACCGCGAGCACCGCCGCGAGCACCGACAGCGAGAACTCCCACTGGAACGCAGCGAAGAAGCCGAGGATGATCACCACGTCGTGAAGGTTGGCGATGATCGCCGCGACCGCGAATTTCCACTCGAAGCGGATCGCCAGGTAGACGATGATGCCGACGATCACGAACAGCAGCGCCATCGCGCCGTCGGTGAACAGCTCCTTGCCGACCTGAGGGCCGACGAACTCGACGCGCCTGAGTTGCGCGCTCGCGTCGGCCGCCTTCAGCGCAGCCATCACCTGCTCGCTCTGGGCGGCCGAGGTCTGGCCGGCCGCCTGGCGCAGCGGCAGCCTGATCATCACGTCGTGCGAGGTGCCGAAGTTCTGGACCTGCACGTCGGCGTAGCCGAGCGAGCCGACGGTGGCGCGGATCTTCTCGAGGTCGGCGCTCTGCGCGTAGTTGACCTCCATCACCGTGCCGCCGGTGAATTCGATCGACAGGTGCAGCCCGCGCGTCGCCAGGAAGAACACCGCCAGCAGGAACGTGATGACGGAAATCGCGTTCAGCACCAGCGCGTGGCGCATGAACGGGATGTCGCGCTTGATCCGGAAGAATTCCATCGTTCGGCTGTCCGTCTTCGTGCGCGTCAGGCCGCGGTGTCGGGCTTCCAGATCTGCCCGATCGAGATTTTCGTGAGCTTGCGCTGGCGCCCGTACCAGAGGTTCACCAGGCCGCGCGAGAAGAACACCGCCGAGAACATCGACGTGAGCAGCCCCAGCACGTGGACGACGGCGAACCCCCGCACCGGCCCCGAGCCGAACACCAGCAGCGCCACGCCGGCGATCAGCGAGGTGACGTTGGAGTCGAGAATCGTGGCCCAGGCGCGTTCGTAGCCGGCGGCGATCGCCGCCTGCGGCGTGGCGCCGTTGCGCAGCTCTTCGCGCACGCGCTCGTTGATCAGCACGTTGGCGTCGATCGCCATGCCGAGCGTGAGCGCGATGGCCGCGATGCCGGGCAGCGTCAGCGTGGCCTGCAGCAGCGACAGCAGCGCAATGAGGAGCAGCACGTTGACCGCCAGCGAGATCGACGAGATCACGCCGAACAGCATGTAGTACAGGCTCATGAAGATCGCGATCGCGATGAAGCCCCACAGCGTCGAGTGGAAGCCCTTGGCGATGTTCTCGGCGCCCAGGCTCGGGCCGATGGTGCGTTCCTCGATGATCTCCATCGGCGCGGCGAGCGACCCGGCGCGCAGCAGCAGCGCGGTGTCGCTGGCTTCCTGCGTGGTCATGCGGCCGGAAATCTGCACGCGCCCGCCGGCGATCTCGGAGCGGATCACCGGCGCAGTGACCACCTCGCCCTTGCCGCGCTCGATCAGCAGGATCGCCATGCGCCGCCCGATGTTCTCGCGCGTCACGTCGCGGAAGATCCGTGCGCCCTTGGCGTCGAGGTTCAGGTGAACGGCAGGCTCGTGGGTCTGCGGGTCGAAACCGGGCTGCGCGTCGTTGAGGTTCTCGCCGGTGAGGATGACCTGCTTGCGCACGAGAATCGGCTGGCCGTCGCGCTCGGTGTAGCGCTCGCAGTTGAACGGCACCGTGCCGGCTGCCAGCGCGGCGACCTCGTCGGGCGACTCGCAGACCATGCGCACCTCGAGGGTGGCGGTGCGGCCCAGGATGTCCTTCGCCTTGGCGGTGTCCTGGACGCCCGGCAACTGCACCACGACGCGGTCGAGGCCTTGTTGCTGGACGACCGGCTCGGCGACGCCGAGCTCGTTGATGCGGTTGCTCAGCGTCGTGATGTTCTGGCGGATCGCGTTTTCCTGGATGCGCTGCGCCGCCTGCGGGCGGAAGGTGGCGACGAGCTTCAGGTCGGCCCCGTCGGTCGCCTCGACCAGCGCGAGGTCGGGTACCGTGTCGGCGATGGCCGCGCGAGCCCGCTCGCGCGTCTCGGCGTCGCGGAAGCGGATTTCGATCGCGTCGCCCGCACGGGTGATCCCCGCGTGGCGCAGGTTGCGGTCGCGCATCAGCGTGCGCAGGTCACCGGCGGTGCCGTCGATCCGCTTCGACAGCGCCTGCTTCATGTCGACCTGAAGCAGGAAGTGCACGCCGCCGCGCAGGTCCAGGCCGAGATACATCGGCAGCGCGCGCAGGCTGGTGAGCCAGTTCGGCGAATTCGACAGCAGGTTCAGCGCGACGATCCAGCTCGGGTCGGACGGATCGGGGTTCAGCGCCTTCGCCAGCGCATCCTTCGCGCGCAGCTGCGTGTCGGTGTCGCGGAAGCGCGCCTTGACCGAGTTGCCGTCGAAGAACAGGCCGGTGTTGGCGATTCCGGCCCCGTCGAGCACCGATTCGACGCGCCCGAGCATCGAAGGCTCGACCTTCAGCGTCGCCTTGCCGCTCGACACCTGGACGGCCGGGGCCTCGCCAAAGAAGTTCGGCAGCGTGTACAGCAGGCCAAAGACCAGCGCCATCGCGATGATCGCGTACTTCCAGACCGGATAACGATTCATTCGGCTGCCTGGTTGGGGCGCCCTCGGGCCCGCACGGATTGCCCTGCTCAGATCGCCTTGATCGTGCCGTTCGGCAGCAGCGTCTGCACCGCGGCCTTCTGGAACGTCATCTCGATCGCCGAATCGCCGCTCTTCGAGTCGGGGGCGCGCGCGACCTCGATCGTGACGTAGCCTTCGGCGACCTTCGTGATCCGCCCGACCAGGCCGCCCGAGGTGACGACCTCGTCGCCCTTCTTCAGCGCCTCGAGCATCGTCTTGTGCTCCTTGGCGCGCTTCATCTGCGGGCGGATCATCAGGAAGTACAGCACGACGAACATCAGGATGATCGGCAGGAAGCCGATGATCTGCTGCTCGGTGCCGCCCGCGGCCTGGGCGTATGCGCTGGAAATGAACACGGAGGGGCCTCCCTTGAACGACCGGGGATTATAGCAACCGTGACTTTGCTCACGTCGGCAGGCTTGCCGGCGGCGCCCTCGCGCGCCGGCCGCGAACCCGTGGCGAGGGGCCGGACGACCGCAAGTGCCTGATATGGCAGGCAGGTCGGCGCGCTGGCACGCTCGTTGCATGTATCGTCGCGATACCAGCCAGGGATCAGGGCCCGCGTTCGCGGGCCCCTTTTTTTTCCCGGCTGGCAGCGACGGCGCGGGGCCGGACCTCAGTCGATCCCGCGGGCCCGGTCGGCCGCGAAGCGGCGGGCGAACCCATCGAATTCACCGGCCTCGATCGCCGCGCGCATCTGCGCCATCAGCGACAGGTAGAAGTGCAGGTTGTGGATCGTGGCCAGCCTCGCGCCGAGGATCTCGTTGACCTTCTGCAGGTGGTGAAGGTAGGCGCGCGAGAAGTGCCGGCACGCGTAGCAGCCGCAACCGGCGTCGATCGGGCGCTCGTCGTCGCGGTAGCGCGCGTTGCGCAGCTTCAGGTCGCCGAAGCGGGTGAACAGCCAGCCGTTGCGCGCGTTGCGCGTCGGCATCACGCAGTCGAACATGTCGATTCCGGCAGCGACGCCGGCGACGAGGTCTTCGGGCGTGCCGACGCCCATCAGGTAGCGCGGCTTCGACGCCGGCAGGCGCGGCGCCGTGTGGCCGAGCACCCGCATCATGTCCCCCTTGGGTTCGCCGACCGACAGCCCGCCGATCGCGTAGCCGTCGAAGCCGATCTCGGCCAGGCCGGCAAGCGACTCGTCGCGCAGCGCCTCGTACATCCCGCCCTGCACGATGCCGAACAGCGCGTTGGCGTTGCCGAGTCGGTCGAACTCGTCGCGCGAGCGGCGCGCCCAGCGCAGGCTGAGCCGCATCGATTCGGCCGCCTCGTCGACGGTGGTCGGCCGCCCGGCGGTCTCGTAGGGCGTGCACTCGTCGAAGATCATCGCGATGTCGGCATCCAGCGCGTGCTGGATCTGCATCGACGCCTCGGGGGTCAGGAACAGGCGGTCGCCGTCGATCGGCGACGCGAAGCGCACGCCCTCCTCGGAAATCTTTCGCAACTCGCCGAGGCTCCAGACCTGGAAGCCACCCGAATCGGTCAGGATGGGGTGCGGCCAGCCGTTGAACCGGTGCAGCCCGCCGAACTTGCGGATCACTTCGATTCCGGGTCGCAGCCACAGGTGGAACGTGTTGCCGAGGATGATCTGCGCGCCGACCTCCTCGAGCTCGCGCGGCGACATCGCCTTGACTGCGCCATAGGTGCCCACCGGCATGAAGACCGGCGTGTCGATCGTGCCGTGCGTGACGGCGAGGCGGCCGCGCCGCGCCTGGCCGTCGCTGGCCAGCAATTCGAAGTCGAGCATCGCGCGATTATCGCCCGCCGCCCTGGCCGGCCGATTGCCGGGCCGATTGGCCGGCCGGCCCGCCGGGCGCGGCAGCCTGCTCGCGCTCGAGCAGCATCGCGTCGCCGTAGCTGAAGAAGCGGTAGCGCTCGGCGATCGCGTGCGCATAGGCGGCGCGGATGCGCTCGACGCCCGCGAAGGCCGACACCAGCATCAGCAGTGTCGACTTCGGCAGGTGGAAGTTGGTGATCAGCCGGTCGACGACCCGGAACGCGTAACCGGGCGTGACGAAGAGCCGCGTCTCGCCGCCGCCGGCGAGCACCCGGCCGTCTTCGGACGCGGCCGACTCCAGCGTGCGCAGCGACGTGGTCCCCACCGCGACGACGCGCCTGCCGGCGGCGCGGGCGCGCGCAACCGCCTCGGCGGTCTGCGCCGGCACGCTGAAGCGCTCGGCGTGCATCCGGTGCCGGGACAGGTCGTCGACCCGCACCGGCTGGAACGTGCCGGCGCCCACGTGCAGCGTCACGAAGGCGAGCTCGACGCCGCGCTCGCGCAGTCGAGCCAGCAGCGGCTCGTCGAAGTGCAGGCCGGCGGTCGGGGCGGCGACCGACCCGGGCTCGCGCGCGTAGACGGTCTGGTAGCGGCGCTCGTCCTCCGCGTCGGGCGCGTGCGTGATGTACGGCGGCAACGGCAGCTCGCCCTCGCGGTCGATCGCGGCGAGCACCGGGTCGTCGAAGCGAAGCTTCCAGAACTCGCCGGCGCGCCCGGTCACCGTGGCGTGGGCCGAGCCGAAGGCCAGCCTCGTGCCCGGCCGCGGCGGCTTGCTCGCGCGAAGCTGCGCCAGCGCCTCGTGCTCGCTCGTGATGCGCTCGACCAGCGCCTCGATGCGCCCTCCGGTGTCCTTCGAGCCGCGCAGGCGCGCGCGCAGCACCCGCGTGTCGTTGAACACCAGCAATTCGCCGGGTTCGAGCAGGCCGGGCAGCGCGTCGAAGCGCAGGTCGGACAGTCCGTCGCGCCGCACGTGCAGCAGGCGCGACGCGCTGCGCGCGGGGCCGGGATGCTGCGCGATCAGCTCTGCAGGCAGCTCGAAGTCGAAGTCGGACAGTCGCATGGCGTGTCATTCTAGGACGTGCAAAGATGCATCGTTGGCGGCCGACGGCGGACGTGGCTGGCGGCAGGCGCGGAGGAGCCCCCCATGTTGTTCTCGATCCAGGGCATCGTCGATTCGCTCGGGGCACGACCCGGCATCCCGTTCGAGGTCGCGCTGCCGGACGGCTCGCGCCTGCGCACCGGCGACGGCGAGCCGCGCTTCACGATCGCGTTTCATTCCGAAGCGGCGCTGCTCAAGGGGTTCACGCGCGGGCACATCGGCCTGCTCGAGGCCTTCTTCGACGGCGAGATCGACGTCGACGGCGACCTGCACGCGCTGTTCGCGGCCGGCATGATGAGCGACCTCGGGCAACAGGTGCGCACGGTGGCGAAGGTCGAGAACGACCTGCTCGAGTGGCGCCGGTCGAACCGCACGCCGGCGCAGGCGAAGGCCAACGCACGCGCCCACTACGGGCTCGGCGAGCCGTTCTACCGGCTCTGGCTGGACGACCCGTTGAAGATGTACACCTGCGCCTACTGGCCCGAGGGCACGACCTCGCTCGAACAGGCCCAGCGCAACAAGATCGACCACGTCTGCCGCAAGATCCGGTTGTCGCGCGGCGAGCGCTTCGTCGACATCGGCTGCGGGTTCGGCGGGTTCATGTTCCGGGCGCTCGAGATCACTGGTGCGACCGGCGTCGGCGTCAACACGACGACCGAGCAGGTCGCGTGGCTGCGCGACGAGATCGGCCGCCGTGGCCTGAGCGACCGCCTCGCGGTCCGCGAGGCCGACTTCCGCGACGTCGATGGTCAGTACGACAAGGTGGTGTCGATCGGCGTGCTCGAGCACGCCGGCCGAGACCAGCTCGCCGACGTGGTGCGTGCGCACGCCGACTTCCTCAAGCCCGGCGGCCTGGGCATGCTGCACTTCATCGGCCACGTCGGGCGCTACGACACCGAGCTGTTCATCCGCAAGCACGTGTTCCCGGGCGGATGGATCCCGAGCCTCGCCGACGTGATCGTCGAGATGGAGCGCTGCGGGCTCGAGGTGATCGACGTCGAGAACCTGAGGCGCCACTACGCGCCCACGCTCGACGCCTGGGCCGAGCGCTTCGAGCGCAACTGGGAGGCGATCCGTGCGCTCGACCCCGCGCGCTTCGACGAGCGCTTCCGACGGATCTGGCTCACCTACCTGATCGGCTGCGCGGAGATGTTCCGCTCGCCGGCCGGGTATACGCACCTGTTCCAGATCGTCTTCAGCAAGGGCAACGTCACCGACGCCAGCTACCCGATGGGCCGCGGGTTCCTCTATGCAGGCTGAGCCGCGGCCAGCGCTCGAAGACGACGCGACGCGCCACGCGGCGGCGCAGCACGCGGGCCGCCGCGCGCAGCTCGTCGCGGCGCTGCGATCGGCCGGCAACGCACCGCTCGGGCTCGCGCGCAGCACGTCCAACCTGTTCCGCGATCGTGCCGAGAGCCCCAAGCACCGGCTCGACCTGCGCGAGTTCCGGCACGTGCTGGGCATCGACGTGGCCCGCGGCTGGGTCGACGTCGAGGGCTCGACGCGCTACGAGGACCTGGTCGACGCCACGCTGTCGCACGGCGTGATGCCCGCGGTCGTGCCGCAGCTCAGGACGATCACCGTCGGCGGCGCGGCGGCGGGGGTCGGCATCGAGGCGACCTCGTTCCGCCAGGGACTGGTGCACGACACGCTGCTGGAGTTCGACGTGCTGCTGCCCGACGGACGCATCGTGCGCTGCGCGCCGGACAACGAGCACCGCGAGCTGTTCTTCGGGTTTCCCAACTCGTACGGCACGCTGGGCTACGCGTTGCGGCTGCGATTGCGCACGCTGCCGGTGCGGCGCGCCGTGCGCGTCGAGCATCGCCGGCACGCCGACCCGCACGCGTTCTTCGGCGACCTCGCGCAGCAGTGCGCCGGCCCGGCCGACTTCGTCGACGGCGTCGTGTTCGGTGCCGGCGAGCAGGTGCTGAGCGTCGCGCGATTCGTCGACGACGCACCCTGGCTCAGCGACTACACATTCGAGAAGATCTACTACCGTTCGCTGCGCAGCCGAGAGACCGACTACCTGAGCGCGCGCGATTACCTGTGGCGATGGGACACCGACTGGTTCTGGTGCTCGAAGAACGTGTACGCGCAGAATCCGCTGGTGCGCCGGCTGCTCGGGCGCAAGCGCCTGAACTCGCGGTTCTACACGCGCGTCATGCGCTGGAACGCGCGCTGGGGGCTCACGCGGCGCCTGGCGCGGCTGCGCGGGCGCTTCACCGAGTCGGTGATCCAGGACGTCGATATGCCGCTGGCGCGGGCCGCAGAGTTCCTCGCGTTCCTGCTGCGCGAGATCGGCATCCTGCCGGTCTGGGTCTGCCCGATCCGGCCGGCCGACGCGTCGGCGCGGTTCACGCTCTATCCGCTGGAACCGGGCGTGCGCTACGTGAACTTCGGTTTCTGGGACGTGGTCGAGAGCAACGGGCCGCACGAGCCCGGGCACTTCAATCGGCTCGTCGAGCGCGAGGTGATGCGCCTGGGTGGAATCAAGTCGCTGTACTCGGACAGCTTCTTCACGCGCGAGGAGTTCGCGCGCGCCTACCGGATGGACGAGTACGCCGCGCTGAAGGCGAAGTACGACCCGCAGGGGCGCGCGCTGGGGCTCTACGAGAAATGCGTGCTGCGCGGCTGAGCGCGCCCGTCGTCGCGGCGGTCGCGGTCACCGTCTTCGCCGCGCTCGCGCTCGACGTCGCGCTGGGTGGCCCGGTGTCGGCGCTCGACCGGCGGGTGTCGGAATGGTTTCGCGGGTATCCGGGACCGGCAGCGATGCGCGCCCTGACCCTGGTGTCGGCGATGCACGCGCCGCGCGCGATCGCCGGCGCGACCCTCATCCTGGTGGCGCTGCTGTTCTTGAGGCGCGACGGTCGCGCCGTGGTGCTGGTGCTCGCCGCAGTGCCCTGCGGCGCCGCGCTGAACTGGCTGCTCAAGCAGGGCTTCGAGCGGCCGCGGCCGGACGTCGGCGAGGGCGGGTTCGGGCCGGGCGACTTCGCCTTCCCGAGCGGCCACGCAGCGAATTCGACGCTGCTGTACGGCAGCCTCGCGCTGCTCGCGCTGCGCAGGCTCGAAGGCCGTGCGGCGCGTGTCGGCGTCGTCGTCGCCGCCTGCGCGATGGTCGTCCTGGTGGCATTGAGCCGCGTCGCGCTGCGCGCCCACTATCCGAGCGACGTGCTGGCCGCGATGGCCGAGGGCGTTGCGTGGCTGGCGCTGTGCGCCGCGGCGATCCGCCTCACGGCCGATCGACGCTAGCCGCGGGTCGTCACGTGAACGCGTGCTTCCGGTTTGCCGGCGATTGGGCGATTGCACATAATGCGGATCCGCCTTGGGGCCGAGCCCGACATCTCCCGCCGGAGTGGTGGAACTGGTAGACGCGCCGGACTCAAAATCCGGTGCCCGAAAGGGCGTGCGGGTTCGATTCCCGCCTCCGGCACCAAATGACTGAACGGGGCGACGCGCGGGCCACCGGCCCGTGCGTCACCCCGGTCTGGCTGCCTGACGCTCAGCCGGGCTGCTTGCCCGCGCGCGTACGCTTGGCCTTGCTCGACTTGGTCGCCTTGTGCACTTGGGCGCGCTTGCGTTCCTGGGTCTGCTTCGCAGCGGGCGTCGCAGGAGTGGCCGGCGTCGCCGCGCTGGCAGGAGCGGCGGGAGCCGCCGGAGTTGCCGGCGTCGCCGGCGTCGCCGGCGCGGCCGCCTGCGCGAACGCGCCCGTCGAGAACGCAGCCGCGACGATGGCGGCGAGAAGCTTGTTCATGTCTTGTCCTTTCGACCTTGTACATGAGCCGATCGCTCACGCACGATGAACGCTCGACCCCGGGCGGCGGTTGACGGCCGACGCCGGGAAGGCGCGGCGTCGGTCGCCAAAGCGCCGGGGGTGGACTGCTAAGCTTCGCGAACCATGGCGTTCGTCAACAACCTGCTGCTGATCGGGTCGCTGCTGATGTTCGCCGGCATCATGCTGGGCGCCTTCTCGTCGCGGCTGGGGGTGCCGTTCCTGCTGGTGTTCCTGGTGGTCGGCATGCTGGCCGGCGAGGGTGGCATCGGCGGCATCCGGTACGACGACTACGGTACGGCCTTCTTCGTCGGCAACCTGGCGCTGGCGATCATCCTGCTCGACGGCGGGCTGCGCACCAAGCTCAGCACTTTCCGGGTGGCGCTGCGCCCGTCGCTCGTGCTGGCGACGGTCGGGGTGGCGCTGACCGCGCTGGCGGTCGGCCTGTTCGCCGCCTGGGTGCTGGCGATCGACTGGCGGCTCGGGCTGCTGCTCGGGGCGATCGTCGGGTCGACCGACGCCGCGGCGGTGTTCGCGATGCTGAAGTCGAGCGGCACGCGGCTGAACGAACGGGTGGCCAACACGCTCGAGATCGAGTCCGGCGTCAACGACCCGATGGCGATCGCGCTGGTCACGGTCCTGATCGAGCTGCTGACGTCCGTCGGTGAAGCGAGGGGGCTCGCGATGGTGGGCGAACTCGCGCTGCAGTTCGGCCTGGGTACCGTCCTGGGCATCGGCCTCGGGCGCGCATTGGCCTGGGCGATGCAGCGCGCGTCGCTCGGCGAGGGCCTGGGGGCGCTGTTGTTGTGCTCGGGGGGCGTGGCCGCGTTCGCCCTGGTCAACGCGCTGGGCGGCAGCGGCTTCATCGCGGTCTACCTGGTCGGATTGGTCGTGGGCAACCGCACGCGTCGCGCCGGGGAGAACCTGCTGCGTGCGATGGACGGCATGGCTTGGCTGGCGCAGTCGAGCATGTTCCTGCTGCTCGGCTTGCTGGTTTCACCCGGCGCGATTCCTGGCATCCTGCCGGCGGCACTGGCGATTTCGGCGTTCCTGATGTTGGTGGCACGTCCGGCCGCGGTCTGGGCGTGCCTGCTGCCATTCCGCTTCGCCGCCCGCGAGGTGGCGTTCATCGGCTGGATGGGCCTGCGCGGCGCGGTACCGATCGTGTTGGCGATGTTCCCGATGCTCGCCGGGGTGCCGGGCTCGGGGACGCTGTTCAACGTGGCATTCGTGGTCGTGCTGGCGTCGCTGCTGTTCCAGGGTGCATCGGTTGCGTTTGCGGCGCGGCGATTCGGGGTGGACCTGCCGCCGCGCGACGAGCCGGTCGTGCGGCCGACGCTGTCCGACGACAGGCTGGCGGTCGTCGAGTTTCCGGTCGGCGAGCGTGCGCCGCTGCTCGGCGTGATGCTGCGCACGCTGCTCCTGCCCGAAGGGGTCGCCGTGCTGGCGGTGGTCCGCGGCGGCGAGCCGCTGGATCAGGATGCAGCCGGCGCATTGCGGCAGGGCGACGTCGTGATGCTGCTCGCCCCCGACCAGCGGGTCGACCACCTGTCCGAGATGTTTGCGCGGGTCGACGTCGCGTTGCGGCGCAAGTACTACGGTGACTTCGTGCTGGAGGGCGGTGCCTCGTTCGCCGACGTTTGCGCCGCCTACGGGTACGAGCCACCCGCCGAACTGGCCGGGATGACACTCGACGAGGCGATGCGCAGGCGCGCGCCGCGCATCGTCGAGGGCGATGCCGTGCAGATCTCGCGCTTGCTGCTGGTGGCCCGCGAGGTGACCGGGGGCCGGGTCGTCAAGGTCGGCCTGAAGCTGGAGCGCGCGCCGGGCCGCTGAGCGCTTCCCGCCGGGCGCGGCGGGCGCCCGGCCTCGATCCCCGGGCGCGGCGCTACACTACCCGGCGCAATCCGCCATCCGCACTCCGCCGGAGCCACCATGGACCTGAACTACTCGGCCGACGAGCTCGCCTTCCGCGACGAGGTGCGCGGCTGGCTCGACGCGAACATCCCCGCCGACCTGCGCGACAAGATGCTCAACTATCGCGAGCTGTCCAAGGACGACCTGGTTCGCTGGCACAAGATCCTCGCGAAGAAGGGCTGGGTCGCGCCGTCCTGGCCGAAGGAGTGGGGCGGCACCGACTGGTCGCCGGTCGAGCGCTACATCTTCGAGGAGGAGTACGCGTACGCCGGCGCGCCGCCGATCGCGCCGTTCGGCCCGACGATGTGCGCATCGGTGCTGCTGCAGTTCGGCACCGAGGCGCAGAAGCAGCACTTCCTGCCGCGCATCTACCACTGCGACGACTTCTGGTGCCAGGGTTACTCGGAGCCGGGCTCGGGTTCCGACCTCGCTTCGCTGAAGACGCGCGCCGAACGCCGCGGTGACCACTACGTGGTCAACGGCCAGAAGATCTGGACCACGCTGGGGCACTACGGCGACTGGATCTTCTGCCTGGTGCGCACCGACAGCTCGTCGAAGAAGCAGGAGGGCATCAGCTTCCTGCTGATCGACATGAAGACGCCCGGCATCACGGTGCGTCCGCTGATCCTGCTCGACGAGGGCCACGAGGTCAACGAGGTGTTCTTCGACGACGTGAAGGTGCCGGTGGAGAACCTGGTGCACGAGGAAGGCAAGGGCTGGACGGTGGCCAAGTACCTGCTCGGCCACGAGCGGCTGAACACCGGGCGCATCGGCGCATCCAAGCGTGAGATGTTGAAGCTCAAGGAGATCGCGGCGCGAACGACGAAGGACGGTCGCCCGCTGCTGGACGACCCGCGCTTTCGCGACAAGGTCTCGCGCGTCGAGATCGAGCTGATGGCGCTCGAGATCACCAACCTGCGCTTCGTCGACGAGATGCGCCGCACCGGCCGCATCGGCGCCGAGGTGTCGATGCTGAAGATCAAGGGCACCGAAATCCAGCAGGCGATCACCGAGTTGCTGATGCAGGTCGCTGGGCCGCTCGCGCAGTCGTTCAGGCCGCTCGACTACGAGAACTTCGACGGCTTCACCGCGTCGATCGCCCCGCGCTACTTCAACTTCCGGAAGACCTCGATCTACGCGGGCTCCAACGAGATCCAGCGCAACATCATCGCCAAGGCGGCCCTCGGCCTCTGAACCGGACGCGCAGACCATGGACTTCCAGTACACCGAAGAGCAGCAGCTGCTGGCCGACAGCGTCCGGCGGCTGGTCGACAAGCGCTATGACTTCGAGTCGCGCAAGGGCATCGTCGCGTCGCCGTCCGGGCACAGCGCCGAAGCCTGGCGCGAACTGGCCGGACTCGGCCTGCTGTCGCTGCCGTTCGCCGAAGCCGACGGCGGCTTCGGCGGCGGCGCGGTCGACCTGATCGCCACGATGGAGGCGATCGGCGAGGGGCTCGTCGTCGAGCCGTTCCTGTCGACGCTCGCGCCGGCCGGCCGGCTCGTCGCGCGCTGTGGCAGCGACGCGCAGCGCGCCGCGCTGCTGCCGGCGGTCATCGACGGGTCCCTCAAGCTCGCGTTCGCGCATGGCGAGCGCAACTCCCGCTACACGCTGTCGCAGGTCGAGGCCCGCGCGACCAAGGCCGGCGACGGCTGGGTGCTCGACGGCGAGAAGGCGGTCGTGCTGCACGCGCCGATCGCGGACCGCCTCGTCGTGTCGGCGCGCAGCGCCGGCGCGGCGGGCGACGCGTCGGGGATCAGCCTGTTCGTCGTGGACGCGAAGGCGGCCGGGCTCGCGATGAAGACCTTCCGCACCGTCGACAACCTGCGCGCGGCCGACCTGGTGATGAAGGGCGTGAAGCTGCCGCCCGATGCGCTGCTGGGCGAGGCCGGCGCCGCGTTGCCGGCGATCGAGGAGGCGGTGGATTTCGCGACGGTGCTGCTGTGCGCCGAAGGCGTCGGCGCGATGCGCTACGCCAACCAGGCGACGCTCGAGTACCTCAAGACGCGCAAGCAGTTCGGCGTGCCGATCGGCTCGTTCCAGGCGCTGCAGCACCGGATGGTCGACATGACGATCAGCGCCGAACAGGCGCGCTCGATCACCTATCTCGCCTGCGCGAAGGTCGACGCGGCCACGCGCGGGGGCGTCGACGCGGCCGAGCGGCGCCGCGTCGTCTCGGCGGCGAAGGTCAAGGTGGCCGACGCGGCGCGCCACGTGGGCCAGGAGGCGATCCAGCTGCACGGCGGCATGGGGATGACGCAGGAAATGAAGGTCGCGCACACCTTCAAGCGGTTGACGATGATCGCGCAACAGTTCGGCGACGCCGAGCACCACCTGGAGCGCTTCGCCGCGGCGGGCTGAGGCCGCGTCCGGCCGGTGCGTCAGGCGCCGGTCGCGGGATACCAGTGCCGCGTCCGGTTGGCGATCGCCACCAGCGACAGCATCACCGGCACCTCGACCAGCACGCCGACCACCGTCGCCAGGGCGGCGCCCGATTGCAGTCCGAACAGCGAGATCGCCACCGCCACGGCCAGCTCGAAGAAGTTGGAGGTGCCGATCAGGCAGGCGGGCGCGGCGATTTCGTGCGGAAGGCGCAGCCAGCGCGCGCCGATCGCGCTGATGAAGAAGATCCCGTACGACTGGATGACCAGCGGCACCGCGATCAGGGCGATCACCATCGGTTGCTCGACGAGCGTGCGCGCCTGGAAGCCGAACAGCAGCACGACGGTGGCGATCAGTCCGACGACCGACCACGGCTTGAGCGCCGCGACGCCGCGCGCGAGCCGCTGCGTGCCGCCCGCGGCGAGCCACAGGTGCCGGGTGGCCACGCCCGCGACGAGCGGCAGCACGACGTAGAGCACGGTGGAGAGCACCAGCGTCTCCCACGGAACCGCGACCTTCGTGACCCCGAGCAGGAATGCGGCGATCGGCGCGAACGCGAACACCATGATCAGGTCGTTGACCGACACCTGCACCAGCGTGTAGTTGGGGTCGCCCTTCGTCAGCTGGCTCCAGACGAACACCATCGCGGTGCACGGCGCGACGCCCAGCAGGATCATTCCCGCGATGTACTCGCTGGCCGACTGCGGATCGACCCATGGCGCGAAAACGTACTGGAAGAACAGGACGCCGAGTCCGGCCATCGTGAACGGCTTGATCAACCAGTTGACGACCAGGGTGAGGACGAGGCCCCGCGGCCGCCTGCCGACGTGCTTCACGGCTGCGAAGTCGATCTGGATCATCATCGGGTAGATCATCACCCAGATGAACACCGCCACAACGAGGTTGACGTGAGCGATCTCCAGGGCGGCGACCGTCTGGAACAGACCCGGTGCGACCAGGCCGAGGCCGACGCCGGCGAGGATGCCCAGCGCGACCCAGACGGAGAGGTAGCGCTCGAAGAGGCCCACCGGACGGATGCTCCTTCGCCGACGGGGGGCTCAGGCGCCGGCTCGGCCGATCTTGTCGAGCTCCCGCTTCAGCGCAAGCCCGGCAAGTTTGTCCATCGGCAACGAAAGCATCAATTCGATGCGTCGCTTCAACAGGTGCGCGGCGTCCGCGAAGGCCTTGGCCTTCTGCTCGTCGCTGCCTTCGGCGGCGACCGGGTCGGGCACGCCCCAGTGCGCGGTCATCGGTTGCCCCGGCCAGACCGGACAGACCTCGCCGGCCGCGGCGTCGCAGACGGTGAACACGAAATCGAGTTCGGGCGCCCCGGGCCGAGCGAACTCGTCCCAAGACTTGCTGCGCAGGCCCTCGGTGGGGATATGCCATTGCCGGAGGATCTGCAGCGTCAACGGGGCGATTACGCCCCTGGGATGGCTGCCCGCCGAAAATCCCCGGAAGCGACCGCGGCCGAGATGCGTCAGGAAGGCCTCGGCGAGGATCGATCGCGCGGAATTGCCGGTGCAGATGAAGAGAACGTTGTAGACCTTGTCGTGCACGGTTGGCCTCGATTCCAAGGGGTGGTTCCTTCAGCAGTCGCAGGCAACGGCCGCTGCATCGAGGCACGGCGTGCCTTGGCAGCAATGTGCGGTCAGGTAGGTGAGCAGGTCGTTCATCCGCTCGAATGCCGCGCGGTAGATCAGGTGCCTGCCGCTGCGCTCCTGCGTAACCAGGCCAGCGTGTGCCAACTCCTTCAGGTGGAACGACAGGGTGGCTGGCGGCACTTCGAGCGACTCCGCGATCGCGCCGGGGGTCAGGCCTTCGGGGCCGGCGACGACCAGCGAACGGAAGACCTGCAGCCGCGACGACTGCGCGAGCGCGCCAAGCGCTTTCACTGCGTCCTGATGTTCCATGCCCGTAGTCCTCATGGGGAAGTGAAGTGCCGCGAAGCGACGAGCGTCTGGACGACGGCGCGCTCGGGTAGCGCCAGGGTGACCAGCCAGCACGCCACCAGCATCGCGGCCGAGCCGCACAACGCATAGAGCAGGCCGCCCGACTGGTACAGCAGCCCCGACATCAGGGTGCCGAAGAAGCGGCCCAGCGCGTTGGCGGCGTAGTAGAAGCCGACGTCCTCGGCGGCCTTCTCGGAGCCTGCATAGGCGAGGACCAGGTACGAGTGGACCGACGAATTGACCGCGAAGGCGAAGCCGAACACGCCCAGGCCGAGCACGACCACCCACTCGAGATGCGGGGCGTCGAGTGCGACCGCGACGGCCAGCCCGATGGGCACCAGTGCCAGCGCCGCCGACCACCCGCGCGCCGCCGGCACCTCGCGGCTCAGGCCGTCGTCGCTGCGACGCACGATCGACGGCGCCAGCGCCTGCACCAGGCCATACCCGATCGTCCACAGCGCGAGGAAGCCGCCGACCATCGTGAAGGTCCAGCCCGATGCGTACAGGAACACCGGCACGCCGACCACGAACCACACGTCGCGGGCGCCGAACAGCGCCACGCGCGCAGCGGCCAGCAGGTTGATGCCGCGGTTCTTCGCGAACAGCTCGCGCACCGACTTGGAGGCACTGCTCTTGCCCATCAACGGCGGCACGAATCCGACGACTCCCGCGAACACCAGCGCGAGCAGCCCGGCCATCGTCCACAGCGCCCCCTGGAATCCGAGCCGGTCGAGCAGCAGCCCGCCGAGAAAGAACCCCACGCCCTTCATCGCGTTCTTGCTGCCGGTGAACCAGGCCACCCACTTGAACAGCGTGCCCGACGCGTCGCCGGCGGTCAGCTTGATCGCCGACTTGCTCGCGGTCTTCGTCAGGTCCTTGGCGACGCCGCAGACACCCTGAGCCAGAACCACCCAGGCGACCGACAGCGCCGCTGACCACTGCGGCGAGAGCATCGACAAAAGCAGGAACCCGCCGATCTGCGTCGCCAGGCCCACGGTCAGCATCCGCGCGATGCCGAAGCGGGTCGCCAACCAGCCGCCGACCAGGTTCGCGAGCACGCCCGCCGCCTCGTACAGCAGGAACAGGAAGGCCAGCGTGAAGGGCGAGTAGCCGAGCCGGTAGAAGTGCAGCAGCACCAGCATCCGTAGCGCGCCGTCGGTGAGCGTGAAGCCCCAGTACGCGGCGGTGACGATCGCGTAGTTGCGCGCCGCGTGCGGTGCCGGCTGCGAGGGGCCGCTCACGAGCCGCGTGCCTGCATGTGGCAGGCCAGGTCGACCATCCGGCACGAGTAGCCCATCTCGTTGTCGTACCAGGCGTAGACCTTCAGCAGCGTGCCGTCGGTCACCATCGTCGACAACGCGTCGACGATCGAGCTGCGCGTGTCGCGGGCGTAGTCGGCGCTGACCAGTGGTCGCTCCTCGTAGCCCAGGATGCCGGCCAGCGGCCCGCGCGCGGCGTCGGCGAACAGGCGGTTGACCTCTTCGGGTGTCGTCGCGCGCTGCAATTCGAACACGCAGTCGGTCAGCGACGCATTGAGCACCGGCGCGCGCACCGCGTGGCCGTCGAGCTTGCCTTTGAGCTCGGGATAGATCAGCGCGATCGCGGTGGCGCTGCCCGTGGTCGTCGGCGCAAGGCTCAGCAGCGCGCTGCGCGCGCGGCGCAGGTCCTTGTGCGGTGCGTCGACCACCAGGTTGGTGTTGGTCGGATCGTGGATCGTCGTGATCTGGCCGTGCCGGATGCCGATGGCTTCGTGCACGACCTTGACCACCGGCGCGAGGCAGTTGGTGGTGCACGAGGCCGCCGTGACGATGCGGTGGCGCGCGGGGTCGTACAACTCGTGGTTCACGCCGACGACGACGTTGAGGACGTCGCCGACCTTGACCGGCGCGGCGACGATGACGCGCTTCGCCCCTCGATCGAGGTGGCCCTGCAGCGTCTCGGGCGTGAGGAACTTGCCGGTGCATTCGAGCACGACGTCGATCCCCAGTTTGCCCCAGGGAATGTCGGCAGGCGACGCGTGCGCCGAGAAGGACAGCCGCCGGTCGCCGATGCGGATCGCGTCGTCGCCCTCGGCGGCGATGTCGGCGCGCCAGCGCCCCTGCACGCTGTCGAAGGCGAGCAGGTGCGCGGTCGCCGCGGTGCCGCCCTTGATTTCGTTGACGTGGACGACGTCGAGGCGATTGAAGGCGCGCGGGTCGTCGGCGGGCCGCTCGGCGGCGCCAAAGGCAGCCCGCAAGGCCAGCCGGCCGATGCGGCCCATGCCGTTGATGCCTGCTTTCATGGTTCTCTCGCGATGGTGAATGCGCTCCGCGTCAATCTCATGCTTCCGGAAGAATGGAAGTATAGTGCCCCCGTATGACGCCGATGTGACGGCGACACCCCGTCGCCCCGACGGCGGCGGCGCGTCGCCTCGGACTTATTCGGGCCGGGGCGAGTCTGCCGCTCTGGCTGTCACGGGCGACTTGCGCGCCGCCGACTTGCGTGGGGCGGCAGGCGACTTCCGTGCCGAACGCTTGCGCGGGGCCGGGGCCGCGCCGGCGCCTCCAACGGCACCAGCGGCACCAGTGGCACCAGCGGAGGCGCCCGCGGCGCCCGCGGCCGAGGCGCGGCGATCCGCGCTCGTCGCAGCGCGCTCGAAATCGGCGGCGTCGACGTCGGCCAGCGCGTGCTCCCGGGCCTCGGCCCACAGGTCTCCGACGCGCTCGCGCGCCTGCGCGGCCAGCAGCGTCGCCTGTTCGAGGCCGCGCGCCGCCTCGCGCGCCACCCGTTGCGCTGCGCGCCGCAGCGCCTCGGGGTCGCGCGACACCGCGACGCCGGCGGCGAAGCCGAACAGCGCGGTGGCGGCAAGTCCGGCAACGCCGACGGCCAGCAGTCCGGGCAGGGCAAGGTCTTCGATCTTCATGCGAATTCACTCCTGGATTGGTTTCGCGCGGACGCCTTCGGGCGGCCGCGGGTGGTCGTCGATGGGCGGGCCGCGGCCGCCGGGCGCTTCTTGGGCGCGTCGATGCGCTCGACTCGAAGGCTGTCGAGCAGCAGCAGCAGTGCGAAGCCGTGGTGCAGCAACGCAGTGCCGATCGGCGGCAGCCAGCGCAGCGCTGCCGCGGTCATCAATGCCGAATTCGCGACTACCGCCGCGCCCTGATGCAGGCGCAGTCGCCGATGCACGCCCTGAGCGGCGCGGCGCGCCGCTACCAGGCTCGCCAACGGATCGCCGAGCAGCACGCCGTGCGAGCCCGCGTCGGCGTCCATCGGGCACAGGCTGAGGCTGCCCGGCGGCACCAGGTCGCGCAGCACCGTGTGGATGACCACGACCGGCGTGCCGTCGCTGACTGCCGCGGCGAGGCAGTCGATGCGCGCGCCAGCGTCGTCGGAAATGTACTCGCGCCGATCGCTGCCGCACCAGGCGTCCTCGGCCGGCGGCACGTCGCGCCCGCTGCCGTCGTCCTCGGCGAACAGTACGATGCGCTCGACGCCGAGCGCCGACAGTTCGTCGATCCGCGTGAGCGCTCCGGGCCTGAGCGCGCTAGCGAGCACCACGCGCGCGACGACCCGACCCGCTGCCACGACCGCGAGTTCGCGGCGCAGGGCGTCGGCGCGGGTCGGCGGTGGCCCGCCGTCGAGCGTCCAGCCCCAGATCTCCTTCAGCCGCCGGCGGCTCGCGAGGTGCAGATCGTGTTCTCCGACCCGCAGCAGCGCCCCGTGCCGTACCCACTGGCGCACCAGGCGATCGGGGAAGTTGGCCACGTCGAGCACCTCGAGCGGCGTGTCGGCCAGCGCCGCGAGCCAGCGGCGCACTTGCCCGGGATCGCCGCCCGGTTCGGTGCGCACCGATTCGATGGTCCAGCGCCCGCTGGCCATGACGCCGGTGTCCTGCACCACGAACATGCGCGCGCTGGCCAGGCGCTCGATGGCTTCGAGCCCGGACGTGAGCAGCCCGCGGCGTGCGAGCGAGTAGAGCGCAGCCTCGCGTGCCACCGGCAGCGCGAGGTCGAGTCCCTGGCTCGGATTGGCCTGCAGCATCGCCGCCGCGCGCGCGGTGTCGCCGGTCAGGCCGAACACCAGCGCCGCGGCCGTGAGCGGCAGCGGCAAAAGACGTTCGAAGCCCGGAGCGAGCCGCCCGGTCGGGTCGCGCGAACCGATCGCATGTCGTACCTGGGCGCGCATGCGCTCGAGGCGTGACGACCCCGCGTCGGCTTCGGCGCGCAGTTCGATCATGCCCGTCATCAGGCGCTCGCCCGCTGCGACGTGCGAGCCGGCGCGCGCGTCGCGCGTATCGTCCGGATGCGCAGCACCGGCCAGCATCGCGTCGCCGGCGACGACGCAGCCGTCGACCGGCACGACGTCGCCGGCCTCCAGGCGGATCCGGTCGCCCGCGCGCAACGCGCGAAGCGTGGTACGGACCTCCCCTTGCGGATCGTCGGACTCGCGGACGACCCGATAGTGCGACGCCTCGGTCGGCAGCAGGCGATCGAGCAGGCCGTCGGCCTGGTTGACCAGCCGCACCGACAGGCGCTCGGACAGCCAGCGAAGCAGCACCGACGTCGAGACGACCAGCGGCTGCCCGCTGACTGCCAGTGCGGCGAGCGACACGGCATCGAGCAGCACGGCGGCAGGATCGTCACGCAAGCGCGCAGGCTGCGCAACCGCCCGCGTCGCGATCGCGCCGAGCGCGGCGCCCTGGCGCCACGCTCGCGGAAGCAGTGGAACCGACGCGGCGAACAGCAGCGGGACGATCGCCAGCGTCTCGCCGCCGGCCGCGGCTGTCATGGGTCTGGCGCGCCAAACGACCGGTGCCGTTGCGGCGCGGCCCGCGAGCGTGTCCAGCAGCGCGGCCCGCGTGCCGGGTGCGCCATCGTGCCGGATCGCGACGCTGCGCACGGCCGCGTTGACGCGCACCGACCGAACGCCGGGCAACGCGGCGAGGCGCGCGCGCACGCCGTCGAGCGCGACGTCGGCCTCGACGCCGGCGCGAAGCCGGTGGGTCGTCTCGTGAAGGATGCGGGCTGCGGTCACGCGCCGCGCTCCTTGAGCAGTTCGCGCGCGGCCAGCGGCACGGCGGCGGTGGCCAGCACCACCAGCGCGTCGACCGGGCCGAGCGGCGTGGTGCGCAGCACGCGGCGCGCCAACGGCAGCAACACGGTGCCGGCCTGCGCCGCCAGCGACCAGCCGACCGCGCGACGCAGCGCCGGGTTCGGCGCCAGGCCGCCGGCACGCAGGGGCAGCGACGAGCGCATCGCCAGCGCGAACAGCAGCTGCGACGAGGTCAGCGTCGTGAATGCCATCGTCCGTGCGCGCGGGCCCGCGCCGTAGCGCGCCAGCCCGTAGCCGAAGCTGGCCAGCGACGCCAGCGTCATCGTGCCGGCGTCGGTGGCTACGGCGGTCCACTCGCTGCGGTCGAGCAGCCCGCCGCGCAGCGACACCGGCGGGCGCTCGAGGATGCCGGGTTCGGCGGGCTCGAGGCCGAGCGCGATCGCCGGCCAGATGTCGGTGGCGATGTTGGTCCACAGCAGCGCGAGCGGGTCGAACGGTTCGGGCAGTCCGATTGCGGTGGCGACGGTGGTGGCCGCGAGCTCGCTCAGGTTGGTCGACACCAGGTAGCGCACCGATTTCCTGACGTTGACGAACGCGGTGCGTCCCTGCTCGATGGCGGTGAGCATCGCCGCCGGGTGGTCGTCGTGCAGCACCAGGTCGGACATCGCGTGGGCGAAGTCGGTGCCGGTGACGCCCATCGCCACACCGACGTCGGCGGTCTTCAGCGCCGGGCCGTCGTTGATGCCGTCGCCGGTCATGGCGACCACGTGACCGCGCTGCTGCAGTGCGCGCACGATCTCGAGTTTCATCGCAGGGCTGGTGCGCGCGAAGCCGTTGGCGGACTCGACTGCATCGCCGATCAGCTCGGCCGACTCGGGCAGTTGCGCGGCGTCGAGCAGCGGTCGCTCGCCGTTCAGCCCGATCCGCTCGGCCACCGCCCGGGCGGTGCCGACCTGGTCGCCGGTGATCATCATCGGGCGAATGCCCGCCGCGCGGAAACGCTGCACCATCTGCGGCAGGTCGGGGCGCAGCGGGTCGGCCAACCCGACCATGCCGAGCCAGCACAGGCCCGCGGTGTCGCCGAAGCTGCGATCCGGGTGCTGGCGGAAGGCCAGCGCGAGCACGCGCTCGCCGCGCGCGGCCATCGACTCGTCGAGCTTCAGCAACCGGCGCCGCAGCGCCGGCTTCAACGGCTGCGCGCGCCGGCCGTCGAACCAGGTCTCGCAGCGCGCCAGCACTTCGTCGGGCCGGCCCTTGACCGCGACCAGCAGGCCGCTGTGCGCCGAGTCGTGCAGCGTGACCATGTAGGGATGATGCTCGGAGCGGTGACGCACACCGAGCAGCGGGTGGCTGCGGTGCAGCTGGTCGTAGTCCGCGCCCTGCGCGAGTGCGAACTCGAGCAGCGCGATCTCGGTCGACGAGCCCTGCCACGGACTTGCGGCACCACCGCCGGCGCGCTCGACGCTGTTGCACAGCACGGCCACGCGCTGCCAGGCCTCGGGAACCGCAGGCGCCCGCTGGCCCTCTTCGAGCACGACGAGGTCGGTGCCGACGGTCAGCGACCCGACGCTCATCCGGTTCTGCGTCAGCGTGCCGGTCTTGTCGAAGCAGACCGTGTCGACCGCGCCGAGGCTCTCGATCGCGTCGAGCCGGCGCGCGTAGACCCCGCGCCGCTGCAGCGAGCGTACGCTGGACGCCAGCAGGCTGGTCGCGACCGTCGGCAATCCTTCCGGGATCGCCGCGACCCCCAGCGACACCGCGGTGCGCAGCAGCGGCAGCAACGGCCGGCCACGCAGCGCGCCGAGCGCGAACACGCCGACGCAGGCCGCGGCCGCGCCAATGGCCAGGCGGCGGCCGAGCACGTCGAGTTCCTGCTGCAGCCGGGTCGTCGGCGCCTCGGTGCCCTGCGCGAGCTGCCGGATGCGGCCCAGCGCGGCGTGCTCGGCGGTGGCCACGACGACGGCGCGGCCTGCGCCGCCCGACACCACGGTGCCGAGGAACACCATGTTGCGGCGTTCGCCCAGCGGCGTGTCTTCGGGCAGCGATGGCACTGGCTCCTTGCGCACCGGCAGGCTCTCGCCGGTGAGTGCCGCCTCGTTGGCAGCGAGCCGGTGCGACTCGACGACGCGCGCGTCGGCGGCGACCGGATGGCCCGGCTCGAGCACCAGCACGTCGCCGACGACCACCTCGCGTGCGTCGATCGTCACGACCGCGCCATCGCGCAGCACGCTGGCCTGGCGCGGCCCGAGCTTGCGCAGGCTGGACACCGTCTCCTCGGCCTGCCGCTCGGTGAGGAAGCCCAGTGTCGCGTTGGCGGCGAGCACCGCACCGATGGCTCCGGCGTCGGCGAACGCGCGCGTGGACAGCGCGAGCGCGCCGGAGCCGCCGAGCAGCGCCACCGGCACCGAGCGGAACTGCCCGACGAGGATCTCGGCGGCGCTGCGCCCGGTGACGTCGCGGATCTCGTTCGGGCCGTCGCGCTCGAGGCGCGCGCGGGCGTCGGCGGTAGACAAGCCTCGCGCGAGATCGATTGGATTGCCGCCACCCAGGTCGGCGAGCAGCCGGTCGACTGGCACCGAGTGCTGTCCGGTCGTCTCGGCTTCGGCGGCTTCGGCATGGCGCTGGGCAGGACCCGCTCGCGACCTGCGCGCTGCGGCGTCCCTGGGGTGCCGCGTCGGGCTGGAAGGCGGCGTCGCGCCTGCACCGCGTCTGGCGACCGCGGTGCGCGGCTGGCTCCGGACGACAGTCGAAAGCCAGTCGATCCAGTACACGGTGTCGCGATCGGGCGCGAGCCGGATTCGCACCGAGCCGGTGTCGAGCTGCACCTGGAGCGCGTCCCCTGCCGCGTCGGCCAGCCGACAGCCCAGTGCCGGGTTCCGAAGCAGTCCTCGCACCCGCACGCGTGCCCAGCGCCCGTTGCGGGACGTGACGACGACGTTGGGCACCTCGACGGACATGGGCGTCGACAGGATACGCCCGCCACGTGACGGATTCACGACGCCGGATCCTCAAACGTGAGCAGGCACTATCGCCAAAATCAGTGTTGGGCGTTGCGACCCATTCGTAGCCCATTCTCTTCGCCGCTCGTAACACGCCGGTCACAATCCGCCTGCAAGATGCCGGCATCGACAGCTGAGCTGTAGTTTTTCCAGAGAGGAATCCGATGAAATTCACCCAAACGCTCCTGGCTGGCCTGCTCTCCGCGGGCTTCGCCGCATCGGCGATGGCCCAGGCCAAGCTGGTCAAGATCGACGGCTCGAGCACCGTGTTCCCGGTGACCGAGGCGGTCGCCGAAGATTTCCAGAAGGCGCAGAAGGGCGCCGTCAACGTCACCGTCGGCATCTCCGGCACCGGTGGCGGCTTCAAGAAGTTCTGCCGCGCCGAAACCGACGTGCAGAACGCCTCGCGCCCGATCCTGGCCAAGGAAATGGCCGACTGCAAGGCGGCGGGTGTCGAGTACGTCGAACTGCCGGTCGCGTTCGACGCGCTGACCGTGGTCATCAATCCGAAGAACACGTTCATCAAGAGCCTGTCGGTCGACGAGCTCAAGAAAATGTGGGAGCCGGCAGCGCAAGGCAAGGTCTCGAAGTGGAAAGACGTGAACCCGGCCTGGCCGGATACGCCGCTGACGCTCTTCGGCGCCGGCGCGGACTCCGGGACGTTCGACTACTTCACCGAGGCGATCGTCGGCAAGTCCAAGTCCAGCCGCGGCGACTTCACGGCGTCGGAGGACGACAACGTGCTGGTCCAGGGCGTCTCGCGAGACGTCAACGCGCTCGGCTTCTTCGGCTACGCCTACTATGCGGAGAACCAGGACAAGCTGAAGGCCGTGCCGATCGTCGCCAAGGCCGGCAGCCCCGCGGTGCTGCCGTCGATGGAATCGGTGCTCAAGGGTTCGTACCAGCCGCTGTCGCGCCCGATCTTCATCTACGTCAATGCGAAGTCGCTCGACAAGCCCGAGGTCAAGGCCTTCGTCGACTACTACATGATGCATGGGTCGAAACTCGCGCGCGAGGTCAAGTACGTCCCGTTGCCCGACCAGGCCTACAAGGCCGGCCTCGAGCACGTCAAGAGCCGGCGCAAGGGCACGGTCTTCGGTGGGGTCGCCGAGGTCGGCGTGACCATCGAGGAGCTGATGAAGCGCGAGGCTTCGCTGTAACGCGAAGGAACATCCGCCCGGACGGCCGAGAAGGCCGGCCGGAGCGGGACCCGGCGAGGGCACGCGACCAGAGGTCGCGTGCCTGTTGACGTTAGAAGGGGCCAACGATGGCGAACTCCCTGAGTGCTGAGCTCGGCTCCGGCGAGAGAACCGGCACGGCGAGCTCCGATGCGAGCCTGAGGCGGCGGCGCGACTTGAGGCGAAAGCGCAGCCGCCTGATCCGCGAGCGGTCGATCGAGGCGGTCCTCTTCTTCGCGGCTTCGGTTTCGGTGCTCACGACTGCCGGCATCGTCTGGGTGCTGGTCAGCGAGTCGTTCGAGTTCTTCCGACACGTGTCGTTGTGGGATTTCCTGACCGACACGCAGTGGACGCCGCTCTTCGACGACGCCCACTTCGGCATCATGGTCCTGCTGTCGGGAACGCTGACCAGTTCACTGGTGGCCCTCGCGGTGGCGATACCGCTGGGCACGACGATCGCGATCTATCTGTCCGAGTTTGCGTCGCACCGGGTTCGCGAGGTTGCCAAGCCGCTGCTGGAACTCCTCGGCGGCGTGCCGACGATCATCTACGGGTACTTTGCGCTGCTGTTCCTCACGCCGCTTCTGCAGTTGCTCATCCCATCGCTGCCCGGGTTCAGCCTGCTGTCGGCAGGTCTGGTGATGGGCGTGATGATCATTCCCTACGTCAGCTCGATCAGCGAGGACGCGATGCGGGCGGTGCCGATGTCGCTGCGCGAGGGCGCCTACGCGATGGGCTCGACGCGGCTGCAGACCGCCACGCGAGTGGTGGTGCCGGCGGCGTTCTCCGGCATCGCCGCCGCCTACATCCTGGGCATCTCGCGCGCGGTCGGCGAGACGATGATTCTCGCGGTGGCCGCCGGGATGCAACCCAACCTGACGATGAATCCGCTCGAGCCAGCCGCCACGATCACCGCCTACATCGTGCAGGTGGCGCTCGGCGACCTGCCGCACGGCTCGATCGGCTACCAGACGATCTTTGCCGCGGGCCTGACGCTGATGCTGATGACGCTGGCCTTCAACGTGATCGGCTTCTGGCTGCGACGCCGCTTCCGCGAAGTCTACTGAACGGCCACGAGGACTCACGCATGGACCAGCAAGACATCATCCGCATCCGCGGGGTCATCGCGGCGGGCAAGCGCAAGGACGTGATTTTCGCGGCCCTCGGGGTGCTCGCGCTATGCATCGGCGTGATGACCTTTCTCACGCTGTTCATCGACATGGCGATCGACGGCGTCGGGCGCCTGTCGCTCGACTTCTTCACGAACTTTCCGTCGCGGCGCGCGGGCCAGGCCGGCATCCTCTCGGCGTGGGTCGGCTCGACGCTGGTCATGCTGGTGACCGCTTCCATTGCGGTGCCGCTGGGCGTGGCCGCAGGCATCTACCTCGAGGAGTACGCGAAGAAGCACTGGTTCAACGACCTGATCGAGATCAATATCTCCAATCTCGCCGGCGTGCCGTCGATCGTCTATGGCTTGCTCGCGCTCGGTCTGTTCGTGTACCAGTTCGGCCTGGGCCAGAGCGTCGTCACCGCAGGAATGACTCTGGCGCTGCTGATCCTGCCGGTCGTCATCGTCGCGACCCGTGAGGCGATCAGGGCGATCCCGGGGATCATCCGGGAGGGCGCGTACGCGCTCGGCGCGTCGAAGTGGCAGACCGTGTCGGATCACATCCTGCCGTACTCGATGCCGGGCATCCTTACTGGCGTCATCATCGGCCTGGCCCGCGCGATCGGCGAGACCGCGCCAGTGATCACGATCGGGGCGTTGACCTTCATTGCCTTCCTTCCGCCTGCGCCGGTATCGGCGGCGCCACCGTTCGTGAACTTCGACTGGCTCACGTCGTCGTTCACCGTCATGCCGATCCAGATGTTCAACTGGACGTCGCGGCCCGAGGCAGCTTTTCACCAGAACGCCGCGGCGGCTGGTTTCGTGCTGGTGCTGATGACGCTCGGCATGAACGCGCTGGCGATCTGGCTGCGTTACCGGCTGCGCCGGAACATCAAGTGGTGAACATCGGGCGCACGAAGCGAACTGTCGTGCACCGCGAGCATTCTGACAGGACATCGAGATGGCAGCTGTACTGAACGTCGGCGCACCGACCCCGGCCGAGCAGCTGGTCGCCAAGGCGCGCACCAGCGATCTGAATTTCTACTACGGCTCGTTCCAGGCGCTGAAGAACATCAACCTGCCGGTCTACGAGGACAGGGTGACCGCGCTGATCGGACCTTCGGGTTGCGGCAAGTCGACGCTGCTTCGCGCATTCAATCGCATGCACGACCTGTATCCGGGCAACCGCTACGAAGGCGAGATCCGCCTGTATCCGGAGGACGTCGACCTGCTGTCTCCCGAGGTCGATCCGATCGAGGTCCGGATGCGCATCGGCATGGTCTTCCAGAAACCGAACCCGTTCCCGAAGTCGATCTTCGAGAACGTCGCCTACGGGTTGCGAGTGCGCGGCGAGAAGAACCGCACCGTGCTGGCCGACAAGGTCGAGGCGGCGCTCAAGGGGGCCGCGCTGTGGAACGAGGTCAACAAGCGCCTGGACGAGTTGGCGGTCAATCTGTCGGGCGGCCAGCAGCAGCGCCTTTGCATCGCGCGCGCGCTAGCGACAGACCCGGAGATCGTCCTGTTCGACGAACCCACTTCGGCGCTGGACCCGATCGCGACCGCGTCGATCGAGGAACTGATCCACGAGCTGAAGAGTCGGGTCACGATCCTGATCGTGACGCACAACATGCAGCAGGCGGCGCGCGTGTCGGATTTCACCGCGTACATGTACCTCGGTGAGATGATCGAGTTCGGCGAGACCAAGGACATCTTCATCAAGCCGAAGAACAAGCGCACCGAGGATTACATCACCGGCCGCTTCGGCTGACCGGCAGGGCACAGGAGCAGTGAAGATGGTTCCAGAACACACCGACCGCGGCTTCGACGCCGACATCGACGGGATGCGCAGCGCCGTGATGACGATGGGCGGGCTCGTCGAGCGACAGGTCAGGCGCGCCGGCGAAGCGATCCGGCAGAACGACCTGCGGCTCGTCACCGACGTGCTGGCCGACGAAAGGGTGGTCAACCAGCTCCACGTCCAGGTGGACTTGCTGTGCAACCAGCTCATCGCGCGCCGCCAGCCGATCGCGATCGACCTGCGCGAGGTCATGGCGGCAATCCACGCAGTCAACGACCTCGAGCGGATCGGCGACGAGGCGAAGAAGATCGCCTACAAGGTCCGCCACCTCGACGCGTATTCGCGACGCGACACCTTGCCGCTGGACAAGGTGCAGACGATGGCCGGACTGGTGACCAGCATGCTCGAGCAGGCGCTCGACGCGTTCCTGCGCCACGACGCGCGGTCGTCCGACGATCTGGTCGAGCGCGACCGGGCGGTCGACAAGCTGCGCGACGAGCTGAACGACGAACTGGTGGCGCGGATGTCGGCCGAGCCGGGCAGCGTCACCGCTGCACTGGACCTCGTCTTCGTCGTGCAGTCGCTGGAGCGGATCGGCGACCATGCGAAGAACATCGCCGAGTACGTGGTCAATGTGGTCGAGGGGATCGACGCGCGCCACGCTCACTCGGGTGAGAATAGCGTGGTGCCGTCACGCTGATCGCTGGGCGGCGCCGTCGGCCGTTGCCTGCTCTGTGGGTGACTCGCTGGCGGGCTCGGCCGTTGCGGCCGCCGGTCGGGGGGGCGGCACAAGCCTCGCTTCAGGCAGGCACAGCGTGAACGTGCTGCCCTTGCCCAGGACGCTTTCGAACTCCAGCCGCCCCTGGTGTCGGTGCATGATCCGCTTGACGATGGCCAGCCCGAGGCCGGTGCCGCCGCTGGCGCGCGAGCGGCCGCGGTCGACGCGGTAGAAGCGCTCGGTGAGCCGCGGGATGTGCTCGGCCGGGATGCCGATGCCGGTGTCGCGCACCGAGATGCGCCCGTCGCTGTCCTGCACCCACCAGCGGATCGAGATCTTTCCGCCGTCCGGCGTGTAGCGGATCGCATTGGTGAGCAGGTTGCGCACCGCGCTCTCGATCTCTCCGGGCGCGGCGAGCAGGTGGCGTGGCCCGTCCAGTTCGAGGCTCAACTCGTGCCGCCCCTGCGACAGCGCCCGCGCCTCGTCGAGCAGCGACTCGAGCAGCCGGTGCAGGTCGACCTGCTCTTCCAGGAGCTCGTCGGCCCCGCTCTCGAGCGAGGACAGCATCAGCAGGTCGTCGACCAGCCGCTGCATGGTCTGGCTCTGCTTCAGGATCGAGCCCAGGTACTCGCGGCGCGCTGCGTCGTCGAGATCCAGCGTCAGCAACGTCTCGGCGAAGCCGGCGATCACGGTGATCGGCGTGCGGATCTCGTGCGAGACGTTGGCGACGAAGTCGCTGCGCATCGCGTCGAGCTTGGCCTGGTTGGTGACGTCGCGGGTGATCAGAAGCTTCTGGTCGCCCTGGGTCCGGTGCAGGCGCAGTTCGTGCGTGCGCCCGGGCTGGTTCGGCAGTTGCACGCGCATCGTGCTGCCGGACTCGTTGGCTTCGAGGAAGCGCACGAACTCGGGCTGGCGGATGAAGTGGTGGATCGGCCGGCGGGTGCCGAAAATGCCGTGCAGGCTCTCGGCCGCCTCGTTGGCCCACAGCACGTGGTCGTAGCGGTCGAGAACGACCAGGCCGTCGGGCAGCCGGTCGACTGCCGCGTGGATGCGCTCGAGCTCCGAGCCGAGCTCGTTGCGCGTGTCGGTCTCCTGGCGCACGAAGCGCGCCAGCCGCGTCACGATCGGCCGCCACGGACCGATCCCGGCCGGCAGGGGGCGAATGCGCGGCAGCGACGACCAGTGGTGCAGCCGCACCAGGAACAACGACTGCACGAGCGCGTAGACGACGAAGACGGTGGCGAACCACCAGATCGCGAAAGGCTGCGAGACGTACAGGTCGAGCCCGGCGCCGATGGCGACGACCAGGGCGATGGCGGCGAGGCTGCGCAGGAACAGGCTCAAGGGGACGGTCTCGGGGGCGTTATCGGAACTCAGCGGGGCAGGAAGCGGTACCCCCCACCGCGCACGGTCTCGATCAGCCGGTCGTGGCCGCCCGGCGACAGCGCCAGACGAAGGCGACGGATGTGGACGTCGACCGTGCGCTCCTCAATATACACGTGATCCCCCCAGACATTGTCGAGCAGCCGTGTGCGCGAGAGCACGCGATCGGGGTTCCTCATGAAGAAATGCAGCAGCCGGAATTCGGTGGGGCTCAACTCGAGCGTGCGCTCGCCGGCGTACACGCGAAAGGTCGAGGGCTCGAGCCGCAGGCCGGCGATCTCGATCGGGTCTTCCGAAGCCTCGGGCGAGGCGCGGCGCAGAAGCGCACGCACACGCGCCAGCAATTCGCGCGGCGAGAACGGCTTGGTGACGTAGTCGTCGGCGCCCACGTCGAAGCCCTGCAGCTTGTCGCCCTCCTGCGCGCGGGCGGTCAGCATGACGATCGGCAGCTTCGCGGTGCGTGCCTCGGCGCGCAGCTTCCTGGCGAACTCGATGCCCGACTGGCCGGGGAGCATCCAGTCGAGCAGTACCAGGTCGGGCAGGCCGGCGTCGAGCAGCATGCGGGCGGCTTCGGCGGTTTCGGCTTCGCTCACCGTGTAGCCGGCGTGCCGCAGGTTCACCGCGATCAGCTCGCGGATGGCAGGCTCGTCCTCGACGATCAGGATCTTGGCGTTCACGGCGCCAGATTATGACTTGGGTGTGACGGCGCCGTGACAGCGGCGTGGCCGGCGCCGCCGGGATCGATCGGACGAGCGGCTCAGCGCGGCGCGTCGCGCCACCGGTATCGATGCAGCGGCGTCGATCCGGCGTCGGAGCATCCGAGCGCGAGCGTCCAGCTGCCCGACTCGATCGGCAGCGCGTCGGCAAAGGGGGCCAACGGATTGCGTGCGTCGCGCCGCGCGCCGCGCACCAGCGTTGCGTGCAGGTGCAGCGCGCGCTCGTCGAAGGCGATGCCGGCGTCGCGCAGCCGTTGCTGCAGTTGCGCGGCGAGCTGCGCGGGCCAGGCGGGCGTGCCCGCATCGCCTTCCGGCATCCCCCGCGGGTTCGCAGGGCCCGCCCAGAACAGGCCGCGGCCGAAGGTTCCCAACTTCGTCAGCGGCATCGCCGGCCAGCGCGGCGCCAGGCCGTCGAGCAGGGATGCCAGCGTCGCCTCGTCGTCGACGGGCCGCTCGCCGACGAAGACCAGCGTGAGGTGCACGTCGTCGGCCGACAGCGCTCGCCCGCCCAGGCTCGCGGCGAGGCGCGCGGCGAGTGCGCCGAGGTTCCGTGCCGCGCCTGCATCGGGGCGTAGCGCGTAGAAGTAGCGCGCCTTCACGGGCACCTGCCGCGCGGGGCTGCCCCGGCTTGCCTCAGGCAGGCGGGGCGCGCCCGTAGACGTCGTCGAAGCGCACGATGTCGTCCTCGCCGAGGTAGTCGCCGCACTGCACCTCGATCATCACCAGCTCGACGACGCCGGGGTTCTCGAGCCGGTGCTTCGAGCCGATCGGGATGTAAGTGGACTCGTTGGCGGAGACCAGGAACGTGCGCTCGTCGCAGCTCACCTTCGCGGTGCCCGAGACCACGATCCAGTGCTCGCTGCGGTGGTGGTGCATCTGCAGCGACAGCGCCTGCTTCGGCTTGACCTCGATGCGCTTGATCTTGAAGCGGGGGCCTTCCTGGAGCACCGTGTACGTGCCCCACGGCCGCGCGACGGTGCGGTGCAGCCGCGCTGCCTCGTGCCCCTTCGACTTCAGTCGCCCGACGATCTCCTTGACCTGCTGGCTCGCGTCCTTGCTGGCCACCAGCAGCGCGTCGGGCGTGTCGACCACCAGCAGGTTCTCCACGCCCACCGCCGCGACCAGCCGGTCCTCGCTCTGGATGTGCGTGTTCTTCGAGCCGACCAGCATCGCCTCGCCGAGCGTGGTGTTGCCGTCGGCGTCGGGCTCGAGCTGCTCGGACACGGCCTTCCAGGAACCGATGTCGCTCCAGTTGAAGCGCGACGGCAGCACGACGACGCCGTCGGCCTTTTCCATCACCGCGTAGTCGATCGAGATGCTGGGGCAGGCGGCGAAGGCTTCGGCCGCGATCGGCAGCTTCTGGTCGGTGGCCGCCGCGCGGCTCGCTTCCCACGCGGCGCGCGCGGCCGTGAACACCGCGGGCGCGTGCGCCTGGAGCGCGTCGAGGATCGTCTTCGCGCCGAAGCAGAACATGCCGCTGTTCCAGACGAAGTTGCCGGCGGCGAGGAACTGCATCGCGCGCGTCGCGTCGGGCTTCTCGACGAAGCGGCGCACCTTCAGCGCGGCGCCGGGCAGCGCGTCGCCGGTCTCGATGTAGCCGAAGCCGGTCTCCGGCGCGGTCGGTCGGATGCCGAACAGCACGATCGCGCCGCGCGCTGCGAGTTCGGCCGCCTGCCGCGCGCTCTCCTGGAAGGCAGCCTCGTCGGGGATCAGGTGATCGGCCGGCAGCACGAGCATCGTCGCGTCGGGATCGACCGACTGCGCCCACAGCGCCGCCATCGCGATTGCCGGGGCGGTGTTGCGTCCGACGGGCTCGAGCAGCTGCACGATCCGGTGGCCTTCGGCGGCCGGCAGCGTGTCGATTTCCTCGCGGGTCTTGAAGAAATACTCGGCGTTGGTGACGATCGCCGCCAGATGCCCGTCGGCCAGCGGCAGCGAGCGCCTGAGCGTGCGCTGCAGCAGGCTGCTCGCCGCCCAGCTTCATGAACGGTTTCGGGAACGCCTCACGCGACACGGGCCACAGCCGCGTGCCGGCGCCGCCGGAAAGGATGACGGGGATCAGCATGGTCACCAGAAGCCGGGTTGGCCGGAATGAGAAGAATTGTACGTGCAGCGGCGTGTCGCCATGCGAGACTTCGGGCACATACGCGAATTGGCGCGACAGGACGACGGGAGGAATCTTGGGCGAGGGTGGGCGGCAGGTACTGGTGACCGGGGGCGCGGGCTACATCGGTTCGCACACCGTGCTCGAATTGCTGCAGGCGGGCTGGGACGTGACCGTGCTGGACAACCTCTGCAACGCCAGCGCCGAGTCGCTGCGCCGCGTCGCGCTGATCACCGGCCGCGAGGCGCCGCTGGTGCGCGCCGACATTCGCGACGCGGTTGCGCTGGCGGCGCTGCTGGAGTCGAGGCGCTTCGACGCGGTGATCCACTTCGCCGGGCTGAAGGCAGTCGGCGAGTCGGTGGCGCAGCCGCTCGACTACTACGACAACAACGTCGCCGGCACCGTGACGCTGCTGCGCGCGATGGCCGCGGCCGGCCTGCGCCGCATCGTCTTCAGTTCGTCGGCGACCGTCTACGGCGATCCCGAGCGGGTGCCGATCGCCGAGGACGCGCGCACCGGTCCGACCAACCCCTATGGGCGCACGAAGCTGATGATCGAATCGATCCTCGGCGACCTCGCGGCCGCCGACCCGCAGTGGTCGATCGGCGTGCTGCGCTACTTCAACCCGGTGGGCGCGCACGAAAGCGGGCTGATCGGCGAGGATCCGCGCGGGACGCCGAACAACCTGATGCCGTTCGTGAGCCAGGTGGCAGTCGGGCGGCTGCCGCAGCTGTCGGTGTTCGGCGGCGACTGGCCGACGCCCGACGGCACCGGCGTGCGCGACTACATCCACGTGGTCGATCTCGCGCGCGGCCACCTCGCGGCGCTCGAGCGGCTCATCGGGCATCCGGGCGCGTTCACCGTCAACCTGGGCACCGGCACCGGCTATTCGGTGCTCGAGCTGGTGCGCGCGTTCGAGCGGGCAAGCGGGCGAAAGGTGCCTTACCGGATCGTCGACCGACGTCCCGGCGACATCGCGGCCTGCTATGCCGATCCTTCCGCGGCGGCCAGCCTGCTCGGCTGGCGCGCCGAGCTGGGCATCGAGCGGATGTGTGCCGATGCGTGGCGCTGGCAGCAATCGAACCCGCAGGGCTACGACGGCGCGTAAAGGGCGGCGGAACGCGCCGCGTCTCAGAATTCGAGGTTGTCGATCAGGCGAGTGGTGCCCAGGCGTGCCGCGCCCAGCGCTACCAGCGATTCCGGTGTCGCGAGGTCGGCAGCCTGCGGCCTCGCGAGGTCGGCGCGGCGACGCACGACGAGATAGTCGGGCTTCCAGCCGCGCTCGCCGAGCGCGGCCAGCGCATCGCGCTCGGCCTGCGCGAGTGCCCGCAGCGTGCGCTCGCCCACCGCTTCGGCTGCCTGCGGCGCCAGCCTGCGGCATTCGTCGGCCAGCTCGCCGCCCAGTTCTGCGGCGCGCCGTGCCAACGCCTGCAGCGCGCGTGCCAGCGCCGGCGCCTCGGCACGCTCGGCCGCGTCCAGGTAGCCGTTGCGCGAGGACATCGCCAGCCCGTCGGCTTCGCGCATCGTCGCGCCGGGCACGATCGCGATCGGCAGGTTGAACTGCTCGACCATCCGCCGCACCACCATCAGCTGCTGGTAGTCCTTCTTGCCGAAGACGGCCACGGCCGGCTGCACGCAGCCGAACAGCTTGAGCACGACGGTGGCCACGCCTTCGAAGAAGCCGGGGCGGAACTCGCCTTCGAGGATGTCGCCCAGCCCGTGCGGGGTGGCGACGCGAAACGTCTGCTCGACCGGATACAGCTCGCGCTCGTCGGGTGCGAACAGCAGGTCGCAGCCGACCGCGCGCAGCTTCTCGCAGTCGGCCTCGAAGGTGCGCGGGTAGCTGCCGAAGTCTTCGTGCGGCGCGAACTGCAGCCGGTTCACGAATATGCTCGCGACCAGCGGCTGGCCGGACGTCTTGCCAAGGCGCATCAGCGACAGGTGCCCTTCGTGCAGGTTGCCCATCGTGGGCACGAAGGCGGCGCTGCGGCTCGCGCCGAGTGCGGTGCGCAGTTCGCTGGCGGTGCGGACGACCTGCATCGCGGCTCACTCCCCCAGACTGAAGAAGCTGCGCCGGCCGCGCATCTCGCCGAGCTGGCGCACCAGGGTCGCGAAGTCGTCTTCGCGCTCGATCGGGTTCAGGTGCTCGGTGTTCACGATCAACAGCGGTGCGGCGTCGAAGTGGTGGAAGTAGCGACTGTACGCGTCGGCGAGCGCGCGCATGTAGGTTTCGGAGATGCCCGCCTCCATCGGCAGGCCGCGTTCGAGCACGCGCCTGACCAGCGTGTCGGGCTGTGCCTGCAGGTAGACCACGAGGTCGGGTGTCGGCGCCTGCGGGCGCAGGCTGTCGAAGATCTGCCGGTACAGCCTGAGCTCGTCATCGTCGAGCGTGAGTCGCGCGAAAAGGGGATCCTTGTCGAGCAGGAAGTCGCCGACCATCGCCTGCGAGAACAGGTCGTGCTGGGCGAGGTCGCGCAGCTGGTTGACGCGCTGGAACAGGAAGAACAACTGCGTGGGCAGCGCGTAGCGGCGACTGTCGCGATAGAAGCGCTCGAGGAACGGATTGCCCGACGGGTCTTCGAGCACCGGCTGCGCGCCGAAGCGCTCGGCGAGCTTGCGCGCCAGCGAAGTCTTGCCGGCGCCGATCGGGCCTTCGACCACGATGTGCCGGTATTTCTCGAAGGGGGAGTGCGTGGAATGCGCGAACGTCATGAGCGGAAGATGAAGTAGACCGCGCCCAGCATGCACAGCGCGGCCCACAGGTAATCGAGCTTCACCGGCTGGTTCATGTAGAACACCGCGAACGGCACGAACACCGTCAGCGTGATCACCTCCTGAACGATCTTCAGCTGCGGCAGCGTGAAGTGGCCGTAGCCGATCCGGTTGGCCGGCACCTGCAGAAGATACTCGAACAGCGCGATGCCCCAGCTCGCGATTGCGGCGAACCACCACGGCCGCGTGGCGAGGTCCTTCAGGTGCGCGTACCAGGCGATCGTCATGAAGACGTTCGAGGCCACGAGCAGCCCCACCGTCTGCAGCGGAATCGGCAGGTTCATCGAGGGGCGGCGGCCGGCTTGGGCCGGGGCATGGCGCCGATTCGCTCGATGCGCTGGTCGGCGCAGGCGGCGAGCAGGTCGGCGACGCGTCCATGGCCGGGCACCGCGAGCTGCGCATCGAGTTCGGCCAGCGGCGCGAGCGCGAACGCTCGCAGGTGCATGCGCGGATGCGGCAGCACGAGCGATGCCGAGTCGATGCGCAGCGGCCCGTCGGCGTCGCTGGCGAGCAGCAGGTCGAGGTCGAGCGTGCGCGGGGCATTGCGGTACGGACGCTGGCGGCCTTCGCCGGCCTCGATCGTCAGCAGCTGGGCGAGCAACTCGGGGGGCTTCAGCGTGGTCTCGATCTCGGCGACCGCGTTGACGAAGTCGGGACCCTGCGCATCGACCGGCGCGCTGCGATACAGCGACGAGACGCGAACGACCTGCGTCGCAGGCAGCGCGTCGATCGCGTCGAGCGCTCGCGAAAGCGCGCCGGCGGCGTCGCCGAGGTTCGCGCCGAGGCCGATCCAGGCGCGCATCGCGGCCATCACGCCGCCTTCGGGCCGGACGGCGGAGGCGTTGCCGCAGTGGCTCCTTCGGCGGCCCCGGCACCTTCGCGCGCGGCACCGTGCCGGCCGCCGCTGCGGCGACGGCGCTTCTTCGCGGCGCCGCTCGCGGCCTTGGGCAGGCGCGCCTGCATCGCCTCGCGCTCGTCGGCGTCGGCCTCGGCGAACGCGCGCCACCAGTCGGCCAGGTCGGCCGGCGCCTCGCCCGACTGGCAGCGCAACTGCAGGAAGTCCCAGGCGGCGCGATAGCGCGGGTGCGCCACCAGCGTGTGCGGCGAGCGGCCGATGCGGCGCTCGAAGCGCGCCTGCGTCATCCAGATTTCGCGCATGTCGGCGATGAAGCGGCGCTGGATCGCGATGCGCTCGGCCTGCTCGTCGAGCACCGAATCGATCGCCGCGCCGAGCGCCGGAATCGAATGCTCGCCGCGTGCGACGCCGGCCTGCCAGCGCACGCGCACCGGCTGCCAGAGCAGCGCTGCGAACAGGAAGCCGGGCGACGTAGTCTTGCCGGCACGCACCCGCGCGTCGGTGGCGTCGAGCGCCGCGGTGACGAAGCGCTCGTCGTCGGGTTGCTCGAGGATCAGGTCGAGCATCGGCAGCAGGCCGCGGTGCAGGCCTTCGCGGCGCAGTTCCTGCAGGCAGGCCATCGCATGGCCCGACAGCAGCAGCTTGAGCATCTCGTCGAACAACCGTGCGGCCGGCACGTTGTGGACGAGGTCGGCCAGTTCGCGGATCGGCTTGCGGGTCTTCGGCTCGATCCTGAAGCCGAGCTTGCCGGTGAAGCGCGCCACGCGCAGCATCCGCACCGGATCTTCGCGGAAGCGCGCCGTCGGGTCGCCGATCATGCGCAGCGTCTTGTGCTCGAGGTCGCGCACGCCGTTGTGGTAGTCGAGAATCGTGTCGGCCACCGGGTCGTAGTAGAGCGCGTTGATCGTGAAGTCGCGCCGTGCCGCATCCTCGGCCTGCGTGCCCCAGACGTTGTCGCGCAGTACGCGGCCATGCTCGTCGGTTTCGGCTTCGTCCTGGATCGCGCGGAAGGTCGAGACCTCGATCGTTTCGCGGCCGAACATCACGTGCACGATCTGGAAGCGCCGCCCGATGATGCGCGAGCGCCGGAACAGGCCGCGCACCTGGTCGGGTGTGGCGTCGGTGGCCACGTCGAAGTCTTTCGGCTTCAGGCCGAGCATCAGGTCGCGCACGCCGCCCCCGACGACGTAGGCCTTGAAGCCGGCCTGTTGCAGCGTGCGGCAGGTGCGCATCGCCGCGTCGGAGACGTCCTCGATGCGCACGCCGTGCGCCGAGCCCGGATACGACTTCGGCCGGCCGCGCACCGCAGCGCGCGGCGCCTTGCGGTTGAGGATGCGGTCGATCAGCTTCCTGATCATTCGAACAGCCTGATGACGGGCCAGCCGCGTTCGCCGGCGAGCGCGGCCAGCCGCGGGTCGGGGTTGGTGGCGATCGGGTCGGTGACGCGCTCGAGCAGCGGAATGTCGTTCACCGAGTCGCTGTAGAAGTACGAGCGCTCGAAGCCGTTCCAGTGACGGCCCAGCGAGGCGAGCCACTCGTCGGTGCGCCGCACCTTGCCCTCGCGGAACGACGGCGTGCCCTGCGGCCGGCCGGTGTAGCGGCCTGAGTCCTGCTCGATGCCGGTGGCGATCAGGTGCTCGACGCCGAAGGCGCGCGCGATCGGCGCGGTGACGAATTCGTTGGTCGCGGTGACGATCGCGCACAGGTCGCCGCGTTCGCGGTGGCCGTCGACCAGCGCGCGCGCCTTCGGACGGATCGCCGGGGCGATCACCTCGTCCATGAACTGGCGGTGCCAGGCGTCGAGCTGGCTGCGCGGGTGCGCGGCCAGCGGCGCCAGCTGGAACGCCAGGAACTCGTGGATGTCGAGCGTGCCCGCGTGGTACTGGTCGAAGAACAGGTCGTTGCGGCGCTCGTATTCCTCGCCGTCGACGACGCCGAGCCGGATCAGGAATCGGGCCCACTCGTAGTCGCTGTCGATCGGCAGCAGCGTGTAGTCGAGATCGAACAGCGCCAGCGTGGCGGCCGGCGCCTGCGCCGGCGGGGAACTCGTGGATTCGCGCGAGTGCATGGTGTCAGCCGGATTTTATCAGCGCCCCGGCCGCCTCCAGTTCGCGCAGCAGCGGCAGCGTGATCGCGCGCTTGCGCTCGAAGGCGTGGCGGTCGAGCGCGTCGAACAGCCGCAGCAGGGCGCGGATGTCGCGCGAGGTGTGCGCGATCAGCCACGGCACGACCTCGGAGGAGACCGCCACGCCGCGCTCGGCGGCGACCCGCTCGAGCACGGCCGCCTTTTCCTCGTCGCTGAGCAGCTGCAGCCGGTAGACGAGCCCCGAGCCGAGCCGTGTGCGCAGGTCGTCGCGCAGCGCGAGCGCGAGCGGCGGCTGGGCGCCTGCCGCGACCACGGTCGTCCTGCTGCGGGCGCGCGCATGGTTGATCAGCTGGAAAGCGCGCTGCTGGCGCGCCTCGTCGAGGCGCTCGCAATCGTCGATCACGACGATTGCCGGTCCTTCGCCCGGCGGCAGCGCCCCCGGCGATGCGCTGTCGACGGCGAACGCCTCCAGCGGCGCCTCGGGCCCCAGCACCCGCTGCGCGCCCGCCAGCGCCTGCAGCAGGTGCGTCTTGCCGCAGCCGGCCTCGCCCCACAGGTAGATCATCGCCGGCGCACCCTGCGTCGCGCCCGCGCACAGCAGCCGCAACTGAGCGAGCACCTCGCCGTTGCGCCCGACCACGAAGTTGTCGAGCGACGGCGCCTCGATGCGATGCAGGTCAAGCGGCAGCTGGTACATGTCGCGCGTCGGCTCAGCCACGGCCGTAGAACTCGCTCGCCTGCCAGGCCGAGAGCAACCGACGCAGTCCGACCGCGGTGATCGCCGCCAGCGGCAGCGCGAGCAGCACACCGACGAATCCGAACAGCGACCCGAAGGCGAGCAGCGCGAAGATCACCGCAACCGGATGCAGCCCGATCCGCTCGCCCACCAGCCGCGGCGTCAGCCAGGTGCTCTCGACCACCTGCGCGATGCCGTAGATCGCCGAGACCCAGGCCAGGCCCGCGAGCGGCCCGAGTTGCAGCATGCCCGCCACCAGCGCGAACGCGAACCCGGTGGCGAAGCCGAGGTACGGAATGAAGATCAGCAGGCCGCTGAGAACGCCGATCGGCAGCCAGAGCTCGAACCCGGCCACCAGCAGCGCGATCGAGAACCAGGCTGCCAGCGACAGCATGACCAGCAACTGGCCGCGCAGGTACTGGCCGAGCAGCGCGTCGGTTTCGTCGAGGACCTCGTCGATCGGCGCGACCCAGCGCGGCGGAATCAGCGTGCGCGAACGCGCCACCAGTTCCGGCCAGTCGGTGAGCAGGTAGAACAGCACCACCGGCACCAGGAACACGGTGCCGATTACCTGCAGCGCCGCGCCCCAGCCCGATCTCGCGTACCCCAGCAGCGTGGCCAGCCAGTCTTCGCCGCTGCCGGCGAGCTGGCCGGCCAGCCACTCGCGCAGCGACGCGATGTCGAGCTTCAGCGTGAGCCCGAAGGTCTGGTTCAGCCACGGCAGCAGCCGCTCGGAGATCGAGGCCGCGAGCGCCGGGAACTGCCGGCGGATCAGCGCGATTTCCTGCTGCGTGATCGGCACGAGGATCAGCAGGATCGCCAGCAGCGCCAGCAGCGCCACCAGGATGACCAGCAGCGCCGCGGCCAGGCGCGGGATGCGGCGCCCCTGCAGCCAGCGCACTGCCGGCGCCAGCACGTAGGCGAGGATCGCCGCCGCGACGAACGGCGTGAGGATCGGGCCGAGCGCGACCAGCGCCCAGACCAGCAGGGCGGCGACGACGGTCCACAGCGCGGTCTGGCGCTGGCGCTCGGTCAGGGGCATGTCCGGAGAAGCTACAATCGCGTCGATGAAGGGGCGACGCCTGCCCGGCCGGGCGCGTCCAGCCCGCCATTCTATCGGCCGCCGCCGGCGTGCCATCCTCGGATCGGGTCGCCATGGGTTCCACGCTGCCAGGCTCTTCGCTTTCCTACCGCGACGCCGGCGTCGACATCGACGCGGGCGACGCGCTGGTCGACCGGATCAAGCCGCTGGCCCGGCGCACGATGCGCGAGGGGGTGCTGGGCGGCATCGGGGGCTTCGGTGCGCTGTTCGAGGTGCCGAAGCGCTATCGCGAGCCGGTACTGGTCTCGGGCACCGACGGCGTGGGCACGAAGCTCAAGCTCGCGTTCGCGCTCGACGGCCACGACACGGTCGGCATCGACCTGGTCGCGATGAGCGTCAACGACATCCTGGTCCAGGGCGCCGAGCCGCTGTTCTTCCTCGACTACTTCGCCTGCGGCAAGCTCGACGTCGACGTTGCCGCGCGCGTCGTGGGCGGCATCGCCCGCGGCTGCGAGCTCGCCGGCTGCGCGCTGATCGGCGGCGAGACGGCCGAAATGCCCGGCATGTACCCCGACGGCGAGTACGACCTGGCCGGCTTCGCGGTCGGCGCGGTCGAGAAGTCCGCGATCATCGACGGTTCGCGCATCGCCGCCGGCGACGCAGTGCTGGGGCTCGCCTCGAGCGGCGCGCATTCGAACGGCTACTCGCTGGTGCGCCGCGTGATCGAGCGCGCCTGGGGGGCGATCGACGCGCCGCAGATGAACGACGACTTCCACGGCAGGCGCTTCGCCGACGCGGTGCTCGCGCCCACGCGCATCTACGTCCAGCCCATGCTCGGGCTGATCCGCAGCCTTCCGGTGAAGGGCATCGCGCACATCACCGGAGGCGGGCTGATCGAGAACGTTCCGCGCGTGCTTCCCGACCGGTTGCAGGCGGTGCTGCATCGCGACGCCTGGACGATGCCGCCGCTGTTCGGCTGGCTGCAGCAGCACGGCGCCATCGACGACGCCGAGATGCATCGCGTGTTCAACTGCGGCATCGGCATGGTGGTCGTCGTCGACGCTGCCGATGCCGCCGCTGCCGAGGCGATGCTCGCCGCGGCCGGCGAAACCGTCTACCGGATCGGCGAGATCGTCGAGCGGCCCGCCGGCGCAGCCGCCACCGTCGTGGACTGACGCCGCGTCGCGGCGCGCCAGCATGGCCCGCTCGCCGGCCGCCGCCTTCGCCGTCGCTTCGCTGCTCGCCGCGCTGGCCTGGGCCGCGCCGGCGTTCGCGGCCAACTACGAACTCTCGATCGACGCACCCGAGGAGCTGGTCGAACCCCTGCGCGAGCGCACGCTGCTCGGGCGCTGGCGCGAGGAGCCCGGCTTCGATCGCGAGCAGCTCCCGCTGTTCGTCGAGCGCGCGAAGGAGGAAGCCGCCGCGATCGTGCGCGCGGCCGGCTATTTCTCGGGCCGCGTCGCGGTGTCGGTGGAAGAGCCGCGCGCCGGCGGACTGCCGCGAGTGCGCATCGAGGTCGATGCGGGCGCGCGCACCACGGTGAACCGCGTCGACCTGGAGGTCGACGGACCGGCCGTGGCCCGGCAGATGCGCAAGACGCTCGTCGCGCGCTGGCCGCTTCCCGAAGGGGCGTTCTTCCGCAGCGACGAATGGGAGCAGGGCAAGAGGCTGCTGCTCGACATCCTGCAGCAACACGGCTTCGTGCGCGCGCGCATCGTCGCGAGCCGCGCCGAGGTCGATCCGCGGCTCACGGCGGCCTCGCTGTCGCTGCGCATCGACACCGGTCCGCGACTCGCGTTCGGACCGACCACGATCAAGGGGCTGGCGCGCTACGACCGCTCGATCGTCGAGGCGCTGGTGCCGTGGGAGGCGGCCGGCGACGGCGGGGCCGGCGAGGGCGGGGCCGGCGAGGGCGATCCGTACAGCTTCGAACAGTTGCTCGCGCTGCAGGGGCGGCTGCGGGCCTCGGGCTACTTCGACGGCGTGAGCGTGCTGCCCGATCTCGCCGCGGTCGAGGCCGATCCGGCGCGCAGCACGGTGCCGGTGATCGTCGAGCTCACCGAGCGCAAGACGCAGCGCGCGATGTTCGGCGTCGGCTACAGCACCGACGAGGGTCCGCGCGGCCTGCTCGGCTACGAGCACCACAACCTGCTGGGCCGTGGCTGGCAACTCGAATCCGGCCTGCTGTGGCAGGCGGTGCGCCGGCGCGTGTTCGCCAGCGTACGCACGCCGCAGCAGGCGAGCGGCCACTACTACCAGACCGGAGCGCGCATCGAGCGGCTGGACGTCCAGGGCGAGCTGACCGACAAGCGCACGCTGTTCGTCGGCCAGGGCAAGCACGCCGAGGACACCGAGATCTTCGTCTCGCTGCAGTACCAGCTGGAGCAGCGCACACTGCCGCTGTCGGCCACCGACGACGGGCGGCGCGCACTCACGCTCGGCTATGCGTGGAACCGCCGCCGCCTCGACTCGACGGTGGATCCGCGCTCGGGCTATTCGATCAGCGCGCAGGTGTCGGGCGCAGCGCGCGGGCTGGGCAGCGACCGCAGCTTCGCGCGGCTGTATGCGCGGGTGATGCGCTTCTGGCCGATGCCCCGGCAGTCGGTGCTCGGCGACGGCCTGTTGATCGGGATGGTGGAGGCCGGTTACGTGCTGGCCACTTCGCGCCAGGATATCCCGTCGGAGAACCTGTTCCGCACCGGCGGCGCGCAATCGATCCGCGGCTACGACTACCTGTCGCTCGGCGTGCCCGAGGCCGGCGCGATCGTCGGCGGCCGCGTACTCGCGCTCGGAAGCCTCGAGTACCAGCACCCGATCGCGCCGAAGTGGTACGGCGCGGCGTTCATCGACATGGGCGACGCGGCCGACCGCTGGGTCGACTACCGAGCGGTACGAGGTTACGGCGCAGGGGTGCGCTGGCGCTCGCCGGTCGGGCCGGTCAGCCTGGACCTCGCCTATGGTCAGGCGGTGCATCGCTGGCGGCTGCACCTTTCGGTGGGGTACGCGTTCTGATGGCCGAGCCCGCGCCGAAGCCGCCGAAGCCGCCGCGGCCGCCGCGGCCGCTGGCGCGCCTGGCCGGCGCATTGCTGTCGGCCGTGCTGCTCCTTGCCGCCGCGTTGCTGTGGTGGGCGGGCCAGACCACGTCGTTCGTGAACTGGGCGCTGGCGCGGGCGGTGGCCGCGAGCAACGGGGCGCTGCAGGTGGGCGCAGCGCGCGGCACGCTGCTCGACGGCGTGCGCGTCGAGCGGCTCGCCTGGCGCGACGCCGAGCGCGAGATCGAACTTCGCGGGGTTTCGCTCGCCTGGCGGCCCGCGGCCCTGCTGGGCAGTCGCCTGCACTTCACGCGCATCGAGGTCGCCAGCGTATCGATTCGCCTGCCCGGCGAAGCGGCGGCACCGGCGCTGCCGCCGTCGCTCGCGCTGCCGCTGGAGGTGGCGGTGGATGCGCTGGGCGTCGGCGAGCTGCAGCTCGTGCAGCCGGCGCAGGCGCCGTTCGAGCTGCGACGGCTGGCGTTCTCCGGTCGATACGCAGGCGGCGCCTACCGGGTCGTTCACCTGTCGGCCGATGCGCCGCAGTGGGGCGAGGCCCGGCTCGAAGGCCGGATCGGCGACAGCGCGCCGTTCGCGCTCGAGCTGACTGCGCGGCTGGCGCCGCGGCTGGAAGAATGGGGACCGCTGCCGCAGGTCCGCGTGCTGGCCGACGGCACGCTCGACGACTTCGCCGTGGCCGCGCAGGCGCTGCCGCCGCCCGGCGCCACCGACGCGCAGGCGCCCGCCCCGGTGTGGATCGGACTGGACACGCGCGTGCGACCTTTCGCGGAACGCCTGGCGCAGCGTTTCGCGCCGATCGAGTTGACGCTCGATGCGGTCGAGCCCGCGCAGCTCGGGCTTGCCGATGCGCCGCGCGCCCGCGTCAGCGGCTCGGCGACGATCCTCGTCGGCGACGCGCAGATCGAAGGCCGGCTCGCGCTGCGCAATGCGCTGCCCGGCCTCGTCGACCGGCGCGCGCTGCCGCTCGCGGCGATCGAGACCGGGTTCGCGGTGTCGCCGACCCGGCTCACACTCACCGGCCTGCGCGCCACGCCGGCCGGCGGCGGCACCCTGACGGGGGAGGCCAGCGTCGACCTGGAGCGCCAGCGGGTGCTGTTCGGGCGCTCGCTGCCGGAGATCGCCACGCAACTCGCGCTGCGCGACGTCGACCTGTCGCAGCTCGCGAGCGGGCTCGCGAAGACGCGACTGGCCGGCACGGTGAAGGTGGACGGCACCACTGTCGATCTCGATCTCGCCGATGCGACCCGGCGCGGAATCTCGGCCAGCGCGCTCGCGCGCATCGACGCGGCGCAGCTGCGCGTCGAACGCGCGCGGCTCGACACACCGGCGGGCAGCGTCTCGGCGCGCGGCAGCACGGCGCTCGCCGCGCCGTGGAAGATCGACCTCGAAGGCGAGTTCAGCGAGATCGACCCCGCAGGTGCGTTCGCATTGCGCACGGCGTTCGGCGCGTCGGCGGCGAGCGCCGGCGCCGACCTGCCCGAGTCGTGGACCGCGCATGCGCACGGGCGCCTCACGGGCCGATGGGCCGCACAGGGCACCGCCTGGCCGGACCCGCAGCTCCACACCCGGCTGGCGATCGAGCGCGGCCAGCTCGACGGCGAGCCGCTGCAGCTCGACTGGCGTGGCGAGGTATCGCGCGAACGGGTCGCGCAGGTGGCGCTCGCGCTCGCGTTCGGCGACTTGCGCGCCGACGCGCGCGGCAGCCTGGGCACGCCCGGCGACCGGCTGCGCTTTTCGCTGCGCGCCGGCTCGCTGGCTCGGCTCGATCCGCGCGCTGCAGGGGCGGCGAGCGCGAGCGGCGAACTCTCGGGTGGCTGGAGCCGGGGAGCGAGCCTCGGGGTGGTGGCCGACGTGGAGGGCAGGCAGTTGCGCTGGAGCGGCGAGACGCTGCGCATCGGCTCGCTGTCGGGTCGCGTCGAGCTGCCGGACCTGCACGCTGGCCGCGTGGCGGTGCGACTCGAGGCGCGCGCGCTGGCGGTGGCCGGCCGCGATTTCGATCGCGCCAGCACGCGCATCGACGGTGAGGTCGGTGGGCACACGATGCGGCTCGAGCTCACCGGCTCCCAGGCGCACGTGCAGGCCGCGGCGCACGGCGCGCTGCTGCAGGGAAGCGACGGCGACTGGCGCTGGAGCGGCAGCCTCGACGAGCTGGTCGCAGCGGCGCCGCTGTCGATACGGCTGCAGGCGCCCGCGGCGCTTGTGGCCGAGGCGCGCGGATTCACGCTCGGCGACGCGGCGCTGCAGGTCGACGGCGGCAGCGTGCGCATCGCCACGCTCGGCTGGCGCGACGGCGCGCTGCAGACGCGGGGCGAGGCGAGCGAATTGCCGCTGGCCCGCTGGGCGGAGCGATTCGCGGGGCCGCAGGCGCTGCCGGCGGGCGCGCAGATCGACGACCTTCGCCTGCGCGGCAGCTGGGATCTCTCCGGCGACTCGCTGCAGGCGCCCAGCGGCCGGCTGAGCCTGCGCATCGACGTGGACGAGGCAGCCGGGAGTCGCGGCGAAGCCGAGATCCGGCTCGACCGGGGTCGGCTGGACGGCTCGATCGACATGCGCGTGCCGACGCTGGGATTCGCCAATCGCCTGATCGGCCCGGAATGGGCGGCCGCCGGCCGCTTGCACTTTGCCGGCACGGTGGGCGGCACCGTCGCACGGCCCAGGCTGCAGGGGGACCTCGAAGGCAGCGAGCTGGCGCTGGTGCAGCGTGCGATGGGCTGGCGCCTGGCCAACGGCACCCTGTCGGCGCGTTTCGACGGCGACCGACTCGCGCTCGATGCGCTCAGGCTGGAATCGGGCTCCGGATCGATCACGATGAGCGGGCAGCTGCTGCTCGACGGGATGCACGGCGGGTTCGTCCTGCGCGCCGACCGGCTGCCGGTGCCGATCGGCCCGGGCCAGCGGGTGGTGCTGTCGGGCAACACCGGGATCGCCAGCAGCGGGTCGCGCCTGGAATGGAAGGGCGACATCCGCGCCGACGAGGGCCTGATCGAATTGCGCGGCGGCGAGGCGCCGACGCTGCCCGACGACGTGGTGATCGTCGATCGAAGCGCGCCGTCCGACGGGGCGCAGAAAACGAGCGAGGCCGCGAGCCGCGGCTTCGCGATCGGGGCCGACCTGAACCTCGATCTCGGCGAGCGATTGCGCGTGCGCGGCAGCGGCGTCGACGTGCTGCTGGCCGGGAGCCTGAACCTGCGCGGCACGCTGCCCGCGGCGCCGCGCGCCTACGGCACGGTGCGCGTGAAGCGCGGCACCTATTCGGCCTATGGCCAGCAGCTCGAGATCGAGCGCGGCGAGGTCGTCTTCAACGGCCCGCTCGACAACCCGGTGCTCGACATCGTCGCGATGCGGCGCAACCAGCCCGTCGAAGCCGGGGTCGCGCTCACGGGCACCGTGCTGTCTCCACGCCTGCGGCTGGTCTCGTCGCCGGACGTGCCCGATTCGCAGAAACTGTCGTGGCTGGTGCTCGGCGTCGGGCTCGACGAGGTGAACACCGCGGGGCAGGGTGCGGCGCTGCAGGCTGCCGCCGCCACGCTGTTCGGCAGCAACGACGGCGGCCTCTCGGCGGGGCTGGCCGGCGCGCTCGGCCTGGACATCCTGACCGTGCGCAGCGCGGGCGCCGCGAGCGTCTTCGACCCGAACTTCGGCGCCGCTTTCCCGGGCCAGGCGACCACCGGCGGGGTGCCGGTGGGCACCGTGTCGCAGAACGTGGTCGCGATCGGCAAGCGGCTCGGCTCGCGAGTATTCGTCACCTACGAACAGGGGCTGCGCGGCATCTGGAACATCCTGCGGATCCAGTACGACATCACCCATCGGCTGTCGATCCGCGCGCAGGCCGGCACCGACAGCGCGCTCGACATGCTGTACTTCTATTCGTTCGACTGAACGGGCCCTGGGCTCAGGCCTGCCAGGCGCGACGCAGCACCTCGAGCACCTGCGTCGCGGCGTCGTGGCGCAGGCAATCGACCACGACACGATCCGGCATCGCGCGAAGCCAGGTCAGTTGCCGCTTGGCGAGCTGGCGCGTCGCCGCGATGCCGGCCTCGATCAACGGCTCGATGCGCGCTTCGCCCGCATCCAGCCAGGCCCACGCCTGCCGGTAGCCGACGCAGCGCATCGACGGAAGATCGGCCGACAGGTCGCCGCGCGCACGCAGCGCGCGCACCTCGTCGAGCAGCCCTGCGGCGATCATTGCGCGAAAGCGCGCGGCGATCCGTTCATGCAGCGCGGCGCGCGTCGAGGGCTCGAGGGCGACGTGCAGGAAACGCTGCGATGCCGGGCCTTCGAGACCCTCGGGCGCCATGGACGATGGCGAACGGTCGCCCCTGCCGCGGCGGGCGGAAGCCAGCCATTCCGACATCGGTCGGCCGCTCGATTCGAAGACCTCGAGCGCGCGCTGGATGCGCTGCGCGTCGCCGGGCTCGAGGCGCGCGGCGGTAACCGGATCGACCTGCGCGAGCCGCGCGTGCAGCGCCGGCCAGCCGAGCGTGCGCGCCTCGTCCTCGAGCCGGCGGCGCAGCGCCGGGTCGGCGCCCGGCAACGGATGCAGCCCTTCGACGAGCGCGCGCGCGTACAGCATCGTGCCGCCGACGAGCAGCGGCAGCCGGCCGCGCGCGCGGATCTGCGCGATCGCCGCGCGCGCGTCGGCGACGAAGCGCGCTGCAGAGTAGCTCTCGCGCGGATCGACGATGTCGACCAGGTGATGCGGCACGGCGGCGCGCTCGGCGGCGCCCGGCTTCGCGGTGCCGATGTCCATGCCGCGATAGACCTGTGCCGAGTCGACCGTGACGATCTCGATCGGCAGGCGCTCGGCCAGCGCCATCGCGACCGCGCTCTTGCCCGAGGCGGTCGGTCCGAGCAGCAGCGCGAGCGGTGCCTCGCGCTCGACGTGCATCACGCGCCCTTCGCGCTTGCGTCCGCGCCGGCTGCGGTGCCGTGGACGGTGCCCGCGCCGGCGACGGCGCTGCCGGCGGCACTGCCGATCGCCACGCCGCGCTCGTGTCTGAGCAGCAGTGCGGTGGCCAGCGCAGTGAAGGTGGTGCAGGCGCCCACGCCCAGTGCGAGCGGCCGCGTAGTACCGTCGTGCAGCGCGCCCACCGCCCAGCCCGCGGCGGCCGCCACTGCAAGCATTGCGAAACCCATCAGCGCGGCCGCTGCGCCGGCCATCCGCGGGAACGGATCGATCGCTCCCGTCTGGCAGGACGGCTGGATGAAGCCGTGCGCGGTCATCACCAGGAACATCGGTACCAGCACCGCGGCGAGCGTGCGTACCTCGGCGAGCGCGAAGGCAGTCATCGCGGTGCCGGCCGCGAACGCGAGTGCGGCGCCCGCGCGGATCGAGCCGACCAGCCCCAGGCGGCCGAGCAGCGGGCGCAGCGCCATCGTGCCCAGCAGATACCCCGAGGCGACCAGCGCGTAGGCGATACCGAAGCGTTGAGCCGGCAGCCCGTAGATCCCGATCAGCACGAACGACGACGCCGAGATGAAGCAGAACAGCGCGCTGTAGCTGCCGGTGACCGGCAGCGCGTACGACCAGAAGCGCCGCGACGCGGCGATGCGCGCATAGTTGCGCGCGAGTGCGCGCAGGTCGGTCGCCGATGCGTTGCGGTGGCGGTTCGTCTCCGGCAGCGCGCGCACCGCGGCGGCGAGCAGGATCGCGCCGAGCAGCGTGAGCGCGGCGAAGTTCGCGCGCCAACCCGTCAGCGCCTGCAGCAGGCCTCCGACGACCGGTCCGGCGATCGGCGCAGTGCCCATCCAGGTGAGCGCGCGGGCCAGCACGCGCGCGCCGGCTTCGGCCTCGTACAGATCGCGTACGATCGCGCGTGCGCACACCACGGTGCAGCACACGCCGATCGCCTGCAGCACTCGCGCGACGATCAGCACCGCGAGCGACGGGGCGATCATGCCGGCCAGCGATGCGCCGACGTAGAGCGCACAGCCTGCCAGCGCCACCGGGCGGCGGCCGAAGCGATCGGACAGTGGTCCGGCGATCAGCTGGCTGGCCGCGAAGCCGGCCAGGAACGCCGACAGCGTGAGCTGCACCGACGAGACCGATCCCGAGAAGTGCTCGCGCAGCGCCGGCAGCGACGCGAGGTAGAGGTCGGTCGACAGCGGCTGCAGCGCCAGGAAACCGGTGAGCAGGAAAAGCAGTGCCGTCGAAGCGTCGGTGCCGGGACGTCGCATCGTTCAGCGCCCGCGCAGGAACCAGCGGTCGAGTTCGGCCATCGACAGCTGTACCCAGGTCGGCCGGCCGTGGTTGCACTGGTCGGCGCCCGGCGTCGCTTCCATGTCGCGAAGCAGCGCATTCATCTCGTCGATCGACAGGCGACGGTTCGCGCGCACCGCCGCGTGACAGGCCATCGTGGCGAGCAGCGCGTTGCGCCGCTCCTCGAGCGCGCGGCTCGCGCCGTGCTCCTGCAGCTCGGCGAGCACCGAGCGTGCGAGCGCGACCACGTCGCCGCGCGCCAGCGCCGCCGGTACCGCGCGCACCGCGATCGCGGTCGGCGAGAGCACCGTGAGTTCGAGTCCGAGCGCGCGCAGCGCCTCGGCCTCGTCCTCGACGACACGCACCTCCAGCGGATCGGCGCGGAAGGTCGCGGGCACCAGCAGCGCTTGCGTGGGGATCGCGTCGCGGGCGAGCGCCGCCTTCAGCCGCTCGTAGACGACGCGTTCGTGCGCGGCGTGCATGTCCACCAGCACCAGCCCATGCCGGTTCTGTGCCAGCACCCAGGTGCCGTGCAACTGCGCGAGCGCGTGGCCCAGCGGCGGCTCGTCGACGGCATCCTCTTCGCCGGCCGCGGTGGCGGCACCGCTTCGACCCGCGTCGGCCAGGGCGACGTCGTCGCCGGCTTGCTGCACGGCGGCGAATCGGGATTCATGCGCCAGCGGTTGCGCAGCGAAGATCCCGCGCGGCCATGGCACGCCGCTCTGCGGCCAGCGTCCCGGCGCAGCATCGGCCTCGCTTCCGATCGACCCGCCAGTCGCGGAGATCGATCCGTGGGCGCCGGCGGGCGCGTAGAACGCAAGGCTTCGATTCGATGCCTGCGGCGTCGGGGCAGGACCGGCGACGCTGCGCTGGACGCCAGCTCCCGCCCCAGCCGGCGCGCGCAGTGCATCGGCCACCGAGTGAAACACGAACGAGCGCAGCGCGGCCGGGTCGCGAAAGCGCACCTCGATCTTGGCCGGATGGACGTTGACGTCGACCAGCGAAGGATCGATCTCGACGAACAGCACCCAGGCGGCGTGCCGGTCGCCGTGCATCATGTCGGCATACGCCTGCTTGAGCGCGTGACCGAGCATCCGGTCGCGCACGAAGCGGCCGTTCACGTAGAGGAACTGCCGGTCGGCGCGCGCGCGATTGACGGTGGGCAGCCCGAGCACACCCCACAGCCGCAGCGGCCCCGCCTGCACCTGCACCACGCGGTGTGCACCGGCGTATTCGTCGCCGAGCGCGTCGAGTGCGCGGGTGCGCCAGTCGGCGGCCGGCAGGCGCTCGGCGCGCCGCTCGTCGACCTGCAGCTCGAACTCGATCGCCTCGTGCGCGAGGCTCACGCGGCGGAAGGCTTCCACGCAGTGTGCAGCTTCGGTCGCGGCCGATTTCAGGAACTTGCGGCGCGCCGGCGTCTGCGAATACAGGTCGAGCACCTCGACGCTGGTACCCACCGCGCCGGGCGCGGGCGCGATCTCGCCGGTGGCGCTGTCGATGCGCGAGGCCGATGATGCGCCCGCGGTGCGGCTCGTGATGCGCACCTGCGCGACGGAGGCGATCGACGCGAGTGCCTCGCCGCGAAAGCCGAGCGTGCCCACGTGCTCGAGCTCTTCGAGCGTGGCGATCTTGCTGGTCGCGTGCCGCGCGAGCGCGAGTGCAAGCTCGTCCGGCGCGATCCCGCAGCCGTCGTCGGTGACGACGATTCGGCGCATGCCGCCGTCCTCGATGCGCAGCGCGATACGGCGCGCGCCCGCATCGATCGCGTTCTCGAGCAGCTCGCGCACCACCGAGGCCGGCCGCTCGACGACTTCGCCGGCGGCGATCTGGCTGACCAGGCGATCGGGCAGCAGCGCGATCGGCCGTGCGGGGGCATGGGAGGCGGGCATCCGGCGATTATAGGGATGCCCGTGTAACATCCGCGGCCATGGACTTCGGACAGCTGCTCGACATCTTCTTCCACCTCGACAAGCACCTGGCCGCGGTGGTCGAACAGGCCGGCCCCTGGGTCTACGGCATCCTCTTCGCGATCGTGTTCGTCGAGACCGGCCTGGTCGTCATGCCGTTCCTTCCGGGCGATTCGCTGCTCTTCGTCGCCGGCGCGATCGCCGCGGTCGGCGGCATGAACCTGCCGCTGCTGATCGTGCTGCTGATCGCCGCGGCCACGCTCGGCGACGCGATCAATTACTCGGTCGGAAGCTGGTTCGGCCCGAAGGTATTCGGCTGGGAGCAATCGCGCTTCTTCAACCGGGCGGCCTTCGACCGTACCCACGCGTTCTACGAGCGCCATGGCGGCATCACCATCGTCGTCGCGCGCTTCCTGCCGTTCGTGCGCACCTTCGCGCCCTTCGTGGCCGGGGTCGCGCAGATGAGCTATCCGCGGTTCGCGATGTACAACGTGACCGGCGCGACGCTGTGGGTGACGAGCCTTTCCGGCATCGGCTACCTGTTCGGCAACACCGACTGGGTCAAGGCGAACTTCCAGTGGGTGACGCTGGCGATGATCGTCGTTCCCGGCCTGCCGGCCGTGTTCGAGGTGCTGCGCCACTGGCTGCGCAGCCGGCGTGCGCGCGCATCGGCCTGAGCTTGTGGCGCGATGCCGGGGCGGCGCCCCGGCAGGACGGCTGTCGCTCGCCGCCGCGCCCCGCGCGCAAGCCCCTTCCGGCGATGCGGTCCGCGGCCTAGAATGTGCCGATCGCGGCGTCGACCATGCCGGCCGGAGACGGCCAGTCGCCCATCATGAAGATCCTGATCGTCTGCGATGATGCATCCGCCGCGGGGGGGATCCTCGGCCCGCTGCGCGAGGCTGGCCATGCGGTCGACATCGTCGACCGACCCGACGAGGCCGACGCGGTGCTGCGCGGCGGACATTTCGACGACATCGTCCTCGACCTGCGCCGCGCGCCCGATGCCGGACTCGAATGGCTGCGCGGACTGCGTCAGCGGCGCGTACGCCTGCCGGCGCTCATCGTCACCGACGCCGACGCTGCCGACACGCGCATCGCCGCGATCGATGCGGGCGCCGACGATCACCTCGAGGCGCCGTTCGACCCGCGCGAGCTGGTCGCACGCTGCCAAGGACTCGTCCGGCGCAACGGCAGCAATTCGCGCAACGACGTGATGACCTGCGGCGAGCTGGTCGTCGATAGCCGCAAGCGCGAGGTGCGCCACGGCTCCGTGCCGATCGACCTGACGCCGCGCGAGTGGTCGATCCTCGAATACCTGGTGCTCAATGCCGGCAGCGCGGTCACCAAGGACCGGCTGCTGCGGGCGATCACCGGCTTCGAGGAACAGCTCGCGCCCAACGCGATCGAGGTCTACGTGTCGCGGCTGCGCACGAAGCTGGCGGGCACCGGCGCGCGGATCAGCACGCTGCGTGGCGTCGGCTACCGGCTCGAGCAGCCCCAGGACGAACACGCCACCTGGTGAGAAGGCCCGCGCTCGGGTGGCTCGCGCTCAGGTGGCGCGCGCCTTCGGCGCCGGCGGGTGCCGCTGCAGGTAGCTCTCGAGCCCGCGGAAGATTGCATCGGCGACGCGGGCCTGGTAGCGGCCGTCGGCCAGGCGCCGTTCCTCGTGCGGATTGCTGATGAAGGCGGTCTCCACCAGGATCGACGGGATGTCCGGCGCCTTGAGCACCGCGAACCCGGCCTGCTCGATGCGCGGCTTGTGCAACTCGCCCACGCCTCCCAGCTCGGAGAGCACGAAGTGCCCGAGCCGACTCGAATCCTGGATCTGTGCGGTGGTCGTCAGGTCGAGCAGCACTTGCCGTACCTCGCGATTGCGGCTGCCGAGGTTCACGCCGCCGATGCGGTCGGATTCGTTCTCGCGCCTGGCCAGCCAGCGCGCGGCCGAACTCGACGCGCCGCGCTCGGAGAGCACGTAGACCGATGCGCCGCTCGCCTGCGGACGCACCACCGCGTCGGCATGAATCGACACGAAGAGATCGGCCTGCACGCGGCGCGCCTTGGCCACGCGCGTGGCCAGCGGCACGAAGTAGTCGCCGTCGCGGACCATGTAGGCACGCATGTCGGGATGGGCGTTGACGCGCTCGCGCAGCATCTGCGCGATGCGCAGCACCACGTCTTTCTCCTGCGTGCCGCGGCGGCCGATCGCGCCCGGATCCTCGCCGCCATGTCCGGCATCGATCGCGATCGTGACCATGCGCGCCACTGCCGGGGCGCGTCGCTTGCCGCGCGCCGCCGCCTGCGGGTCGGGGCGCGGGTCTTCGTCGGACTGCGCGAACCGCTCCTGTGCCTCGAGTCGGTCGCGCAACAGCGCGGCGATCGGGTCCTCGGGCGGAGGCAGCGTCGGCCGCGCGGCGCGGGCCCGCACGTCGTCGAGCAGCGTCTTCAGCGGATCGACCGGAACCGCCGGGTGCAGGTCGAGCACCAGCCGGTGCCGGTAGTTGCCCACCGGCGCCAGCGCGAACAGTTGGGGAGCGACCTCGGTCTTCAGGTCGAACACCAGGCGCGCCACTTTCGGGCGGTGCTGGCCGACCCGAACTTGCTGGATGTAGGGGTCTTCCGGACGTATGCGGGCGACCAGGTCACGCAACGCGAGGTCGATCTCGAGCCCTTCCAGATCGACCACCAGCCGTGGCGGATCGGACAGCTGCATCTGCGTGGACTTCAGCGGCTCGTCGAGTTCGAGCGTGACCCGCGTGTAGTCGCGCGCCGGCCAGACACGCACCGCAAGGATCGATGCTGCACGGGCCGGGTGCGTGCCGAGTGCGAACAGCGCCGTGGCCAGCGTGGCGCGCGCGCCCGCCAGCGCGCTGGCCGATCGCGCCGCGACGCTCAGCAGGCGGCGCTTGCCGCGCGAAGTCTCCTCAGGCATTCGAGCCCCCTGGGCGAACCGGCTTCGAGCCGGGCCACGCGAGCCTGTTCGCCGCCGGCCGTGTCGAACTCCAGCCGCAAGCGCAGATCAGGCGGGGGCAGGCTGGCGGCCGCGCGCTCGGGCCACTCGATGACCGCCACGCCCGATCCGCCGACGAGATCGTCGAACCCTGCATCGAGCCAGTCTCTATCGGAGGAGAGTCTATAGAAATCAAAATGATACAACTGAAACTTCGACAAGTCGTAAGACTCGACCAGCGTGAAGGTCGGGCTCTTGACGCGACCCGGATAACCGAGTGCGCGCAGCAGCCCGCGGGTGAAAGTGGTTTTCCCGGCGCCGAGGTCGCCCGACAGGAACAGCACGAAACCGGGCCCGAGTTCGCCAGCCACCTGGGCGGCCAGACGCTCGGTGGCTGACGCATCGACCAGCGCCACCGTGAGCGGCCCGGAGTCGGGCGCGGGCTTCGCCGTGCTGCTCGCGTTCGATACGGGCTTTGACACGATCTAGAATTCAGGCGTGGAGCTTCGCATCGAACAGTTGCAGCAATGGGCGCGCGAGCTCGGTTTCGGGTCGATCGGCGTGGCCGACATCGATCTGTCGCAGGCCGAGGCGGGCTTGCAGGCCTGGCTGCAGGCCGGCTTCCATGGCGAGATGGATTATATGGCCCGCCATGGCACGAAGCGCAGCCGGCCCGCCGAGCTCGTTCCGGGCACGGTTTCGGCCATCATGGTCACGATCGACTACACCCCCGGCGAGTCGCGCTGGATCGACCGGGCATGGGCAACGCTGGCCGATCCCGAGCGCGCCTACGTCTCGCGCTATGCGCTGGGCCGCGACTATCACAAGGTGGTGCGCGCGCGCCTGCAGCGGCTCGCCTCGCGCATCGAGTCGGAGGTCGGCGCTTTCGGCTACCGGGTGTTCTGCGACTCCGCGCCGGTCATGGAGCTCGAACTGGCACGTCGCGCCGGGCTGGGCTGGCGCGGCAAGCACACGCTGCTGATCGAGGCCGGGCGGGGCTCGACCTTCTTCGTCGGCACGCTGTATACCGACCTGCCGCTCGCGCCGGCCGCGCAGCCGTGCGCCGATCACTGCGGGCGCTGCACGCGCTGCATCGATGCCTGCCCGACCGGCGCGATCGTCGCGCCGTACCGGGTCGATGCGCGTCGCTGCATCTCGTACCTGACGATCGAGCTGAAGGGCGCGATTCCCGAGCCGCTGCGCCCGGCGATCGGCAACCGCATCTATGGCTGCGACGACTGCCAGCTGGCGTGCCCGTGGAACCGCTTCGCCCGTCCGCCGGCCACCGACGAGTTCGCTGCGCGCGCCGGCCTGGATGCGGCCACGCTGGTCGAGCTGTTCGGCTGGAGCGAGCGCGAGTTCGACGAGCGGCTGGCAGGCTCACCGATCCGCCGCATCGGTCATGAGCGCTGGCTGCGCAACCTGGCCGTCGCGCTGGGCAATTCGGCCGGAGGCCCGCAGGTGCTCGCCGCGCTGCGCGCGCGCTCCGACGACGCTTCGGCACTGGTGCGCGAGCACGTCGCCTGGGCGCTGCGACGCCTCGAAAGCGACCCTGGGGCTCGCGAAGGGCTCGATTCGGTACACAATGCGCACTGGCGCAGCCACTGACCAAGAGAGGAATCCGTTTCCGTGCGCGCACCGAAAGTCATGACCCGGACGTTCCTGTCCAATCTCGCCCTGTTCCACGAACTGGGCGGCGACGAGCTCGACCGGATCGCCGCGGGCACCACCGAACTGCGCGTGCAGAAGGGGCGCACCCTGTTCCAGCGCGGCGACCCCTGCGCGGGTTTCCACGCCGTCATGTACGGGCAGGTCAAGCTCAGCTTCCTGTCGCCGCAGGGCACCGAAAAGGTGATCGAGATCCTCGGTCCGGGGCAGTCGTTCGGCGAGGCGGCGATGTTCCTCGATCGCGCCTACCCGGTGAACGCCGAGTGCCTGGCCGACTCGCTGCTGCTGCACATCTCGAAGTCCACGATCGACGCCGAACTGACGCGCGATCCGCGCCTGGCGCGCCGGATGATCGCCGGCCTGAGCCGGCGACTGGTCGGCCTGGTGCACGACGTCGAAGCGTATTCGCTGCGCTCGGGGATGCAGCGCGTGATCGGCTACCTGTTGCGCGACCTCGACCGCACCGGCGGTACGCCGACCTCCCCGGTGCGCATCGTGCTCGACACCAGCAAGGGCGTCATCGCGTCACGGCTCAACCTCACGCCCGAACACTTCTCGCGGATCCTCGGCGAGCTGAGCAACGAGGGGCTGATCAGCGTGCGCGGCGCCGAGATCACCATCCTCGACCCGGAGCGGCTGCGCGGGTTCCTCACCTGAGGCCTGGCGCGGGCGCGGCGAAGCCGGCGAGCCAGCGCCGGTCGCGATCGACCAGCGCCAGGCAGCCGCCGCTTCCTTGCACGAAGCGCAGCGGCAAGCGCGCGGCCGCAATGCCCGAGGCCAGCGGCTCGGCGATCCGGCGCGAGACATCGACCTGTGACACCGTGATGCCGCCCGGGCCGGCAGCGGCCACCAGCACGCGGCCGCCGACGGCGGCGAGCGCCAGGATCTCGCCACCTGCGTCGAAGCGCCCGCTCACTTTCCAGTCAGACGTCTCGAGTACCTCGGCGTCGCTCGCCCCGGCTGCGGCGATCAGCCAGCCGCGGCGCGTCTCGCCGCGCCACGGCGCGATACGCTCCGCCACCGCCGTGGCCGCGAGCGCCGGGCGTTCGATCTCCCTGCGCACGTCGAGGTTCACGATGCCCAGCACTCCGGCGTCGTCGAGCCGCGCGACCTCGTAAGGCGCCGGCCCCGCGATCAGCGCCCGGGTGGGGCGGGGCAATTCGAAGCGCCGCGGCGTGAAGCGGCCCGGAAGCGGCACGGCTTCGTTCGAGCGGTAGTCGTGCACCAGCCCCTGCAAGACCGGCGGTGCGTCGCGGCCGTAGGCGATTTCCCAGGCCTCGGCGAGATCGGCGAACGCGACCACGAAGCGCCGGCGCGCCGGCACGTCGCGCATCGCCGCCACTGCGAACGGTTGCGGCAACCGGAAGCGGTGCACCTCGGCGAGGGTCGCCGGGTCGTGCGCCGACATCGCGCCGGTGCCGCGCCCGCCGGCGAGCACGACCGCATCGGGCCCGCCGCCGACCGCGAGCGCGGTGGCCTCGAATTCGAGCGCGACGCGCGCCTGCTCGCGCAGATCGGGCAATGAATAGCGCAGCAGCGCGCCGCCACGCAGCGACGCGTACAGCCCGCGGCCGTCGGGCGCCGCCACGAGCTCGGCGGCGAGTTCGTCCGGGGCCACCGCCGAAGCGACGGTGCGGCCGCTCGTGCAATCGAGAAGCACGAACTGCCGGGCGCCGGGCGCCGCGATCGCCACCGTTGCGTCGGCGCCGGAGACCGGCGCCGCGATCGCGGCAGCGAGCACGGCGAGCACCCAAGAAAAAGGGCGGCTCATCGAGCCGCCCTTCGCGCCTGGCCTCACGGCAGCGTGGTCACTTGGCTCCGGCAAGGATCCAGTCGACCAGTGCCTTGACGTCGGCGTCGGGCACCGCGGCGTTCGGCGGCATCGGCACCGGACCCCAGACGCCCGAGCCGCCCTTCTTCACCTTCTCGACGAGCTTGGCGGCGGCCGCCGCGTCGCCTTTGTACTTGGCGGCGACATCCTTGTACGCGGGGCCGACCAGCTTCTTGTCGACTGCGTGACAGGCGGTGCAGTTGTACTTCTTCGCCATTTCCACCGCGGCCGATGCCGGGGCGGCGACGGTGGCCGCGGCAGCGGCGACCAGCGCGAGGCGAATCATCAGGGAACGGGTCATCGTCAGGTCCTCCGGATCAGTAGACGTCGTGCTGCGTATTGTAGACGTTGAATTTGCCGGTAGGCGTGATCAGCTTGGGGTCTTTGATCACGGCCTTCAGCTTGCGCGTCTTGTCGTCGACGACCACGATCGCGGACTGCTGGTTCTTCGCGCTCCACACCGAGAACCAGACCTCGTCGCCCGCCTTGTTGTACTCGGGCTGCGTGATCCGCTTGGCGCCTTCGCCGAGTTGCGCCCAATCGGCGATCGGAAGCACTTCGAACGGCTTGTCCAGGTTCTTGATGTCGAACACCGCGACCGACTGGGCGATCTTGGCGTCGGGGTTCAGCGGCGTGTCGACCCACAGGTTCGTGGACTTCGGATGGGTCTTGATGAACAGGTTGCCGCCGCCTTGCGCCTTGAGCGAACGCACCACCTTCCAGGCGCTCTTCGGATGGCCCTTCGGATCGGTGCCGATCAGCGCGATGGACTCGTCGCCGAGGTGGCCCGTGGCCCAGACCGGACCGTACTTCGGATCCTTGAAGTTCGCGCCGCGGCCCGGGTGCGGGATGCGGCCGACGTCGACCAGCGCGGCGAGCTTGCTCTCTTTCGAGTCGACCACTGCGACCTTGTTCGACTCGTTCGCGGCCACCAGGAAGTAGCGCTTGCTGGCGTCCCAGCCGCCGTCGTGCAGGAAGCGCGCGGCGCCGATCTCGGTCGTCTTCAGGTTCTTCAGGTCGGTGTAGTCGACCAGCAGGATCTTGCCGGTTTCCTTCACGTTGACGATGAACTGCGGCTTGTCGTGCAGCGCGACGATCGAGGCCACGCGGGGCTCGGGGTGGAACTCCTGCGTGTCGACCGTCATGCCGCGGGTCGCCTGGATCTTCAGCGGCTCGAGCGTGTCGCCTTTCATCACGACGTACTGCGGCGGCCAGTAGCTGCCGGCGATCGCGAACTTGTCGGCGTACTTCTTGTCTTTCGACGTCTCGACCGAACGCGCCTCGAGGCCCACGCGGATCTCGGCGACGTTGTCGGGATTCTCCATCCACAGGTCGATCAGGTTGATCTTGGCGTCACGGCCGATCACGTACAGGTAGCGACCCGAGGCCGACACGCGCGAGATGTGCACCGCGTAGCCGGTCTTGACGATGTTCACGATCTTCTTCGACGCGCCGTCGATCAGCGCGATCTCGCCGGTGTCGCGCAGCGTCACCGAGAAGAGATTGTCCAGATCCAGCTTGTTCATCTTCTTCTTCGGGCGCTGCTCGGGCGGCACGATGACCTTCCAGGTCTTCTTCATGTCCGCCATCCCGAACTCGGGCGGCGTGGGCGGCTCCTGCTGGACGTAGCGCGCCATCAGGTCGACTTCCGCGTCGGTCAGCTCGCCCGACGTGCCCCAGTTCGGCATGCCCGCGGGCGAGCCGTACTTGATGAAGGTCTTCAGGATCTCGGTGCCGCGCTGCAGCGTGATGTCCGACGTGAGCGGCTTGCCGGTCGCGCCCTTGCGCAGCACGCCGTGGCAGCCGGCACAGCGCTGGAAGTAGATCGCCCGACCCTGCTCGAACTCCGCCTTGGTCATCGGCGGGGCCTTCGGGTTGATGTTCTGGTGCATCTCTTCCTGGCCGAGCGGCGAGCTGCCGGCCTGGTAGCGAATCTCCGGTTCGGTGACCTTCTTGTCCTGCGCCGAGACGGCGCCCGTCGCGGCTGCGAGGGCGGCGGCGACCATCCAGGCCACCGGCGAAATCCGTGCGATCCTTCTCATTGCTTCCTTCCCTTGGGTTGAACGGCAATATCCGTGCGTGCTTCGTGGCCATTGTCGCCGCGCTCGCGTGCACCGCCCATTGATGCCGGTCAACTGTTGCGCTGCATTGCACCAATAAAGTTCTGTCCTGTTTCCCGCCTGCCACGCCGAGGTTTCCTTGACCGATTCGCCGCGTCGTCGCGACATCTTCTTCGCAGACATGTTTGCGCAAAGTCATTCGCGAGTTGCGCGCCTCGGCGGAGCGGGCCTGCCGCTCCTGGCTGTCGCGCTCTCCCTCGCAGTCGTGCTCTCCCTCGCATCGGCGCCCGCTTCGGCGCAGACCGAAGCCGAGAGCGGGCGTGCCGCCGCGCTCGAGTCGGTGGTGGTGACTGCGACGCGCTCGCCATCGAGCGCGAGCGGCGTGCCGGCGAGCGTCACCGTCGTCGGCGAGCGCGACATCGAGGAGCGCAACGTCACGCGCTTCGGCGACGCCGTGGTCGAGGTGCCAGGCGTCTACGTGCGCGGCGCTGCGATGGGGGCGACGTTCCCCGGCTCGGGCCAGGCGGTGCTTTCGATGCGCGGCATCCCGCGCACGCCGCGCACGCTGGTGATGATCGACGGGCTGCCGATCAACAACGCGCTGTCCGGCGGCGTCAACGTGGCCGGCATCGCGCTCGAGAACGTCGAGCGCATCGAGGTGGTGCGGGGCCCCTTCTCGGCCTTGTGGGGCGGCAACGCAATGGGCGGCGTGGTCAACTTCATCACCGCCTCGCCCGACAAGCCACTGGCCGAGTTGCGTGGGGGCGTGGGCAGCCTGGGCCTGCGCGCCGGCAGCGGCGTGTTGCGCAAGCGCTTCGAAGGCGGCCTCGGCATATCGATGTCGTTCGGATATCGGGAGAGCAAGGGCGACGCCGACGCCGAGTACGTCGTGAAGAGTCCGGGCGCCGGCACCGCCACGATCCCGGTTTCCGGTGCGATTCCGACCCGCACGGTCGACGGCGCGCCGGCCTGGTGGGTCGGCCTGAAGGGTGCGCGCCCGTGGACGCAGAGCAACGCGCAGGCCACGTTCGACTGGAAGCTCGGCGACGCGACGCGGATGACGGCCGGATTCGGCTGGGGCGAATACAAGGTCGGCTACAGCAGCCCGACGAGCTTTCTGGTCGGGCCTTCCGGCACGCCGGTCTTCGCCGGCAGCGTCGGCTTCCCGGAGATCGCACCGCAGCGCATCTCGCTGCTCGAGTCCGACTTCCTGACGCCGACCCCGGCGTTCGAGCGCGACCTGCGCGTGTTCGCCACGGTCGAGCACCGCTTCACCGGCGGCTCTGTGCTCGAGGCCAGCCTCGGCAGGCTCGAGCACCGCTTCACGTTCGTGCAGGCAGGCCGGACCGCCGGCCACGAATCGGGCGCGGGCACGCTGACCGAGCAGCCGAACGATCGCACCGACCTCGACGTCTCGCTGCGAAATCCGCTCGGAAAGTCGACGATCCTGACCACCGGTTTCGCGCTGAACCACTCGACGCTCGATCGCAGTACGCAGTCGCTTTCGTACTGGCGCGACGCAGGTACGGCGACCGCGCTGACCGGCTCGAGCACCGGCGAGTCGGACAGTGCCGCGCTGTACGTACAGAGCGAGACCGATATCCTCGAGCACGGCCGGCTGGTGATCGGCGCGCGCTACGACCGCTTCTCGACCTCGGGATCGATCGTCGACACTTCCGGCACGCAGGACTACCCGAATCGTTCGTTCGGGCGCCTGAGCCCGAAAGCGGCGTTCGCCTGGCAGGCGTCGCCCGAGGTGACGCTGCGCACCTCGCTCGGCGCGGGCTTCCGCCCGCCGGCACTGCTGGACCTGTACTCGCGCTTCACGGTGCCGGGTTCGGTCGCCGGCAGGCTGGTGCTCTACGACGCGTCGCCCGACCTCCAGCCCGAGCGCGTCGTGTCGTTCGACGCGGGCGTCGACTACGCGAGGGCCGACGGCCTGCAGGCTTCGGTGACCGCGTTCGCGCAGGATCTGCGCGACCTGATCTACCGCCGCTCGATCACTCCGACGCTGACGCGCGCCGAGAACACCGGCGAGGCCCGCGTGGACGGCATCGAGGCGAGCCTGCGCGTGCCCACCGGCGTGCGCGGCCTGCGCGCGATCGGGTCGCTGACGCACAACTTCCGCTACGAGATCACCCGCAACGATGCGGTGCCCGCCACCGTCGGCAAGCAGCTGACCGACGTTCCACGGACGATGTGGTCGCTCGGGGCCGAATACGCGTCCGGCCCCTGGACCGGGCTGCTGGTCTACCGTCACGTCAGCCACGTGTTCGGGTCGGGCGACGACCTGAACCAGAACACCACCGAGGGCGTCTTCGGGTCGTACGACAGCTACGGCGTCGCGAACCTGAAGGTCGGCTATCGATTCAATCCCCGGCTCGCCGCCAGCCTCTCGGTCGACAACCTGACCGACCGCGAGTACTTTGTCTTCAACCGGCAGCCCGGGCGCACCGTCTACGCCGACCTGAGCTATCGCTTCTAGCGTACGGTCCGCTCCGTCCGCAGCCCGGCGGTGCGCGCCGCCGGTCGCGTGCAGCTGCCGGCTCTCGCGCCGACCTTGGGGTCGGCGCGTCGATCACGTTATAGTCGGCCGCTCCGCAATTCGCCGGCCGCACCGGCCGGCCCGCGCCAACGATGCACGAAACGGGAACCGCGAGCAGCAGGCCCTTGCGCGCGATGCTCGCTGCCGCGCTCGCGGTGGCCGCGATCGTCGCGCTGCTCGGCCTCGCGCCGGCACGGGCCGCCGACGTCGAGGGCGTGGACGTCGCGGATTCGGTCCGGGTCGGCGGCGCCCGGCTCGAGCTCAACGGCGCCGGCATGCGCACGGTCTACATCGTCAAGGCCTACGTGGCCGCGCTGTACGTACCGTCGCGCTCGCGGCAGCCCGAGGTGCTGCTGTCGCAGAAGGGGCCGAGGCGGCTGTCGCTCACCATGCTGGCCGACCTGTCGTCCGAGTGGGTGGTGGAGCGTTTCGTCGCCGCGCTGCGCGAGAACTGCGTCGAGCACGAGCTCGCGAAGCTGGCCCCGCGCATCGAGCGATTGATCGACACGATGCTCACGCTCGGGCAGACCCGCAAGGGCGAGCGGATCGACATCGATTTCGCGGCCGGCGCGACCAGCGTCAGCGTCGACGGACATCCACTCGGGCCGGCGATTCCCGGCGAGGACCTGTTCACCGCCATCCTGCGCATCTTCGTCGGCGAGCGTCCGATCGACGCCGAACTGAAGCAGGCGATGCTCGGACGCTGAGTTCGCGATGAGCGCCGCGCCCGGGCAGGGCAATCGCTGGATCGAAGCGTTCGCCGACGCGACCTGGCTCGAGGATGGCCTGTCGCGCAACACGCTCGCAGCCTACCGGCGCGACCTGGCGCTGCTCGAGGCGTGGCTGGCCACCGAGCGCGGGGTGGCGCTGCACGAGGCCGGTGCCGCCGACCTGCACGGCTACATTGCGCATCGCCACCCGGGTTCGCGCCCGAGCAGCGCGAACCGGCGCCTGGCGGTGTTCCGCAGGTTCTTCCGCTACCTGGTGCGTGAACGCGTGCGCGAGGACGACCCGACGCTGCAGATCCGGGCGGCGCGCCAGCCGCCGCGCTTCCCGAAGACGCTGTCCGAGCGGCAGGTCGAGGTGCTGCTCGGCGCACCCGACACCGCCACGCCGCTCGGCCTGCGCGACCGCACGATGCTCGAGGTGCTATACGCGAGCGGGCTGCGCGTCTCCGAACTGGTATCGCTGCCCACCCTGCAGGTGGGGCTGAACGAGGGCGTGGTGCGCGTCGTCGGCAAGGGCGACAAGGAGCGCCTGGTGCCGCTGGGCGAGGAGGCGCGGGCGTGGATCGAGCGCTACCTGCGCGAAGCGCGTCCGGCGCTGCTCGGCGCGCGTGCCGCCGATGCGCTGTTCGTCACGCAGCGCGGCGGCCCGATGACGCGCCAGATGTTCTGGACGCTGGTCAAGCGCTACGCGATCGTGGCCGGCGTCACCGCGCCGCTGTCGCCGCACACCCTGCGCCACGCGTTCGCCACGCACCTGCTCAACCACGGCGCCGACCTGCGCGTGGTGCAGATGCTGCTCGGACACGCCGACATCTCGACCACGCAGATCTACACGCACGTCGCGCGCGAGCGGCTCAAAGCCCTGCACGCGCGGCATCACCCGCGCGGCTGAGAGGCCCGACGCCGCGCGCGCCGGCGCATTACAGCGACTGCACCGTCGCCGCCTCGAAGGTGCCGCGCCGGTAGTCGTCGAGCGTCTGGCGGATCTGCTCGGCGGTGTTCATCACGAACGGGCCGTATTGCGCGATCGGCTCGTTCAGCGGCCGACCGGCGACGATCAGCACGCGCGAGTCGTCGATCGCCTCGATTGCGACCGACTCGCGCCCGTCGTTGGCGAGGATCGCCATCCGGCGGTCGGGCACTTCGGTGCCCGAGACCCGTACGCGGCCGCGATAGGTGTAGGTGAACGCGTTGTGCCCCGCCGGCAGCGACTGCGTGAAGCGCGCGCCGGCCGGCAGGTGCACGTCGATCAGCAGCGGCTCGGTGTCGGGACGGGTCACCGCGCCGCCGACGCCGTGGCTCTCGCCGGCGATCACGCGCACGCGCACGCCGCCTCCTGCGTCGAACTCGGGAATCGCCTGCGACGGGATGTCGCGATAGCTCGGTGCGACCATCTTGCGCGCGGCCGGCAGGTTGAGCCAGAGCTGGAATCCCTCCATCAACCCTTCTTCCTGCTCGGGCAACTCGGAGTGGATCAGGCCGCTGCCCGCGGTCATCCATTGCGCGCCGCCCGGGCCGAGCAGCCCTTCGTTGCCGGCGCTGTCGCGGTGGCGCATGCGGCCGGCGATCATGTAGGTGACCGTCTCGAAGCCGCGATGCGGATGATCCGGGAAGCCGCCGATGTAGTCGTCGGGGTTCTCGTTGCGAAACGCGTCGAGCATCAGGAACGGGTCGAGCCGCCGCTGCAGGTCGTGCGTGAGCACGCGGGTGAGCCGCACCCCGGCGCCGTCGGAGGTGGCCATGCCGGTGACCAGTCGCTCGACCGCGCGCGAAGCTGCGGGGGTGTGCGTGACGTCGTTCTTCATGGTGCCTGCTCCTGTGTTCGTGAAGTGCCGCCGGGCGCGCAACAAGCGGCGCCGGCCCGTCCGCGGGCCCTCGGGCAGCCCGCGAACGCCGGGGCGGGGCGCGTTCACGCGGCGAGCGCCTCGATCTGCGTGCGCGCGTCCTCGAACGCCTTCGCCACCGACTCCTCGCCCATCGCCAGGCCCTCGGCGTAGACGAACTCGACGTCGGTCATGCCGAGGAAGCCGAGCACCGACTTCAGGTACGGCACCTGGAAATCGGCCGGCGTGTCGCGGTACAGCCCGCCGCGGGCCAGTGCCACATAGACCTTCTTGCCGGTGACCAGCCCCTGCGGCCCCTCGGCGGTATAGCGGAAGGTTACTCCGGCGCGCGAGATCGCATCGATCCAGGCTTTCAGTTGCACCGGGATGTTGAAGTTGTACATCGGCACGCCGAGCACGATCGCGTCGGCCGACTGCAGTTGCGCGATCACCGCGTCGTCGAGCGCCACCCGCGCGGCCTGTTCGGCGCTGCGCTCGGGGGCCGGCGTGAACAGCGCGCCGAGCGCGGTTTCGTCGAGCGGCGGCAGCGGATCGCGTGCGAGGTCGCGCAACTCGACGACTGCCTCGGGGTGCGCGGACTTCAGTTTCGCGGTAATCGCATCGGCGACGCGCGTGGAATTGGAAGCGCCGGGGCGGGCGCTGGCGTTGATCTGGAGGATTTTCATGACGTTCTCCTGAAGCAGTGGTCCGGATGGCTGCACTGTATTGGTTACAGAATCGCTTCGGAAGATGCAGAATCGAATATCATTGAACCAATGATGGAACAATCTTCGGGCCGATGAATCTGGATGCCGACGATCTGGTGCTGTTCGCCCGCGTCGCCGAGGCGGGCAGCTTCTCGCGTGCGTCCGAACGCTGCGGACTGCCGAAGGCCACGGTGTCGCGGCGCATCGCCGCGCTCGAAGCGAAGCTCGGCGAGCGCCTGATGACGCGCACCACGCGCCGGCTCGCGATCACCGAATTCGGCGAGCGCATCCTCGAGCACGCGCGCCGGCTGCTCGACGAAACCGAGGCAGCCAATGCGCTGGCGCAGCATCGGCAGGCCACGCCACAAGGCACGCTGCGCGTGTCGCTGCCGCCGGGTTTCCTCGACGAGCTCGACCTGGTGCCCTTCCTGATCGAGTTCGCCGAGCGTCATCCCGAAGTGCGCCTCGAACTGGACATCTCGCCGCGCCGCGTCGACCTGATCGCCGAGCGCTTCGACCTCGCGGTGCGGGTGGCCGCGCGCCTGCCCGACGACGCCACGCTGGTCGCGCGCAGGATGATCGAGCTGGAAGACGGCCTGTACGCGAGCCCCGCCTACCTCGCGCGCCGCGGACGGCCGGCCGCACCCGAAGATCTGGCCGGGCACACCGCACTGCGGTTGATCGCCAGCGACGGCGAGCCGCAGCCCTGGCGACTGGCGCGCGGCGGCCGACGCTGGGAGGGGTTGCCGCCAGCGCAGATCGCGGTCAACTCGATCGGCCTCGTCTGCACGCTGGCCACGCACGCAATGGGCATCGCCGGGCTGCACGAACGCGCCGCGGGCGCCCTGGTCGCGAAGGGCCTGCTCGAGCGCGTGCTGCCCGGGTGGTGCCTGCCGACGATGACCGTCTGGTGCGTGATGCCGGGGCGCCGGCTGCTGCCGGCGCGCACGCGCGCGTTCGTCGCTATGCTCGGCACAGCGCTTTCGGAAGGAGGAACCCGCGATGACTGAATCGGTCGACCTGTTCGTGATCGGAGGCGGCTCGGGCGGCGTGCGTGCCGCCCGCGTCGCGGCCGGGCACGGCGCGAAGGTGGCACTCGCCGAGGAATACCGTTACGGCGGCACCTGCGTGATCCGCGGTTGCGTGCCCAAGAAACTGCTGGTGCTCGCCAGCCGCTTCGCCGACGAGTTCGCGCGCGCGGCCGATTTCGGCTGGACGTCGTCCGATGCGCGCTTCGACTGGGCGAGCCTGCGCGCAGCGAAGGACCGCGAGCTCGCGCGGCTCGAAGCGCTGTACCGCGACGGCCTCGCGCGCGCCGGGGTGCGCACGATCGATTCGCGCGCGGTGCTCGAAGGGCCGGATGCGGTGCGGCTGTCGGCCACCGGCGAACGGGTGCGCGCGCGCCGCGTGCTGATCGCCACCGGCGGCACGCCGTTTCTCCCGGGCATTCCCGGAGCCGAACTGGCGATCACCTCGAACGAGGTTTTCGACCTGCCGTCGCTGCCGTCACGAATCGTGATCGAGGGCGGCGGCTTCATCGCGGTCGAGTTCGCCTGCCTGCTGCAGCGGCTGGGCGTGCAGGTCACGCTGGTCTATCGCGGCGAGCTCGTGCTGCGCCGCTTCGACGACGACCTGCGCACGCATCTCGACGCGGCGATGCGCGAAGCCGGCATCACGATCCGCAACGGCGAGACGATCACCGCGATCGAGCGGCAGGGCACCGGTTTCAGGGTCGCGACCGATCGCGGGGCCATCGACACCGAGCTCGTGATGCTCGCGATCGGGCGCGTGCCGAACACGCAGGGCCTGGGCCTGGAGCGCGCCGGGGTCGAGCTCGGCGAACGCGGCGCGATCCGCGTCACGCCCGACTCGCGCACCAGCGCCGCGACCGTATGGGCCGTCGGCGACGTGACCGATCGCGTGGCGCTCACGCCGGTGGCGATCCGCGAAGGCCACGCGTTCGCCGACACCGAGTTCGGCAACGTGCGCTGGGTCTGCGATCATGAAGACGTGCCCGCGGCGGTATTCACCACGCCCGAGATCGGCACGGTGGGCCTCACCGAGGCGCAGGCACGCGAGCGCTTCGCGCACGTGGACATCTACCGCAGCCGCTTCCGCCCGATGAGCAACGTGCTGTCGCCGCGCGCCGAGCGCATGCTGATGAAGCTGGTCGTCGATCGCGACAGCGACCGGGTGCTCGGCGTGCATGTCTGCGGCCCGGACGCGGCCGAGATGATCCAGCTGGCTGCGATCCCGCTGAAGATGGGCGCGACCAAGCGGCAGTTCGACCGGACGATGGCGGTGCACCCGACCGCGGCCGAGGAGCTGGTGACGATGCGCGAGCCGGTCGCTGCGGGCGGCGGCGCCGCTGGAACCGGCGGCTGATGCCCGAACTGCTGATCCCGCTCGTCCTGCCCTTCCTCGGAAGCGCGGTTGCCGCGCTGTTGCCCTCCACCGCGCGCAACCGCGAGGCGTGGCTGGCCGGCGCCGTCGCGCTGGCCGGGGCCGTCGTGATGGCGATGCAGTACCCGGAAATCGCCGCCGGCAAGGTGCTGCGCTACGAGGCCGCATGGCTGCCGGACCTCGGCGTCGACTTCGTCGTCCGCGTCGATGGCTTCGCGTGGATGTTCGCGATGCTCGTGCTGGTGATCGGCCTGCTCGTGGTGGCCTACGCGCGCTACTACATGGCGCCGACCGATCCGGTTCCGCGCTTCTTCTCGTTCCTGCTCGCGTTCATGGGCTCGATGCTCGGCATCGTGCTCTCGGGCAACCTGGTCCAGCTGGTGATGTTCTGGGAACTCACCAGCCTGGCGTCGTTCCTGCTGATCGGCTACTGGCACCACCGACCCGACGCGCGCCGCGGGGCCCGGATGGCACTGACGATCACGGTTGCGGGCGGCCTGTGCCTGTTCGCCGCAGCCCTGATGCTCGGCCACGTCGTCGGCAGCTACGACCTCGATCGCGTGCTCGCCTCCGGCGACCTCGTGCGCGCCCATGCATGGTACCGGCCGATCCTGGTGCTGGTCGCGCTCGGCGCGCTCACCAAGAGCGCGCAGTTTCCGTTCCACTTCTGGCTTCCGCGCGCGATGGCCGCGCCCACGCCCGTGTCGGCCTACCTGCACTCGGCGACGATGGTGAAGGCGGGCGTGTTCCTGCTGGCGCGCCTGTGGCCGGTGCTCGCGGGCACGCCCGAGTGGTCGTGGATCATCGGCGGCGCCGGCCTGTCGACGCTGCTGCTCGGCGCCTTCGTCGCGATCTTCCAGCACGACCTGAAGGGGTTGCTGGCGTATTCGACGCTCAGCCACCTCGGCCTGATCACGCTGCTGCTCGGAATCGGCACGCCGCTCGCGGCGGTCGCGGCGATCTTCCACACGATGAACCATGCGACGTTCAAGGCCTCGTTGTTCATGGCCGCGGGGATCGTCGACCACGAGACCGGCACCCGCGACATGCGCCGGCTGAGCGGCCTGTACGGTGCGATGCCGATCACCGCAACGCTGGCAACGGTGGCCGCTGCAGCGATGGCCGGCGTGCCGCTGCTCAACGGCTTCCTGTCCAAGGAGATGTTCTTCTACGAGGCGGCGCACGCCGGTTCGCCGCGCGACTACCGGCTGGCGATCGCGGCGACCGTGGCGGGCATCTTCAGCGTCGCCTATTCGTTGCGCTTCATTCACGAAGTATTCTTCGGGCCGGCGCCGCGCGACTTGCCGAAGACGCCGCACGAACCGCCGCGCTGGATGCTCTTCCCGATCGAACTGCTGGTGCTCGCCTGCCTGGTGGTCGGCATCGCCCCGGCGCTCACCGTCGGCGCGGTCCTCGACCTGGCCGCCGGCTCGGTGCTCGGCGCGGCGATGCCCGAGTACAGCCTCGCCGTCTGGCACGGACTGAGCCTGCCGCTGCTGATGAGCGCGATCGCGCTGGCCGGCGGCGCCGCGCTGTACCTGCTGCTGCAACGCACCTTGCACCTCGCCAGCGTCGAGCAGGTTCCCTTCGTGCATCGCTTCGACGGCCAGCGCCTGTTCGAACGCTTCCTCGACGGCGTCGGAGTCTGGGCGACCCGCTTCGAGCAGTGGCTCGGCACGGTCCGGCTGCAGCCGCAGCTGGAGATCGTGGTGCTGGCGGCCCTCGTCGCCGGCGCGGCGCCGTTGATGTCCGGCGGCCTGCCGCGAAGCGGCGCGCCGCCCACGACGGTGGATCCCGTCTTCGCACTGCTGTGGGCGGTCGGCATCGCCTGCGCGGCCGGCGCGGCCTGGCAGGCCAAGTATCACCGGCTGATGGCGCTCATGCTGATGGGCGGCGCCGGCCTGGTGACCAGCCTGACCTTCCTCTGGCTGTCGGCCCCCGATCTCGCGCTGACCCAGTTGATGGTCGAAACGGTCACGACGGTGCTGATCCTGCTCGGGCTGCGCTGGCTGCCGCCACGGGTCGAGGCGCACCCGGCACGGGAGCGGCCGGTACTTCGCGACCGCGCCCGGCGCGCCCGCGACCTTGCCGTCGCGATTGCAGCCGGCGCCGGCGTCGCCGCGCTCGCCTGGGCCGTCATGACGCGGCCGTTCCCGCAGAGCCTGGCGCCGTTCTACCTGTCGCGCTCGCTGCCCGAGGGCGGCGGCGCCAACGTGGTCAACGTGCTGCTGGTGGATTTCCGCGGCTTCGACACGATGGGCGAGATCACGGTACTCGGCGTCGTCGCGATCTGCGTCTACGCGCTGCTGCGGCGTTTCCGGCCCGCGCCCGAGAGCGTCGCGATCCCGATCCAGCAGTCCGACCAGCCGCCGCCGGGCGGCGAAGCGACCCGACCCGGGGACGATGCCGCCAGCGGTTACCTGATGGTGCCGGCGGTCTTCGTCCGGCTGCTGTTTCCGATCATGACGGTGGTGTCGATCTTCTTCTTCATGCGCGGGCACGACGCGCCCGGGGGCGGATTCGTCGCCGGGCTGATCATGGCGGTGGCGATCATCCTGCAGTACATGGTTGGCGGGGCGATCTGGGTCGAGCAGCACCTGAAACTCTACCCCCGGCGCCTCGTCTCGATCGGGCTGCTGGTCGCAGCCGCGACCGGGCTCGGGTCCTGGTGGTTCGACTACCCGTTCCTCACCAGTCACTCCGCGCATCCGCGGCTGCCGCTGCTCGGCGTCGTGCCGATGCCCAGCGCGTTCCTGTTCGATCTCGGCGTCTACCTGCTGGTGGTTGGCGCCACCGCGGTCATGTTGCTCGCGCTGGCGCACCAGTCGGTGCGCAGTCGTCGCGCTGCGCAGGCGGCCGCGTCGGCGCCCGCCGGCGTCGGCGAGCCGCAGGTCGCGACCTTCGGCCGATCGTTCGATGCGCCGTTCGGCATCGACCGCGATGCCGGAACGCGTCCCGGGCGAGATGGGGGAGCACGCCCTTGGAGCTGATCGTCGCGATCGCCATCGGCGTGCTGGTCGGCGCGGGCGTCTGGCTCGTGCTTCGCCCGCGCACGTTCCAGGTGATCGTCGGCCTGTCGCTGATCTCCTACGGCGTCAACCTGTTCATCTTCTCGATGGGCCGGCTCAGGATCGAGCGCGTCCCGATCGTGAGCCCCGCGCCGGTCGATCCGGCGCAGTACGCCGATCCGTTGCCGCAGGCGCTGGTGCTCACCGCGATCGTGATCGGCTTCGCGATGACGGCGCTGTTCCTGGTGTTGCTGCTGGCCTTGCGCGGGTTCAGCGGCACCGACCATGTCGACGGCAAGGAGCCGCCGGAATGATGCGCTGGGTCGACCACCTGATCGTGGCGCCGATCGTGCTGCCGCTGCTGGCCGGGGCGCTGCTGGTGCTGGTCGACGAACACCGTCGCCGCCTGAAGTTCGCGATCAGCCTCGTCGCGGTCCTCGGCCTGCTGGCGGTGGCGGTCGCGCTGGTCGCGTTCGCGAATGGCCAGCCCGACGGATGGCGCAGCGAGGTCGGGGTCTACCTGGCGGCCAACTGGCCGGTTCCGTTCGGCATCGCGCTGGCGGCCGACCGGCTCTCGGCACTGATGGTGCTGCTGAGCGCGATGCTCGGCCTTGCGTCGCTGGTGTTCGCGCAGGCGCGCTGGGTGCGCGCCGGCGTCCACTTCCAGGCGTTGCTGCAGTTCCTGCTGATGGGGCTGTGCGGCGCGTTCCTCACCGCCGACCTGTTCAACCTGTTCGTGTTCTTCGAGGTGCTGCTGGCGGCTTCCTACGGACTGGTGCTGCACGGCTCGGGTCCGGTGCGCGTCGGCGCCGGCCTGCACTACGTCGCGGTCAACCTGGTGGCCTCCTCGCTGTTCCTGGTCGGCGTCTCGATGATCTACGCGACCAGCGGCACGCTGAACATGGCCGACCTGGCACGGCTGCTGCCGGGCCTCGCACCCGAAGATCGCCTGCTGTTCGAGTCCGGTGCCGCGGTGCTTGCGGTCGCGTTCCTGGTGAAGAGCGCGATGTGGCCGCTGGCGTTCTGGCTGTTGCCTGCCTACTCGGCGGCGAGCACGCCCGCAGCGGCGATCTTCGCGATCATGACCAAGGTCGGCGTCTACGTGATCCTGCGCCTGTGGCTGCTGCTGTTCGTCGACGGAAGCGGCCCTTCGGCCGGCTTCGGCCGCGACTGGCTGCTCTACGGCGGCATGGCGACGATCGGCTTCGCCGCGATCGGCATGCTGGCGACGCAGGACCTGCGGCGGCTTGCGAGCTACAGCGTGGTCATGTCCTCGGGCACGCTGCTGGCCGCCATCGCGTTCGACCGCCCTGCGGTGCTGGCCGGCGCGCTCTACTACCTGGTCAGCGCGACCTTCGCCGCGAGCGCGCTCTACCTGCTGATCGAACTGGTCGAGCGCAGCCGCGCGTTCGGTTCGGGCGTGCTCGCGGTGACGCTCGAAGCGTTCGAAGCGCAGGGGGCGCTGCATGCGGGCCCCGCCATCGCCACCGACGAGCAGGACGACACGGGCATCGTCATCCCGGCGGCGATGGCCTTCCTCGGCACGAGCTTCGTCGCCTGCGCGCTGCTGACGGCGGGCCTGCCGCCGCTGTCGGGGTTCGTGGCGAAGTTCGCGCTGCTGGCCGGCGTGCTCGATCCGGCCGGCTCGCGGGCGCCGGACGATGTCGGCGTCGTCGCATGGACCATGGTGGGCCTGGTGGTCGCCTCGGGGCTGGTCGCGGCGATCGCGACGATGCGCATCGGCATCCGGGTCTTCTGGGTCCAGGTCCGGCGCGCGCCGCCCCGGCTGCGAGTGATCGAGGCGGCGCCGGTCGCGGCGTTGCTGCTCGCCTGCGTAGCGATCACGATCCAGGCCGGTCCGGTGATGCGCTACGTCGAGTCCGCGGTGACCGCGGCGCATCGTGCAGGAGCCTGGGTCGATGCGGTGATCGAGGCGCCGCCGGTTCCCGTACCCGGGGAGGCGCGGCGATGAGGCGCTGGATCCCCGCGCCGGCAATGTCGGCCTTCCTCGCGATCATGTGGCTCGTGCTGGTGCAGAGCCTCTCCCCGGGTCACCTGTTGCTCGCGCTGCTGCTCGGTTTGTGGGTGCCGCATGCGACCCGGCAGATGCGCCCGCTGCAGCCGCGCCTGCGTCGCCCGGGGACGATGCTGCGACTGTTCGCGACGGTGCTCGTCGACATCGTCCGCTCGTGCATCCAGGTCTCGGCGATCATCCTGGGCAAGCCGCAGCGGCGCGAGCGCTCGGGCTTCATGAGCCTTCCGCTCGACTTGCGCGATCCGCACGGGCTCGCCGTGCTCTCGGCGATCATCAACTCGACGCCCGGCACGGTCTGGGCCGAACTGAGCGCGGACCGCCGATGGCTGATGATCCACGTGCTCGACCTGCACGACGAGCAATGGTGGATCGACACGATCAAGAACCGATACGAGAAGCCGCTGATGGCGATCTTCGAATGACGACGGCACTGCACTTCGCGATCGGTTTCCTGCTGGCCTGCCTCGGCCTGGCGATCGTGAGCGCGACGATCCGGCTGTTCCGGGGACCCAGCGCGCAGGACCGGGTGATGGCGCTCGACACGATGTACCTGTGCGCGATGCTGGTCGCGTTGACATTGGGGATGCGCTTCGGCAATCCGCTCTACTTCGAGGTGGCGCTGCTGATCGCGCTGGTCGGCTTCGTCGGTTCGATCGCGATGGCCAAGTTCCTGCTGCGCGGCGAGGTGATCGAGTGAGCGCCGCTTCGCTGCCGCCCTGGGCCGCGATCGCGGTGGCGCTGCTGCTGCTGCTCGCCGGATGCCTCGTGCTGATCGGCGCGCTCGGGCTGCTGCGCCTGTCGAACTTCTACCAGCGCAGCCACGCGACGGCAATGATCAACACGCTCGGTGCGGGCTGCGTGCTGGTCGCCTCGATGCTGTACTTCAGCGTGACGGGATCCAGGCCGGTGATCCACGAATTGCTGATCACGGTGTTCGTCCTGCTGACCGCGCCGGTCACTGCGATGCTGTTGATGCGCGCGGCGGTCCATCGCGACCGGCACAAGCGGCGCAACGACGTGCCGGCCGAACCGGGCCGGGCGGGCGCACCGGCGGTGACCGGCCGGCGCCGCGAGTGAATCGGCTGGCTCCGGCGCCGGGTCGTCCGTTGTGTGAACAGGCCGTCTAGAATCGATCCCTCGTATCGGATCTGACCCGGAGCGAACCGACTTCGGGCGGGGGTGACACTTGCGCATCTGCATCTACGGACTCGGCGCCGTCGGCGGCTTCATCGGCGCGCGGCTGGCCGCCCACGGCCAGCAGGTCTCGGCGATCGCGCGCGGCGACACGCTGGCTGCGGTCGCGCGCGACGGCCTTACGCTGCTCGAAGCGCCGGCAGCGCCGGCAGCGCCACCGGCGCGCACGGTCGTCCCGGTGCGCGCAGTCGACGATCCGGCGCAGCTCGGCCCGCAGGACCTCGTCGTGGTCAGCGTCAAGACCACCGGGCTCACCGAGGTCGCGCGGCGCATTGCGCCGCTGCTCGGCCCCGACACCGTGGTGCTCAGCGCGATGAACGGCGTGCCCTGGTGGTTCTTCGACGGGCTCGACGGTGCGCTGGCTGCCCGCGAGTGGCCGGCGATCGACCCGGGCCGCGCGATCGCCGCGGCGATTCCGGCCACGCGCGTGCTCGGCTGCGTCGTGCACTTCGCCTGCGCGGTCGAGCGGCCGGGCGTGGTACGCCACGCGCAGGGCCGCAGGCTGATCGTCGGCGAACCGGCCGGCGGCGACAGCGAGCGCGCGCGCCGTGTCGCGGCGATGCTCGCCGACGCCGGCTTCGACACCGAAGTGTCGCAGCGCATCCAGCAGGACGTCTGGTTCAAGCTCTGGGGCAACATGACGATGAATCCGGTGTCGGCGATCACCGGGGCCACCTGCGACCGCATCCTCGACGATCCGCTGGTGCGCGATTTCGTCTCGGCCGCGATGCGCGAAGCCTCGGCGATCGGCGAGCGCATCGGCCTGCCGATCGCGATCAGCCCCGAGCAGCGCCACCAGGTGACACGCCGGCTCGGCGCGTTCAAGACCTCGATGCTGCAGGACGTCGAAGCCGGCAAGCCGGTCGAACTCGACGCGCTCGTGGCGATCGTCGGCGAGATCGGCCGGGCGATCGGCGTGGCCACCCCGAACATCGATGCGCTGTACGGGCTCGCGCGCCTGCATGCGCGCACGCGCGGGCTGTACCCGGGCTGAGAAGATGTCGAAGCACGTCTCCGAGACGCCCGCGACGCAGTGGCTCAAGCGCCAGCAGGTCGTCTTCGGCGAGCATCCGTACGACTACGTCGAGCACGGCGGCACCGCCGAGTCGGCGCGCCAGCTCGGCGTGGACGAGCACGCGATCGTCAAGACGCTGGTCATGCAGGACGAAGCGGCCAGGCCGCTCGTCGTGCTGATGCACGGCGACCGCAAGGTGTCCACGAAGAACCTCGCGCGACAGGCCGGGCGCAAGAGCATCGCGCCCTGCGCGCCCGAGGTCGCGCAGCGGCACTCGGGCTACCTGGTCGGCGGCACCTCGCCCTTCGCCACGCGCAAGCCGATGCCCGTCTTCGTCGAGGCGTCGATCCTCGCGTTGCCGACGATCTGGATCAACGGTGGGCGGCGCGGCTTCCTGGTGTCGATCGAGCCGCGCGTGCTGGTCGATCTGCTGCGCGCGCAGCCGGTAAACTGCGCGCTCGTGGACTGAGGGCGAGGCGGGGATGGACGCGCTCTACAGCGTGCTGGCGGTGCTGGGTGCCTACCTGGTCGGGTCGATTTCGTTCGCAGTGGTGATCAGCAAGGCGATGGGCCTGGCGGACCCGCGCAGCTACGGATCGGGCAACCCGGGCGCGACCAACGTGCTGCGCACCGGCAACAAGCTCGCCGCGGCGCTCACGCTCGCGGGCGACGCGCTCAAGGGCCTGGTCGCGGTGCTGGTCGCGAAGGCGCTGGCCGACCGCTTCGGCTTCGGCGACGGCACCATCGCGCTGGTTGCGCTGGCCGCCTTCGTCGGCCATCTGTTTCCGGTGTTCCACCGTTTCCAGGGCGGCAAGGGTGTGGCCACTGCCGCGGGCGTGCTGCTCGCGCTGAAGCCGGTGCTCGGCCTGGGCACGCTCGCGACCTGGCTGCTGATCGCGTTCTTCTTCCGTTACTCGTCGCTGGCCGCGCTGGTCGCCGCGATCTTCGCGCCGCTGTGGTACCTGTTCCTGTTCGGCCCCGATGCGGTCGCCGCCGCAGTGGCGCTGATGAGCGCGCTGCTGATCTGGCGCCACGCGAAGAACATCCGGAACCTGCTCGCCGGCAAGGAGAGCCGGATCGGGCAGAAGAAACAGGCGTAGCACGGCGGCCCGCCGTGCCCATCAGGCCGCGCCCAGTTCCTCCATCGGCCAGCGCGGCCGCACCCGGAATCCGTCGATCGCCGCGCCGACCCCCGCGGTGGGTGCCGCGCCCGCCTGCAGGCGCAATGCGCCGGCGAACGCGATCATTGCGCCGTTGTCCGAGCACAGCGCGGGCTCGGGGAAATGCACGCGCAGTCGCTCGCGCGCCGAAGCCGTGCCGAGTTGCTCGCGCAGTCGCCGGTTCGCGCTGACGCCGCCCGCCACCACCAGCCGCTCGTGGCCGGTTTCGCGCAGCGCCCGCAGCGACTTCGCCACCAGCACGTCGACGATCGCCGCTTCCACCTCGGCGGCGAGGTCGGCGCGCGCCTGCTCGTCGGGAACGCCGCGGCGCACCGCGGTGAGCACCGCGGTCTTCAGGCCGCTGAAGCTGAAGTCGAGGTCGTCCGAGTGCAGCATCGGCCGCGGCAGCCGGTAGCGCCCCGGGGTGCCGGCGACCGCCAGCCGCGAGATCGCCGGCCCGCCGGGGTAGCCCAGGCCGAGCAGTTGCGCGCTCTTGTCGAAGGCTTCGCCGGCGGCGTCGTCGAGCGTGTCGCCCAGCAGCGCATAGCGCCCGATGCCGGCCACCTGCATCAGCTGCGTGTGCCCGCCCGACACCAGCAGCGCGACGAACGGGAACGCGGGCCGATCGGTCGACAGCAGCGGCGACAGCAGATGGCCTTCGAGGTGGTGCACGCCGATCGCGGGGATGCCGAGCGCGAAGGCCATCGACGTGCCGATGCCGGCGCCCACCAGCAGCGCGCCCGCCAGGCCGGGACCCTCGGTGTAGGCGATCGCGTCGATCGCCGATGGGTCCACGCCGGCCTGCTCCAGCACCTGCCGCGTGAGCGGCAGCACGCGCCGGATGTGGTCGCGCGACGCGAGTTCGGGCACCACGCCACCGTAGCGCTCGTGCATCGCGATCTGCGAGTGCAGCGCCTGCCCGAGCAGGCCGCGCTCGGTGCAGTACAGCGCGATGCCGGTCTCGTCGCAGGAGGTCTCGATGCCCAGGACTTTCACTGGCCGAGTATCGCACGAGGGCCGGTGCGCACCGGCGGCTTGCCGACGCAGGCTCGATTCGACGCGGCCTACACTACCGGCAGCGCGAGATCGGGGCGGCCGCCGGGCCCCGCGGGCGCGCAGACACGGTTGCGGCCCGCGCGCTTGGCTTCGTAGAGCAGGCGGTCGGCCTCCGCGAGCAGCTGCTCGAGCGTCTGGCCTGTTCGAAGGATCGCCACGCCGATGCTTACGGTCACCGGCACCTCGATGCCGTCGGCCCGGCAGGGTCGACCCGCGATGCGATGGCGCAGGCGTTCGGCAGCGACGAACGCATCGCCGGGGCGCGCGAGCGGCACGAGCAGAGCGAACTCCTCGCCGCCATAGCGGGCCACCAGCGAGTCGCTGCGACTGCCTTCGCGCAGCTGACGCGCGCAGTGGCGCAGCACCGCATCGCCGACCGCATGGCCATGCTGGTCGTTCACGCGCTTGAAGTGGTCGATGTCGACCATCATGGCCGCGAGTGGCTGGTCAGACGCCCGCACGGCCGCGAGCAGGGGCCTGCCGCGCTCGAACAGCACGCGCCGGGACACCAGTCGGGTCAACGGATCGGTGGCCGCGAGCGCGCGCAACTCGTCGGCCATCCTCGCGTGCATCGCCATGAGGATCAGCGCCGTGACGATCACCGGCATCAGTGCCAGCAGCGAGCCGGCGCCGAGCGACAGCGCATCGGCCGTCGCGACGTCCGACATCGGCAGTCCGAGCGCCTCGACCGCGAGACCGCTTCGCAGCAGCCAGACCATCGCGTTCGCGAATCCCGCCACCACCAGCAGGCGCCGCAGCACGTCGGCGGCCGGATCACGCGCGCGGGCGATGCGTGCCGCGGTGAGCGACGACACGATCGCGACCAGCGCCGAGGTGAACGCGATGCGTGCCGCGGGATCGGTCCGGACGAGCTCGAACCCCAGGCAGCCCACGCCCAGCGCGAATACGATCGCGCCCAGCAGCGCCGGCCGCGGCCGAGCGCCGTAGAGCCGGCGCACCGCCTCGCAGGCGAGCATGACCGAGCCGGCGATCGTCGCGTCGGCGATCGCGGGAACGATCGTGGCGCGGTTCTCGGGCGCGAGCCCGGCCGCGATCAAACCGAGGCCTCCGAGCGCGAGCGCGAGCGCATGCAGGCCGAGCGCGGTCGTCGACGGATGATGCAGCGATCGCAGGAAGACCAGCGCGCCGGCCGTGGCGAGCGCTACTGCGCCGCCGAACAGCATCAGCGTGTGCATGTCGACGATCAGGAAGCGGCCCATGCTTACGACCTGCAGCCGCGGCCCCGGAACGAGCGGCGCGCCCGCAAGCTGCTTCGGCGCGCCCGGATCGCCGCAGTCTGGCACCGCCGCCGGGGCGCAACAAGCGCCGCCCGAACCGCGAATCCCGCCGTTCGTCGGCCGCTGCGGGCGCCTATAATCGGCCGCCTCGATGAGCCAGCCTTTCGACCTGATCGTGATCGGCGCCGGCGCGGCCGGGCTGTTCTGCGCGTCGGTCGCCGGGCAGCGCGGCCTGCGCGTGGCGCTGGTCGACCATTGGCCGCGGCTGGCCGAGAAGATCCGCATCTCGGGCGGCGGACGCTGCAACTTCACCAACCTGTCGGCCGATCGGCACGAACGGTTCACCGGCGAAGATCCGCGCTTCGCCCGCGCGGCATTGCGCGCGTTTCCGCCGCGCCGCTTCGTCGACCTGGTGCGCCGTCACCACATCGGTTTTCACGAGAAGCACAAGGGGCAGCTGTTCTGCGACGACAGCGCCGAGCGCATCGTCGCGATGCTGCGCGACGAGTGCGAGCGCGGCCGCATCGCGTGGTACCGGCCGTGCCGCGTCGACGCGGTGATCCGCCGCGAGCCCGACGCTTCGGGGCGGCCGCGCTTCGAACTGCACACGGGTGCCGGCGTGCTGGCGACGCACGCGCTCGCGATCGCCACCGGCGGGCTGTCGATCCCGAAGATCGGCGCGACCGACCTCGGCTACCGGATCGCCCGCCAGTTCGGCCTGCGCGTGGTCGAGCCGCGGCCCGCGCTGGTGCCGCTCACTTTCGAGGCGGGCGACCAGGCGCTGTTCGCCGGACTCGCCGGCGTCTCGCTGCCGGTGAGGATCCGCGCGCCGCAGTCGCCGGCCTCGCCCGCGTTCGACGAAGACCTGCTGTTCACGCACCGTGGCCTGTCGGGGCCGGCGGTGCTGCAGGCGTCCACCTTCTGGCGCCCCGGCGCGCCGCTGGCGATCGACCTGGTGCCGGACGACGACCTCGCCGACGCATTGATCGAAGCGCGCTCGGGCGGGCGCGCGCAGTTGTCGTCGCTGCTGGCCGCGCGGCTGCCGCGCCGCCTCGCCCAGCGCTGGCTGCAGCAGCCCGAGTGGTCGGTGCTGGCTGCGCGCCCGCTGGCCGAAATCGGCAACCGCGAACTGGCCGCGCTGGCCGCGAGCCTGCGCGACTGGCGGATCGTTCCGTCGGGTACCGAGGGTTTCCGCAAGGCCGAGGTGACCTCGGGCGGCGTGGCGACCGAAGCGCTCGACCCTCGCACGATGCAGGCGCGCGCGGTGCCCGGCCTGTACTTCATTGGCGAAGTGGTCGACGTGACCGGCTGGCTCGGCGGCTACAACTTCCAGTGGGCCTGGGCCTCGGGCTTCGCCGCCGGGCAGTCGATCGGCGCGCGCTGAATCCCGGCGCGCGCTCGATCCCGGCGCGCGGCCTTACACGGCAACCGGCACGTCGTCGGCGACGACGCGGTTGCGCCCGTCCGCCTTCGCGCGATAAGCGCGGCGATCCGCCTCGTCGAGCAGCTGGCGCAAGGTCTTGCCGTGGCGGTGAACCGTGACGCCGATGCTCAGCGTCACCGGAATCCGCTCGCTCTCCAGCCGGTACGGCGAGGCCTCCATCGTCGCGCGCAGCCGCTCGGCGACGACGAAGGCCGCCGCTTCGCTGGGCACCGGCACCAGCGCGCAGAACTCGTCGCCGCCGTAGCGCACGATCAGCGAATCGGGGCGCAGCGTCTGGCGCAGCACGCCGGCGACGTGCCGCAGCACGAGGTCGCCGATTGCGTGTCCATGCCGGTCGTTGATCGTCTTGAAGTTGTCGACGTCGATCATCAGCAGGGCGATGCAGCCTCCCTGGGATGCGCGGCCGAGCAGCCGGTCGGCCGACTCCTGCAGCGAGCGGCGCGACACCAGCCCGGTCAGGTCGTCGGTGGTCGCCATCCGGTGCAGCCGCGCGCTCAGTTGCGAGTTGGCGATGCTGAGCACCGACACCGTGATCGCGAACGGCATCGAGCCGAAGACCACTGCGAACAACGCGCGCAGCACGCCCGGCGGCGCGCTGCCGTCCGAGTGCAACGGGATGCCGTGGACGAGGAATGCGACCAGCCGCACGGCGACGATCGCGCAGAACAGCACCAGCAGCGCGCGGATCAGTCGCACCGAGCGCAGCGCCGCAAGCCAGCGCGAGCGGTGCGCCTCCCAGGCCGCCAGCCCCATGAACGCGATCACGAAGACGCTGTTCAACACGAGTCGCGCGATTGCCCGGTCCGCTGTCGGTTCGCGCAGCACGACCAGCGCGGCGACGTAGGCGGCAAGAGCGAGTCCCGCGACGATCGCGCGGCCCTGCAACCCGTCCAGGCCATGGAGCTGCCGCGAGCCAAGCCAGACCAGCACCGCCGAAACGCCGAACGCCGTGTAGCCGAGCAGCGGCGCCAGCCAGCCGGCCAGTCCCTCGCGCACGGCGAACGACAGGAATCCGACGCCGAGCGCGAGGATCCCGGCCGCGAACAGCGTCAGCGCCGGACTGGATTCGCGGTGATCGCGCCTCAGCCAGATCAGGATGACGGCGCCGACCAGGCTGCTGAATCCGGTCAGCATGTAGACGGTCGGGATGTCCGGAAGGAACGCCATGGCCATGACGCGCATTCTCTGTGCGGGTGACGCCATGCCCCGGCGCGACCCGATGGGTGGCGCCGCGTGGCAGTTCCCCGGCGGGCGCCTGTGGCGCCGAACATCGCGCGAGGGTGCCCGGGCCGCGCCCCAGCGGACGCGGCTGCGTCCGTCAGAACCCCATCCGTGTGCGCCGCGCGGAGCGCTCGTTCGCCAGGTCCTGCAAGCCGATTTCGCTGCGACCGGCGAGCTTCGCGCTGCCGAAGGCACCCACCAGCTGGCGGCGCATCTCGCGCGGCGCGCAGCGCGCGAGCCGGTCGGCCACCGCGTCGGCCAGCTGGTCGGGGAAGTGCGCGCCCCACTCGTGCGAATCGCGGATCTCGCGGTACAGCCCCTGCGCGATGCGCCGCGCGCCATCGCGATCGGGTGGCGGGATCTCGTAGACGTTCATCCGGTTCAGGATCGGATCGGGGATGCGCCCGATGTCGTTGGCGGTGGCCACCCAGACGATGTCCGAACAGTCGACCGGTACCTCGGCGAACTCGTCGACGAACTCGGCCGCGGTGTCGGGCTCGAGCAGCCCGTAGAGCGCGCCCAGCGGATCGTACTGGCCGTCGGCCGATGCCTTGTCGATCTCGTCGACCACCATCACGGGATTGGCGTAGTCGCCATGGACCAGCGTGTCGAACACCTTGCCCGCTCGCGCGTTGCGCCACTGCGCCGAGGCTCCGGAGAGGATCCAGCCGGCGGTGAGCGAGCTCATCGAGACGAAACCGTAGCCGGTGCCGAGCAGCTGCGACAGGCGGCGCGCGAACCGGGTCTTGCCGATGCCCGGCTCGCCCAGCAGCAACAGCGGTGTCAGCTCGACCGGGTCGGAAGTCTCCAGGCACAGCGCGAGCTGGCGGCGCAGGTCGTCGAGCACTTCGCCGAAGTTCGGCAGCTCCTCGGCCAGCGCGTCGAAGTCGGGCATCGCCGCGGGCTTCACGCTGAAGCGCTCGCCGCCGGCCTTCAGCATCTTCTCGTAGGTGCCCTTCAGCGACTCGTTCGCCCCGGGCGGCAGCTCGTCGAGCGCAGTCTCGACCCGGCTGGTCGAGTAGATCTGGCGGAATCCGGCGATCGCGATCGGCGCGCCGCCAGTTGGCGATCCGTGTTCGGTGTTTCGACTCGTCGAAGGCATGGACCCGGTCTCCGGCACTGCGTTGCCTGATTCTTGAGCAGAGGCGCCCTCGGGTTCAAGCCCCGCGTGCGCCTTTCGATCCGGCGGCGCGTCCTTCGGTCCGCCCGAAGCACGGCGCGCGGCTTCGGCGCCACGGCCGACAGGGCGCGCCCGGCTGCGCTTTGCCGGCCCGGCGAATATCCGCTAGAATTTCGGGTTCCATTGAAAGGGGGTGATTTTTAATGCCGACCGTCCGCGTCAAGGAGAACGAGCCCTTCGACGTCGCGCTGCGTCGCTTCAAGCGCACGATCGAGAAAGCCGGAATCATTACCGAGCTTCGTTCGCGCGAGTTCTACGAGAAGCCGACCGCCGAACGCAAGCGCAAGAAGGCGGCCGCGGTCAAGCGCCATTACAAGCGTCTTCGCAGCCAGATGCTGCCGAAGAAGATGTACTGACGCCTGTCCGGCAAGACACCCGGCGCCTGCGGCGCCACCCCCGAAGGCCTGTCCGGCGACCTGCGCTGGCAGGCCTTCGTCCTTTTCCGGGGCACGACATGAACCTGAAAGAGCGAATCGGCGAAGACATGAAGGCGGCGATGCGCGCCCGCGAAGCCGGTCGCCTGTCGGCAATCCGCATGCTGCTGGCGGCCATCAAGCAGAAAGAGGTCGACGAGCGCATCACGGTCGACGACGCGCAGGTGGTGTCGATCGTCGATCGCCTGATCCGCCAGCGGCGCGACTCGATCGAGCAATTCGAGAAGGCGGGCCGCACCGATCTCGCCGACCGCGAAAAGGCCGAGATCGAAGTGCTGTCGGCCTACCTGCCGCAGCAGGCCAGCCCCGCCGAAGTGGCTGCCGAGATCGACGCGGCGATCGCCGCCGCCGGCGCCACCGGGCCCCAGCAGATGGGCAAGGTGATGGCCGTGCTCAAGCAGCGCCTGGCCGGGCGCACCGACCTCGCCGCCGTCTCGGCGCACGTCAAGGCCCGGCTCGCCGGCGGCGCGTAGGCCGCTGGCAGCAGGCCGCAGGCAGGCCGCGCTGTCGGGCGCACGGCGCCTGACGGCGCGGTTGGGGCCGCCGCCGCGCGCTACACTGGCCGCGTGATCCCCCAGAGCTTCATCCAGGATCTGCTGGCCCGCATCGACATCGTCGATGTCGTGGGCCGCTACGTCCAGCTGAAGAAAGCGGGCGCTAACTTCCTGGGCCTGTGCCCCTTCCACGGCGAGAAGACCCCGTCGTTCACCGTCAGCCCATCGAAGCAGTTCTATCACTGCTTTGGCTGCGGCGCGCATGGCACTGCGATCGGTTTCCTGATGGAATACGGCGGTCTGGGCTATGTCGATGCGATCGGCGAACTCGCGCAATCGATCGGCGTCACGGTTCCGCAGGAAGCGGGATCGGGCGGCCAGGCCGACCGGCGCGCGCCGGCGCTGCTCGAGTTGCTCGCGCAGGCCGCGAAGTTCTACCGCCAGCGCCTGAAGGAAGCTCCGCAGGCGATCGACTACCTGAAGCGCCGCGGCCTGACCGGCGAGACCGCTGCCCGCTTCGGTGTCGGCTATGCGCCTGACCAGTGGCGCGGCCTCGAAGCGGCAGTCGCCGATTACGAGATCGACGAGATGGTCGCCGCAGGCCTGGTCATCGAGGCGAGCGGTGAGGACGGTCGGCGCAAGCGCTACGACCGCTTTCGCGACCGCATCATGTTTCCGATCCGCAATCCGCGCGGCCAGGTCATCGGCTTCGGCGGCCGGGTGCTCGACCGGGGCGAGCCCAAGTACCTGAACTCGCCCGAGACCCCGGTGTTCTCGAAAGGGCGTGAACTCTACGGTTTGTACGAAGCTCGCGACGCGATCCGTGCAGAAGACTGCGTGATCGTGGTCGAAGGCTACATGGACGTCGTGATGCTGGCGCAGCACGGCGTCGCCAACGCGGTGGCGACGCTGGGCACCGCCACCACCGGCGATCACGTGCGCAAGCTGCTTCGGCTGGTCGATCGCGTCGTCTTCGCCTTCGACGGTGATGCGGCCGGGCGCAAGGCCGCATGGCGGGCACTCGAGGCGTCGCTCGCGCAGGCGAGCGACACCAGGCGCATCGACTTCCTGTTCCTGCCCCCGGAGCACGATCCCGACAGCTTCGTGCGCGAGCGCGGCGCCGACGGATTTCGCGAAGCACTGGCCGGCGCGCTGCCGCTTTCGGAGTTGCTGCTGCGCGGGCTCTCCGAGCGCGTCGACCTCGCGACTCCCGAGGGTCGCGCCCGGCTGCTCGCCGAGGCGCGGCCGCTGCTGCAACCGCTGGCGGCACAGGCGCTGCGGATGCAGCTGATCCACCGGCTGGCCGAGCTGGCGGGCCTGGGCGCGGCGGAAGTCGAGCGCTATCTCGGTCCGGTCGTCGCACCGGGGCGTGGCGATGCGGGGTCGTTGCGCGCGCCGCAGGCCGGTGCCGAGCGCACCGCGCCGGCTGCGGGTGCGCCGGACGAGGCGTTCTCCGCACAGGGCGGGCGTGCGTGGCACGGCGCTGGCCGCGGCGAGTCCGACCGTGGCCGATGGCGCGAGCGCAGCCGCTTCGTGCCGCGCGTGCCCGTGGGCAAACCCGACCTGGAGGCGCGAATCCGGCTGCTGACCGCGCTGCATCCGGCGCTCGCGACCGGCGAGCGCGGCGAATGGATGCCCGAGCCGCTCGCCGCGTGGCTCGACACGCTGGCAGCGTTGCCGCCGGGCAGTGCGTTCGCCAGCGTCTGCGAAGCGCTGCGCCAGGATTCGCCGGAAGCGGTGGCCCGGCTCGAGCGCGAGGTCGCCACCGATGCTTCGGCGGCCGCCGCGCTGTCGTTCGACGAGGCCCGCGTGGAGGTCGAGGCCGCGCTCGCCCAGCTGCGCGAGCGCCACCTGTCGCGGCTGATCGACGACCTGGTCGCCGGTGGCATGGCTTCCCCGGAAGAACGCCAGCGATATCAATCGCTTATGGCACTGCGCAAGCGCACTTGATATAATGCGCGGTTCCCCAATGTTCGTTCGGACCGGCCCTGCCGACTCATCATCGACCGCGCCCGGGCGGTCGCCCCCCGGATTTCTGACAGCGAGGCAAACGTGGCGAAGTCCGTCCGGCAATCCGCATCGAAGAAGGTGACCTCCAAGGTGTCCTCGAAGCTCTCGACCAAGACCGCATCACGGGCCGGCGCGCGCGCGACGGCTTCCTCGACGAAGAAGCCCGCAGCGAAGGCGGCGGTGAAGGCCGCCCCGAAGGCGGCGGCCCGGGCTGCAACGAAAGCGGCGCCGAAGGCCGCGCCCAGGGCGGCGGCGAAACCGGCGCAGAAAGCTGCTGCGAAGGCTGCGCCGAAGGTTGCAGCGAAGGTCGCCAAGGCCCCGGCGAAGAAGGCCGCGGGCAAGACGATCGTCAAGGAAGCGCCGAAGACCGCCGCAGTCAAGGCCGCGCGTCCGGTGCCGGAGAAGGGCGCCGCCACCGCTGCCGCCAAGGCGGCGCCGAAGGCCGCGCCGCGGGTCGCCGCCAAGACCTCCGTCAAGGCTGCGCCCAAGGCGGCGAAACCCGAAGCGCGCGGCGCTGCCGCGAAAGTGCGCCAGGTCAGCGAAGAGGCCCTGCTCGAAGCGCTGCGGCAGATCAAGCCGGCAGCGGTCGCCAAGGCCGAAGCCAGGGTGGCCAAGGAGGCTGCGAAAGAGGCCGGCAAGGCTGAAGGCGGCAAGGCTGCCCGCGGCCCGAAGGCGGGCGGCAAGGCGGCCAAGGGTGCCAAGGGCGCGAAGGGCGCCAAGGGGCGCGCAGCCAAGGGCGTCGAAGCCGGCGCCGAGGCCGAAGACCTGCTCGACGACCAGGTCGAGGGCTTCGAAGAAGGCGACGAAACCGAAGTCATCCCCGAAGTGCCCGAGGTGGTCGCCGCTGCGCCGGCCAAGTCGCGCCGCGGCAACCGCGCCAAGGAAAAGCAGCTGCTGAAGGAATTCGGCGGCCGCCAGGGCATCACCGAGGAGCAGCGCGAGGCCACCCGCAACAAGCTCAAGCAGCTGATCAAGCAGGGCAAGGACCGCGGCTTCCTCACCTACGCCGAGATCAACGACCACCTGCCCGAAGACCTGGTCGACGCCGAAGCGATCGAGTCGATCATCAGCACGTTCAGCGACATGGGCATCACGGTCTACGACCAGGCGCCCGATGCCGAAACGCTGCTGATGGCCGACACCACCCCGGTGGCCAGCTCCGACGACGACGCCGAGGAAGAGGCCGAGGCGGCGCTGTCCACCGTCGACTCCGAGTTCGGTCGCACCACCGACCCGGTGCGCATGTACATGCGCGAGATGGGCTCGGTCGAACTGCTCACGCGCGAAGGCGAGATCGAGATCGCCAAGCGCATCGAAGACGGCCTGAAGCACATGGTGCAGGCGATCTCGGCCTGCCCGACCACGATCGCCGAGGCGCTCGCGCACGCCGAGAAGATCGGCGCCGGCTCGATGCGCATCGACGAGGTCGTCGACGGCCTGATCGACCCGAACGCCGAGGAAGAAGCCGACTTCGCGCCGGCGCCGGCCGCACCGGCGGCCGACTTCGACGATGACGAGGACGGCGACGCCGCGGCCACCGCGAATTCCGCCCGGCTCGAAGAGCTCAAGCGCGCGTCGCTCGAGAAGTTCGAGCACATCTCGAAGTGGTTCGACAAGATGCGCGTGGCCTACGAGAAGGAAGGCTACAAGAGCAAGGCGTACCTGAAGGCGCAGACCGAGATCCAGGACGAGCTGATGAGCATCCGCTTCACGGCCAAGATGGTCGAGAAGCTGTGCGACACGCTGCGTGCCCAGGTCGACGAAGTGCGCTCGCTCGAGCGCGCGATCGGCGAGATCTGCGTGCAGCGCGTGGGCATGCCGCGCGAGCGCTTCATGCAGACGTTCCCCGGCAACGAGACCAACCTGAAATGGGCCGAGAAGGAAGTCGCCGCCAACCCGCCGTACGTCGAGGTGCTGCGCCGTAACATCCCGGCCATCCAGGACCTGCAGCAAAAGCTCATCGACCTGCAGGCGCGCGTGGTGCTGCCGCTGGCCGACCTCAAGGAGATCAACAAGCGCATGGCGATGGGCGAGGCCAAGGCACGCAAGGCCAAGCGCGAAATGACCGAGGCCAACCTGCGCCTGGTGATCTCGATCGCCAAGAAGTACACGAACCGCGGCCTGCAGTTCCTCGATCTCATCCAGGAGGGCAACATCGGCCTGATGAAGGCGGTGGACAAGTTCGAGTACCGGCGCGGCTACAAGTTCTCCACCTACGCCACCTGGTGGATCCGCCAGGCAATCACCCGCAGCATCGCCGACCAGGCGCGCACGATCCGCATTCCGGTGCACATGATCGAGACGATCAACAAGATGAACCGGATCAGCCGCCAGATCCTGCAGGAGACGGGCCAGGAGCCCGATCCGCAGACGCTGGCCACGCGCATGGAGATGCCCGAGGACAAGATCCGCAAGATCCTGAAGATCGCCAAGGAGCCGATCTCGATGGAGACGCCGATCGGCGACGACGACGACTCGCACCTGGGCGACTTCATCGAGGACACGGCCACGCTGGCGCCGGCCGACGCCGCGCTGCACGCGTCGATGCACAACGTGGTGAAGGAAGTGCTGGATTCGCTCACGCCGCGCGAGGCCAAGGTGCTGCGCATGCGCTTCGGCATCGAGATGAGCACCGACCACACGCTCGAGGAAGTCGGCAAGCAGTTTGACGTCACCCGCGAGCGCATCCGCCAGATCGAGGCCAAGGCGCTGCGCAAGCTGCGCCACCCGAGCCGCGCGGACAAGCTCAAGAGCTTCCTCGAAGGGCAGTAAGCGGCGCTGCGCCGGCCGGCGATCGCCAACGGGCCGCGCGTGCCGACCTCGACGGTGCCGATTGGTCCGGCTCGCATCGCCGGCTGGCTTGCCCGCGGCGCGCGCGACCTCTCCCGCGCGCCGCTCGCGAGTCTCGCGCACGGGCTCGTCTTCACCGCCATCGCGCTGCTCGCGGCGATCGGCACGGCCTGGGTCGGGTTCTGCTGGCTGGTCGTGCGCGCTTCGGTCGGCAGCGGCGCGGCCGCTGCGGGGGCTTCCCCTGTCGGCGGCGTCGACGCGCTGCTGCACCTGTTCGCCGACGAGCGCGGCGCGGCGCTCTTCGTCGCGTGGCTCGTCGCCGGCGGCCTGGTCGCGGCGATCGTGTTCGCGATCGGCGTCGTCTCGGTGCCGATGCTGCTCGAACGGCACGTGCCGCTGCGCGATGCGGTGCTCGCCAGCGTGCGTGTCGTGGGCGAACGCCCGTTCACGATGGCGCTGTGGGCCGCGGTGATCATGCTGGCCACGCTCGTCGCCGCCATCACCGTGGTTGGCTGGGTGCTGGTCGTGCCGCTGCTTGGCCACGCGAGCTGGTACGCGTATCGCGATCTCGTCGGCGAGGGCGCGCCACTTGCGGCCGCGTCCCCGGCGGCGCGCTGAACGGGCCTGCGCCGATGTTCGGCTTCACCGAGGAGCAGATCTCCGAGTTCGGCGTCACTTTCGGGATCGGCGCCTTCATCCTGTTCATGCTGTTCATCATCTGGCAGCTGGCGCGCGAATCGAAGGCCGGCCGCCTGGGCACCTTCGTGCTGTTCTTCGTGCTCGCGTTCGGCATGCTCGGCTTCATCGCGAAGTCGATCATCCAGAAGATCCTCGGCCTGTGACCCGCGCCGCGACTGCGCATCCGGGCTTCGCGCAAGGCGTCGCGGCAGCCTTCGGCGCGATGCTGATCTGGGGCGGCCAGTTGCCGATCGCCAAGGGCGCCTTCGTCGCGCTCGACGGTTATTCGATGACGGTGGTGCGCTACGCCGTGGCGGGCGCCGCGCTCGCGCTGCTGTTGTGTTGGCGCGAGGGGCGCAGCGCATTCGCGCTCGACGGTCGCGCGCGCCCGGTCCTGCTGAGCGGCACGATCGGGCTCGGCGGCTCCGCGCTGCTGTTGTTCGTCGGCCTGTCGTTCACGCGCCCGGAAGTCGCAGTGATCATCCTCGCGCTGCAACCGGCGATGGCGGCGATCGCCGAGTGGGTCGTCGAGCGCCGTCCGCCGCCGGGCTTCACGATGGCGTGCATCGCGCTCGCCTTCGTCGGCGTTGCGCTGGTGGTCACCCGCGGCGTCGGCCTCGGTCAACTGGCGAGCCTGCACGGCACCGAACTGCTCGGCGACGCGCTGGTGGTGCTCGCGTCGATCGCCTGGGTCGGCTACGCGGCCGTCACCTCGCGGATGAACGGCTGGTCGGCGCTGCGCGTGTCGACGCTGACCGCGCTGCCGGCATTGGCCGTGATCCTCGTCGCGTGGGCGGCGGCGCATGCGTTCGGCCAGGTGCGCATCGACGCCTCGGCCCTGCCCGCGGCCACCTGGCGACTGGCCTATGTGTCGCTGGCCGGCGTGGTGGTCGGGATGTTCCTGTGGAACGCCGGGCTGCAGCGCACCGGCCCCGTCAACGCGATGCTGATCCTGAACCTGATGCCGATCGTGACCTTCGCGTTCCGCGCGGCGGAGGGGGCGCGGTTCGAGGCGGTGGAGTTGATCGGGGCTGCGATCGTGGTCGGGGCGCTGGTGGCGAACAACCTGCTGTTGCGGCGGGCGGTTGCTGCGCGATAGGACACGGTCGATTGCTCAGGACGTGGGGTTCCGGGTACGGAGCCCCTCGAAGCGCGAGAAATCCCGGTCGGTCGTCACCCACTCGCACCCCGATTCGATCGCCATCGCGGCGAGGTAGGCATCGGGAACCAGGTTGCCGCGCACTGCGTGGGCCAGGCTCGAGCTCTGGAAGATCTCCGCGCGTGCGCACGTGTCGTTGCGATGGGCAAACACGAGGACGTTGACGTCATAAAGCAGCACCGCTCAGGATCAAGTGCGTCCTCCAGCACGCCGGTCAGGGTCTTGCCCGAAGCCGCGGCGTATTGCCTGGCTTGAGCCAGCAGGTGCTCATCGAGGCGCACGGTAGTTCGCATGCATCGAAGCATGATGACGAGGCATCGATATGTCAAAGTGGGTCTACGGTTCGCGACGAAGGCCACGCCGACCGGCTTCAGCGCCGCGAAGAGCAACCAGGCGGCTTCGATCATGGCTTCCGATTCCAGCGCGGTCGGGTACGATAGCTGCTTCCGAAGGGCCTCTAGCTCATGATGGTCAGAGCAGCGGACTCATAATCCGTTGGTGCCGGGTTCGACTCCCGGGGGGCCCACCAGATTGCGGGCGGTGGCGGTGATGCCGAACCAGCGGAGCGGACGCATCGCGTCAACCGTGTTCTTGCGGGCGACCTTGGCACCCGGGGAGTGGTCCGCCTCGCGCAGCATGGCGCCGATCTGTGCATCGGTGAATCGACTGTTCTTGTAGGCTCCTCGCCCACGAGCGGCTCACTGGAACCATTCTCTCGAGTCACGAAGTGGCCGAAGAAACGGGGCAGGTCACGGGCTACAAGTCCTTCACGGCCCCGTCGTACGCCGAGGTGGTCGACGTGAAGCCGGTCAAGCGCGTCGAGAAGCGGCGCGAGGAAGAGTGCGCGATGGTGCCGGTCACGCGCCGTCGCGAAGTGAAGGACGAGAACCGGATCGTCGGGACCGCGGTGGGTGCGGTCGTCGGCGGCGTGATCGGGCACCAGATCGGTGGCGGCCGAGGCCAGGACCTTGCGACGGTCGCCGGTGCGGTCGGTGGCGGGTACGCCGGCAATCGCGTGCAGAAGGGCATGCAGGATCGCGACACGTATACGACGGAAGAGCGGCGCTGCAAGACGGTCGAGCGGCCGGTCGACCGCGTGATCGGCTACGACGTGCGCTACACGCTGAACGGCCGGACCGACACGGTGCGCATGGACCACGAGCCCGGGGACAAGATCCCCGTCAAGGACGGCAAGCTCGTCCTCGACGCGCCGAAGCCTGAAGGCGCCGGCACACGTTAGCGTGCCGGGCAGCTCATCGGAAATGGCGCAAAGGCGTGTTGCCGCGCCGTTCTTCAGCCAGAGGCCGATCGGCGGCCTGGCGCTTGCGGCGCGATCCTGCATTGCGACCGGCGGCCTCGCACGCACATAATCGCCTGACGCAACGTCGCAGGTACTCTTACATGCCGAATATCGCCAAGGTCCTCAAGGAGGAGATCACTCGTCTCGCCCGGAAGGAAGTCCGGACCGCCCTGGAGAAGACGAGTGGGGCGACGGCGCAACATCGCCGGGACATCGCAGATCTGAAGAAGCTGATCGCTTCCCTGAAGCGGCAGGTGGCCGCTCTCGAGAAGAGAGGGCCAGCGACCGAAGCGGTGCAAAGGGCTGCGACCGGATCGACACAGCGTCGATTCGTCCCGAAGGGCCTGGTCTCGACTCGCAGACGCCTCGGTCTCTCGGCCGCCGATCTCGCGAAGATGATGGGCGTGTCCGCCCAGACGATCTACAACTGGGAGCATGGGGTCACGAAACCCCGTCCGGAGCAACTCGCGAAACTCGGCTCGCTGCGAAACGTCGGAAAGCGCCAGGTGCAGGCGCACCTGGCTGCCAGCCAGTGAGTGCAGAAGGGGTCGTGAGGGGGTATAGGGGCGCTGAAGATCAGCGTCCCCTGTAGAACTGCTCGATGAACGATTGACGGAAACTCCGGTGGCAGGCCAGGCAACCTTGTTGCGTTCTGGAGAAAGCCGCGATCACGGCTTCGCCGTCCACCCTCCTTGCAGCCTCGCTCATGGCGGTGGCGGCTTCGTGCACCTGTCCGTCGTAACCCCGAAACTTGCCGGCATCGGTTCCGAGCCAGGTGAGGATGCGCATCTTTTCCGATAGTGGCGGTTCGGCATGCTTGGCGATTCCTGGTGCCAGCTCGGCGACCAGTGCCCAGTCTTCCCTGGAAATCGCGCCAGTGACGGCTTGCATGTCACGACCAAGCTTGTCCATCACGGCCCGAAGGGCCATCGGCTTCGTGGCGTCCGCGGGCTGTGCCCCGAGCCCCGAGGCGGGGATTGCCAGCGCTACGGACAAGGCGATCGGGAAGATCGAGCGGGTATTCAGCAGGCAAGTCACGGGATTCTCCCTTTGGTATTTCGAGGACGTCTTCAGAACTCGAGGCTCAGCGCAATCGAACCGAAGGCATGCCGACCGGCCTGCTGGTCGAACTCGCGTGTTCTCCAGACGCGCATCAGTGCAAGCCGCACACCGCGGCTGGCAACGATCCATTGACTGCTGATGCCGGCGGCGGCCTGCGCGACCCAGGGCCGTCGGCTGACGTGATGGCTGTCCCGAAAGAGGTTTCCGTCGAGCGAGAAATCCCAGGCGACGGCTTTGGCCTCCAGGTTCAGAAAGACATGTGCCCCGGGCCTGGGGGCGCGGCTTGACTGCGGTTTCGTCGCGCGCAGATCGGCGAGGTTCGAGGGCGGGCGGTTCTCTCCCCCAGGCCGTATCGGGTAGCTGCCGAAATCGTTCGGAATATTCCGGCCTGCACGGAACTCCAAGCCGGTGCTGGCGGCGGTTTCGATATTGCCCAGACGCAGCGCATAACTGCCGATCACGTCGCTGCTCCACCCGGAACGGACGGCGCTCTCCGTGTAAGGCTTGAACTTGCGCTCCATGGCCATCTGAAGCGCCGGTTCGTTGCGCAACTGGTTGTCCCACCCGAGGAAGCGCTCGAAGCCGCGTACCCGGTGCACCAGGTCCTGCGAGTGCTCCGCCAGTGACCAGGGGCCGATCACGCCCAGGGTCAGTTCGCGCACGTCGAGCACTTCGTGTCCGGCAGCTTGTGGATGGGTGCGACGATTCCACGCCAGGCCCAGGTAGAGCAGGCCGGCATACGGCCGGTCATCCGGAATCAGGTCGGTGCGCGTGTGGTCTTCGGGCGTATACATGGCCTGCCCAAGACGCACGACGACGTTCTGCGACGCGGACTGTGCGCCCGAGTTGCGCCAGAAACCGGGGTCGACCCAGCCGATGAAGCGGGCGTACAAACCGATCGGCCATGGCAGACACTCCGGGCGGAGCGCGCCTTGAAGATCGCGCGAGACCGCGGTAAGCGCCACGCCATTGGTGTAGTTGCGATCGGTGCCGGCAAAGAGATCGTTTTCCAGGCGCAGGGTGCCGCCACGCCAGTGAAGGGACTGTTCGGGCGAACACGTCGGTGCGTCGTTCGAGGACGGCGGTTCCCGGCCGAAAGCGGACATCGGGCCGAGCAACGCACAGGCAAGCAATAACGTGGCACCTTGCCTCCCCCGTTGCGCCCTGGCGCCACGTTCGCATGAATGATGGCGGCCGATCCGCATCACGATGACGCGCCATTCGCCGCCCTGTCGACGCCAGCCGGCATATCCGGCCAACGCACCACCTGGCCGTGCTCGGGCACCGTGACTGGCCAGCCGAGCCGCTGCTGCAGGAGTTCGCCCAGGGCTTGCGCCGCCAGCGGCTCCCCGTGGATCACGAAGGTCTGTGCGGGTGCTCTGCCGAAGCCGCGAGCCCAGTCGAGCAGAGCGGTCTGGTCGGCATGGGCCGAGAGGCCGTCCACGCTGTGAATTGCGGCACGCACCGGGATGTCCTCGCCGAAGATGCGCACGCGCTCGGCACCTTCGACCAGACGTCGACCGAGCGTTCCCTGCGCCTGGAAACCGGGAAACAGCACGCTGCATTCGCGCCGCGGCAGATTGTGGCGCAGGTGGTGCCGGATGCGCCCTGCATCGCACATCCCGCTGGCGGAAACGATGATGGCGCCGGAGCGGATGCGGTTCAGCGCCATGGACTCCTCGGCGCTCGCGGTGAACTGCAGATACGGGAGGTTTTCACCGCGTGCATGCCAACCGGCCAACTGCTTTGCCTGCTCGTCGAACAGTTCGAGATGCTCGCGCGTGATGCGCGTGGCTTCCGTGGCCATCGGCGAATCGACGAAGACCATCGGACGCCGCAGGCGCCCTTCGCAGGTGAGACGATGCAGGTGGTAGATCACCTCCTGGGTTCGGCCCACAGCAAAGGCCGGCACGATGACATTGCCGCCGCGCCCGTACAGGGTCTTCTCGACGATGTCGATCATTTCGTTTTCGGTGGCCGAAAAGTCCTTGTGCTGGCGGTTGCCATAGGTCGACTCGATGACGAGGATGTCGGCCTCTTCGATCGGGGTGGGGTCACGAAGTATCGGCCGTCCTGGTTGGCCCAGATCGCCGCTGAACACCAGTTTCGTGGCGCGCCCATCTTCGGTGACCCACACTTCGATGATGGCCGATCCGAGGATGTGTCCGGCATCGCGAAAGCGCGCGTGCACTCCGACCCCCGGTGTGAACTCGCGGTCGTACTCCACGCTTCGCACCTGCTTCAGGCATTCGTGCGCGTCCCGCAGGGTATACAGCGGCGATTGGACGTTCTTCTGCCGAAGCCGCCGGGCATCGCGTTTCGCGTCGCTCTCCTGGATGTGAGCACTGTCGGGCAGCATCACGCCGAGCAAGTCGGCCGTAGCCGCGGTGGCATGGACAGGTCCCTTGAATCCGGCTCGCGTGAGTTTCGGCAGCAGCCCGCTATGGTCGATATGGGCATGGGTCAGCAGCACGAAATCGATGGTTGCCGGGTCGAACCTGAACGGCTCGTGGTTGCGCGTCGCCGCCGTGCGCCCGCCCTGAACCATGCCGCAATCCACCAGGAAGCGCGCGTTCGCCGCTTCCACCAGGAAACACGATCCGGTGACTTCACGGGCGGCACCGAGAAAGCTCAGTTTCATGAGGCGATCACTCCGGCTTGCGCGTCGGGCAGGTCAGGGTCTGGGGAGTGTGACGGGCGTGGCTGCAACCGGCCCTGGCGTCGGGCTCGTGCCCTGTGGCGCTGCTGCGGTCGCATCCCAACCACCGCCGAGTGCCTTGTAGAGCGCCACCAGTTGCACGGCCGCGCTCGTGTGCGCGCGTGCAGTCGAGGTCTCGGCTTCGTGCAGCAGACGCTCGGCCGCCAACAGCTCGACCAGCGTAATGTCGCCCGCCGCGTAGCGTGCCCTGGCATGGCCGTAGCTGGCGCGCGCCGCATGCAGCGCAGTCCAGCGGCGCCCCAGCGTTTCGAGCCCCGCGTGATAGTCGCCAAGCGCACGCTCGGCGTCGCCCAGCGCCCCAAGGACGGCCTGCTCGTAGGCGAGTGCAGCCTGCCGCTCGGACGCCTCGCGCGCCCGGATTTCAGCGCGCACACGGCCGCCGTCGAACAGCCGCCAGGAGATCAGCGGCAGGATGGAAAAGCGCGAGCTGGACGCATCGAACCAGTCACCGGTGTCGAGTGCCTGAAACCCGCCGCCGATTCCGATGGAGAGCTTCGGGAAGAGATCGGCCGTGGCCACGCCGATGTCGGCTACGCTCGCGGCCAGGCGTCGCTCCGCGGCGAGCACGTCGGGGCGACGGCGCAGCACGTCGGCGCGCTCGCCCACCGGCAGCGCCCACAATACCGACGGCGCCAGCGGCTCGTCGAGCAGTGCGAGTTCGCGCTCCGGCGGCGCGCCCAGGAGTACGCCCAGGCCGAGGACCGCGGCGCGTTGCCGCGCCTGGATATCCGGCAAGACTGCGTTGGCCGTGGCCCACTGGGCATACGCCGAATCCACGTCGGAGGCGGCCGCATCGCCCAGCGCATGTCGCAGGCGCACCAGTTCCAGCGTCTGCTGCAGCGTGTCCAGCGTGGCCCGTTGCGCGTGCAGTTCATACCCGGCACCGACGACGGTGAACCAGGTGCGCGCGACCTCGGCGACGATGCGTATGCGCACGCCCTGCGCGTCGACCTCCGTAGCCTGAAGCCGGGCGCTGGCGCCTTGCAGTGCGCGCAGCCTGGCACCGAAAAGGTCGGCTTCCCAGGCCGCGTCGAAGCCCGCATCGTAGATCGTCTGCGTGGCCTCGAGGCCGGGGATGGCCCCGATGGGCAAGGGCCCGTTTTCGCTCTGCCGGCGCCGGTTGACGCTCGCGCCGATACTCGCGGTGGGCAGGCGTTCGCCGGCCACGCGATCGCGCAGTGCGCGCGCCTCGTCGATGCGTGCCGCGGCCTGGCGCAGGTCGAGGTTTTGTGCCAGCGCGGTATCGATCAGGCGATTCAGCACCGGGTCGCCGAGGCTGGACCACCAGTGGGCCAGGTCCGCCGACGCGGTTTGGCTCGCCAGCGGCAGGGTCCAGCCGTCGCCGATCTCGACCGATGGCGGTTTCTGGTAATCCGGGCCGACGGCGGCACACGCCGTCAGCAGGATGCTGCCCACGAGCAGGACTGCAGGACGCAGCAGTCGGTCGGAGAGGCGGCCTCCGATTGCTGCCGGTGCATCGAGGTGATGGGTGCGGGTCATTGCAGGCGTCCTCGGACGAATACGGTGGCCATCGTCAGCGTGATCACGGCGATGACCGCCAGCGGCCACAAGCTGGCGAAAATGTCACCGGGTGGCATGGCCTTCAGAAAGCTGCCTTCGACGATGATCAGGAAATGGGTCAGCGGAATGGCCTGGGCCAGCCATTGCAGGAACACCGGCATGTTCTCCACAGGCGTGGCGAAGCCGGACATCAGCACGGCTGGCACGCCAACGGCGAACGCGCCCAGGATGGCCTGCTGCTGGGTCATGCTCACAGCGGAGATCATCAGGCCGATACCGACCACCGACAGGATGAACAGCATCAGGCTGACGAGCAGCAGGCCGAACGACCCGGTGAACGGGATGCGAAACACGAACACACCTGCCGCGACCATGAACAGGCCGAGCAGAGTGCCGATTGCGAGCGCAGGGAGTGACTTGGAAACGATGATTTCCGGTGTCGAGGTCGGTGACACCAGCAACTGATCGAACGTACCCAACTCGCGTTCGCGTGCAATCGACAGCGAGGTGATGAGCAACGCGCTGAACAGCGCCAGGATACCCGTGAGGCCGGGTACGATGAACCAGCGGTAGACCAGGTTCGGATTGAACCAGTGGCGCACGACTACCGGTGTCGGCGCCTGGGTTTCCGGCACGACCTCGGCACCGATATCGGCAGCAATGGTGGAGAGGTAAGCGACGGCGATCTGGCCGGAGTTGCTGCGCCTGCCATCGACGAGCACCTGTGCACGGCCACTGTCGCCGGCCGCAATGATGCGCGAGAAATCCACCGGGATGTCGAGCGCCGCAATCACCTCGCCCTGGTCGATCAGGTCGTGCAGCTGTTTCCTGCTCTGCACGCGCCGCACGCGCGTGATGAACTCGGCGCTGTCAAGCCGCTGGACCAGTTCGTGAGACCAGCGGCCCGAGTCCTGGTTGTACACGGCGATGTCGACGTTGCGGACTTCGAGCGTCGCGGCAAAGGCGAAGATCAGAAGCTGCAGAATGGGCGGCACGAACACCACCATGCGGCTGCGCGGATCGCGCAACACGCTGAGCACTTCCTTGATGAACTGCGCCCGCAAGCGGGTGAGGGAGAAGGTCGATCCAGCCACGGCCGCTATTCCAGGTTCTTGCGCGTGACGCGCCTGGCCAGCAGGAAGAACGCCAACCCGATCGCAGCCATGGCCAGCAGATTCGGGGTGAACACCGCCCAGATATCTCCGGCGAGAAATACGGTCTTCAGTGCATCGACGAAGAAGCGTGCCGGAACCAGCCAGGTCAGGGCGCGGATCGGAGCCGGCATGGCATCGATCTCGAACAGGAAACCGGAGAGCATGAAGGCGGGCAGAAAACCGGAAAACAGCGCGATCTGCGCCGCCAGGAACTGGTTGCGCGCCAGCGACGAAATGAGCAGGCCCTGGCCCAGCGCCGGCACCATGAAGACCGCCGACAGCAGCAGCAGTGCCGCGATCGAGCCGCGCATGGGCACGTCGAAGACAAACACGGCCAGGGCGGCGGCGCCCAGCGTGGAGAGCATTCCGAGCACGAAGTACGGCAACAGCTTGCCGATCAGGATTTCCGCCACCGATGCAGGCGTCGACAGCACTGCCTCCATGGTTCCGCGCTCCCACTCACGCGCCACCACCAGTGCAGTGAGCATCGTGCCGATGATGGTCATGACGATGGCAATCGCACCTGGAATCAGCGCGCGGCGGCTCTCGAGCTCGGCGTTGAACCAGTAGCGGGGCTCGAGCAGTACCGCCTGGGGCGGGGCTTCCACATCGAGCCCGGCGCGCCAGGACTGCACCACGCCCCTGGCATAGTTCTCCACGTAATTGGCGGTGTTGGGGTAGGAACCATCGGTGACGATCTGAACGAGCGGTTGGCTGCCCCGAAGCGCCAGGCGCTCCTCGAAGTCCTGCGGTATGACCACGAAGCCGCGCAGTTCGCCCGAGACGAGCTTGTTCTCGACCTCCCGCCGATCATGGGCAAAGTTCGCGTCGAGATAGTGGGTGCCGGCGAAGGCCGCAGCCAGCGCCTGCGCCGAAGCGCCGGGTGACTCCAGTACCACGCCGATGCGTACGTGCCTTGCGTCCAGCGACACCGCATAGGCGAACAGCAGCAACAACACGACGGGCAACACGAAGGCGATCAGCAGCGTGGATGGGTCGCGCAGCGCCTGCAGGCTTTCCTTGTGGACCAGTGCTGCGAGGCGTTGCAGGTCGAACCGGCGCAAACCACCCATCCGTGCCGGATCCATGTCGTCGTGTCGGGTGCTGTCCGTCACGTGCTCGTCTCGAATTCACGGTCGGCCGACTGCACCAGATGGATGAAGGCGTCCTCCATGGTCGGGTCGGGTCGCTCGGCACGGGTGGCGGCCCGTTTGAGAGCGTCGGGCGTGTCCAGCGCGATCAGGCGCGCGCGAGACAGCATCGCCACGCGATCGCAGTACTCGGCCTCGTCCATGAAGTGGGTGGTGACCATGATGGTCACGCCCTTGCGTGCCAGGCCGTTGATATGGGTCCAGAATTCGCGACGCGTGATCGGGTCGACTCCGGAGGTGGGCTCGTCCAGGAACAGCACGGGTGGGCGATGCATCAGCGCGCACGCGAGCGCCAGGCGCTGCTTGTGTCCCAGAGGCAGGGAGTCGGGCGCGGCCGATAACCAGTTGCGCAGGTCGAAGGTCTCGATCATTTCCTCGATGCGATCGTGTCGTGTGTTTCCTTCCAGCTGATAGACACCGGCCGAAAACTCCAGGTTCTGGCGCACCGAGAGCAGGCCATAGAGCGAGAACTTCTGGGCCATGTAGCCGAGGCGGCTCTTTGCTGCGCCGGTCGCGTGGCGCAGGTCGTGCCCCACCACGTGCGCCTCCCCCTCGGTGGGCTCGAGCAGGCCGCAGAGCATCTTGAAAGTGGTGGATTTCCCGGCGCCATTGGGGCCGAGCAGGCCGAAGATTTCACCCTTGCGCACTTCGAAGCTGACGTTGTCGGTGGCGGTGAAGTCCCCGAAGCGCTTGGTCAGGTTGCGGCAGGAAACGGCAATGTCGGATCCCAGTTCGACCGGCGGCAGACGCTCGGCCAGAGTCGATGTGCCGCCGGGGCCGCCGCCGAGCAGATCGATGAAAGCGTCCTCGAAGCGTGCGGGCACTGGCGCCAGGTGCACGGCCGCCTGATCAGCCAAAGCCTGGACTTGCTCCGCTCCCGCGCTCTTGCGCAGCACCACGCGCACGCCCGCCCCCTGGATCACCCCATCGCTGACGCTCGGAAGGTCGAGCGCTTCGGTGAGCAGCGCGCGGCGCCGGGTGCCGACATCTTCCAGGCGAAAACTGCGACCCTCGAGCTGCGCGGTCAACGCCTGCGGTGGGCCATCGAACAGCAGTCGACCTGCATTCATCAGCAGCACGCTCTCGCACCGCTCGGCTTCGTCCAGGTACGCGGTGGACCAGACGACGGCCATGCCCTCGTCGGTGAGCGCCTGCACCATGCGCCACAGATCCTGGCGGCTGACCGGATCGACCCCCACGCCAGGCTCGTCCAGCAGCAGGACCCTGGGCCGTGCCATCAGGGCACAGGCCAGGCCCAGTTTCTGCTTCATGCCACCGGAGAGTTTTCCGGCCAGGCGCGTGGTGAAGGGCCCGAGCCGGGTAAAGTCGAGCAACTCGGCAAACAGGTCGGCGTTGCGGTCGGCGTCCATGCCGCGCAGCCGCGCATACAGGCGCATGTTCTCCATCACCGACAGGTCTTCGTACAGACCGAAGCGCTGCGGCATGTAGCCGCTGGCGACGTGGATGGCGTCGTTGTCTTTCACTACATCGAAGCCGGCCAGCGTGACGCGACCGGCATTGGGCACCAGGAGACCGGTCAGGATGCGCATCAGCGTCGTCTTGCCGGCACCGTCCGGGCCCACCAGGCCGGTCAGCCGCCCGTAATGGATGCGTGCGCTCAAGCCCCGCAAGGCCTGAACGGAACCAAAATGCTTGTCCACGCCTTCGATGACGACGGCAGCAGCCTGATCGTTCGCACCTTCGGGAGCGGCCGCGTTGGCAGTGCCTGTCGGCATCTCAGCGACTCTCCGACTGCCTGCTGCTGTCGGCGGTGTTCGCCTCGACCTCGATCGTGACCGGCATGCCCTGGCGCAGCGCGGTGTCCGCATCGGCAATCACGATGCGCAGGCGATACACCAGGTCCGTGCGCAGGTCGGTGGTCTCCACCGTCCTGGGTGTGAACTCGGCACGCGGCGAGATGAAGCCGACCTGACCGCGATAAGTCTTGTCGGAGGAATCGCTCTTCACGCGCACCCGGGTGCCGGGTGCGATGCGCCCGAGGTCCGTCTCGCCGACGTAGGCGCGCACGTAAACGGGCTTGTCGAGGCTCAGGCTGTAGACCGCGCTCTGGCTCGCGACCATGCTGCCAGGCTCGCGTACGCGTGCGATCACGGTGCCGTCACTGGGCGCGAGCAACTCGGTATCGGCCAGAGCAGTCGCGGCCTGCGTGCGCGCTGCCTGCGCCGCCGCAAGGCGGGCTTCCGCGGCGGCGATGTCTTCCTTGCGGAATCCTTCCATTGCCTGGGACAGGGCCGCTTTCGCTGCGTTGACCCCGGCGGCCGCCTGGTCCCGCGCGGTGCGGGCAGCGTCGACGGTGCGCTGGCTGCTCGCGCCGGATGCGAGCAGCCGGCTTTGGCGCTCATAGTTTCGCTCGGCGTCGGTGGCGCCGGCCTGCGCCTGCCCGAGCGCTTCCCGCGCCTGCGTGATCTCCTGCGGCCGCAAGCCGCGGCGCAGCTTGGCCAATTCCGCCTGCGCCACCTGTACCGAGGCTTCGGCTGCCGCCAGGGCTTCGCGATAGGGCTGCGCGTCCAGCGCGGCCATGCGCGCGCCGGCGGCAATCGCGTCGCCTTCATCGAAATTCATCCGGGCCACCCGACCGGGCTGCCGGAAGGCCAGTTGCACCTCGCGGATGTCGACGTTGCCATACAGCCGCAGCGGGCCAGAATCGCTCTTGCTGCGCTGAATCCAGAAGAGTCCGGCACCGACCGCAACAACGGCAATGGTCGCAACGAGCATGACGGCTTTCGTGCCGCGCAGGGTCTTCATCTCGTGGCCCCGATGCCTTGTCGATAGATCGCGAACACCGCGGGCGCGTCGCGGCGAATTCGACTGACCTTGCCGGCCAGCATTGACTGCATCACCAGCCCCTGGATCGTGCCGATGAAAAGCACCGCGGCGGCGTCCACGTCCAGCGCGGGGTCCAGTTCCCCCTGCGCCTTGCCTGCCTCCATCACCCGGCGCAACCGCCGTTCGTACTGCCGAATCAAGGTCTGGACCATGCGCTTCGCGAGTGTCTCGCCCGGGCGCTGCAACTCGCCGAAGAGCATTCGAGGCACGCCGGAGTGCCTGGCCACGAAGTCGATGTGCGTCATGAACACGGCTTCGAGTGCCACGGCAGGAGACGCGGCGCCTTCGATGGCCTCGTCGACGCTGGCCAGCAGTCGCTCGCTGATCCAGGACATCGCCGCCTCCAGGATCGCGTCCTTGGTCGGAAAGTGGCGAAACAGCGCACCCTGGGTCAAACCCATTCGGTCGGCAATGGCTGTGGTCGTGATCTCGGCAGGGTTCTGCTCGGCAGCGAGATCGACCACGGCCTTCACCGTGGCCGCGCGCCTCTCCTCGGCGGGCAGGGCCGGAGGTCGTTCATTCACTTTTCGCGGGCTCCATAGAGTGAGTGACTTATTACTAGCTTATCACTGCACGCCCCTGGATTCAAGCAGAAAGCCTGTTCGGATTGCCTCTGTCGATGGCTTGCATTTCCTTCCCTGTTTGTTAAGCTAGTAATAAGTCACTTACCAAGAGGATCTCGACGAGATGACAGTCTCTGCAATGGCGAGCGCCCCTGTGCCGGCTTCGCGTGAGGGAGACCGACCCGATGTTCTCGACTCGCTTGCCAGCGCCTTGCGGGCGCGAGTCACGGGCGGGCTCTCGCCGGCGGCTGGTCTGCTCGCATGGCATGACTGGGCACTGCATCTGGCGCTTTCGCCGGGCAAGCAACGCAGCCTGCTGGAGAAGGCGCTGCAACAGCAGCAACGGTATGCGCGTTATGCCCTGCGTGCTGCAGCCGGGCGTGATTGCCCGAACTGCATCGAGCCGCTGGAACAGGATCGGCGCTTTGCCGATCCCGACTGGCTCAGGTGGCCATTCAACCTGATCCATCAGGGTTTCCTGTTGCAGCAGCAGTGGTGGCACAACGCCACCGCCGGTGTGCGCGGAGTTTCGCGGCATCACGAAGACATGGTCACCTTTGTCGGGCGGCAGTGGCTCGACATGTGGTCTCCGGCCAATTTCGTCTGGACGAATCCCGAGGTGTTGCGCGCCATCGCCGCCAGCGGCGGCGCCAATCTGTGGCACGGCACGAGGCACTTCCTCGACGATGCGCGGCGCCTGCTGCTCGACGAGACTGCGGCCGCAATGGACGGGTTCGAGGTCGGCAAGGACGTCGCCGTCACGCCAGGCAAGGTGGTGTTCCGCAACCGGCTGATCGAACTGATCCAGTACGCACCGGTCACGCCCGAAGTGCATGCCGAGCCCGTGTTGATCGTGCCGTCGTGGATCATGAAGTACTACATCCTCGACCTCTCGCCCCGGAATTCGATGGTGAAGTACCTGGTGGGCCAGGGTCACACGGTATTCATCATCTCCTGGAAGAATCCGACGGCGGCCGATCGCAACCTGGGTCTCGAGGACTATCGATCGCTTGGCGTCATGGACGCGCTCGACGCGGTCACGAACATCGTTCCCGAACGCAAGGTGCACGTGGTCGGATATTGCCTGGGAGGCACATTGCTGACGATTGCCGCGGCAGCGATGGCTCGCGATGGCGACGAACGATTGCGAAGTCTGACGCTGCTCGCCGCGGAAACCGACTTCCGCGAGTCAGGAGAAATCGCGCTTTTCGTCGACGAGAGCCAACTGGCCTGGCTCGAGGCCGCCATGTGGGACAAAGGCTATCTCGACGGCAGGCAGATGGCCGGGGCCTTCCAGATGCTCAACTCGCGCGACCTCATCTGGTCGAGGCGGGTCCGTGAATACCTGATCGGCGAGCGCCAGAGCGTGAACGACTTGATGGCCTGGAATGCCGACGTGACGCGCATGCCGTATCGCATGCACGGCGAGTACCTGCGGCGTTTGTATCTGAACAACGATCTGGCCGAGGGACGCTACCAGGCCGGCGGACGGCCGGTGGCGATCGCCGACATCGAAGTGCCGATGCTCATCGTCGGCACGGTGCGCGACCACGTGGCCCCCTGGCCATCCGTATACAAGATGCACCTGCTCAGTGATGCGGAACTGACCTTCGTACTGACCAGCGGCGGGCACAACGCCGGTGTGGTCAGTGAGCCAGGGCACCCCCGGCGCAGCTACCAGATTGCGACCCGCAGCGTTGGTGCTCGCTACGTCGATCCGCAAACGTGGCGTACCGAAACTCCGCTGAACGAGGGCTCCTGGTGGCCAGCCTGGCAGCAGTGGCTGGCGCGGCGTTCGACCGAGCGTGTGGCGCCGCCTGCAATGGGCGGCACGCAGGGACCGCTTGGTGATGCACCGGGAACCTATGTGGCAATGCGCTGATACGACGCGCTGAAGCCGAGATAAGGCCAGACCATTTCAAAGGGACATCACTAAAGATGGCCCACACCTGCCCCGAAGGGGGTCCACCATGACCGAAGGGCACTGCAATGAGCAACGAACTGCCAATCCATCTCTACAAAGCCAATGCCGAGCTGCAACTGCAGATCACGCGCTTGCTGCAGGCCATGCAACAGCTCAGCGCTGGCGGCGTGCTGGAGACGACCTCGCGCATCCAGGGCCTCCAACAGGCGGCCGACTGGCAAGCGCTCGCGACCTTGCCGTCCGAGGTGTTCTGGCGTCTGTGTCAAGGCCGCATGGGCGATGCCCAAGCGGTCGGGCAAGTAGCAGCCAAGAGCCAGACGGCCTTTGCCAATGGACTGCGCCAGGCGCTCACGACTTGGCAGGAGTCTGTCTCCGAGGCATTCGGCGCCAGTGGCGACGCAGCCTCTTTCACGCAGCTTTGCCAGCGCTGGATGCAGCCCTGGACCGCCCCAAGCGCCGTACCCCAGGGCAAGACCAAGAAATGAGGGGACGGCAGTGAATACGACACAACGGACGGCGCTGGTGACGGGAGGCAACCGCGGGTTGGGCGCTGCGATCGCCCGTGCCCTGCACGATGCCGGCCACCGCATGATCGTCACGCATACCCCCGACAACACCACGATTGGCCGGTGGCAGCAAGCGCAAGCGACACAGGGCTACACATTTGCTGCCTACGGGGTGGATGTATCGGACTACGAATCAACGCAGGAACTGGCGCGGCGCATCCACGCCGACGGTCATCGGATCGACATCCTGGTGAACAACGCCGACGTCACCAAGCCGTTCATCGACCCGATGATCGAGCGCGGATGGGGTCGCATCATCAACATTTCATCGATCAACGGCAGCAAGGGTCAGTTCGGTCAGACCAACTACTCGGCGTCCAAGGCCGGCGTGCACGGCTTCACCAAGGCGTTGGCACAGGAGGTGGCGCGAAAGGGCGTGACGGTCAACACCGTATCGCCCGGTTATCTGGCCACCGAAATGGTGATGGCGGTGCGCGAGGACGTGCGCCAGAGGATCATCGACGCGATTCCAGTAGGTCGTCTCGGTCAGCCGGACGAGATCGCGGCGCTGGTGGCCTTCATTGCCAGCGACGCCGCCGCCTTCATGACCGGCAGCAACGTTGCCATGAACGGCGGACAGCACATGTATTGAGCGACGGTAGATTACGCAATGCAATCAGCGCCATGACCGGCGGCACGCTCGTGGCCGATGGCGGGTACACGGCGGCCTGAACCTTCACGAATGCGCGCAGCGGCGATGTTCGCCAGGAGCCCGGACACCGGCAACCCGGGTTTGCGCCGGATGAGGTCGCCTGACGGGCACGCGACCGATTCTCGCCCTCCCTGGCGCCCAGGCCGTCGGCATCGCGGAGCAGATGGCAGCGAGGACTTGCGTTGGCAGGCTCGAGGACACTTCGTCTCTACAAGGCGTTAGGGCGCCACGTAATCGCGGCCACCGCGGTGTCGATGCTGGCCGGCTGTGCGGTCGTGCGCGAACTCCAGCCATCGGTGATCGTGCGATCAATGGCACCGAACGAATACGTCGCGCTGCGACGTGGCGACATTCTCGGCACGGGAAGGCTCAGCGTCGCAAGCCTGCAGACCATTCACGGGGCCGGTCTGGATGAACAGGCTTGCGCTCCGACCACTTCAACCGCCTGCATCGGAGCCCTGGCCGCTGCCGAGGGCATTGCGGACGAGCCCCGACTGTCGACGCTGGCCGAGCTCTGGCTGCAACGCGCCGTCTCGCCACCGGCAGCGATCGGCCCGGATGACGCGGCGGCCGTCTCGGCCTGGCTGGAGGCGGCGCGCCATGCCTATGCCTATCTCTTCTTTGGTCGGCGCTCGCCGGGCGAGCGCGCATTCGAGGAGCGGCAGACGCAGGTACGCGACTGGTACAACTTCGCTGTGCAGCAGTCGCTCATGCATATCTTCCGTGCACGGGTCAGGCAGGCGAGCGCGGTCGCAGGCGAATCCGCGTGGGCGCTGCGTCTCGAGGACTGGACACTGCGCTTCGAGCTGCGGGCGCAGTTGCCTGGGGGGGCCATGCCGCGCGATCTGGTGCCGGCACCCTCGCTGGCGTTTCAGGGGCTGCGCAGCGCCTACCGGCGCGATGGGTTCGGCGCCGAATTCGTCGCCGTGACGGATGACCACCCGGAGACGCCGGCCATGGCTCCCGAGGCGCATTCGAATTTCGGTCGGCAAACAATCCGTCGGAATTCACCGCCGGTGACCGGGTGGACTGAAATGCCCACCCCCAATGTAACCGCTGTGTTTCGCTTCGATGCGCAGACTCTGGATGGGCTGCTTGGCGCACGCGAGCTCGTCGTCGGCGTGCATGACCCGCTGACGGAAGACCATCTGACGCTGCACGGCCGGCGCGTGCCGCTGGCCGGGAATTTCACTGCCGGCTACGGCCTGTGGTTGGCACATTCAGGGTTCAACGAACAGTCGCTACGCAGCCTGTTTGGCCGCGAACGTGGCATCGAGCATCCGCACCTGTACCTGATGCAGCCTTTCGACCCGCAGCGGCGTGTCATCGTGATGCTCCACGGGTTGGCCAGCAGTCCCGAGGCCTGGGTCAACGTGGCCAACGAGCTTCTTGGCGACGAACAAGTGCGGCGCAATTTCCAGATCTGGCAGGTCCACTACCCTACGAACATGCCGGTGTCGGCCAGTCACGCTGCGATACGGCAACTGCTTCTTGCCGCCTTGCGTCATTTCGATCCGAATCATGAGACTCCGGCGTCTCGCGGTCTGGTGCTGATCGGCCACAGCATGGGAGGGATGATCGCCCGCCTGATGGTCTCCACGGCCGACGAGCAGCTATGGGCCTGGGCTTCCACGGATCCCCGGATCGACCTCGATCGTCTGGCTGACCTCCGCTCCGAACTCGAGCCGCTGCTGCGCTTTCAGCCGTTCCAGGGCGTGGAGCGCGCGATCTTCATCGCGGCGCCTCACCGCGGAACCGCGGTGGCCGGTCATGGGCTTGCGCGTTGGGTCTCGGGGTTGATCCGCTTGCCTCTGACACTGCTGGAGGCTTTCGGTGAAGCGTTTCAGGCTCGTACCGAGGCAAGCGCTGCACGCCTTCACCGGCTCTTGGAGCGAATTCCCAATGGCATCGACCAGCTGGATGAGAATGATCCCTTTGTCATGGCAGCGAGCGAGCTGCCGATCCCGGATCGCGTGACGTATCACTCGATCATCGCCAGGCTCGACGCCAACGGTCCGCTTGCGGACTCGAACGACGGGCTGGTGCCCTACCGCAGCGCCCACCTGGACGGTGCGGCCTCGGAAAAGATCATCGTGTCAGGGCACAGCGTGCAGGAGTCTTCTGCCTCGATCCTGGAGATTCGACGGATCCTGCGCGAAGACGTTGGAAAGCCTCTGTTGCCCGCCTCAAACCTGTCACCCGCTGATGCAGCGGCAGGTGCGAGTTGATGAGCAGGTCCCATCGGCGCCGGACTTAGGCATCCCGGGTGACTTTGCTATGGTGCCTGCCCGAACTATTTCCAAGAGTTGGCCCCTCCCGCAAAGAGACTCCTGCATTCGTCCAGACCACGCGCTTTCAAGATGTCAATACGGTGTCGAAGAAGAACCGGCGATGAGCCTGCCGGCGACGAAGAGGGAGCTTGACCGAATGTGGCTGTACTTCGTGGGCATGTAGCGGGGTTGGGTGTAGTCCCAACGGGCTGAGCGTCAACGACGGCGTGGGCGCCACGGCGCCCAAAGCGCTGGTCGCGGCGGTCGCCGAGTACGGCGCTGATTGCGGCGTTGCGCTCGACGTCATGACGGCCGACCGACTGGTGCGCCGCGAACCGGTGCCGGGCGTCGTGGGAAAGCTGATGACAGACTGGCCGTGGAGGTGGCGTTCACCCGCGTCGGCGTGAACTCCGTGCGCGCCACAATCGATGACTGGTACGTGCTGAGGCGAACTGTCGCTGCGCGGCTGGCAACTCGGCGGCGAGAGATCGGGACACCTGCTCAGGCTGGACCGTCACGCCACCGGCGAGGGGATCGTCGTCGCGCTGCGTGCCCTGTAGGCGGTGCGCCCCACCACGGCCGCAGCGTCGGCACACTGGTCGAGGGCGTGGCGCTCTACCCGCGGGCGATGACCAACGATCGCTGTCGCGAGGGCAGCGGCCGGAAGTGCGAGACGGCATTCGTGAGCCTGCGCAGCGAGGTCGGCTGCCGTTGCGCTGGGCATCGGGCAGTGGCGGCGAATGCCAGAGCGGCCGCACCGGTCCTGCCCCGCCTTACGGTCCGTCCATCCGATGCAGGGACGCCCGCGGTCACGTGGGAGCTGCGTTCGTGTGCCTTTCCCGCAGGACGCGCTTGAGCAGCTTGCCCGTCGGATTACGCGGCAGTGGCTCGTCGGTGAGGACGAGCCGCTTCGGGATCTTGTACTTGCCGAGTTTGCTGTTGCAGTGTGCTACGACCTCATCGAGCGTGAGAGACTGGCCTTCCTTGAGCCGCACAACCGCGCATATGGCTTCGCCCCAGTCCGGATCGGGAATGCCGATGACGGCGATCTCTGCGCACTGCGGCAGTTCGCTCAGGACGCTTTCCACTTCGGCCGGATAGATGTTCTCGCCGCCGGAGATGACAAGATCCTTCTTGCGCTCGAGGATGTAGAGGTAGCCTTCCTCGTCGAGCTTGCCCAGGTCCCCGCTGTAGAGCCAGCCGTCTCGCACTGTCTCCGCCGTGGCCTGCGGGTTCTTCCAGTACTCACGCATCACGTGCGGGCCGCGGATGATGATCTCGCCGATCTCACCGGGCACGGTGTCGCGCCCGTGCGCATCGACGACCCGAATGTCAGTGTGGAACATTGGCAGGCCGGTCGACCCCACCTTGTCCAGCGCGCGCTCCGAACTGAGCACCGCCGCGCCGCCGGAGCATTCGGTGAGGCCGTAGACCTGCTGGATAGCGATGCCGTGCTTCGCCCAGGCCTGAATCAGCGGCACGGGCACCGGCGCGGTGCCGCACAGGGCCCAGCGCACCGAGGAGAGATCGAACCCGTCAAGCGTCGGCACCTGCAGCATGAAGTGCAGCATCGCAGGCACGGCGAGGAAGGAATTGACCTTCTGGTCCTGCAGGGACCTGAGAAAGCCTACCGGGTCGAAGCTCTTCATCAGCACCGTGGTTGCGCCGATGTGGGTGGCGATCACTGCATAGATCAACGCACCGATGTGAAATAACGGCAGCGCGACGAGCACGCGGTCTCCCGCGCGCCAGTCGGCGCTCATCTGCACCGTGCAGGAATCGTAGAAGAGGTTATTGTGCGTGAGCACCGCACCCTTCGGCTTGCCGGTGGTGCCGGAGGTGAACATGAGGACGAGCGCATCGTCGTCTTGGCCTATGGGATCCGGCTCGGCATCAGACGCCGCCGCAGTGAGCTCGGCGTAGCTCGCGTCGCCCGCGGGTGCGTCGCCGACGGCGATGTAGCTCGTCGCGGCGATACTGCCGCGCATGGCCGCCACCGTCTGCGCGTACTCGGCGCCGTAGGCGAGCATGCCGATGCCGGCATCGTTGGCGATGAACGCGAGCTCTGGCGCCGTCAACCGCCAGTTGAGCGGCGCCACGATGGCACCGATCTTGGCGAGACCGAAGAAGCATTCGACGAACTCGGGCGAGTTCGCCATCAGCAAGCCCACACGATCGCCGTGCTTGACGCCCAGGTTGGCGAAGGCGTGGGCGGCGCGGTTCGCGCGCGCGTTGCACTCCCTGTAGCTGAGATTGCGTCCCTCGTAGACGAGCCCGATACGGTGCGGATCGAGTTGCGCGCGCTTGGCCAGGAACAGGCCGATATTGGTCTGCATGGTCGAACCTCCGTTGCCGAAGAAGTCGTCGTGTTCCGGTGCAGTGCCGATGTCGTTGCGGTGTGCACTGCCCGCTCAGGGAGCCAGCAGCACCTTGCCGGGAAGGTCGAGCGCGGCGGGCAGGTTGCGCAGTGCATCGACGAGCGGCACGCGCGCGGCGACTTGCGTGCGCCATGTGCCGTCGAGGAAGCGCCGCTGCACCTCCTGCGTGGCGCGCGCGCGTGCCGCGGGGCCGGCGGCGCCAAGCCAGCGGCTGAGCCAGAAGCCCTCGATGCGCTTGCCCTGGAAGACGAAAGGGCGCATGTCCGGCAGGTGGGGCCCCGTGGACGAGAGGATTCCGTAGGAGATCCATCGGCTGTGCGAGGGCATGGCCAGGAAGATGTCGGCCGCGAGCTGGTCGCCGACGGCGTCCAGCAGGATGCGTGGCTTGTTGGCGCGCAGGGTACTGGCGAGCCGCTCGGTGAAGTCGGGCGCACAGCAGACAAGGACCTCTGCGGCGCCCAGCTCCTGCAGCTGTGCAGCGGCGTCGGGCTTGCGCACGATGGCAATTGGCACAATGCCGCGCTCGCGCGCCAGGGCGACCAACATGCGGCCGAGTTGCGAGGCCGCCGCCATCAGCACGACGGCGCTGGTGCCGGCTTCGGCGGCGATGTCGATCATCGCGATGGCGGTGAGAGGATTGACGAGCAGCGCGGCGGCGTCCTCGTCGCGCAGCGCGTCGGTAACGGCGACGCAGGACGCGGCATCGGCCAACGCATAGTCGGCCCAGGCGCCTGAAGCACCCGCCAGAAAGCTCACGCGCCGGCCGCTGAGCGCTGGCGCTTGGCCGTCGCCGGTGGCGACCACGAGGCCGGTGCCCTCGAAGCCCGCGGGCATGCCACGCACGCGCGGCTGACCGTAGGTACCGGCGATGTACAGCAGGTCCGAGGGATTGACCGGCGACAGCGCGACCTTGACGAGCACCTGGGCAGGTCCGGGGTGCGGCTGCGGGATCCGTCGCAGCGCGACGAGTTCGCCCAGGGGGGCGGGATCGGCCCCTGCAGGCGCGCTGGTGTAGCCCGCGTGCAGCAGCACAAGGGCCCGCATGTCGTCTGACCGCGTCATCGAGTCTTTCCTTGTTTGTCTTGCCCGGCTCTGGCCAGCGCCAGAGCGGGCAGTAGCAGCATTGGTCCCGCTTTGTGTTGAATAATACTTGAAAACTGAGGAACTATAAAGTAGTCTCGCATTTGCGAGGCCGGGCACAGCGGAACTTCGGGGCGGCGACATGCAGGGATGGAGCGATTTCGCGCAGATGCTGGTCGGCGGCACGGCGATCGGCTGCATCTATGCCATCGTCGCCCTGGGCTTCGTGCTGATCTACAAGGCCAGCGAGATCATCAACTTCGCCCAAGGCGATCTGATGATGCTGGGCGCCTTCCTCGGCTACACCTTCGTCGGTGTGCTCGGCATGCCGTTCGTCGCCGGGCTTGCACTCGCCGTGGTGTGCATGGCACTGGTCGGCGCGGTGCTCGACCGGGTCGTGCTGCGCCCGATGGTCGGCCAGCCGGTGTTTGCGATCGTGATCATCACCATCGGCATCGGCTTCCTGATCCGCTCCGTGGTGACGATCGCGCCCGGATGGGGCACCGAGACCCGGTCGATCGCCACGCCGTATTCGCGCGGAGTCGCGGCGCTGGGCAGCGTCGTGATCGGCAACGAGTACCTCGCGATCATCGCTGCGACAGTGACACTGGTGCTCGTACTTTACGGGTTCTTCCGCTTCACGACGCTCGGCATCGCCATGCAGGCGACCTCGCAGAACCAGCTTGCCGCCTATCACGTCGGCATTCCGGTCAAGGCTATCCTGTCGCGGATCTGGGCCATCAGCGCCGCCGCGGCGGCGCTGGCCGGCGTGCTGCTGGCGCCGGTGACCTTCGTGCACGTGAACATGGGCTTCATCGGGCTGAAGGCGTTCCCGGCCGCCGTGCTGGGCGGCTTCGGTTCGGTCCCGGGCGCGATCGTCGGCGGCCTCGTCGTCGGCATTGTCGAGGCGCTGGCGGGCTTCTACCTTCCGGAGGGCTTCAAGAACGTCGCCGCCTACGTGCTGCTGCTGCTGGTCCTGGCGGTGCGCCCGCAAGGGCTGTTCGGGCAGAGCGTCATGAAGAAGGTCTGAGTCGATGCACGTGCCGATGAGGACCAGCTACGAGCAGGACATCCGCCTGTTCGATGATCGCGCGTCGGTGGTCTCGTACGCGCTGCTGGCCGCCGCGGCACTTCTGGCGCCGGCGCTACTGGGCGAGTACGTGCTCTCGCAGCTGAGCTTCGCCGCCATCTACGCCATCGCCGGCATCGGGATGATGCTGCTGATCGGCCACGCCGGGCAGATCTCGCTCGGCCACGCGGCGTTCCTCGCCGTCGGCGCCTACACCGAGGCGATCCTGCGCGCCAGGGGACTGCCGTTCGTGCTCACGCTGCCGGCGGCCGGCGCGATGGCCGGCGCGCTGAGCGTGGCGCTGGCGCTGCTGACGGCGCGGCTGGCCGGCATCTACCTTGCGATCGGCACGCTCGCCTTCGCGTTCATCGTCGAGGAGGTACTGACGCGCTGGGAGACGCTCACCCGAGGCAGCCTCGGGATGGCGGTCGAGGGCATCGCGCTCGGGCCGCTGGCCCTCGATGCGGAATGGCAGTTCTATTACGTCTGCCTCGTCGTGCTGGCCGCCGTGCTGCTGGGCGCGGCCAACCTGCTGCGCTCGCGCAGCGGCCGCGCGTTCACCGCGATCCGCGACAGCGAGGTCTCGGCACGCAGCCTGGGCGTGAACCTCGCACTGTACAAGGCCGCCGTGCTGGCCGCGAGCGCCGCGCTCACGGGCCTGGCCGGCGCGCTGTATGCGCACAAGATCCAGTTCATCACGCCCGACCAGTTCACCATCATGATCTCGGTCGAGCTGCTCGTGCTGGTCGTGGTCGGCGGCCTGGGCTCGCTGCACGGTGCGGTGCTGGGCGCGGCCTTCGTCGTCATGCTGCCGCAGCTCATCATCGTGGTGCGCGATGCGCTGGCGATCAACTCCGCATACCAGACCGGGCTGGACGCCGGCGCCTACGGGCTGCTGCTGGTGTTGTTCACGCTGTTCGAGCCGCAGGGACTGTACGGGCGCTGGGTCAAGGTGAAGGCCTACCTGGACCTGTTCCCCTTCTATCGCAAGGCGAGCTTCCGCCGCCAGCGCCTGTACCACAGATCGGAGCAGCTGCGGTGAGCCTGCTCGAGATCCGCAACCTCGGGCGCAGGTTCGGAGGCATCGAGGCCTTGCGCGACGTGAGCTTCGCGGTCGAGGAAGGCGAGATCTTCTCAATCATCGGCCCGAACGGGGCGGGCAAGACGACGCTGTTCAACCTGGTGAGCCGCGTCTACGACGCCGACCGGGGCGAGGTTCTGCTCGCCGGCCTCGACATTGCGCGCGTCGCGCCGCATCGCGTGGCCGCGCTCGGCATCGCGCGCACGTTCCAGAACATCGAGTTGTTCGAACGCTCGACGGTGCTCGCCAACCTGCTGGTCGGGCGCCACTGCCGCGGCCGCGCGGCGCCGCTGGCCGAGCTTTTCTTCACGCCGGCCAACCGCAAGGCCGAGATCGCGCACCGGGACAAGGTCGAGGAAATCATCGACCTGCTCGACCTGCAGGCGCACCGCGACGCGCCGGTCGGCTCGCTCGCCTACGGCATCCGCAAGGTCGTGGAGATCGGCCGCGCGCTGGCCGCCGAGCCGCGCGTCCTGCTTCTCGACGAGCCGTCGTCGGGACTCAATCCCGAGGAGACCGAAGACATGTCGTTCTGGATCCGCGACATCCGCGATGACTTCGGCATCACCGTGTTGCTGATCGAACACGACATGCGCCTGGTTGACGTCGTCTCCGACCGCGCGATGGCGATGGACCGCGGCGCCGTGATCGCGACCGGATCGCCGCAGCAGATCATGGCCGATTCGCGCGTGGTCGAGGCCTATCTTGGGGACTGACATGCCCGAGCCGCTGCTGGCCCTGCGCAACGTCGAAACCTGCTACGGCCCGGTGCTGGCGATCCAGGGCGTCAGCATGGACGTGCCGGCGGGCAGCATCGTCACGTTGCTCGGCTCCAACGGCGCCGGCAAGTCCACCGTGCTCAAGTCGATCTCGGGCTTCGTCGAGCCGCGCAAGGGCACGATCCGCTTCGCCGGCCATGACCTCGTCGGACGCGAGCCCGACGCGACGGTGGCGCTGGGCCTGCTTCACGTGCCCGAGGGGCGCGAGGTGTTCCCGTTCCTCACCGTGCGCGAGAACCTGCTGATGGGCGCCTACACGCGTCGCGACCGCGACGCCGTGCACGCCGACATCGAGCGCATGCACGGGCTATTCCCGGCCTTGCGCGAGCGATCGGCGCAGCCGGCCATGAACCTCTCGGGCGGCGAGCAGCAGATGCTGGCGATCGCACGCGCGCTGATGGCCAGCCCCAGCCTGCTGCTGCTCGACGAGCCTTCGCTGGGCCTGTCGCCACGGCTGGTCGGCGAAATTTTCGCGATCATCCGGCGCATCAACGTCGAGGCAGGCACGACGATCCTGCTCGTCGAGCAGAACGCGCGCAAAGCCCTCGAGGTGGCCAACTACGGCTATGTCATCGAGGTCGGCAGGATCGTGATGAAAGGGCCGGCGCGCGAGCTCGTCGAGAAGGCCGACATCCGCGAGTTCTACCTCGGGGTCAAGGAAGCCGGTATGCGCGCGTCGCGTCGCTGGAAGAGGACCAAGCTGTGGCGCTGAGGCCGACCGACACGCCCGACGCCGACTGGGTGCGCCATGGCCGCGGCCAGGAGATCGAGCCAGGACCGACGACGACGCTGGCCGCAGCCTTCCTGACCGCCGTCGAGCTGCGCGGCGAGCGCGTCGCGCTGCGGCACAAGTCGCGCGGGCTTTGGCGTCCGATCACCTGGGCCGAATACGGTCAACAGGTGCGGCGTATCGCGCTGGCGCTGATGGCCTCGGGCCTGGCACCCGGCGACCGCGCCTGCATTCTCGGCGAGACCTGCCCCGAGTGGTTCTTCGTCGATCACGCCATCATCACCTCGGGAGCGATCTCGGTCGGCATCTACGCCACCAATGCCCCCGAGCAGGTGGCCCACGTGCTCGACGACTGCGGCGCACGCGTGCTGTTCGTCGAGAACGAGGAGCAGCTCGACAAAGTCCTGCAGGTGCGCGAAAGGGTGCCGGCACTCGGGCGCATCGTGGTCTTCGACATGGAGGGGCTGCGCGGCTTCGACGATCCGATGGTGACGAGCCTGGCCGCCTTTGCCGAACAGGGCGCGGCCGCGTCTGCGGTGCAGGCCGAGCAATGGCGCGCACGCGCCGCGGCAGTGGCGCCCGGGGATACCGCGATCCTGATCTACACCTCGGGCACTACCGGGCCGCCCAAGGGCGCGATGATCAGCCACGCCAACCTGGTGTTCCAGGCCGCTGCGCTGCACGCGGTCATGCCGTTCGGGCCGGCCGACGAGATCCTGTCCTTCCTGCCGCTCAGCCACATCGCCGAGCGGCTGCTCAGCGCGCTGCGTCCGGTCTTCCACGGCGCTATCGTCAACATCGTCGAGAATCGGGATACCGCGCCGCAGAACATCCGCGAGATCTCGCCCACCGTGTTTTTCGCCGTGCCGCGGCTGTGGGAGAAGTTCCATTCGCGGGCCGTGATCGCCGCGCGCGACGGCACGGCGTTCGAGCGGCTGGCCTTCGGGCTTGCGTTCGACGCGGCCAACCGGGTGCTCGCGCTGCGCGCGGCGGGCGAGCGCGTGCCGTTGTGGCTCGAGCTCGCGTGGCGGCTCGCCGACCGCACCGTCCTGCACCGCACGCGCAAGCTCATCGGCATGGAGCGCGCACGCTACGTCACCACGGGCGCCGCGCCGATCGCCCCCGAACTGATCAGATGGTACCTGGCGCTCGGCCTGGACATGATGCAGGCCTACGGCATGACCGAGACCGCAGGTGTCGCCTCGCTGCCGCCGCCGGGCGTACGCCGGCACGGCAGCGTCGGCGTGGCGCTGCCGGGCACCGAGATCCGGCTGTCGGAGGCCGGCGAGATCCTCGTGCGCGGTCCGCATGTCTTTGGTGGCTACTGGAACAACCCGGCCAGGACCGCCGAGGTAATGGTCGACGGCTGGCTGCACACCGGCGACATCGGCACGATGGACGAGGACGGGTTCATCCGCGTCGTCGACCGCCTCAAGGACATCATCATCACCTCGGGCGGCAAGAACGTGGCGCCGTCCGAGATCGAGAACGAGCTCAAGTTCAGTCCCTACATCGCCGACGCGGTAGTGATCGGCGAAGCGCAGCCGTACCTTACGGCATTGGTGATGATCGACTACGAGAACGTCGCCCGCTACGCGCAGGACCACGCAATTCCGTTCACCGACTACGCGAGCCTGTGCGCTCACGAGGGCATCCAGGCCCTCGTCGCCGCCGAGGTCGAAGCGGTCAATGACCGCTTCGCGCGCGTCGAGCAGATCAAGGCCTTTCGCGTGATCGACGTGCAGTTGACCACCGAGGACGAGGAATTCACACCCACGCTGAAGCTCAAGCGCAATGTCGTCGCGCGCCGCCACAAGGCGCTGATCGACGCCATGTACCGGAGCGGGCGGGAAGCGGGTGCGATGGGCGGCGCGCGTGCACCTGGCGCCTTGGTGGAGGAGCGATGAGCAAGAAGGAGCGATCGATGAAACTGGCGGAATTCGTGACGGCGGCGTGCGGCGCCTTGATGGCACTGTTGTCGCTGGGGGCCGCGCAGGCCCAGACCCAGGGCGTAAGCGATACCGAGATCGTGCTCGGTACCGACCTCGACCTCAGCGGTCCGATCAACTTCTGGGGTCTGCCGGCGAAGAACGGCATGGAACTGGCCGTCGACGAGATCAACGCCGCCGGCGGCATCCACGGCCGCAAGCTTCGCCTGGTGGTCGAGGACATGGGCTACGACCCGAAGAAGGCGGTGCTCGTCACCGAGAAGCTGCTGACCCGCGACCGCGTCTTCGCCATCGTCGGCGCGATGGGGACGGTGACGACTGCGGCCACGATGCCGCTCGTGCTCAAGCGCGGCGTGCCGCACCTGTTCCCGATCTCGCCGGCCGAGATGTTCGCGGTGCCGTTCAACCGGCTCAAGTTCGCGTATTTCGTTCCCTATTACGACGACGTGCGCACGAGTCTCGGGTACCTCATCGCGACCAAGCGCCTGAGTCGCGTCGGCGTGCTCTACCAGGACGACGACTTCGGCGCCGAGATCCTCCGCGCCGTGCAGGACCAGTTGAAAGAAACCGGCCTCGAGCCGGTATCGGCGCAGAGCTTCAAACGGGGCGCTACCGACTTCTCGAGCCAGATCGCGCGACTCAAGGCCGATGGGGCCGAGCTCGTGGTAATGGGAACCGTGGTGCGCGAGACCGTCGGTGCGATGACCGCGGCGCGCAATCTCGGCTGGAACCCGGGTTTCCTGGTCAGCCAGGCCGGTTACTCGCTGGCGGTGGCGGCGCTGGGCAAGGACGTCGTCGAGGGGCTCTATGCCGGCGTGATGACGCCGCTGCCCTATGCGGACACCGCGTCGCCCCAGGTCCTGGACTGGATGAAGCGCTACAAGGTCAAGTTCAACCAGGAGCCGACGATCGAGGCCGTGGTGGGCTATCTCGTGCTCACGACCGCCGCGATGGGGATCACCAACGCTGGCCGAGAGCTGACAGTCGACTCGCTCGTCGCCGGGCTCGAGCGCATCCGCGACTTCCGCAACATCTTCGGTACGGCGCCGATCTCGTTCTCGTCCACGGATCACCTGGCCTCGCGGCGCACTTCACTGGCGCAGATCCAGAAGGGACGGTGGGTGATGCAGGCCGAGTCCATGCATTACAAGGACTGAACCGGAGGCGAATCATGCGATCGAAGTCGATTCTTTGCATCGTCGCGCAGGCCCTGTTCGCAACGATTGCGGCCGTGAGCGCTCCCGCGTCGGCGCAGACGCAAACCAAGCCGATCACGCTGAAGATCGCCGACTTCATGCCCTTCGCCAACTCACGTGCACAGGCGACGCGTGGTTGGGCCGAAGACGTCGAGAAGCGGACAAAGGGTCGGGTCAAGTTCGAGTATTTCCCGGGCGAGTCACTGCTCAAGGCGACCGAGATCTTCGAGGGAACCCGCTCCGGCGTGGCCGACATCGGAATCTGGGTGCAGGCCTACAACCCCGCGATCTCGCCGATCTCTGCGCTGTTCAACCTGCCCGGAATCAGTCCGGCGTTCCGCCCCGCCATTCGCGCGGCGAACGAATTGGTCCTGACCGGCGACTTCGCCTTCTTCCGCGATGAACTCAGACGTCTTGGCGTCGAGCCTCTCTTCGCCTGGGGTGTATCGGATCAGGAGATGATCTCGACCAGGCCGATTCCCGATCTGCGCGCGCTCAAGGGAATGAAGATCCGCGTGATCGGCCGCGAGTGGCCGCAGCTCATCAGCGGGTTCGGGGCCACTCCGGTGGCCGTGCCTTGGCCGGAGGTTTACGAGGCGCTTTCGCGGGGCACGCTCGACGCCAACGTGGGCTTCGTCTCGGCCAATCGCGACAGCAAGCTGTACGAGGTCGCCAAGCATCACACGCGCATCAAACTCGGTGCGCCGGCCGGCCCGCTGGTCATCATGAACAGGCGGGCCTGGGACCGCCTGCCGGAGGACGTCCAGCTCGCGATGCGTGAAGAGGGTCTGGCCTTTGCCGAGCGACTGTCGGACGTCTACGAGAAGGAAGTGCAGGATGCGATCAAGGAGATGGAGGGCAAGGGCGTGCGCTTCCACACCTGGGATGCCGCAAACCGCGAGCGGCTCCAATCGGCGATGGTCGCGCTGTGGGGGACCTGGGCCAGGTCGATGGACAGCAACGGCGTTCCCGCCAGCGAAGCGCTGCGCCGCTACCTCGAACTGCAGAAGAAGCACGGCCGCTGACGCTGCGCGGCGATGAACGCGTTTCTCGGGCGGATCGATCGTGCTCTGAGCGCCTGCTGGCGCTGGCTGGGCATCGGCGCAAATCTGTCGCTTCTGGCAATCATGTTCGGGGTCAGTGCCGATGCCATCCTGCGTTACGCGCTGGGCCACCCGATCGCAGGGATGCTCGAAGGCGTCGAACTCCTCCTGGTGTTCAGCGTCTTTCTGAGCCTTGCGGGGACCCAGGCTGCAGGCGGGCACATCGCGGTGGACATCGTGAGCGGCCGCCTCGGCGGCAAGCCTCGCGCCGCGCTCCAGACGTTCACCTCCGCGCTCGGCCTGCTGCTGTTCGTCACCGTTGGATGGGCAACCGGCGGCATGGCGCTCAGAAGCTGGGAAATGGGCGAGTACTCGCCAGGCCTGATCGCCTTTCCGATCTATCCGTCGAGGATGCTGGTGGCGCTTGGTAGCTTCCTGCTGGCCGTTCAGCTTCTGCTCGAATTTGCACGCTCGCTCGTACAACTGTGCTGTGACTCCCGAGCACGCACCGACACGGCGGCACCCGGGGGAACGGCGTCATGAGCGTCGAGGCGATCGGGATCGCGTCCGGGGCAGTGCTGCTGGTACTGCTGATGCTGGGGGTTCCGGTGGCATTCAGCATGGCGCTGGTCGGGGCCGGCAGCCTGCTGTTGACTGGCGGCACGGACCCCGCGTTGGGGCTGCTCTCCACGGTTCCTTATGCGACCGTGGCGAGCTTCTCGCTCGTCGTCATTCCGATGTTCGTCCTGATGGGAGAACTCGTCGCCAGCGCGGGCTTCGCCCAGCAGGCTTATTTGGCGGCTCGATTGTGGTTCGGCCGCTTGCCGGGCGGGCTCGCGATGTCCGCGATCGGCGCCAGCGCCTTCTTCGCTGCTGTATCCGGTTCTAGCGTCGCCGCTACCGCCACCATGGGACGGCTGTCGATTGCCGAGATGCGGCGCCATGGGTACGAGGGCGGGTTCGCGGCGGGCACCGTCGTTGTCGCCGGAACCTTGGCGGCGCTCATTCCCCCGAGTGCGATGGCGGTGTTCTATGCGTTGGTGACCGATCAGTCCGTGAGCCGGATGCTCTTTGCCGGGGTCGGCCCAGGTCTCGTCAGCGCAGCGTTGTTCATGATCACGGCCTGGGCGGTTGCGCGGCGCAACCCGGCGATGACGTCGGCCGTCGGAAAGACGGTACCGTGGCCGGCGCGGATCGCGTCACTGCGGGCGATCGGTCCCTTCGGTGTACTGATCGTGGTGGTGCTGGGCGGGATCTATTCGGGGCTCGTCACGGTCATCGAGGCATCTGCTCTCGGTGCGCTGTGCGCGCTTCTCCTGCTGGCGGTGCACCGGCAACTGAGCTGGCGCGTACTGAACGAGGCACTGAGTTCATCGGTCAGGCTTAGCTGCATGGTGTACCTGGTCATCATCGGCGGGCTGCTCTACAGCCGTTTCCTCGCGTTTGCCGGCATACCGTTCGCCATGGTCGATGCGCTGCAGGGGCTCGGCGCCTCTCCGCTGCTGGTCGTAATCGTGATGCTGCTGATCATGACGGTGCTCGGCATGTTCATGGATCCGGTCGGAATGGTCATGCTGACGCTGCCCTTCTTCTTTCCCATCGTCAAGGCGCTGGGGGTGGATCCGATCTGGTTCGGTGTGCTGGTGATTCTGCAGGCGGAACTGGCCGTCATCACGCCCCCAGTCGGAGTGCATCTGTTCGTGGCGCGTCAGATCGCTCCGGACGTTTCGCTCAATGCGATCATCCGTGGAGCGCTGCCGTACATGTTCTGTCAGTTCCTGATCATGGCGCTGGTGATCGTATTTCCCCAGATCGCCCTGTGGCTGCCCGGCAGACTGGTGTCTTGATGTCTGTTACCAGCTGTCGGACCGCGGACCATTCCTGCCGCAGGCAAACAACGAACGAAGCACGGGCAATGCGATGAGCGAGGCGCTAACGGTGATCGCGGCGCTGGAGAGAACGGCCCGTAAATTTCCCCACAAGAGGGCGGTCGTCGTGAACGACCGGACATGCACGTACGCCGGGCTTCTCGATCGGGCCGACCGCTTGGCCGCCGGCCTGCGAAACGTCGGCGTCCGCAAGGGGAGCAAGGTCGCGCTGTTGATGGGCAACCGCGTCGAGTTCGCCGAGACCTACTTCGGCGCGCTGAAGACGGGGGCGACGCTGGTGGTCCTCAATGCCAGGCTGAAGGGCACCGAGTTGACGGCTCTCATGCGCAAGAGCAAGGCTCGCTGGCTGATCTTTGCCGATACGTTGGTGGGTGCGGTCGACGCCATCGATCTAAACCTGCGCCAGGAGCTGACGCTGGTTACAGTCGGAGAATCCGGGGCGCCCGGAGCACTCGCTTACGAGAGTCTGCTGTCGGTCATGCCAGGGCAAGGCGTGCGAGTGGACGTCAGCGAGGCCGACGACGCCTGCATCCTGTTCACATCCGGGACGACCGGGCTTCCGAAGGGTGCAGTACTTGCGCATAGGAACATCTTCTTCCAGGCCATCAACCACATCGTCGAGTGGGATGTCAGGTTCGACGATGTGGAGATCTATCCCGCCCCGCTCTACCACGGCGGAGGACTGGCGACGCTTGCGCGCACGGTCCTCGCCGGCAGTACGCTGGTGCTGATGGAATCGTTCGAAGCGCAGGACTTCGTGACGACGCTTGAACGCGTGCAGGCTACTCGTGCAGTGCTGGTTCCCACGATGTGCTCGATGATCCTTGATCTGCCGCAGCCACTTTGCACCTCGGCGACCTCATTACGCCTGATCGTGACCGGCGGCGCAATCATGCCCGTCGACCTGAAGAGGCGGCACCTCGAGCGATTACCGGGCGTCGGCCTCTGCGACAGCTACGGACAGACCGAATCCACCGGTAGTGTCGCCTGTCTGAAGCCGGCCGACGCCCTGCGCAAGCCGGGCAGCGTCGGGCGCGCGTTCTTCCTCAACGACATTCGGCTCGTCGACGACGCCGATGTAGAAGTGGCTGCCGGCGAAATCGGGGAAATCGTCGTCAGGGGTCCAACCGTGATGCGAGGCTACCTTGGCGAGCCCGAGGCCACTGCCGAAACCCTCAGGGCCGGCTGGCTGCATACCGGCGATCTCGCACGGCAGGACGAAGACGGCTTCCTGTACATAATCGGCAGGAAGAAGGACATGATCATCAGCGGCGGCGTCAACATCTATCCGCTGGAGATCGAGGACGTGCTCTGTGCGCACCCGGCTGTCCTCGAAGCTGCCGTGATCGGGGTACCAGATCCAGTGTGGGGAGAGTCGGTCAAGGCCGTGGTCGTTCCCAAGCCCGGGATCAAGCCGAGTGCGGGCGAACTGATCGCCTTCTGTAGAAAACGGCTGGCTGGCTTCAAGAAGCCGCGCTCAGTCGAGATCGTCGATGCGCTGCCGAAGAATTCGCTCGGGAAGATCGCGAAGTCCGAACTGCGGCGGCAATTCGGCTCCATGCTCGTGCGCGACGCGTGATCCTCAACCAGCGCCGTGAACCTGCCGCTCGTGCCCGGCCCAGTAGGGCTCGCGCAGCACCCGGCGGATGGTCTTGCCCACCGGCGTCTTGGGCAGCGAATCGACGAAGTGCACCGCCTTGGGTACCTTGAAGTACGTGATGCGTTCCTTGACGAAGGCGATCAGCTCGGCCTCGCTGACCTTGGCGTCGGGGCGCAGCACGACCGAGGCGTGCACCGCCTCGCCCCACTTGTCGTCGGGAACGGCGAAGACGCCGCTTTCGGCCACCGCGGGGTGAGCGGCGAGCGCGTGCTCGACTTCGGCCGGATAGACGTTGTAGCCGCCCGAGATGATCATGTCCTCCTTGCGGTCGGCCAGGTACATGTAGCCGTCGCTTTCCATACGCCCGAGGTCGCCGGTGAGAAGCCACCCGCTCTTCAGACGCCGCGCGTCGAGTTCCGGGTTCTTCCAGAAGCCCGGCGTCATCCACGGAGCGCAGATGCAAATCTCGCCCACCTTGCCCGGCGCGCAGGGCTCGCCGTCCTCGTCGCGGATCATCACTTGCGCGCTGCCGAACTCGCGCCCGACCGAGGTCAGCCGCGAGGGGTTGTCGGCGAGCGCCTGCGCGTGCTCGGCCGGTCCCATGTGTGTGCACAGGCCGTAGGCCTCGGTCTGGCCGAAGCCGGTGTTGAGCACCGGGCCGAAGCGCTTGATCGCGCGCTCGACGAGCGTCGGCGACGCGGGGGCGGCGGCGTAGACGATATTGCGCAGGCTGGAAAGGTCGGCGTTCTCGATCGCCGGGTCGTCGAGCAGCATGCGCAGGAAGGTCGGCACACCAAGCATGAAGGCGATGCGGTGGCGCGCGATCGCCTCGATCACCGGTTTCGGTGACGGGTCGCGCAGGATAACCAACGCCGCACCGCCGAGCCAGGCGCTGTCCATCGCGCGGGCGCAGAAGTGGCTGAGCGGCAGCTGACCGAGCACGCGGTCCTCGGGGCGGTGCGCGAAGGTCGTGGCCCAGAAGTTCATCGCCGCCGATACCGATGCGAAGCTGTGCGTGACGCCCTTGGGCTGCCCGGTGGTGCCCGAGGTATAGAGGATTTGCGCCAGCGTCTCGGGCGGCCGGTCGAATGCAGGCAGCGTGACAGACGCGTCGGCCCTGGCCAGCAGGTCGGCGGCGCCGGCGAAGGCGCCGAGGCCGAGCGCTTCCCGCGGGCTCGGCGCGATGGCGCGCGCGCGCTCGAGGTGCTCGGGCGCGAGCGCGAGCACGAAGTGCGCGTCGCTGTCGGCGGCGATGTATCGGTGCTCGCCCTCGGTCAGCGCACCCAGCATCGGGCACAGTACGCCGCCAGCGCGCGCGACGGCGATGACCGCGATCACGAACTCGAGGCTGTTGTACTGGATGACAGCTACCCGTTCACCCACTTGCAGACCGCGCGCGATCAGTGCCGCGGCGACGCCGCTTGCCCTCGCGTCGAGCTCGGCGAAGCTCAGCTGCCGTTCGCCGTCGATGGCGGCGACGAGGTTCGGCCAGTGCCGTGCGGCACGCGCGGGGTAATGGGAATAGGGATGCTTCATGATCCGTTCCTCCGATCGGGGATATGGCGTTCCTCGGGTCCGTCGTAGTTGGCGCCGAGCGCGTCGGGAATGATCCTGAGCGGCACGCCGTCGCGGATCTCCTCGGTGATGTGGGCGAGCAGCGCCATGCCGTAGCCGAGCGCACCGAGCCCGCCGATGACCAGCGGATCAAAACCGAGATCGGCCAGCACGGCGCCGAGCGCGCCGGCCAGGTTGATCGGGATCTTACGTCCCTTGACCGCGGCTAGATGCTCCTCGATGGCATCGAGCATGCGCCCGTGCTCGCGCCAGCCGTCGAGCCCCTGCGCCAGGCGCCGCACCGCCACCGCACGCGGCTCGGCCGACTTATGCATCGGATGACCGAGCCCCGGCACGCGGCCGCGCCGCTCGGCCCAAACCTGCATGATCCGTATGCAGGTCTCGGCTTCCGGCAGCTGCCAGCCGATCGCCTCGACCAGCATCTCGGCCGGCTCCTGCGGCGATCCGGTCACGGAGCCGGATGCCAGCATGCCACTTGCCAGCGCCGGCACCGGCGAGTCCGGGAACGCCGACGCAGTGAAGCGCGCGGCGCCGACGGCGGCGCTGATGAACTGCTGGTCAACACCGCTGCGCAGCACGAGGTCGAACAGAGCGGTCTGGTGCTCGTCGGGCAACTCCCCCGCCAGCACAAGATAGGCGACCTCGGTGTAGTTGAGTCGCTCGATGATCTCCTCGACGGGGTAGCCGCGCACGAGAATGCGCCCGTGGCCGGCGCGGCTGATCGCGGTGGTCCAATAGTCGCTCCAGTCGCCCGAGGCGACAAATTCGCCGATGTTGTGGCGCCGTGGGCGCGGCGCTCGGGATTTGCTCATTCTTTCAGTCCCCGGTGGGCAGTGGCGGGGCAGGCGGCATCCGCCGCCGGCACGAACAAGGGCAACCAGCGCTCGCAGCGCGGCTTGAAGCGGACGCGTACCGCCATCCCGACGCGCACAGCCTCGGGCGGACAGTCGACGATGCTGGATATCATTCGCGGCCCTTCACGCAACGCGACGAGTGCGATGACGTAAGGTGTGGGGAAGTCGGGGTGATACTGCTGGCGATAGACGGTGAAGGTCGCCACTTCGCCCAGGCCCGTCAGCGCCCGCTTGCCCAGCCTGTCGGACCAGCAGCGCGGGCACACCGGGCCGAAGGGCAGGAAGACGTGACCGCAGGCATGGCACTGCGCCGCTTCGAGATGTCGCGCGGCTGCCGCACGGGTGTCGGATTCGCGGCTCATCGTCAACGCCCCAGGATCAGCGTCGTGTGGCTGTTCATGCCCAACCCATGGCCGGTAACCAGCGCCACTTCGGCGTCTTTCACCTGGCGCTCGCCCGCATCGCCGCGCAGCTGGCGTACCGCCTCGATGACGTGCAGCATCCCGCCGCCATAGCCTTCGGCGAGCAGACCGCCGCTGGGGTTCACTGGCAGCGCACCGCCCGGCGCGATTCTCCCGCCAGCGACGAAATCGCCCGCTTCGCCTGGCGCGCAGAACCCGTAGGCCTCGAGCTGCATAAGCACTACGATGGTGAAGCAGTCGTAGAGCATTGCGACATCGACATCCGCTGCACTCAGCCCAGCGCGTTCGAGCGCGCGCGGGCCGCAGCGCGCGGCGGGAAGGGTGTCGAAATGCGTCGAGTTCGAGTAGGTGCCGAGGCTATGTGCCTGGCCCATGCCCAGGATGCGCACCGTCCGGTGGCGAGCGTCCTTCGCCCGCTCCCCCGCGCAGACGACGACCGCAGCCGCACCGTCGGAGACCAGGCAGCAATCGGCGCGACGCAACGGCTCCACCAGCATGCGTGACGCGAAATAGCCGGCCATGTCTAGCGGCGATTTCAATTGCGCGTGCGAGGTGCGGGCCGCGTGCGCGCGCGCCGCGATGGCGACCTCGGCCAGGGCCTCGGGGCGTGTGCGGTGCAGCGCCATGTGCCGTTGCGCGGCCAGCGCGTGCAAGCCCGCTGCGCCGAAGAAACCGAAGGCCGCTTCGTCGCCGCGCCCGTAGGCATACGATCCGGCGGTCGACAGCGCCGTGTCGCCATAGACGCACAGACACACCGAGCACAGCCCGGCCTCGATTGCCATTGCGGCACGCTGGATGCTCCCCGCGCTGGACGCGCCGCCGAGGATCTCGGTGCCGGCGAAGTCCGGGTCGAGTCCGAGCGCACGGCCCAGCCGCAGGTAATGCGGCTCGATGCCCTGCAGCACGCCCTGTGCAGCGCCGGGGTCGGTGATCAGGCCGTCTACGTTCTGCGGTGCGAAGCCGGCGTCTACCACCGCCAGCCGCGCCGCCTGTGCTTCCAGGTCGAGCGCGCTGCGGCCTTCGAGGCGGCCGAAGGCCGTGTGTCCGATGCCTGCGATGACGGCTCGATTCACGGGTGCTCTCCGGCTCCATGCGATGACCCGGACGGGCGGATCATACGCAGCAGAGCAGCTTGTCTTGATTATTGCACGAAAACTGAGTATCGTTCGATGAACGCCCGATTGCAAGCGTGTCGATGCGGGAGACGGCCGTGGACTGGGACTGGAGCGAGGAACAGGAGCTGATGCGGCAGTCGCTGCGCGACTACGTGCGCGACAAGGTGACGCCCAACGTGCTGGCCTGGGAGGCTGCTGGCGAGGTGCCGCGCAGTCTGTTCGCCGATCTCGCCGAGTTGGGGGTGCTCGGGCTGAGGCTTTCGCCCGAATACGGCGGTGGCGGCCAGGACTTCTGGTTCACCGTCGTTCTGCTCGAGGAGCTGGTGCGTTGCGGCTCGATCGGTGTGCCGGTGACCGTGATGGCGCACGCCGAGTTCGCTACCATGCTGATCGACCGTTACGGCTCGCCCGCGCTGCGGGAGACATACGTGCGTGGCGCGGCCGAGGGGCGGCTGATCGGCGCGCTTGGCGTTTCCGAACCCGACGCCGGCAGCGACGTCGCCGCGCTGCGCACGCGCGCCGTGCGTGACGGCGACGAGTACGTCATCGACGGCTCCAAGCTTTACATCAGCAACGGCACGATTGCCGACTACATCACCCTGGCCGTGCGCACCGGCGGCGCCGGTGCGCACGGCGTGTCGATGATCGTCGTGCCCGGCGACTCCAGGGGCCTGCAGCGCCGCCGGCTGCGCAAGCTCGGCACCCACGCGTCGGACACCGCGGAGCTGTTCTTCGAGAACTGCCGGGTGCCCGCCGCGAACCTGCTCGGCACCGGCAACGACGGCTTTGGCATGATCATGTCGGGCTTCGAGGGCGAGCGCCTCGTGCTTTCGGTCATGGCGTGCTCACATGCGCGACTGATGTTCGACGAGGCGCGCGAATGGGGCCACAGCCGGCGCGCCTTCGGGCAGGCGCTCCTCGGCTTCCAGGTCTGGCAGCACCGACTGGCCGACGTGCTCACGCGCATCGAGGCAGCCGAAGCCCTGACGCGGCGCGGCGTCGACTTGTACGTGCGCGGCCGCCCGGCCCAGTCCGAGATCTCGATGGCCAAGCTGTTCGCTACCGAGACTGCGCGCTACACGGCCACCGAGTGTGCCCAGATCCAGGGCGGTCTGGGCTACATGGAGGAATGCCTGATGGGTCGGCTGCATCGCGACGCGCTGGCGATGACGATCGGTGCCGGCTCGAGCGAGATCATGCGCGGACTAATCGCCCGCGCCAACAACCTGGTGGCACGATGACCCTGACGCGAGAGGCGCGCGACGGCGTGCTGATCCTGACGATAGCCCGCCCGGCCGCACGCAACGCCCTCAACGCCGAGACCCAGCAGGCGCTCGTCGAGGAGTGGTTGCACTTTCGCGACGACGACACGCTGCGCGTTGCGGTGCTCACCGGCGCCGGCGACGAGGCCTTCTGCGCTGGCGCCGACCTGAAGGAACTCGGTGCCTTTTACCGGTCGATGACGCCGTTCGAGCGTCGCGAGCGCGGCGAGCGCGAGCCTGGTTTGGGCGCGATCACGCGCAACTTCGATCCGCGCAAGCCGACCATCGCCGCCATCAACGGTGCCTGTCTTGCGGGCGGACTCGAGCTCGCGCTGGCCTGCGACATCCGCGTCGCCGCCGAACACGCGCGCTTCGGTCTGCCCGAGGTCCGCCGCGGCATCCTGCCCGGTGCTGGCGGCACGCAGCGGCTGCCGCGTGCGTTGCCGGTCGGTGTGGCACTGGAGATGATCCTGACTGGCACGCCGATCGACGCAGCGTCTGCCCTGCGCTGGGGTCTGGTGAGCCGCGTCGTGCCGGCAGCCGCGCTGCTCGACTGTGCGCTCGAGATCGCCGCACTGATTGCCGCCAACGGGCCGCTCGCGGTTCGCGCCGCACGCGAAGCGGTCTACGAGGGGCTGGCGCTGCCGATGGATGCCGCATTGCGGCTGGAGCAGTTTCTCGCGGAGCCCCTGCGACAGAGCGACGACGCCGCCGAGGGCGTACGGGCCTTCATCGAGAAACGGCGAGCCAACTTCGCCGGACACTGAAAAGGAGCAGACCGTATGGCAAGGCCGAAGATCGCGATCGACGCATGGGCGACCTACATCTCGCCGCAGGGAGCGAAGAAATGGCCACCCGAGTTCCTGCACATCTTCCGCAAGTACAAGTGCCCGCCCAACATGTTCGAGGGCGGTACGGTCGAGGCGATGCTGGCGGAAATGGACGCTGCAGGCGTTGACCGCATCGTGCTCTCCGCCTTCTTCTACGGCGGGCAATGGGTACTGAGCAACGAGGAGGTGGCGCAGATGGTACGGGAGCGCCCCGACCGCTTCATCGGTGCGGGTACCGTCAACATCATGCAGAAGCCCATGCAGGTGGTGCGCGAGGTCGACTACCTGGTGCAGGAACTCGGACTGCGCTGTCTGCGCCTGGAACCATACATGTACGGCGACGGCATGACCGGGCTGCCGCCCAACGACAAGCATTACTGGCCCGTATACATGCGCTGTAGCGAGCTGGGCGTCGCGGTGGCGATTCAGGTCGGCCACACCGGGCCGCTGCTGCCCTCCGAGTGCGGTCGTCCGATCTACCTCGACGAGGTGGCCCTGTCGTTTCCCGACCTTGCCGTCCTCGGCTGCCATGTCGGCCAGCCCTGGCACGAGGAGATGATGGTGCTTGCCTGGAAGCACCCCAATGTCTATCTTGAGACCTCGGCGCGTGGGCCGCGCCAGTGGCCGCAGTCGCTGGTCGACTTCGCCAAGGGTTGGGGCCAGGACAAGGTGATCTGGGCCACCGACTACCCGCTGCTCGGCTTCGACCGCACGCTGAGCGAACTCGAGGGGTTGGGTGTCGACGACAAGGTCTACCGCAAGATCGTGCGCGACAACCTGCTGCGGGCGCTGAGGCTCGAGCTGTGAGGGACACGCAGAGCGTCCTCGACGCGATCGCCTACGTCGCCTGGCACGGCCACAGGATTCGCATCGAGGAGCCGGGCCGCGTGGTGGTGGCGCAGCCTGACCAGGCGGAACTGCGCAACTACGCCGGCACGACGCACGCCGGGGCGCTGTACACGCTGGCCGAGACCGCGGCCGGCGTCGTCGCCGACGGTATTGCCGCACCGCTGGGAGGCTTCATCCTTCTCGCGACGGCGACGGTGCATTACACGCGCCGCGCCGAAGGCGCGCTCGAGGCCGAGGCGCGGTTCGGTCCAGCCGCCGACGCCCCGGCACCGGCCGCGGAATTCTCCGCCAGCGGCCGTGGCACTGTGATTGTGGACGTAGTGATCCGCGATGCGGGCGGGCAGTCCGTCTTCGAAGGCAGCTTTCAATATGCAATGCGCAGGAGAACCCGATGATCGACTCGCTGCTGACCGAGCGCCGCGGTGCCGTGCTGCGTCTTGCGCTGAACCGGCCCGACAAGCTCAACGCCATCGACCTGCCGCTGCTCGATGCGCTTACCGAGGCGCTCGAGGCGGCTGGCCGCGATCCCACGGTGCGCGCCGTCGTCATCGCCGGCGCGGGTGCGTCGTTCTGCGCCGGCGCAGACATTGGCCAGATGATCGACCGTACCGCCGACGACTGGGAGCGCACTGTCGACCACTACCTCGACCCAATCCGCGTCATTGCACGCATCGGCAAGCCGGTGATCGCGCGGCTGCACGGCAACGTATTCGGCGGCGGGTTGGGCCTCGCCATCGCCTGCGACTTCCGCGTCGCCGCCGAGTCGGCGCGCCTGTGCGCGCCCTTCGTCAAGCTGGCGCTGGCCGGCTGCGACATGTCGGCCGGCTACTTTCTGCCACGTTTGATCGGCCTGGGGCGTGCCATCGACATGATGATGACGGCGCGCGTCGTCGATGCGCCCGAGGCGCAGGCGATCGGGCTGGTCAGCCAGACGGTGCCCGATGCCGAGCTCGACGCTGCAGTCGACGCGCTCGCGGACAAGCTCGCGACCCTCGCGCCGCGCACCACGGCCTTCACCAAGGCGGCAATCCGCCGATCTCTCGACCGGGACATGGAAGGCGAGTTCGACTACGAGATCTTCGCGCAGGTACAGTGTCTGCAGAGTGCCGACCACCGCGAAGGGGTGGCGGCGTTTCGCGAGCGCAGGGCGCCAGTCTTTCGCGGTGCCTGAGCAGCCGACACGCCAATCTCCGACACACGCCCCGTAGGCGAGGAACGCCGACCATGACCGATGCCGGCCTGAGCGAGGAGGAAGTCACTTTCCGCGACAGCGTGCGCGCCTTTGTCGACAAACGCATCGTGCCCGACGCTACGCGCTGGGACATGGCGGAGCGCTATCCGCGCGAGCTGTTCCTGGAGACGGCCGCGCTCGGCTGGCTCGGCATCGGATTCCCGGAGGATGTCGGGGGCAGCGGCGGCGGCAGCGTGATGTACGCGATCCTGTGTGCCGAACTTTCGCGCGGCTCGGCGGCGATCGCGCTCGGCCTGTACGTGCACACTGCGCTGGCGGCCTCGGCGATCCTGCATCTGGGAAGCGCAGAGCAGAAGGCGCGCTATCTTCCCGAGGCGCTAGCCGGAAAACGCATCGGCTGCTGGGGCTACGCCGAGCCTGGTGCCGGGGCCGACATTGCGTGCGTGCGCACGCGTGCGCGTCGCGAAGGCGAGTACTACGTGCTCGATGGCTCCAAGCTGTACATCACCAATTCCCCATTCGCGGACTTCATGGTGATCGTCGCGCAGACCGATCCGGCACGCGGTCTCAAGGGTATGTCGGTCTTCGTCGTCGATCGCGACACGCCGGGTGTGCGCGTCAGTGCCCCGTTCAAGAAGCTCGGCATGGGTGCCTCGGAAATGGCCGAGATCGTCTTCGACGGCGCACGCGTGCCCGTCGGCAACCGCCTGGGCATCGAGCATCTTGGCTTCATCGAGGCGCTCAAGGTACTCACGCTCGGGCGTATCGCGTCGGCGGGCTTTGGCGTCGGTCTGGGCCGCGCGGCGCTCGAGGAAGCACTGCGTTATACTTCCACCCGCATGCAGGGGGAGGCGCCGATCACGCGCCATCAATTCGTGCGTTTCACGCTCGCCGACATGGCGACGCGGCTCGACGCCGCTTGGCAGCTCACGCTGCACGCGGCGCGCCTCGTAGAGGCCGGCGGCGACTACGACTGCGCCGCCTCGATGGCCAAGCTGTTTGCCACCGAGACCTGCACGCATGTCTGCGAACGTGCATTACATTTGTGCGGCGCTCAGGGCTACATGCGCGAGAGCGCGGCACAGCGCTTCTATCGCGACTGCAAGGTGCTCGAGATCGGCGAGGGCACCAGCGAGATCCAGCGCGAGACGATCTTCAGGCATCTGGCACGGCAGGGCAGCAGATGGGTGTGACGGAACGACGCCAGCGCGAACGCGCGGCACGGCGCGAGGAGATTCTCGACGCGGCCCGCGACGTGCTGCTCAGCCAGGGTCTGCGAGGCACGACAACAAAGGAGATCGCCGAGCGCTGCGAGCTCTCGGAAGCGACGCTGTTCTTCTACTTCCGCAACAAGGACGAGATCCTGCTGTCGCTGATCTTCGAGAGTATCGCGTTCTGGGCTCAGGGGCTGGACGCGCTGGCCGCGAACTCGATGCCGCCCGAGGCACTGCTGCAGGCCATCTGGCAGTTCCACGAGGAGGTCTACCGCGAGCATCCGGACTACTTCGTCATCTCGGCCTACCTGGCGCAGCCGCAGGTGCTCGACAATGTCTCGCCCGAGGTCAAGGACGAGATCGCGCGCCGATCGGGCGAGAACTTCCGGCGCTTGCGCGAACTGCTCGCGCGCGTCGATCCGTCCACGCCGGGCGTCGTGCTCGCGAATCTGCTGTGGTCGCTGTTCCTGGGTCTGACGATCGCCGGGGCATCGCGGGCCAACCTCGGCCACGGCACACGCGGCGAGCAGCGTGAGACCCGCGCCCAGGTCTTCGACGTCGTCAAGCGTGCGTTCGGATTCGGAGCCCGCAATGGGTCCTCCAGGGTTGGCAAACCGAAGGGTGCCGGCACGCGCGGCCGGGCGCCTCGACAGACGGCAGGGAGCAACAAGCCATGATCGCGACCACCATGCTGGCTGCGCGGCTGCACGAAGCCGGCGCGCCGCTCAGGATCGAGAGCGTCCCGGTTCCGCAAGCGGGGTCCGGTCAGTTGCTGCTCGAAGTCGCCGCCTGCGGGCTGTGCGGCACCGATATCCACCTGGCGGTGGACGGCGACATCCCGGTCGCGCGCAGCCCGATCACGCTCGGCCATGAGGCCGCGGGCACGATCGTTGCACTCGGCGAGGGGGTGAGCGGCTTCACGCTCGGCCAGCGCGTGGCACTCTTTCCTTCGCCGATCTGCGGTCAATGCCGCTTCTGCAGGGCGGGACGCGAATCCCTGTGCGAGGCGACGCAGGCCTACGGCATGTCTCAGGACGGGGCGCTCGCGCGCTACATCGTGGCGCCGGTCGCGGGCGCGATCGCGATCCCCGACGCCGTGGACTTCGCCACCGCGGCCATTATCACCGACGGTGTCTCGACGCCGCTGCACGCCCTGCGTTCGCGTGGCGCCCTGCGTGCCGGTGAGGCGGTGGCGGTGGTGGGCTGCGGCGGCCTGGGCGCGCATGCGATCCTGCTGGCGCGCATGATGGGGGCGGGTTTCATCGCAGCGATCGACACGCAGGCGCAGGCGCGCGAGCGCGCCATCGAGTTTGGCGCCGACCTGGCTATCGACCCCGCCGAGCAACCCCATCCGGGCCGCGCCATCCGCGCCCAGCTCGGCCGCGGCGTCGATCTCGCGCTCGAATTCGTCGGCCGCCCGGAGACGGTGGAGACGACGCTGCGCTGCCTTGACACCGGTGGGCGGGCGGTCTTGGTGGGTGTCGGGCCGGGCCGCCCGGCGTTGCCGCCGCTTCTGAGCTTCGTCGGCCGCGAGCACTCTGTGATCGGCTCCTTCGGCATGGACAAGCGCGACATCGCCGACCTCTTGCAGCTCGTCGCGCGCGGCAGGCTCGATCTGTCTCGCTCGGTGAGCCGGATCTTTCCGCTCGAGGGCGTGAACGAGGCACTCGGCCTGCTGGCGAAGAAGGGCACCGGCGTCGTCAGGCTCGTCGTCGAGCCCGGACGCTGAGCGGCGGCGTATCACGCCCCCGGGGCACCTTCAGACCCGACACCGGGTCACGGTGCCCGGCGCGTCGGAGGTGGCCTGGGCTCACGATAGCGGCCGCGATCCAACGCAGGCGCAAGGCACGCGACGAGCCGGTGCGGATGGCCCGCTTGCTCATCGCGTTGCTCGACGTGCAGTCGACCGTCTGGCGCGCCGTGCTGGTTCCAGCAGTGATCCCGCTGGACAAGCTGCACGACGCGATCCAGGCCGTGATGGGGTGGACCGACATTCGTCATGCAAAGGTCGATTGGTTCACGGATGGATTCTCACCCCTCGGCAGAGGGGTGGCGTCCATACTATCTTGGTCGGCGATCGCGACACGCCGGACGTGCGCATCAGCGCCTCGTTCAGGAAGCTCGGCATGGGTGCCTCGGAGATGGCCCGGATCGTCTTCGGCGGCACGCGCTGCCGCGCTCGGTGAGCCGGATCTTCCCGCTTGCCGGCGTGAACGAAGCACCTGGCTTGCTGGCGAAGAAGGACACCAGCCGGCATCGTCGGGTTTGTCGCCGAGCCAGCAGCCTGGACCGCGGCGCCAGACGTATTCGCGTCTCCTGGACTCGCTCGGGCCGAGTGCGTCGATGGCCAGACCCGTGAGCTGGTACCACGCGCGACCTCCGGTGCGGTCGTAACCGGCCCCATTGGCCCCATCGAACCTTCCCGCGGCGGTACTTACTTCATGGCGGTGCCGACCCGATAATGGATCCGGGCAAGCAGCGGATGCGCCGGTTCTCCCGGTGTCGACAAGACAAGGAGATCCCCATGATGATCCCGCAGTGGTGCAGGTTCGCGATGGCTGCGCTGATGTGCGGCCTGATGCTGGCGGCCGGCGCACGCGCCGACATCCCCAGGGAAACCTACGATGCACTGAAGCTCGACAAATCGGCCACGCCGAAGCAGTTGTACGAGGCGCTGGTCAAACGCTACAAGGATCCGGCACAGGGTGCAGGACGTGGTTCCCATGCCAAGTACTGGGAGCCGATTCCCTTCAGCAAGTACCTCGATCCTGAGTCCTTCTACAAGCCGCCGGATTCCGTGAAGGAGGTCGCGACGCGTGAGCAATGCGTCAAGTGCCACGCCGACGAGTCGCCGGTGTGGGTGAGCGCCTGGAAGAAGAGCGCGCACGCCAATCTCGACAGGATCCGCAAGCTGACCTCGAACGACGCCACGTTTTACAAGAAGGCCAAGCTCGAGGAGGTCGAGTCCAACCTGCGCTCGCTCGGCAAACTGGGAGCCAACGAGCCGTTGAAGGAGGTCGGCTGCATCGACTGCCACGTCGACGTGAACGCGAAGAAGAAGGCCGATCACCGCACCGACCTGCGCATGCCCACGGCCGACGTCTGCGCCACCTGTCACCTGCAGGAATTCGCCGAGCGCGAGTCCGAACGCGACACGCTGACCTGGCCGAAGGATCAGTGGCCCAAGGGTCGCCCGTCGCACGCGCTCGACTACCAGGCCAACGTGGAAACCACGACCTGGGCCGGCATGCAGCAGCGCGAGATCGCCGAGGGCTGCACGATGTGCCACCAGAACCAGACCAAGTGCGACGGCTGCCATACCCGGCACGAGTTCTCGGTGGTCGAGTCGCGCCAACCGCAGGCCTGCGCGATGTGCCACAGCGGGATCGACCACAACAACTGGGAGAACTATCAGCTCTCCAAGCACGGCACGAACGTCGCAACCAGAGGCAGCTCCTGGAACTGGAACGTGCCGCTCAAGGACGCGTTCTCCAAAGGCGGGCAGACCGCGCCGACCTGCCAGACCTGCCACATGGAGTACCAGGGCAAGTACAGCCACAACATGGTGCGCAAGGTGCGCTGGGCGAACTATCCCCGGAATCCCGGCATCGCCGAGAACATCGGCAGCGAGTGGTCGGAGAAGCGCCTCGAAGCCTGGGTCAGGACCTGCACCAACTGCCACAGCGAAACCCTGACCCGTTCCTATCTGGACCTGATGGACAAGGGCACGTTCCAGTCGCTGGCCCTGTACCAGGAAGCGAACAAGGTGGTGCAGAAGCTCTACGACGACAAGCTGCTGCCGGGGCAGATCACCAACCGCCCGGCACCGCCGCCGCCCGACGTGGAAGGCCTGGGGCAGTTCTACTCGTTCTTCCTGGCCAAGGGCAACAACCCGGCGCTGGTCGAAGTCGTGGAGCTCAACATGGGCGAGAACCAGTTGCCCAAGACACACGTTGCGCTGGCGCATGTCAATCCCGGGAACTGGAGTTATTCGGACGGCTACGAGCAGTTGAACTACATGTACACCAAGATCATGGACGAGGACCTCAAGATCCGGGAGATGGTCGCGTTGAAGGAGCGCGTGGCCAGGCTCGAAACCAGCAAGCGCACCAGCCTGCTCGACATCGACAGTTCGGAAACGCTCGCTTCTCTCGGTGGCCTGGGTGGTGCGATGCTGGCCGCCGGTGGCGTCACGCTCGTCGGCTGGCGACGCCGCGAGAAGGCACGGCGCTGAGGCTGCCGCGATCACATGGATGCGGTTTTCGCGCGGTGCTCTGTCGGCAGGCTCGTCCTGCCGTCGATGGGCATGTCGTTGGTGGCCGCGGGGTTGATCCTGCTCGGGTTGGTGGTGCGCTCGTTCTGGCAACCCGGCGCGGCGCCGTATCGCTACCAGTGGGTGGAGCAGGCTGGTGTCGAGCGCATCGCCGAGTCCGATCTCCAGGCCTGGCCGGATCTCGCGATCACGAAGGTCGAGATCCGCGCCAGTGGCCTCGACCAGCCGCTCGCCGTGGGGCAGGTTGCGCGTCGCGGGCAGGGTGCGCCGGTGATGCTCGATTGGGACAACCGAAGCGGCGAACCACTGGTGTTCACCGACACCCGGCTGGGCGAGTTGAAGACACTGGCGCAGGCGGTCTCGAAACACGCACCGAAAGACGCGCTGTTGCTGGCCTGGTGGGACACCGCACGCCAGTTGCACCTGCTCACCGGGCTCGACGTTGCCTACGACACGCATCTGCGCGAGCCCTTGATCGCGCCCGCGCCCTGGAGGACGCACGACCGCAGCATCGCGCGCTACGAGCGCGAATTCTGGGGCGCGCCGCCGAGCAGGGACGATATGCAGCGCTTCGGCCAGTTCGCCGAGGCGCTCGCCAGCGAAGCCGGCCGCGGTGCGGCGATGCTGCGCGCAATGGCGGGCGAGCGCGAAGCCTATGTCGTGGTGCACGTCTCCGACCTGTACAAACTGGGCGTGCAGTTCCCGGATCGGTTCGGCGTGGCCTACAAGGACCTGACGCTCAGGGGCGACGTCCACGGACAGATCGCGTTCGTCAAGCGCTGGGTGGTGGAACACGACTACGCAGGCTATACGGTGCACGAGCTCTCGCCACAGCAGGCACGTGCCTACGCCGTGGGCAACGCGCGAACCGCCGCAACGCTGCTCGCGCGGATGCTGCCGCTGAGCACGTCGCAGCCGGCCCAGCTGCAGGTGCTGGAACTCGTCTACCAGCACGGGGGCTACTGGGTCTACAGGCTCCCCGCCCGGCTGCCTGCGGGCTGACGGCGTTGCAGTTCGCCGCCCGCACGCCGCACCCGACTCATGTCGCTGTCCGACGCCTGCGTAGCGACCGCACCGACCGCCGAGGAGTGGTGATTCATGAAGGTCCGTGTCTCAGCGATGTTGCTTGGCGCTGCGCTGCTGTGCATGACAGCGGCAGTGGCGCAGCCGAGCTACGAAGGACGCAGGAAATGCAGTTCCTGCCATCGCAGCGAATTCGAGTCGTGGGAGAAATCGGGTCACGCCAGGGCTCTCGAGACGCTGGCACCGAAGGTGAAGTCCGAGGCGAAGAAGAAGGCCGGGCTGAATCCGGACAAGGATTACCGGCAAGACGGTGACTGTGTTGGCTGCCACACGACCGGTTGGGGCCGCGAAGGCGGCTACGACCCGAAGGATCCGGGCAAGTATCTGGTGGGCGTCGGCTGCGAGAGCTGCCACGGTCCCGGCTCGGAATATCGTCTGCTCCACCGCAAGGCGGGTCAGGCCTTCGAGAAGAAGAAGCAGACCACGGCGCGCGAACGACTCGTCGAGGCAGGCCAGGAGTTCCAGTTCGAAGAGCGCTGCGCGTCCTGCCATCTGAACTACGAAGGCTCGCCCTGGAAGGGGGCGAAGAAACCCTACACGCCTTTCACGCCCAGGCTCGACAGGAAGTACACCTTCGACTTCGCCAGGGCCGTGCGCGACGACAAGGCCATCCACGAGCACTTCAAGCTAGAGGGCGTGTTCACCGGGCCGCCCGTGCCGTCTTTCCACGAGGAGTTCCAGTCCAGGGCCAAACCGGCCGCGAAAGGATCGGAGGAGTGACGCCAGGCGGGTATTCGGGTTGTCCGAAGCGGGCTGGCGGCGCGCTCGCCCTCGGTGCGGCGGGCATGCTCGGGTTGCTCGTTGCCGTCTTCGGGGGCGAGGCTGCGCTGTCGAGCACCGGGTTCTGCGTGAGCTGCCACTCGATGAGCTACCCGGCCGAGGAACTGAAGAAGTCCACTCACTACGGTGCGCTGGGCATCAACCCCGGCTGCAAGGACTGCCACATCCCTCAGGGTCTGGAGAACTTCCATCTCGCCGTGGCCACGCACGTCGTCGACGGGGTGCGCGAACTGGTGCTCGAATTCAGGAACGACTACTCGGACCTCGCGAAGTTCAACGCCCGGCGCGCGCGGATGGCGTATCACGCGCGCATGAACCTCAAGCGCTGGGACAGCGTCACCTGTCGTACCTGCCACAACGATCCGCAACCGCCCGGCGCAGACGCCAGGGCCGCGCACGACAAGATGCGCACCGCGAAGGCCACCTGCATCGATTGCCACCAGAACTTGGTGCACAAGGAGGTGCCCGAAACCGACCTCGATGCCAGTCTGGCGCAAGGGCGAGAGGTCGCGAAAGCGCAGTGAGCACCCGCGAGGAGCGGGGGTGCCATCGGGTCACGACACCTTCGGGCACCCCGGCGCGGGGACGGTGCAGGCTTTCACGGATTTCGGGTGGTACCAGCCGCAGGGTCGCTACCGGCTCTATGGGCAATCGCGATTGTGCCCGTATCATGGAGCCAGTCCGTTCGGATCGTCGGCGCGAGCCGAAAGAGGAGGGCTGGTTCATGGACATCCCGATCCTGCTCGACCCCCGGAGCCGACATCCCCTGCAAGGCCAACTCTACGAGCAGGTGCGCCATCTGATCCTCGGTGGGCGCCTGAAGCCCGGCACGTCGCTCGCGTCGAGCCGTGCGCTGGCAACCCTACTCGGCGTCTCGCGCAACACGGTCATGCTGGCCTACGAGCGGCTGGCGGCCGAGGGCTATCTGCAGATGCGCGAGGGCATCGGCACCTATGTGAGCTTCGAGTTGCCCGAGGACTGTCTCGCAACCGAGCGCCTCACACCCGCCTGCAGTGACGAGCGTCCGTGCGTGGTGTCGCGCCGTCCGATCGCCTTCGAAGGCCGCGCCCACGGGGTCGTGAACGACGGACAGCTGACCTGTGACTTCTGGCTCGGCAGGCCGGATCCGCATTCGTTTCCGATCAGGGCCTGGCGCCGTCTCGTCAATCGCCGGTTGCTCGGCGCCGGCGCGCGGCTCACGGAGTACGGTGAACCTGCCGGGTTGATCGAACTGCGTCGGGAAATCGCCGAGCGCATCGGCCCGGCGCGTGGCATCGATGCTGATCCCGAACAGATCATCGTCGTGGGCGGCTGCCAGGAAGGGCTGAACCTGACGGCCCGGCTGCTGCTGCGCGAAGGCGCCGTCGTGGCGATCGAGAACCCCGCCTACCAGGGAGCGGCGAATCTGTACGAGAGTTACCGCGCGCGGCTCGTCCCGGTGCGCGTGGACGACAACGGCCTGCGCGTGGCCGATCTGCCGGAAGACGGCGTTGTGCTCGCTTACGTGACGCCGTCGCATCAGTATCCGATGGGCTTCACCATGCCGCTCGAGCGGCGCCTGCGTCTGCTCGACTGGGCCAGGCGTTTGGGCGCCTACGTCGTCGAGGACGATTACGACAGCGACTTCCGCTACCGCGGCGCGCCATTCCCGGCGCTGATGGGGCTCGATCGCCACGACAGCGTGATCTACATGGGATCCTTCTCCAAGTCCCTCGGCGCCGGCCTGCGCCTGGGGTATCTGATCGTGCCCAGGCACCTCGTCGGCGCGGCGCGCACGGCCAAGACCTTGCTCAACAATGGCCACCCCTGGCTCGAGCAGGCAGTGCTGGCGGAGTTCCTCGCCAGCGGCGGGTACGACAACCACCTGCGGCGCATCCGCAAAAGCTATGCCGAGCGCCGTGACTGCCTCCTCGACTCCCTGAGGTGGTATTTCGGCGAGATCGTCGTCTCCGGGTCGGAGTGCGGCACGCACATCGCCTGGCACTTGGGCGCGAGCCTGCCGCGCGCAACACTCATGCGGTCGCTGGCGGCCGAGCGCGGCGTCGGTCTCCATGACCTGCCCTCCAGTGCAGCCTGCGACTTCGGCGGTTGCACCTACTCGGAGCGCACGCTTCTCCTCGGCTTCTCGTCGCTGGACGAGCGGCAGATCCGCGGCGGCATCGAGCGCGTTGCCGCGGCGCTCGACCCGGCACACGGTTCGTTGCGGGGCCTGACGAGGCCGCGTCACCCGCGCCCGACGACGTACGTCGCGCCGTAGCGGTCGGCGAAATCCCGTGATGGCTGGTCGTTGGCCCACCGTAATAGAACTTCGGTTTCGCGCCACTGCCGCAGGTGCACGGCGAGCAGGGCCCGGCGCGCGCATCGCGTACCGCCACCGTTGCCATGATCGCCGCGGGCGGCTGCCGTTGTATCAGCAGAGTCACCATCTGCCGCATCAGCGGCGTCACGTGGGTGAAGAATGTGTGCACTCCGGCGCAGAGGGATCTGTGGCCCGGCTGGCGGTCCTTCGACGTCATGAAGCGTTCTTTCGGGCAGTCGCCGCGACAGAGGCTGTCCGTCGTCCTGAAACATCAGACGCACACGGCGTTGGCGCGCTGCTTGGCGCGCCCGCTCGCGTTCAGGGACTCGGGGCAGTTCTTTATTGAACGCGAACTGGTATCAGGCCCGGCCTGCGGCCGCGACGTCGACGCTTCGTCGAAACGATTTCGTCTTTTGCTCCCCGAGCAGCGCCGCCCGCGTGACCGGCCGCTGCAACTGCGCCAGCCACCACTGCAGCGCGCGCCCTCTCTCGGGGCGGTCGCTCTTGCGCCAGGCGTAGCTGAGCGGGATCCGGTGTTCCGGCCGCGCCACGCGCTTGACGACCAGCCGGCCCGTGTCGATGTACGGCTGCGCCAGGCAGGTGGGCAGGAAGCCGACGCCCAGTCCCCGGATCTGTGCATCGACCTTGGCGGGCATGCCCGCCACGGTGAATACGTCCTGGCCCGGCAGTAGCCCGAAGGTGAGGCCGCCGCCGCGTCGAATCGAGTCGGCCACTGCCACCGCCCGATGAGCGCGTATCGCCTCGTCGCTCAGCGGTTCGGGGGCGCGTGCCAGCGGATGATGCGGTGCCACGGCGAAGACGAAATCGAGGCTGCCCATGGGTTCGCGATGCAGCCCCACCGCGGTGCCGGCGGCGATCACCACGCCGAGGGCCAGGTCGGCCTGCCCCGAGGCGAGGGCCTCCAGCGTTCCCGACAGAACTTCGGCGCGCAATCGCAGCCGGGTCGGCGGCCGTAGGCGAAAGAACGCGTCGCACAGCTCCATCAGCGCCGTGTTGTCGATGACGCTGTCGACCGCGATCGTGAATTGCGGCTCCCAACCCGTCGCAACGCGCTTGACGCGGTTGGCAACGGCATCGATGTCCGCCAGCAGGCGCGTGCCTTCGCGCAGCAGCTCGGCCCCAGCCTCCGTGAGTCGCGCCTGGCGCGAACTGCGGTCGAACAGCAGCACGTCGAGAGCGTCTTCCAGCTGTCGCACCCGGTAGGTGAGGGCGCTCGGTGCGAGCCCGCTCTTGCGCGGGCCGCCGCGGCGAAGCTGCCGGCGCCGGCGATCGCCTGCAGCATCGCCAGCGCGTCGGGAGTCAATACGTCTCGGGCGGTGGGCATCGGAGCCTCGGACGTTCGAAAAATTCGAATGATGCCATCGAATCGGCAGGCCCTCGAAGCCGGGCGACGCTCCCACAATCGATGTCATCGACAAGGAGGCGCGACCATGCTCACCCTTCGCAAATCGCAGGACCGCGGCTACGCGGATCACGGCTGGCTCGAGAGCTGGGGCAACCTGCGCGTGATCAACGAGGACCGTGTGGCGCCCGGCACCGGATTCGGCAAGCACGGGCACCGCGACATGGAGATCGTCAGCTACGTGCTGTCGGGCGAACTCGCGCATCGCGACAGCATGGGCAACGTCGTGGCGATTCCGCCCGGCGACGTGCAGCGGATGAGCGCAGGCACCGGCGTGCAGCACAGCGAGTTCAATCACGCCGAGGGGCAGGTCACCCACTTCCTGCAGATCTGGATCGAACCGGACACGACCGGGATTGCGCCGGGCTACGAGCAGAAGACGATTCCGGCTGCCGAGAAGCGCGGCGCACTGCGCCTGGTGGCGTCTCGCGACGACGCGAAGCTCTACGCCGGCCTCTTCGACGGCAGCGAGCGCGCCGAACTCGCGCTCGACCCGACTCGCAAGGGCTACGTACACCTCGTGCGCGGGTCGCTCGAGGTGAACCGCCAGTCCCTGGGCGCCGGCGATGCCTTGTTGCTGGACGGCGAAAGTCGTATCACGCTGGCCAACGGTGCCGATGCCGAGGTGCTGGTGTTCGATCTCGCTCCCTGATTCCCTTTGTCCCTCGTTCAACTCCCTGGAGGATTCGACATGTTCGCCAAACTGCAAGACCCCCTCGCGCTGGCCGGCCGCCTGCTGATGGCCGTGCTGTTCCTGCCTGCCTGCCGGCATCGGCAAGCTGACCGGCTTCGCCGGGACGGTGGGCTACATCTCGTCGGTGGGCCTGCCGATGCCGCAACTCGCCGCGGTGGTGGCGCTGCTCGTCGAGATCGTGGGCGGTGCGGCGCTGGTCGTGGGCTTCGGCACCCGTATCGCTGCCGTGGTGCTGGCAGTGTTCACGCTGGTCGCCTCGGTCTTCTTCCACGCCTTCTGGGCGGTGCCGGCCGATCAGCAGATGATCGCGCAATTGCTCTTCTACAAGAACGTCGCAGTGATCGGCGGATTGCTGACGATCGCCGCGTGGGGCGCCGGCGCCTGGAGCGTCGACGCACGTCGCGGCAGGGCATGACGCCGACCGGCGTGGCCGAGCGGCGCGAAGGGGCCCAGTGGCGGGAAGGGGCCCCTTCGCTGGCTGATTACCGCACTTCCTTCGCCGACTCCGCCTCCCGTTTCTTTGCCCCGAAGGGGTACGCGCTGCCGGCCTCGCCCGGCCGCGCCGGTATCCGCAGTGACAGCAGCATCGTCAGCGCCAGCACCGTCACGGTGAAGCCCAGCGACCACGCGATCGGGATCTTGTAGACGTCGATCAGCAGCATCTTCGCGCCGATGAACGCCAGCACCACGGCCAGGCCGTACGACAGCAGGTGGAAGCGCTCGTGCATGCCGGCGAGCAGGAAGTACATCGCGCGCAGGCCCAGGATCGCGAACACGTTCGAGGTGAGCACGATGAACGGATCGGTGGTGATCGCGAAGATCGCGGGAATCGAGTCGACCGCGAACACCACGTCGACGATGCCGATCAGCGCGATCACCACGAACAGCGGCGTGGCCATCCGCACGCCGTTTTCCATCGTGAAGAAGCGCTCGCCGTCGTAGCGCGGCGAGATCTTCATGTGCCGGTTGATCCAGCGCAGTGCGGGGTTCGCGTCGAGGTCGGGTTCCTGCCCGGCCGCCCACCACATCTTGATGCCGGTGAAGACCAGGAAGGCGCCGAACAGGTACATGATCCAGTGGAATCGCGCGATGAGCCATGCACCGACCAGGATCATCGCCGCGCGCAGCACCAGCGCGCCGACGATGCCGATCATCAACGCGCGCTTCTGGAATTGCGCGGGCACCGCGAAGTAGGTGAACAGCATCAGGAAGACGAAGACGTTGTCGACCGCCAGCGCCTTCTCGACCAGATAGCCGGTGACGAACTCGAGTGCCTTGGCGCCGGCCAGTGCGCGCGCGGCTTCGTCGGCCGATGCGCCGCCCAGGTGCCACCAGAGCCAGCCGACGAAGACGAGCGAGACTGCGACCCAGACGAGCGACCAGACCGCGGCTTCGCGGATCGTGACCGCGTGCGCGCCCTGGCGGCTCATGGCGAGAAAGTCGACCGCGAGGGCGACGAGGACGAAGGCCGCGAACAGCGACCACAGCAGCGGCGTACCGATGGAGATCATCGAGGAGACCTTGTTACTCCGACCTGGCAGGGGCCGGATGACGGGTTTGTCGAAGGTTCTCGCTGGTCTCGCCGTCCGCGGGCGCGTGCACGCCCGGGATCGCGGCACCGGGCAGGCGGTCGATTGCCGGGTCGACCGATGCCGTCTTGACGATGCCGCGGCGCTGGAATCAGGGATCCGCGCAGGCTACTCCCCTGGAGAGGAGCGCGGATTATATCGCCTGCGCCGGGGGCCCGCTCGCCGCATGAGCGCGGCCACGCTGCGGCGCCGCCGGCGCCTACAATCGGCGGGATGCTGCGGAACACCGAGCGGTCGTGGGGCGCGGCGGCCAGGTTGCTTCACTGGCTGGTCGCAGTGCTGGTCTTTGCGCAATTCGGGCTCGGCTGGGCGGCGGTGGTCTGGCCGCTCTCGCCGACCAAGCTCGATCTCTTCGTCTGGCACAAGTCCGTCGGCATGCTGGTTCTCGCGCTGATGGGCGTGCGCATCGCGTGGCGCCTGGCCAATCCCGCACCGGTATTCCCCGAGCAGATGACGCAGCTGGAACGCGGTGCGGCGTGGGTCGGCCACGTGCTTCTCTACCTGCTGCTGATCGTGCTTCCGGCGACGGGGTGGATCCTGAACTCGGCCGCCGGCATTCCGTTCCGGATCTTCTGGCTCGTCGAGTTACCCGCAGTCGTGGCGCCGGACGAGGCGCTGGCCGACGTCTTGAAGCTCGTCCACCTGACGCTGGGGATGGCGCTCGGCACGCTGCTGGTCGCGCACATCGGCGCAGCATTGCGTCATCACTTTGTCCTGCGCGACGACGTGCTCGTGCGCATGCTGACCGGCATGAGGAGATCGGGATGATCCGTTCGATCCTGCTCGGAGGCGCCTTGCTGTGCGCGACGCTCATGCCGGCCCGCGCTGCGGAGTGGAAGATGGACCAGGCGGCGAGCCGACTCGAGTTCGTCGCGAGTTACGAACGCACCGCGGCGCCGGGTGTGTTCCGGAAGTTCGACACCCGGCTGCGCTTCGACCCGGACCAGCCCGAGTCGGGAAGTCTCGAGGTGACGGTTGCGGTGGCGAGTGCCGACATGCGCAATGCCGACATCAACGAGGCGATCGCCGGTGTGCAATGGTTCGACTTCGCGCGGTATCCCCAGGCGACGTTCCGCGCGACGGAGATCCGCCGCGCCGATCCCGATCGTTACCTCGCGCGCGGCACGTTGACGCTGAAGGGCGTGCAGCAGGCGATCGAAGTGCCGTTCAGCTGGTCGCAGGACGCCGGCGCCGCGAGGATGCGGGGCGAACTCGTCGTCGGGCGCGCCGCGTTCGGCATCGGCACAGGGGAATGGGCGACGGCGAACGTGATCGGTCCGGACGTGACGATCCGCTTCGACGTGCGGTTCCGCAAGAATGACTGAATGGCCTGTCCGCTTCGGGATCGTCGCCGCCCTCGTCGCGGCGCTGGCAGCGTGCGCCGGGAAACCGGCTGGCCCGCTGCCGGGCGAAGCGCCCGTTGCGGTTGGGCACGCGGATGTCGACGATCGCGCACGCCTTGCGCGGGGCGCGTCCGTGTTCAGTGTCGACACCGGGCGCTCGCTGGCCATCGTCGAGGTGCGGCGCGCGGGCGTGCTCGCGCGATTCGGGCACGACCATGTCGTCTCGACTCGCGACATCTCGGGCTTCGTGGCGCCCGACGAAGGGCGGGCAGACCTGAGCGTGCCGATCGGTGCGCTGGTGGTGGACGACCCGGCGCTGCGCGCGGAGGCGGGGTTCGAGACCACGCCGTCCGCGGAGGACGTTGCCGGCACGCGCCGGAACATGCTCGACAAGGTTCTGGAAGCAGACCGGTATCCCGTGGTGCTGGTCGCGGTGCGCGGCCTCGGCGTCGGGGGCGACGCACGACCGCTGCGGGCCGAGATCACCCTGCATGGAACGACAGCGCCCGTGGATGTCGACGCGGAGGTCGACCGGAGCGCCGACGAGATCGCGGTGCACGGATCGTTCCCGCTGGATCAATCCCGCTTCGGGATTGTCCCGTTCTCGATTCTCGGGGGCGCGCTCGCGGTGCAGGACCGCCTGGCGGTCAGGTTCCGGATTCACGCACGTCGGATGCGGGCCGGCGACACTCGCTCCCGATGACGGTCGCGTTGACCATTCTCGAGATGACCGGGTTCGTCCTCCGTTGGCGACAAGATCGCCGTCTACCGGGTCGACCTGAAGGTCACTTTCGTCCTGGATTGATCCGGCCGCGCCGGGGCGAAGCTCGGGCCGAATGCGCGCGCCGGCACGCCGCGCGAAGCCGCCGCGTTCGGCGACGTCGTGATGATCCCGGTGCACGATCAGATTGGCGCGGCGCTCGATTGAGCGCCCGCGGGGCAGCTACCTGATCCGGGCCAGTTCCTTGTCGAACCGGTCCTTGTTGAAGACGAAACCCGACGACTCGCTGGCCGCCGCCTTCTTCGCCTGCTCCATCAGACCTTTACCTGCCACCTCTCCGGTTCCAGGCTCTGGAAGAGTTCGATCAGCAGGTCGTCGGGCCCGCTGACCATCACGTACCGGAACTTCGGATCGTCGTGGATCGGGTTCCGGAACTCGAATCCGTTCGCCTTCATCTTCGCAACCAGCGCGTCGAGGTCGTCGGTCGCGATACCGAGATGGTGAACGGCGCCTCCCCGCGGCGCCTTCGGCGGCTGGTCGTAGATCACGATGAACGCGCTACCCAATGCAAGGCGCACCACCCGGACTCCCGCCGCTGCTTCGTCCCAGATCACGGTGGCGCCGAACATCGTGCGGAAGAACCCGACGGTGGCCGAGAGGTTCGAAGCGAAGAGGTGCGCGTGATCGAGGGAGACGTTCATGACGATCCGACCTATATCTTCCGGTCCCGGCCGGCCCAGTAGGGATCACGCAGCTCTCGCTTGAGCGTCTTGCCGGCCGCGCTGCGCGGGAAGTCCTCCATGATCACGACCTCCGAGACGCGATGGTAGCGGGCCGCGACGCGCTCGTTGATCCAGTCGCGCAACTCGCCCGCGGTGGCCTGCGCGCCTTCCTCGAGGATCACCGCCGCCACCGGTGTCTCGCCCCACCTGTCGTGCGGCACGCCGAACACCGCCACCTCGCGGATCGCGGGGTGGCGCGCGGCGATCTCCTCGACGTCCTTCGGGTACACCTTCATCCCGCCCGAATCGATCATGTCCTTCTTGCGGTCGACCAGGTGCAGATAGCCCTCGCCGTCCACGAAGCCCATGTCGCCGGAGTAGAGCCAGCCGTCGCGGATCGCCTGCGCGGTGAGATCGGGGCGCTTGTAGTAGCCCTGCATCAGGATCGGGCCACGGCCGACGATCTCGCCGACCTGTCCGGCGGGCAGGTCGCGCCCGTCGTCGCCGACGATCCGCATCTCGAAATACTGCGTCGGCCGCCCGACCGATCCGGACTTGCGCACCGCGTCGTCGCGGTCGAGGATGGTGACAAAGCCCTCGGTGAGGCCGTACAGCTCGTAGAACCGGTTCGGCAATTCCGCGTTCAGGCGGTCCTTGTGCTGCTGAAGCAGCGGCGCGCCGAGCGAGACGATGCATTCGAGCGACGCGAGCCGCTCGGGGCGGTACTGCTTCGAGCCGAGGATTGCGATGATCTGCGCCGGCACGAGCATGATGTGGGTGATGCGCTCGCGCTCGATCGTCGCGATCGTCTCCTCGGCGTCGAACTGCTTCAGCAGGACATAGGCGCCGCCCAGGTAGAAGGTGGGCATCAGCGTCACGTAGGCGCCGTTGAAGACGATTGCCCCGGCGTGGAGCGTGCGCGATTCGGGCGTGAATCGGTAGGCGCAGGCCATCAGCAGGCAGTACATCGAGCGCACGTAGTGGCTGTGCATGATGCCCTTGGGCAGGCCGGTGGTGCCGCTCGTGTACATGATGTTGAAGAGATCGTCGGGGCCGCAGCGCTCGGCGACGAACTCGGCTGCCTGCGCCGCGGCGAGCGCGCCGTAGTCGCCGAATTTGTCTGCGGCACCGTCGACCAGCAGCACGCGGCCCGGGAGCCGCGGCGCGAGGTCGGCGCGGATCGCCTCGAGCGTGCCCATCATCGAGCACTGGCTCACCAGGCACTTCGCGTCCGAGTCGCGCAGCAGGCTCGCCAGGCCGGCGGGCATCAGCAGCGGTGACAGCGGCACGAGCGCCGCGCCTACCGCCGGCACGGCCCAGATCAGTTCGAGCGCCGCGATCGAGTTGCCGAGCAGCGTGGCGACCTTGTCGCCGCGGCCGATGCCGAGCGAGCGCAGCAGGTTCGCTGCGCGCGCCACGCGCGCGCCGAACTGCGCGTAGGTCAGGCGCTCGTCGCCGCAGACGACGGCGGTGGCGTCTGCGCGGAAGTGCGCGTGGTGCCCGATCAGTGTGGCGAGTTGCAGCATGTCTTCCCCCTCGCCCGGAATCCTCGGCGGTCCGGCGCACCGAGGATTCTTCCGGCGTGGCCACGACCCCGATGCGCCGCAGCCCGTCGGTTGCGCGATGGGCGACGCAGTCCCTGCGCCGTTGGAACTGTACCGAGACGGTCTGCGCGGCCCGCCGTGCCGCGCGGGCCGCCGGAACCCCGATACGATACGCGCTCACCGGCCGATCGTCGCCCATGCCCCACGCCGAATCCGACCTCTCTCGCCCGCTGCGCCTGCTGGGCCTCGCCGCCTTCGCCAGCGCCGCGTCGATGCGCTGGTGCGATGCGTTGCTGCCCGTGCTGTCGGACGAGTTCTCGGTCACCGCGGGCGCGATCGCCTATGGCGTGATGCAGCTGGTCTACGGGCCGCTGGGCGACCGGCTCGGCAAGTACACGGTGGTGTCGTTCGCCGTGCTGGCGTGCACCGTGGGCGCGATGGGTTCGGCACTGGCGCCCGGTCTGGGCTGGCTGACGCTGGCGCGCGTGGTGAACGGCGCCGCGGCGGCCGGCGTGATTCCGCTCGCGATGGCCTGGGTCGGCGACAACGTGCCGTACGAGCGTCGCCAGCCGGTGCTCGCGCGCCTGATGGGCTCGATGGTGCTCGGGGTCATCGCCGGGCAGTGGCTGTCGGGCCTCTTCGCGGACACGCTGGGTTGGCGCTACGGCTTCGTCGGCGTCGCGCTGCTGTTCGCCGCGACCGCCGTCGCGATGCGCGTGGCCGCGCGCGCCGGCGACTCGACGCCCGCGGATCCGGCCGACGCGCCGCCCGACGCCGCCGCCGCGGGCGTCTCCAACCTCGAGCGGATGCGCCGCGTCGTTCGCGATCGGCGTGCCCGGTTGATCCTGGCGACCACGGCGGTCGAGGGCGGGTGCGCGTTCAGTGCGATGGCCTTTGCGCCGAGCCATTTGCACGCGCGCTTCGGGATCGCGGTCTCGTCGGCCGGCGCCATTCTGGCGCTCTACGGCGCCGGCGGATACCTGTACAGCCGCAGCGTGCACTGGCTGCTCGCACGGATGGGCCCGCTCGCGATGGCGCGCGCGGGCGGCCTGCTCGCCGGCCTGTCGTGGCTGCTGTTCGCGCTGGCGCCTGGATGGGTCTGGACGCTGCCGCTGTGCCTGGGCTCGGGGATGGGCTTTTACATGATCCACAACACGCTGCAGACGCAGGCCACGCAGATGTCGCCCGGGCAGCGCGGCACGGCGGTCTCGCTGTTCGCGTTTGCGCTGTTCTCCGGGCAATCGGCGGGGACGGGCATCGCGTCGCTCTTCGTCGACGCGCTGTCGACCGGCGCGGTGCTGGCCGCTTGCGGCATGGGGCTGGTGCTGCTTGGATTCGTCGTCGCGAAGATCGACGTCGTGGCGGATCCGGCGGCGCGGCCTGCGCCGTGAGATCACGGGCCGGCGTCCGGCTTGCGGGGCCGGTGGCAGATCGAGGGGCGCCTCGACACGCCGGTTACGAGTCTCCCCGAGAACACGGCGGACAACATGGGTGCCGCGATTGGCGCTCTGCCCGACGAGGCGATGCGCAAGCGCATGATCACGCTGGTCGAGGGGCTCCCGGCGGCATGAAGCGGATCCGGTGCCTGCTGCCGATCCCGGGCACCTTGGCGAGGTCGCGCGGCATCTCGCGCACTTCGCGCTCGGCGTCCCTGAAGAAGCCTTCGGCATGCGCCGGTGCGTCGAAGATCAGCATGCGCGCCGGACGCTCCGATGCGCCGCAAAAGCCGTGCAGCGTGCCGGCTGGCACGTACAGGAAGTCGCCTGCCCCGACCACCAGAGTGCGGTCATCCAACCCGAAACTCACCTCGCCGTCGACGACGTAATAGGCTTCGTCCCACGGATGATCGTGCGGCGGTGGCCCTGCGTCCTTCGGCACCTTCGTTTCCATCAACGACCAGGCCTGGCCGGTCTGGGCAGCGTGGCACAGGAAGCGCACGCCGACGCCCAGCACGCTCATCTGCTCTCCGTCGTTGCTGCGCACGATTTCGGCCGTGCCGCTTTTCGTCATCGATGCAGTCGCTTCGCTCATGACCGTCTCCTCGTGAGGAAGGTCCTCGCCCGGTAACCGCGTTGCCGGGCGGACGCGTTGAAAGGGGTGCGTTGAAAGTCAGGATTCCTGATCATAATAGACAGGGCGCCTGACCAGTGTCAAGATGCCGGAATGGCGACCCGCAAGAGCATCACGGAAGAAGTCCAGACGCTGGGGGCCCTTCTCCGGGCGCCGTTCGAGGCCATGCTGCAGTACAACTACACCGGCCTTGCGAACGAAGGCTTCGGCGACATCCGCCTTGCGCACGGTGCCGTGTTTCGCAATATCTCTCGCGAGGGCTCGCGCCTGACCGAACTTGCGGAGCGTGCGCGGATGACGAAACAGAGCATGGCCGAGCTGGTCGATTACCTGCGCAAGCGTGGCTATGTCGAGTTGTCCCCCGACCCGAACGACGGCAGGGCCAAGCTCGTGATGCTCACCGATCGGGGGGCGGGCGTCGTCGAAGCGCTGATCCGGATCAGTCGCCGCTACGAGCGGGGCTGTGCGCGCGCGATCGGGGAAGACAAGTGGCTGCAGTTCAGGCGCCTGCTCGCCGAGGTCGGCGGGGCGATGCGCGAGGTGGCCGAACGCGACCGGGCGGCCGGTTCGAAAAGGAGAACTCCCGATGGATCCCGAGGCAATGCTCGAACAGCTGCCTGATGCGGTCGTCGCGTCCGATCGCGAAGGCATCATCCGGGTCTGGAACGCCGCCGCCGCGAAGCTGTTCGGATACGCGGCCGACGAGGCGATCGGCCAGTCGCTCGACCTCATCATTCCGGAGCGCTTGCGCGAGGCGCACTGGAAGGGCTACTACGCGGCGCTTGCGGCCGGTGCGACAAGGCACTCCGGCAAGCCGCTGGCCACGCGCGCGGTGCCCAAGAGCGGCGAGCGACTGTACGTGGCGATGCAATTCGGCGTGTTGCACGATGCCGCGGGGCGGCCGTGGGGAGCGGTGGCGGTCGCGCGTGAAACGGAGCGGCCGGTTCGCTGACCTGCTCCCGCCATCCCGCGATGGGGGCGTGTGCGAGGACGGCGACTGAATCCCGCGGCGTCGATCACGACATGGCCTGCCCGATCTCCGCAAGGTCGAGCGCCGGGCCCGACGCCTCGATCACGGTGTCCAGTTGCCGCTCGACCTGCGCGCGCGAGATCACGCCGCGCACGCGCTCCGGTTCTCCGCCTGAAGCGGCCTCGATGACGAGCAGGTGGTTTCGGCCGTGCTTGCGCAGCGTCGCGACCACGTTGCTCACGCGCGCGGCCTTCAGCCGTGCGTAGTCGATCGCATCGAGCATCGACAGCGGCGTCATCGCGTCGGCCACGCACAGATCCTCGTAGTGCACGTTGCGCTCCTGGACGGCGCGCATCACGCGATCTCCGCGCAGGTCGGTGGTCGTGATGAGCCCCAGCAGCTCCGGCATCTCGCTGACGACGAAGAGCATGTGCACGCGCTGGTGGATCATGAACTGCTCGGCCTGTCGCAGCGCGGTCGTCGGATTCACCGTGACTGCACGCACTTGCGTGAGGTCGGTCATGACGGCCGATGCCGGCGAGGCGGGCGTCACCGCCGCGGTCGGTGCGAGCAAGGTCCGTGCCACCGAGACCCCGGGACGCAGGCTGCGCGCAGGCAATGCGGAATCCGGCAGCATGATGGCCTCCTCGACCACGAACCGATGTAGAGTCGCCCCGGGCGCTACGGCCTTACGGATCGGGCTTGCATGGATACCGGCGCATCGGGAAACCCTCCATTGGAACGCGACGAGATCCGCGAAACGGTGCGGGCGACGATCGAATCGATCGCCCCGGGGGTGGACCTCGGGCGCATCCGGGCCGACCGGCCGCTGCGCGAGCAGGTCGGGCTCGATTCGATGGACTGGCTGAACCTGCTCGACGCGTTCGCCGAGCGGCTGTCGATCGAGGTGCCCGAGTCGGATTACGATTGCCTCGAGACCCTGGATGCGATCGTCGATTACCTCGCCGCGCGCCGGGCAACGCCATCCGCGCATCCGGCGCGCGCGAGCGTGCAGCCGCCCGCGCAGCCGGGCATCGTGCGACGCCTGGTCGGTTCGACCTGGATCACCGTCCGGCCGATCGGTCCGGACGACGTTGCACTCGAGGCCGAATTCATTCGCAGCCTCTCCGACGAAACACGCTACCAGCGATTCATGGCGACCCTGCGCGAGGCGCCGTCGGCGAAGCTGCGTGCGCTCACGCAGGTCGACCAGCAGCGCGATCTCGCGCTGGCTGCGACGGTGATCCGCGACGGGCGCGAGCAGATCGTCGGCGCCGCGCGCTACGGCGTCGATGCAGCGGGCACCAGTTGCGAGTTCGCGATCGCGCTGGCCGACGCCTGGCACGGCAGCGGACTGGCGGGGATCCTGATGCGCATGCTGATCGACGTCGCGCGGCACCGTGGCCTTGCCACGATGGAAGGGATCGTGCTGGCCACCAACCGGAAGATGCTCGAACTGGCGCGCCAGCTCGGCTTTTGCGTCATGCCCGATGCGCAGGGCCGCGATACGGTGCGCGTCGTCCGCTCGCTTCAGGCGCAGTCCGGTGCAACCGGCGTCTGAAGCGCCGGTTCACGACCTCGCGTGCCGCGCGCGCGGCTCCTGCTTCACCGTGGCCCATTCGGCGCCGGTCAGTTCGCGCAACTGGGCAGGGGTGAGTCGAAACACCGAGAACGGCGTTCCCGCTGCGGCCCAGATCGTTTCGAAGCGACGAAGGTCTTCGTCGAGCACGAGCTTCACCGGCCCCGAGTGGCCGATCGGCGCGACGCCACCGATCGCATAACCGGTGGCCGAGCGGACGAAATCCGCGTCGGCGCGCGCGAGCGGCTCGCCGACGCTCGCGGCCACCCTCGACTCGTCGACGCGGTTTTCGCCGCTGGCCACCACGACGATCGCGATTCCACTCTCCCGACCGCGGAACACGACCGACTTCGCGATCTCGGCGACGGTGCAGCCGATCGCTGCGGCGGCCTCGGCGCTGGTGCGGGTGGGTTGTTCGAACTCGACGACCGCGGTGTCGATGCCGGCGTCGCGCAGGAGTTGCACGGTACGCAATGCGGTGGGGTGCTGGGCGGGTTTCATCGGAGTCGGGAACGGATGCGGCCCCGATCATAGGGCAAGCGGCTCAACAGGAGGCATGCCAGACCGCGAGCCAGCCCAGGCTCTCGTCGGCTGCGGCCCACTGGAAGTGCTCGAGCAGCACGCGCACGCCGCCGCGGAAATCCCAGGCCCTCATCGACAGCCGGTCGTCGTCGAGCGAGGTCTGCGCATGGGGGGTGCCGTACCAACTGGCAAGCGTCCGCAACAGCGCGAGGTGATTGCTGCGCCCCTCGAACTCCATCCAGACCGCACACAGCCCGTCACGCTGCGTCAGCGACTGATAGACGATCCGCTTGACCGCCGCGCCGCCGAACTGCGTCGAATCGCCGCGTCGCACGTAAAAGGCGTATTGGGGCCGACCGCTCAGCAGGCGTTGCAGCGACATCGAGCGCTCGAGCATGGCCGGCGGCTGGGTGGGGGCGAAGCCGGGGCGCTTTGCCAGCGGAGTGCCCCATTCGAGTCCCTGCCAGCCGATCAGCAGGTCGACCCGATTGGCCGCGCGGATCGCGTCGTCGCCAGGCGCCTTGCCGTACCAGGCGCGCGCCTCGCGATAGTCGACGTCGACGCCGAGCCCGAGCTCGTACATCGCGCCGAGGTTGCGCGGCGCGTCGGCGTCGCCCCGCTTCGCCGCTTCGCGGAACCAGCGCAGCCCCTGCTGCGGATCGGCGTCGATGCCCGTGCCTTGCGCAAGCAGCGTGCCGAGCAGGTTTTGCGCGGCCGCATTGCCGCCTTCCGCAGCCGCGGTGAACCAGCGCACGGCAGCCTGCGGATCGCGCTTCACCCCCCAGCCGTACAGAAGCATCCGTCCGAGCGCGAACTGGGCTTCGTGGTCGCCCTGTTCGGCCATCGGTGCGAGCTCGCGCTGCGCGCTCGCATAGTCGCTACGCTCCAGCGCGGCCAGGCCCTCGGGGGTTCCCGCGGCGCAGGTTCCGATCGACAGTGCCAGCAGTGCCGCCGCCGCCCCGAACCTGGCACGGTGCGCCGCCCTGGCCGTCGAGCGCGCGTCGCCCACCGACGCGCCGGCGTGCTTCATTCGGTCGCTCCGCGTTCGACGAGCAGGCGGATGATCGCGTTGCGATCCGGGCATCGCTCGTAGATGTTCCTTGCGCGTCGCAACACCGACTCGCCGGCGTTGTTTCGCGCATTCACATCGGCGCCTGCCGCGACGAGACTTCGCACCGTCGCCAGGCGCGGGCAGTCGTCTGGCGATCGGGCATTCCATCCCGTTTCGAGCAGGATCGAAAGGGGCTGGTCGCCGGATCCGCTGCGGCCCCGGGGATCGGCGCCGTGGGCGAGCAGTACCTCGACAACGGCGGGGAAGTAGATGACGGCGATCGTCAATGCGGTGTGGTCGCCCGCCGTCGCGTTCACGTCGGCACCGAGCCCGAGCAGGGCGAGCACGGCCTCGCGATCGCCACGCTTGATCGCCCGCATCAGGGCCGTCTCCTGCGGGTAGACCTTGCCGTCGATGACGAGGTTGCGATCCTCGTAGTCCTTGTAGCGTACCGGTGGCCGGGGTGCGGCCTTCGACGCGGCGGCGGCGCTCGCCTGCCGCCAGCGCTCGGCCTGCGCGACATCCTTCGGCACGCCGGTGCCGCTCTCGTAGAGGTGCGCAAGCAGTCTTTGCGAGCCCGCGTGGCCGGATTCGGCGGCCCGCTGCAGCCAGCGTGCCGCGACCGCGGGCTCCTTCGCCACGCCCCAGCCGTACAGGTACATCCGGCCCAGCGCGGCCTGCGCGGCGGCGTCGCCCTGTTCGGCCGCCGGAACGAGCTCGCGGAGCGCGTCCGGATAGTCGCTGCGTTCCAGCGCGGCGAGCCCCTCGCGAGTGCCGGCCGTCGCCGCGCCGGCGAACCAGCCGGTTGCGAGGCTGGCGACCGACACCGCGACCGCATATGCCACCCTGACCGCAAGCGCCACCGCCTGGCGCCGCTGGCTCCGTGCCGGGCTCGATTCGTGCATGCACCGGAAGCTACGCCGGATCGGCCGTCGCCGATTGATGGCCGTCAACCGTGGACATCCGCGTGTCGTCTCGCTGGCCGGGCGAGTGGCGCGCGAGCCGTCGTGAGCTGTCGCCACACGTGAGCTGTCGCGAGCTTGACTCCGGGCTGCCCCGAGCGTAGCGTGACGAATAGACCGATCGGTCTAATTTGTCACTCCGGACGGTATCGCTCGATCCTTCACGACGAACTTCGACGAGGAGACACCACCATGCGGATAGCGAAAGACAAGGTCGACGTGCGTCTGGCCATACCCGGCGCGGTGCTGCGGCAGCGCCAGGACTTCGGAGACGCGGGTGCGTTCGGCAAGATCAGCGGCGAGTACTTCACGCTCGCCGCAGGCGTCGACACCACCGAGTTGTTCCGCGGCCTCGAGGGCGACAGTTGCCAGTGTCCCCATTGGGGATTCGTGCTGAGCGGCAGGGTCACCACGATCGACGCGAACGGCGCACACGAGACGGTGGATGCGAACGACCTGTTCTACTGGCCGCCGGGGCACAATGTGCGGGTCGATGCCGATGCCGAACTCGTCATGTTCAGTCCCCAACACGAGCACAGCCGCGTGATCGGCCACATGGCCGAGCGGGTGGCCGGCGCGAAATAGACGATGCACGCGACCAGGCAGCGCCTGCTCGATGCCGGGCTGCCGATGCTGCTGAAGCACGGCTACAACGACCTCGGCATCCAGGCGCTGCTGGAGGCGACCGGCACGCCGAAGGGCTCCTTCTATCATCACTTCCGTGACAAGGAGGCCTTCGCGCTGGAGGTCATCGACCAGTACATGCGCATGGTGCACGAGGGGCTCGACGCCTGCCTGGGGGACGAGTCGCTCGCGCCGCTCGACCGGGTGCGGCGCTTCTTCGAGACGACGCAGGAGAAGTACCGCACCGAGGGCTACATGGGTTGCCTGCTGGGCGGACTCGGCCAGGAGCTGTCGGGCGTCAGCGACGTGTTCCGCCGCAAGATCGACTGGTGCTTCGCCGAGATTGCCGACCGCATCGCCAGATGCCTCGAGGCGGCGCGGCAGCGCGGAGACCTGCCGGCGGACTCGGACGTGAGAAAGCTGGCGACGCTGCTGATCGATTGCTGGGAGGGCGCGGCGCTGCGAAGCCGGCTCAGGCGGGACCCGGCGCCGCTGGGCGCGATGCTCGATTTCTACTTCCGCTCGGCGGTCGGCGCGTCCGCCGCATAGCGGGCCTCGGGAGTGCCGGACGACTCGGCGCTTCAGGCGGCTAAACTTTCAGCTCGCGGCCGGTGCTCGCGCCCGGCGCCTCGATCGGAGATTGCCAGCATGCCCGGATGCCAACCCGCCATCCTGATGCCGATACCGTCATCGGCCCGTTACCTCAGCTTCGTTGCCACGCCGGGCGCCGACTTGCGCGGCGCGTTGCAGGCGCTCTCGGCATTCGTCGACGGCAGGCAATCCGTGGCCGGGCTCGGCGCTTCGCTGGTTGCACTGATGGGCGCGAGCGTGCCTGGCCTGCGCAGCTTCCCCGCATTGCAGTCCACGCGCCTCACGATTCCGTCGACGCCGGCGGATCTCTGGCTGTGGCTGCGCGGCGAAGACGCGGGCGAACTGTTCCATCGATCGCGCCGCATCGAGGCTGCACTGGCGCCGGCGTTCGAGCCGGTCGAACTCGTGTCCGCGTTCAGGCACGGCGACGGCAACGACCTGAGCGGCTACGAGGACGGCACCGAGAACCCCAGGGACGACGAAGCCGTCGCCGCCGCGATCGCCGGCGAAGCCGGCGGCGCGCCGCAGGGCTCGAGCTTCGTCGCGGTACAGCGCTGGGTGCACCGCTTCGACCTGTTCGACGCGATGAGCCGCAACGAGCAGGACGCGGCCATTGGCCGTCGGCGCGACGACAACGAGGAGATCGACGACGCACCTCCGTCGGCGCACGTCAAGCGCACCGCGCAGGAGAGCTTCGATCCTGAGGCCTTCGTCGTGCGCCGCTCGATGCCGTGGTCGGACGGCCGGCGCGCCGGACTGATGTTCGTGGCCTTCGGAAGGAGCTTCGACGCGTTCGAGGCGCAACTCGGGCGGATGGCGGGCCTCGAAGACGGTGTCGAGGACGCGCTGTTCCGCTTCACGCGTCCCGAGACCGGCGCCTACTACTGGTGTCCGCCGGTGCGCGACGGCCGCCTCGACCTGTCGGCGCTGGTGCGATAAGACCGCGCCGTCGCGGGGAATTCCGCGATTTAGTCACCGGGCACCGCGGGTCGGCCGCGACGCCGTTCCGCTCACTTCCCGGGACAGGCCGCCGTGTCGCCGGGCACCGAGCCCACCAGCTTCAGGAAGTTCTCGAACGGGCCCATGTTGCCCATCGCTTCCATCGTCGGGCCGTCGAAGCCCAGGCGCCCGAGCATCATGGCCTTCATCGGCCCGTATTCGCCCCGGCCCATCTCCAGCCAGCGGCCGGTGTGCGCGTTCATCACGTAATCGGATCCGGTGTCGACCTTCTCGGCATTCGGGCTGCCGCCGTAGACGCACAGGGCCTTGCCGTCCTGCAGCGAGACACGCAATTCCGCGGTGGGCGTCCCGCCGCAGTCGGCGCGCGCGATCTGCAGGATCTTGAAACCCCGCCCCTTGTCGTTCGTCACCCAGCCGCTTTCGACCAGCTTGCCGACCAGTACCGGGTCCTTGTTCCACGCGTCGCAGGCGGTCTTCGCCCATTCGCCGGACATCATCGTGGGTGCGCCCCACGCGGGGGCGACGATGCCGATCGCGATCAGCGAGGCGGCGAGGGTGATACGACTCATCGAGCTCCTCCTTCGGTGGTCAAAGCGTTCTTGCGGAGAACGTGTCGCATTGCGACGCGCTTCCGCTCTTGTATCCGGTCTGGAACCAGCGCACGCGCTGCGCCGACGTTCCGTGCGTGAAGGTTTCCGGGCTCACGGTCCCTTGCGACTGTCGCTGCAGCCGGTCGTCGCCGACCGCCGAGGCGGCGCCGATCCCTTCCTCGATGTCGCCGTCCTCGAGCCAGTTGCGTGCCTGCTGCGAGCGGTTCGCCCAGACGCCGGCAAAGCAGTCGGCCTGCAGTTCGAGCCGCACCGACAGCGCGTTGTACTGTTGCTCGGACGCACGCCGGCGCGCGCGGTCCATCTGCTCCATCGTGCCGAGCAGGTTCTGCACGTGGTGCCCGACCTCGTGCGCGACCACGTAGGCCTGTGCGAAGTCGCCGGGTGCTCCCAGCCGCTCGCGCATCAGCTGGAAGAAGCTCAGGTCGATGTACAGCCGGTGGTCGCCGGGACAGTAGAACGGGCCCGTCGCCGCGGCGCCCAGTCCGCAGGCGGTGTCGATGCGACCGCTGTACAGCACGAGTTTCGGCGGCTGGTACGTGCGGCCCGCCTGCTGGAAGGCCCGCGACCAGACGTCTTCGGTGCTGGCCAGCACCACCGACACGAAGCGGCCGGTTTCGTCGGTCGGCGCAGGTGCGGGGCCCTGCTGCTGCGTCGACGTGCCGGTCATCGTGTCGACGCCTTCGAGCACTCCCATGATCATTCGCGGATCGACGCCGAGCAGCCAGGAGGCGACGAGCGCGATCGCGATCGTGCCCAGTCCCAGGCCGGCACGACGGCTGCCCATGCCGCGGCGATCTTCGACGTTGGAGCTTTCCCGTTCTCCCTGCCAGCGCATCGCGGCCCCCGTTCATCGGTCGGAGGCACATCTTAGAGGCTCACGCGCGGGAGCGCTCAGCGATAACGCTGGATCATCGCTTCCAGCGGCACCGGCTTGATTCTCGCGGCCTGGCCGGCGCAGCCGAAGGCCTCGAAGCGCGCCTCGACGATTTCGCGCGCGGCGTTCTTCGCGGCGGCAAGTGCCTTGCGCGGATCGAACTCCGAAGGCTGCTCGGCGAACACGCGGCGCATCGCGCCGGTCATCGCGAGGCGAATGTCGGTGTCGATGTTGACCTTGCGAACGCCGTTGTCGATGCCGCGCCGGATCTCCTCGACCGGTACGCCGTAGGTCTCGCGGATCTCGCCGCCATATTTGCGGATGATCCCGAGCCACTCCTGCGGCACGCTCGAACTGCCGTGCATGACCAGGTGCGTGTTCGGCACCGCGGCGTGGATCTTCGCGATGCGATCGATCGCCAGGATGTCGCCGGTGGGCTTGCGGGTGAACTTGTAGGCGCCATGGCTGGTGCCGATCGCGATCGCCAGCGCGTCCACGCCGGTGCGCGCGACGAAGTCGCGCGCCTGTTCGGGGTCGGTGAGCAGCATCTCGTGGCTGAGCTTGCCGGCCGCGCCCACGCCGTCTTCCTCGCCGGCCTCGCCGGTCTCGAGCGAACCCAGGCAGCCCAGTTCGCCCTCGACCGACACGCCGACGGCGTGCGCGAACTCGCAGACCTTGCGCGTGACCTCTACGTTGTAGTCGTAGCTGGCCGGGGTCCTGGCGTCTTCGAGCAGCGAGCCGTCCATCATCACGCTGGTGAAGCCCGAGCGGATCGCCCGCTGGCATACCGCCGGCGACGCGCCGTGATCCTGGTGCAGCACCACCGGGATCTCGGGGTGCGCCTCGACCGCAGCGAGCACCATGTGGCGCAGGTACGGCTCGCCGGCGTACTTGCGCGCGCCCGCCGAGGCCTGCAGGATCACCGGGCTTTGCGTGTGATCGCGTGGATCTGCTCGAGGTTGTTGACGTTGAAGGCCGGTACGCCGTAGCCGTGCTCGGCGGCGTGATCCAGCAGCTGGCGAAGCGAAACGAGTGCCATCGGCTCAGGCCCCTGCGGCAGTGGAGGCGCGCTCGCGGCCGACGTGCGTCAGCACGAGTTCGGCCAGTGCCTGGGCCGTGAGGCCGAAATGCGCGTAGACGGCGGCAGCCGGCGCCGACTCGCCGAAGGTATCGACACCGAGCGCGCCCACGCAGCCGTACTGCGACCACCAGCGCGAGACGCCGGCCTCGACGCCGAAGCGCGGCAGGCCCGCAGGCAGCACCTCTTCGCGCCAGGCGGCGTCCTGCCGGTCGAACACGGTCGTCGAAGGCAGCGAGACGACGCGCACCGGCACACTGCGCTCGTCGAGGATCTTCTGCGCCTCGACCGCCAGCGCGACCTCGGAGCCCGTGGCCAGCAGGACCGCCACCGCACCCTCGCGGTCGCCGAGCACGTAGCCGCCGCGCCGGATCGCCAGCACCTGCTCCGGCGAGCGCGGCTGCGCGGGCAGGTTCTGCCGTGACAACAGCAGCGCGCTCGGGCGCGCGGGCTGGCCGAGCGCACCGAGCCAGGCCACCGCCGTCTCGGCCGCGTCGCAGGGGCGCCAGACGTCGAGGTTCGGGATCAGGCGCAGGCTGGCCGCGTGCTCGACCGCCTGGTGCGTCGGGCCGTCCTCGCCCAGGCCGATCGAGTCGTGCGTGAACACGTGCACCACCCGGCGCTTCATCAGCGCCGCCATGCGGATCGCGTTGCGGCTGTAGTCGCTGAACGTGAGGAAGGTGCCGCCATAGGGGATGAACCCGCCGTGCAGCGCCAGGCCGTTCATCACCGCGGCCATGCCGAACTCGCGCACGCCGTAGTTGACGTGGCGGCCGCCCGGCTGGCCGCCGCGCACCGCGCCGCAGCCCGGGAAGTCGGTCAGGTTCGAGCCGGTGAGGTCGGCCGAGCCGCCGATCAGCTCGGGCACTTTCGGCGCGATCGCCGCCAGCACGTGCTGCGAAGCCTTGCGGGTGGCGATCGTGTCCTTCGACTGCCCGAACGCGGCCATCACCGCGACCAGCGTCTCCTGGAAGTCGGCCGGCAGGTCGCCACGCATCCGGCGGCCGAATTCGGCGGCCAGCGCCGGGAACTCCGCCTGGTACGCGGCGAAGCGCCGCTGCCAGTCGCGATACGCGTCCTCGCCGCGCTCGCGGGCGCTCCAGGCTTCGTAGACATCCTTCGGGATCTCGAACGGTGCGTGCGGCCAGCCCAGCGCCTCGCGGGTGAGCCGCACTTCGTCGGCGCCGAGCGCCTCGCCGTGCACTTTCGCGCTGCCGGCGCGGTTCGGCGAGCCGCGGCCGATCTGCGTGCGGCAGACGACGAGACTCGGCGCGTCGTCGCAGGCCTTTGCACGACGCAGCGCCGCGTCGAGCGCATCGATGTCGTGGCCGTCGACCGGGCCGATCACGTTCCAGCCATAGGCGCGAAAACGCGCCGGCGTGTCGTCGGGGAACCAGGGATCGACCTGGCCGTCGATCGAAATCCCGTTGTCGTCGTACAGCGCGACGAGCTTGTTCAGCTTCCACGCGGCGGCGAGCGAGCAGGCCTCGTGGCTGATGCCTTCCATCAGGCAGCCGTCACCCAGGAACACCCAGGTGCGATGGTCGACGATTGCGTGGCCGTCGCGGTTGAACTCGTCGGCGAGCAGCTTCTCGGCCAGCGCCATGCCGACGGCATTGGCCAGCCCCTGGCCGAGCGGGCCGGTGGTGGTCTCGACGCCCGGGGTGGCGCCCACTTCCGGGTGGCCGGGCGTCTTGCTGTGCAGCTGCCGGAATTGCTGCAGTTCGGCGATCGGCAGGTCGTAGCCGGTGAGGTGCAGCAGCGAATAGAGCAGCGCCGACGCGTGGCCGTTGGACAGGACGAAGCGGTCGCGATCGGGCCAGTTCGGGTTGGCGGGGTGGTGCTTCAGGTGGCCGTCCCAGAGCGCCACGGCCATCTCCGCCATGCCCATCGGGGCGCCGGGGTGCCCGCTGCGGGCGCGCTCGACGATGTCGACCGACAGCAGCCGCAGCGAGTCGGCCATGCGCCTGGCGCGCAGCGGGCGGTAACCGCTGCGATCGGACGGGGTCGGGACGGCGGCGAGCACGGCGATCATCGGAGTCTCCACGGGGCCTACCCGGAGACTCTAGGAGCCGCGCCGGCTCATTTGAAGTCAGGAATTCTTAGGGGCCAGTTCAGGAAAATCTGAACTCAGGAATGCGGCTGCAGTGCAAAGCGGGTGCCCCCGCGTTCGCGCATGACGCTGAAACGCAGCTGCGGCCAGCGTTCCTGCGCCACCGTGATTTCGTGCGGCGTGCGCACCAGGTAGGTGGGGGCGTCGGCGGCGTCGAGCGCGACGCGTGCCGCGTTCTGTTCGAGGAAGCGCTCCACCATCGCTTCGTCGTCGCCGTCGATCCAGCGTGCCGCGACATAGGGCGCCGGCGCGATCCGCGCTTCCACGTTGTACTCGACGCGCAGCCGGTGGGCGACCACCTCGAACTGCAGTTCGCCCACCGCCCCGAGCAGCAGCCGGCTGCCGCCGTCCTGCCGGAAGACCTGGATCGCGCCCTCGTCGCCGAGCTGCGCGAGCGCCGCGCGCAGCTGCTTCATCTTCATCGGATCGACCACCTCGATCGTCCGGAACGTCTCCGGCGCGAAGAACGGCAGTCCGCTGAAGTGCAGCATCTCGCCCTCGGTGAGCGTGTCGCCGAGGCTCAGCGTGCCGTGGTTGGGGATGCCGATGATGTCGCCCGGATACGCCTCGTCGACCAGGTCGCGACGCTGCGACAGGAAGGTGACCACGTTCTGCGGGCGCAGCTGGCGCTTCGTGCGCGTGTCGAGCAGCGCCATTCCGCGCTCGAAGCGGCCCGAGCACACGCGAACGAAGGCGACGCGGTCGCGGTGCTGCGGGTCCATGTTGGCCTGCACCTTGAACACGACGCCGCTGAATTTCGGTTCGTCGGGGGCCACCATGCGCTCGTCGGCGTGCCTGGGGCCCGGCATCGGCACCAGGTCGACGATCGCGTCGAGCACCTCGCGGACCCCGAAGTTGTTGATCGCCGAGCCGAAGAAGACCGGCGTCTGGCGCGCGGCGAGGAACAGCTCGCGGTCGAATTCGGGCGAAGCCCCGCGCACCAGTTCGAGCTCGGGGGCCGCGTCGACCCACTCCTGTCCGAGCGAGGCGGCCTGCTGGGGAACGGCGACGTCGACCAGCTCGGTCTCCCCGACGTCGCGGTCCATGCCCGCACGGAAACGCCGCACCCGGTCGATGCGCAGGTCGTAGACGCCGCGGAAGCGGTTGCCCATGCCGACGGGCCAGGTGAACGGGATCGGCGCCATGCCCAGTTCGCGCTCGATTTCGTCGAGCAGGTCGAGCGGGCCGCGCACCTCGCGGTCGAGCTTGTTGACGAACGTGACGATCGGGATGTTGCGACTGCGGCAGATCTTGAGCAGCCGCAGCGTCTGCGACTCGATGCCGTTGGCCGCGTCGATCACCATCAGTGCCGCGTCGACCGCGGTGAGCACCCGGTAGGTGTCCTCGGAGAAGTCCTGGTGGCCCGGCGTGTCGAGCAGGTTGATCACGCAGTCGCGGTGCACGAACTGCATCACCGAGCTCGCCACCGAGATGCCGCGCTGCTTCTCGATCTCCATCCAGTCGGAGGTCGCGTGCCGGCTCGCCTTGCGCGCCTTGACGCTGCCGGCGATCTGGATCGCGCCCGAGAACAGCAGCAGCTTCTCGGTCAGCGTGGTCTTGCCGGCGTCGGGGTGCGAAATGATGGCGAAGGTTCTTCGCCGGGCGTACTCGGGAGGGGATTGCATCGGGGATCGCTCGGGGCCCCGAAGTATATGCGAAGGCGCCCCGGCAGCCGGCCGGAATCAGCGCGGCCGCAGCGCCTCGCCCCATCCCTGCAGCGGACCTAGCGGATTGCGGGTGACCTGCAGTTCGTGCAGGTTGGGCTGGCCGCCGAACACGGTGTAGACCACCAGGTCGTCGACGAACAGGATCAGGCCGTTGAATGTCCAGCCGGTGATGTTGGTCTCGCGGCGGAACGCGAACGAGTCGAGCCAGAAGTTGCCGATGCGGTCGCGCTTGATCTTGCGCACCGCGATCGCGTAGCCCGAGCACTCCTTGCCGGCGGCCAGGCAGGTGCGGATGCCGGGCTCGTATTCGTCGGGCCGCAGCGCGCTGCCGGCGGAGAAACGCTGCACGATCTCGGGGTAGGTGAGGATCGTCACCGCGGGGTTGCGCTTCGGGTCGAAGCCGTTTTCGACCAGTGTCGACTTGCGGGTGTGGAACGGTTCGATCGCCTCGATCGCCTCGCGGGCCTGGTCGAAGCTGTGCCATTCGACCTGCGTCGCGTCCGAGGCGTCGGGCAGCAGCGCCTGGCAGCCGGCGAGGGCGGCCGCGGCCAGCGTCGCGAGAAGCATCCGCAGGCGCAAAGTGCCCGGGCGCAAGGAGTTCGGCATCGGACGGGGGTGAATCGATCGCATGACTCAGTATCGGGCAGGCCGCCGCGATCGCCATTGCGCCGCGTCAACGCGCGCGTGCCTGGTGCAGGCCCGTCGCGTCGGCGTCGGGGTCCGCGGCATCCGAGGGCGCGCTCCAGCCGCGCGGTTGCATCCGCCCCCGAAAGGCGGACAATAGCGGTTTTTACCCGATGCCCCGCTCCGACCGGCCTGCGGCGGCACACCCCAAACGGCCCCATTTGAGCACCACCTTCGATTCCTTCGGCTTCGCCGAACCCATCCTGCGGGCAGTCACCGAACTCGGCTACAGGGAACCCACTCCGATCCAGGCGCAGGCGATCCCCGTGGTCATGCAGGGGCGCGACGTGATGGGCGCGGCCCAGACGGGCACCGGCAAGACCGCCGGTTTCGCGCTGCCGATCCTCCAGCGGCTGATGCCGCTGGCCAACACCAGCGCGTCGCCGGCACGCCATCCGGTGCGTGCGCTGATCCTCGCGCCCACCCGCGAGCTGGCCGACCAGATCTACGAGAACGTCCGCGAGTACGCGAAGTACACCGGCCTGAAGTCGGCGGTCGTGTTCGGCGGCGTCGACATCAAGCCGCAGATCGCCGCGCTGCGCCAGGGCTGCGAGGTGCTGATCGCCACGCCCGGACGGCTGCTCGATCACATGGGCCAGAAGACGGTCTCTCTGGCACAGGCCGAGCTGCTGGTGCTCGACGAAGCCGACCGGATGCTCGACATGGGCTTCCTGCCCGACATCCAGCGGATCATTCACGCGCTGCCGGCGCGGCGCCAGAACCTGATGTTCTCGGCCACTTTCTCCACCGAGATCCGCAAGCTGGCCGAGACCTTCCTGAACGACCCGGTGCTGATCGAAGTGGCCCGGCGCAACGCGACTGCCGAGAATGTCGAGCAGCTGGTGTTCCGCGTGGCCGACATCGACGCCAAGCGCGCGGCGGTCGCGAAACTGGTGCGCGAGCGGCAGCTGCAGCAGGTGATCGTCTTCACCAACACCAAGATCGGCGCGGGCCGGCTCGCGCGCCTGCTCGAACGCGACGGCCTGAACGCCGCGGCGATCCACGGCGACAAGAGCCAGCAGGAGCGGCTGGCCACGCTCGAAGCCTTCAAGAAGGGTGAAATCGTCGTGCTGGTGGCCACCGACGTCGCCGCGCGCGGACTCGACATCGTCGAACTGCCGGCGGTCATCAACTACGACCTGCCGTACAGCGCCGAAGACTACGTGCACCGGATCGGCCGCACCGGTCGCGCCGGCGCCAGCGGCGTGGCGCTGTCGCTGATGACCGGCAACGACGAACGCCTGCTCGTCGAGATCGAAAAACTGATCAAGCGCAAGCTGCCGGTCGAGTCGCTCGACCTCGGGCCGGCCGAGGCGCGGCCGCGCCGCGAGCGGCGCGAAGCGCCCGATGCACGCCGCGAGCGCGCTGCCGGCGCGCCGAAGCGCCGCCGCCCGGAGGGCGAATCGCGCATGCCGCGCGCAAGCGGCTACTCCACCGACCCTTTCTTCTCGCAGCCCTACGAGCCGAGTCAGGCCGAGCCGGCGGAAGCGGCCGCGCAGGCAGGCGCGGCACCCGAAGTGCCGGCACGCGGATCGGTCACCGGCCCGCGCAAGTCGGCCCGCCCGCTGGCAGCGCTGCTGGGCGGCGGCCGCAAGGGATAGCGCCTCAGGCGTCCATCCAGTGCGAGCGCGCCCACCGCGCGATCGCCTCGGGCCAGAAGCCCGCCGGGTCGACGGCGGCGATTCCCCCCAGCCCCAGGAAGCCCAGCGCCGCATTCAGCGCCTGCACGCCGCGCCGTGGATCGATCGGCGCGGCGCCGGTCTGCTTCGAAAGCTTGTTTCCTTCGGCGTCGACCACCACCGGCAGGTGCAGGTAGCGCGGTGTCGGCAGGCCGAGCAATCGCTGCAGGTAGACCTGGCGCGCAGTCGAGTCGCGCAGGTCGGCGCCGCGCACGACGTCGGTGACGCCCTGCCAGGCATCGTCGACCACCACCGCGAGCTGGTACGCCCAGAGGCCGTCGGCGCGCCGCAGGACGAAGTCGCCGACCGACTCGTCGAGCCGCTCGATCGATTCACCGGCGCGCCGGTCGCGCCAGGCGATCGGCGTCGCGTCGACGCGCACGCGCCAGGCGCGCGCCTCGCGGCCCGCCGGCATGCCGTTGCGGCAGGTGCCGGGATAGACGAGTTCGGTGCTGCGCGGCTGCTCGCGCCCGCTGCGCAGCATCGAATCGGCGACCTCCCGGCGCGTGCACGCGCAGGGGTAGACCAGGCCCATCGCCGTCAGCCGTTCGAACGCCGCACGGTACGCCGCATCGCGCGTGCTCTGGTAGACGATCTGGCCGTCGTGCGCGAATCCGAGCCGCACCAGCGTATCGACGATCGCCGCACTGGCACCGCGCGCCTCGCGCGGCGGATCGAGATCCTCGATCCGCAGCTGCCAGCGACCATGATGCGCGCGCGCATCGAGATGACTCGCCATCGCCGCAACCAGCGACCCCGCGTGCAGCGGCCCCGTGGGCGAAGGCGCAAAGCGCCCGACGTAAGGCGATCCGCTCACTCGGCAACCCTTCTCCCTTCCCCCTTCTATTCCCTTCGCCCCAGCCACTCTTCCAGATCGGCAAGCACCGCGTCGCGCTCGCCAGGCGTCTCGTTCAGGATCTCGTGCCACAGCTCCGGGTATTCGCGCGCGACCAGCAGCGAGGCTGGCGCGCGCCGCGCGAACTCGCGACTGCCCTCGGGGTCGACCAGCCGGTCGTCGCCGGCATAGATGAGCAGCGTGGGCACCGCCAGCGCCGGGGCGGCGTCGAGCGCCTCGCGCGCGCCGTCGACGATGAAGCGGGCGAGCCGCGCCGAGATGCGGTCATGCACCAGCGGGTCGTCGAGATAGGCGCGCACGACCGCCGCGTCGTGCGACAGTTTCGACGGGTCGAGGCCGTTGTTCACTGCGACGTCGGGTGCGAGTCGCGACATCACCGCGAGCAGCGCCTTCTGGAACAGGCCGAGCCCCGGCGCGAGCGCGGGCGAAGACAGCACCAGGCCGGCAATCCGGTCGGGATGCTGCAAGGCATAGGTAAGCGCGACCAGGCCGCCCAGGCTGTGGCCGATCAGAAGCGGTGGCGACGACGCGGGTGCGCCCAGCGCGTCGATCGCGGCGGACAGGTCGTCGACGAGATCGTGCGACGAGGCGAGCGTGCCGCGCGCGCCCTGCGAACGCCCGTGGCCGCGGTGATCGTGGCCGCGCAGCGTCCATCCGCGCGCCGCGAGCCATTGGCCGAGCGCCGCATGGCGTCCGACGTGTTCCCCCAGCCCGTGCACGATCACGATCGTGCGCGCGCTCGCGGCGTTCGCCGGGCGCCAGCACAGTCCGCGCAGCTCGACGCCGCCGGGCCGCACGAGGGTGAAGGTTTCCGGAGCGGTCGTCATGGTGCGCACCTCAGTGAAGTCCGGCAGGTTGCGCCGCCGCCGGCGCGGCCTGCAGCGCGCGGCGTGCGAGCAGCGTGTCGCCGATCAGTGCGACGAGCACCACCAGCCCGCCCTGGATCGTTGCCGCCGGCATCGCTTCGCCGGCACCCAGCCAGGCCCAGATCGGGCCGAGCACGACCTCCAGCAGCGCGATCAGCGCGACTTCGTGGGGGGCGAGCTGGCGAACCGCGCGAATCATCAGGAAGCAGGGAATCGCCAGCTGGACCGCGCCGAGCAGCGCAAGGAGGGCGATGTCGCCCGCACTGGCCTCGAACGGCCAGGCCAGCGGCGCAGTGGCGATGCAGCACAGCACCGCGCCGACCAGCACCGCCGGCGCGAGGTCGACTTCGGCATGCAGGCGCTTGAGCGTGACGATGTTGATCGCCGATGCCACCGGCACCGCCAGCGCGATCGCCATGCCGGCGACACCGTCGGCGCTCACGCCTTCGCGCACCATCCACCAGATTCCGGCGCCGGCCATCAGGATCGCGAGCGCGGTCGCGCCCGACACCCGCGTGCCGAGCACGATGCGACCGAGCACCGCGGCGAACAGCGGCGCCACGCTCATCACCAGCAGCGTGTTGGCCACGCTGGTGCGGGTGAGCGCGAGCATGAAGCAGGTGAACATCACGCCCCACATCGCGCCGGAGAACAGTCCGGGCCAGCCCATTTCGCGCACCGGCGCGAACGGATTGCCGCGCCGCTGCCAGCCGAGGATGGCCAGCATGGTCAGCGCGCAGAAAAGACCGCGCCAGAACGTGATCTCGAAGCCGTCGGCCGCCTCGAGATGGCGCGTGATGACCCCTGCGATGCTCCAGAGAATCGCGCAGAAGGCGAGCAATAGTGCGGCGCGCCGGTGCGCGGCCTGTGGGGTCGGGAACATGGGTAGAATTTGCCGGTGAGATTCTACCCATGAGCGCGCTCCGCTTCGTCCACCTTCGGGTTCACTCCGAATATTCGGTCAGCGACTCGATCGTGCGCCTCGATGCCCTGATCGGTGCGGCGCTCGCCGACGAGCAGCCCGCGGTCGCGCTCACCGACCTGGCCAACCTGTTCGGCTGGGTCAAGTTCTACAAGGCGGCACGCGCGCGCGGCCTCAAGCCCATTTGCGGCGTCGATGCGTGGATCACCAACGACAGCGACCGCGATCGTCCGTCGCGGATGCTGCTGCTCGCGCGCAGTCGCGCAGGCTACCTGCGGCTGTGCGAGCTCGTCAGCCGCGCCTGGCTCGAGAACGAGCACCGCGGGCGCGGCGAGATGCGCGCCGAGTGGTTCGACGCGGTGCACGCCGACGGCGCGCCGATCGGCGAGGGGCTGATCGCGCTGTCGGGTGCGCAGCACGGCGACGTCGGGCAGGCGCTGCTCGCCGGCAACGTCGATGCGGCGCGCGAGCTGGCACGGGCCTGGGCGCGGCGCTTTCCCGACGCCTGGTTCCTCGAAGTGCAGCGCGCCGGCCGCGACGAAGACGAGGTGCAGACGCGCGCGGCCGCGCAGCTCGCCTCGGAGCTGGGCCTGCCGGTCGTCGCCACGCATCCGGTGCAGTTCGTCGCCCGCGACGACTTCCGCGCGCACGAGGCCAGGGTGTGCATCGCCGAAGGCGAGATCCTTGCAAATCCGCGGCGGGTGCGGCGCTTCACCGAAGAGCAGTATTTCAGGTCCCAGGCGGAGATGGCCGAAATCTTCGCCGACCTGCCCGAGGCGCTTGCCAACAGCGTCGAGATCGCGCGGCGCTGCAACCTCGCGATGGAGCTCGGCAAGCCACAGTTGCCGAAGTTCCCGACCCCGCCCGGAGTCACGCTCGACGACTACATGCGCCAGCTCGCGCGCGAGGGCCTGGCCGGGCGGATGGCCAAGCTGTTTCCGGAGGGAGGCGATTCTCCCGAGGCGAACCACGCGCGCCGCGAGCAGTACGGCCGGCGACTCGAATACGAGTGCGACACGATCGTGCAGATGGGCTTCGCCGGGTACTTCCTGATCGTTGCCGATTTCATCAACTGGGCGAAGAAAAACGGCGTGCCGGTGGGGCCGGGCCGCGGCTCGGGCGCGGGGTCGCTGGTCGCGTTCGCGCTCGGCATCACCGACCTCGACCCGATCCCGTACGCGCTGCTGTTCGAGCGCTTCCTGAATCCCGAGCGCGTGTCGATGCCCGACTTCGACATCGACTTCTGCCAGGACCAGCGCTACCGCGTCATCGAGTACGTGCGCGGCCGCTATGGCGAGCACGCGGTGTCGCAGATCGCCACCTTCGGCACGATGGCCTCGAAGGCAGTGATCCGCGACGTCGGTCGCGTGCTCGACATGGGCTACAACTTCTGCGACCAGCTCTCCAAGCTCGTGCCGGTGGTGCAGAACAAGCCGCTGTCGCTGGCGAAGGCGCGCGAGGCCGAGCCGCTGCTGGCCGAACGCGAACAGAAGGAAGACGAGGTGCGCGAGCTGCTCGCACTGGCCGAGCCGCTCGAAGACCTGACCCGCAACGTCGGGATGCACGCCGGCGGCGTGCTGATCGCGCCGGGCAGGCTCACCGAGTTCTGCCCGCTGTACAAGCAGCCCGGCGCCGAGGCCGGCGTGGTAAGCCAGTTCGACAAGGACGACGTCGAGGCAGTGGGCCTGGTGAAGTTCGACTTCCTCGGCCTGCGCAACCTCACGATCATCGATCTTGCGGTCGCCTACATCAACCGCCGGCATCCGCAACTTCACCTCGACCTGCACAAGCTGGGCTTCGACGACCCGAAGGCCTACCAGGTGCTGAAGGACGCGAACACCACCGCGGTGTTCCAGCTGGAAAGCGAGGGCATGAAGAAGCTGCTGAAGAAGCTCCAGCCCGACCGTTTCGAGGACATCATCGCGGTGCTGGCGCTGTACCGGCCCGGTCCGCTCGGTTCGGGCATGGTCGACGACTTCATCCTGCGCAAGAAGGGCCAGCAGAGGATCGACTACTTCCATCCCGACCTTCAGGCCTGCCTGGAGCCCACCTACGGCGTGATCGTCTACCAGGAACAGGTGATGCAGATCGCGCAGATCATCGGCGGCTACACGCTGGGTGGAGCCGACCTGCTGCGCCGCGCGATGGGCAAGAAGAAACCCGAGGAGATGGCGCAGCACCGCGGCACCTTCGTCGACGGGGCGAAGGCGAAGGGCTATGCGGTCGAACTGGCCAACAAGCTGTTCGACCTCATGGCGATGTTCGCCGAATACGGCTTCAACAAGTCGCACACGGCGGCCTATGCGGTGGTCACCTACCATACCGCGTGGCTGAAGGCCTGCTTCCCGGCCGAATTCATGGCCGCGACGCTGTCCTCCGACATGGACGACACCGACAAGGTGAAGCTGTTCGTCGACGACGCGCGCGCCAACCGCGTCGAGGTGCTGCCGCCCGACATCAACGCGTCGGCCCTGCGTTTCGAGCCGGTGGGCGATCGCGCGATCCGCTACGGACTGGGCGCAGTGAAGGGCACCGGCGAGTCGGCAGTGGCCGACATCCTGCGCGCGCGCGCCGAGCGACCGTTCACCGACCTGTTCGACTTCTGCTCGCGCATCGACCGCAAGCTCGTGAACCGGCGCGCCATCGAGGCGCTGGTGCGGGCCGGCGCCTTCGACTCGCTCGACGCCGATCGCGCCAGGCTGCTGGCCAACGTCGGCCGTGCGATCGACGCGGCCGACGCCGCCGGCGCGGCGATCGACCAGGCCAGCCTGTTCGGCGACGAGGTGGGCGGCCTGCCGAGCGCGCCCGAATGGATTCCCGCGCCGGCCTGGGGCGAACGGCAGCGCCTGCAGGAAGAGAAGGCCGCGCTCGGGCTGTTTCTCAGCGGCCACCTGTTCGACGCGCATGCGGCCGAGGTGCGCAGCTTCGCGCGCCTGCCGCTGGCCGACCTCCAGCCCGGTCCGCAACCGGTGTGGATCGCCGGCATCGTCGCCGCGCAGCGCCCGCAGATGACCCGCCGCGGCAAGATGGTCTTCGTCACGCTCGACGATGGCAGCGCGGCGGTCGACGTCGCGGTCTACAACGAGCTGTTCGAGGCGCAGCGCCGGCTGATCCGCGACGACGAGCTGCTGGTCGTGCTCGGCAAGGTGAGTCGCGACGACTACACCGGCGGCCAGCGCATCGTTGCCGAACGGCTGCTCGACCTGGTCGGCGCGCGCCAGGAGTTCGGCAAGCGGCTGCGCATCCGCCTGAACGGCATCGCCGACGGCGTCGCGCTGCGCGGCGCGATCGCGCCGTTCGCGGTGGGCGATCGCGAGGCGGCGCAGGCAATTCCCGTGGTGGTCGAATACGGCAACCGCGAAGCCGCCTGCGCGATCGAGCTGGGGCCGCGCTGGCGCGTGCAGCCGCACGACGACCTGATCGGCGCGATCTGCTCGGCGCTGCATCCGCTGGCTGCGGAGGTCGAGTATTGAGCCCGCCTGAACCGGGTGTGAAGGCCTCGGGGTCGAGCTGGACGGTGTATCGCCGCCTGTTCGCCTACACGCATCCCTACAGGCTCGGGTTCGCGGTCGCACTGCTGGCGATGGTGGTCGCGGCGGCCACCGAGCCCTTGTTCCCGGCGCTGATGAAGCCGCTGCTCGACCAGGGCTTCGTCGCGCGCTCCGATTTTCCGCTGTGGTTCGTGCCGGTTGCCCTGGTGGGCATCTTCGTCGTGCGCGGCGTGGCCACGTTCAGCAGCAGCTATGCGCTGGCGTGGGTCGCCAACCGCGTGCTCGTCGACCTCAGGAGCGAAATGTTCGCGCGCATGATGCGGCTGCCTTCGGCCGAGTTCGAGCGCGAAGCCTCGGGCATGCTGATCTCGCGAATCGTCTTCGAGGTCACCAACGTCACCGCGGCGGTCACGCGCGCGCTCACGGTGCTGGTGCGCGACTCGCTGGTCATCGTCGGCCTGCTGGGCTGGCTGGTCTACCTGAACTGGAAGCTCACGCTGATCGCGCTCGCGCTGATCCCGGTGGTGGCGCTGGTGGTGGCGCTGTACAGCCGGCGCATGCGCCAGCTCAGCCGGCGCAGCCTCGAATACACCGGCGAGCTCACGCGCGTGGTCGAGGAGGCGGTGCACGGTTACAAGGTCATCAAGATCTTCGGCGGCTACGGCGAGCAGGGGCGGCTGTTCGAGCGCACCAGCGAGAAACTGCGCGGCTTCGCGATGCGCATGACGGTGGCCGGCAGCGCCACCGTGCCGATCACGCAGTTGTGCGCCGCGGTCGCGGTGGCGATCGTCGTCACGATCGCGCTGGTGCAGTCGATGGACAACCAGACCACGGTCGGCGGCTTCGTGTCGTTCATCACCGCGATGCTGATGCTGCTCGCGCCGCTCAAGCACCTGGCCGACGTCAACGCGCAGCTGCAGCGCGGGCTGGCCGCGGCCGAGTCGGTCTTCGAGCTGCTCGACAAGGGCGAAGAGGACGACCGTGGCACGCAGCGGCTCGACCGTGCTCGCGGCGAGCTCGCCTTCGAGCAGGTGTCGTTTCGCTATCCGGGCGCGGCGTCCGATGCGCTGCGCGGCATCGACGTTCGGGTGCGCGCCGGCGAAGTGGTCGCGCTGGTGGGCGCGTCCGGCGCCGGCAAGACCACGCTGCTGAACCTGCTGCCGCGTTTCATCGAGCCCGCTTCGGGCCGTATTGCCATCGACGGCGTGCCGCTGCCCGAGCTGCGCCTCGCCGACCTGCGACGGCAATTCGCGCTGGTGAGCCAGGAGGTGGTGCTGTTCAACGACAGCATTCGCGCCAACGTCGCGTTCGGTTCGGAAAACGAGGTCGACGACGCCCGCATCTGGGCGGCGCTCGAGGCGGCGATGCTCGATGCGGCGGTGCGCGCGCTGCCCGAGGGGCTCGATGCGTCGGTGGGCGAGCGTGGCACACGGCTGTCGGGCGGCCAGCGCCAGCGGCTGGCGCTTGCGCGCGCGATCGTGAAGGACGCGCCGATCCTGCTGCTCGACGAGGCGACCTCGGCGCTCGATTCCGAAACCGAGCGCGAGGTGCAGCTCGCGCTCGAGCGCACGATGCGCGGCCGCACCACGCTGGTCATCGCGCATCGGCTCTCGACGATAGAGCGCGCCGACCGCATCCTGGTGTTCGAACAGGGGCGCATCGTCGAGCAGGGCACCCATGCCGGGTTGCTCGCAGCCGACTCGCTCTACGCGCGCCTGTACCGGATCCAGTACGGCAACCCGCAATCCTGAAGGAGATCCCGGACATGGCACAGACTGCCGATCGCTACCCGGTGGCCACGCTGGCCGAGGTGCCCGACGACATTCGCGCGCGCATCGTCGCAGTGCAGGAGAAGTCGGGGTTCGTGCCGACCGTGTTCCTGAAGCTCGCCCGACGGCCCGACGAGTTCCGCGCCTTCTTCGCCTACCACGACGCGCTGATGCTGCGCGAGAACAGCCTGTCGAAGGGCGAGAAGGAGATGATCGTCGTGGCCACCAGCGGCGCCAACGGCTGCCTGTATTGCGTGGTCGCTCACGGGGCGATCCTGCGCATCTACGAGAAGAACCCGCTGATCGCCGACCAGCTCGCCACCAACTGGCGCAAGGCCGACCTCACGCCGCGCCAGCGTGCGATGATCGCGTTCGCGATGAAGGTGTCGCTGCAATCGAACGAGATCGACGAGGCCGACTTCGCCGAGCTGCACCGGCACGGCTTCAGCGACGAGGACGCCTGGGACATCGGCGCGATCGCAGCGTTCTTCGCGCTGTCGAACCGCATGGCGAACCTGTCGCACATGATGCCGAACCCCGAGTTCTACCTGCTCGGGCGCGTGCCGAGGTCGAAGTCCTGAACGAAGAGGAGGCCGACGATGGAACCGACCGTGACCGACGATGCACGAATCGCCGACGCGAAACGCCTTGCGACCATCTGCTACGCGCTGTATGCGGCGTCCTGCCTGGTCGGCATGACGGCGATCGCCGCGATCATCGTCAACTACCTGAAGCGCGACGACGTCGCCGGCACCTGGGTGGCCAGCCACTTCGAGTGGCAGATCAAGACGTTCTGGTACGGTCTGGCCGGCGCCGTCGTTTCGTGGCTGCTGATGTTCGTGCTGATCGGCTTTCCGCTGCTGCTGGCAGTGCTCGTCTGGGTCATCTACCGGATCGTCAAGGGCTGGCTCGCGCTGGCCGACGGCAAGACGGTCGACGCGTCGAAGCTCCTGTGAGGCCTGCCGGGCGCTACATCAGCACGATGTCGTACTGCTCCTGCAGGTACAGCGTCTCGACCTGCAGCGCGATGCGCTTGCCGATCAGGTCGCCGAGCGCCGCCAGAGGCTGCGCTTCCTCCTCGAGGAACAGGTCGATCACCTGCTGCGACGCGACGATGCGGAATTCGCGCGGATTGAATTGCCGCGCCTCGCGCTGGATCTCGCGCAGGATCTCGTAGCAGACGGTACGTGCGGTCTTCACCTGGCCCTTGCCTTCGCAGGTGGGGCAGGGTTCGAGCAGCAGGTGCGCGAGCGACTCGCGGGTGCGCTTGCGCGTCATCTCGACCAGGCCGAGCGAGGTGAAGCCGTTCACGCTCGAGCGGGTGCGGTCGCGCGCCAGCGCCTTGCGCAGCTCCTGCAGCACCTGGTCACGGTGCTCGCTGCTGGCCATGTCGATGAAGTCGACGATGATGATGCCGCCGAGGTTGCGCACGCGCAGCTGGCGCGCGATCGCGTGCGCCGCCTCGAGGTTGGTGCGGAAGATCGTGTCGTCGAAATTGCGCCCGCCGATGTAGCCGCCGGTGTTGACGTCGATCGTGGTCATCGCCTCGGTCTGGTCGATGATCAGGTAGCCGCCCGACTTCAGGTCGACGCGGCGCGACAGCGCCTTGGCGATCTCGCCCTCGACGCCGTGCAGCTCGAACAGCGGGCGTTCGCCCGTGTACTGGCGAAGGCGGCCCGCCATCGCCGGCATGTAGGTGCGCGCGAACTCCGACAGCTCGGCCAGCGCCTCGGGCGAGTCGACCAGGATCGCCGCGGTGGACTCGCCGGCGATGTCGCGCAGTACCCGCTGACCGAGGCTGAGCTCCTGGTAGAGCAATGCGGGCGCGGATTCGCCGCGGCTGCCGTCGAGGATCTGCCGCCAGCGCCGTCTCAGGTACGCGATGTCGGCTTCGAGCTCGGGTTCGCCGGCTTCCTCGGCCGACGTGCGGATGATGAAGCCGCCCTTCTCGTCGGCGGGCAGCAGCTTCTGCAGCCGGCTGCGCAACTGTTGCCGTTCGGTTTCGTCTTCGATGCGCTGCGACACGCCGATGTGCGGGTCTTGCGGCAGGTAGACCAGCAGCCGGCCCGCGATGCTGATCTGCGTGGACAATCGCGCGCCCTTGGTGCCGAGCGGATCCTTGATCACCTGCACCAGCAGCGGCTGGCCTTCGAACAGCAGCTTCTCGATCGGTGCGGGATGGCTGCCGGAGGTCGCCGTATTGCTTCGCGATTGCCAGAGGTCGGCCACGTGCAGGAATGCGGCGCGCTCCAGTCCGATGTCGATGAACGCCGACTGCATGCCCGGCAGCACGCGCGAGACCTTGCCGAGGCAGACGTTGCCGACCAGACCGCGAGTGGCCGCGCGTTCGATGTGGAGTTCCTGGGTGGCGCCCTGCTGGACGACGGCCACGCGCGTCTCGTGCGTGGTGTGGTTGACGAGGATCTCTTCGGTCATCGCTGCGACTGGCCGGCCCCGCGCAGCAGCCGGGACGTCTCGTACAGGGGGAGGCCCATGATACCGGAGTGGCTGCCGTCGATGCGGCGCACGTGGCGCGCGGCGTCGCCCTGGATCGCATACGCGCCGGCCTTGTCCATCGGCTCGCCGCTGGCCACGTAGGCGTCGATCCAGGCAGCCGGCAGGCGGGCGAAGACCACCCGCGAGACGTTCAGCGCCGATTCGATTCGTCTGCCGCGCACCACGGCCACCGCGCTGAGCACGCGGTGCGTGCGCCCGGACAGCATTCGCAGCATCCGCGCGGCGTCGGCCGCGTCGACCGGCTTGCCGAGGATCTGCCCGCCGATCGCGACCGTGGTGTCGCTGACCACGATCGGTGCCGCGGTCAGCACGCGGCGCGCCAGCCGCTCGCGCGCGGCCTGCGCCTTGGCGAGCGTGACGCGCCGCACGTAGACGGCCGGCGACTCGCCGGCGCGCACGCGCTCCAGCGCTTCGGCGTCTTCGTCGTCGTCGGGCAGCAGTGGCTCGAAATGCACGCCGATCTGGCGCAGCAGCTCCTGGCGGCGCGGGCTCTTCGATGCGAGGTAGACGAAGGATTCGGTCACGGGCTCGGGTGGCTGTGGCAACGGCGTCATTCGCGATGATAGGGATGGCCGGCGAGGATCGACCAGGCGCGGAACAGCTGTTCGGCCAGCAGCACGCGCACCAGGGGGTGCGGCAGCGTCAGGCTGGACAGGCGCAGCGTCTCCTGCGCGCCGCGCGCAAGCTCCGGGTCGAGCCCGTCGGGGCCGCCGATGACGATCGCCACCGGACGCGCGTCGTCGCGCCACGCAGCCACGCGCTGCGCGAACTGCCGGGTGTCGAGATCGCGGCCGCGCTCGTCGAGGACGACCAGTCGCGCCTCGTCGGGCAGTGCCGCGCGGATGCGCGCGGCTTCGCGCTGTATCCATGCGCCGGCGTGGCCCGAGGCACCGCGCGGCTCGGCGCGCACCTCGCGCCAGTCGATCCGCCAGTCGCCCGGCAGGCGTCGTGTGTAGTCGTCGACCGCCGCACCGACCCAGGCCGGCATCTTCGTGCCGACCGCGACGATGCGGATCAGCATGCCCGGACGTTCTTACCCTGCGGCCGCGCGGGAGCTGCGCTTGCGTGCCGGGGCGCCGGCTGGCGCAGCGGGCTTGCCGGCCGCGGATCTCTTGGCGGCGGGTTTCCTGGGGGTGCTTGCCTGGGCAGCGGACTTCTTCGTGGCGGGCGCCTTCGCGGCAGGCTTCTTCGCGGCAGGCTTCTTCGCGGCGGGCGCCGCCGCCTCGATGCGCATGCGCACGGGTTTGGCGCCCCACAGCTCTTCGAGGTTGTAGTAGACGCGGATCGCCGGCTGCATGATGTGCACGACCGCGTCGCCGAGGTCGACGAGCACCCACTCGCCGGTGTCGGTGCCTTCCATCGAAACGACCTTGCCGCCGGCTTCCTTGACCTTGTCGCGCACGTGCGCCGCGAGCGCCCGGGTCTGGCGGTTCGAGGTGCCGGTGGCGATGATCACCCGGTCGAAGAGTTCGGTCAGGCTGGTGGTGTCGAAGACCCGGATGTCCTGGGCCTTGATGTCGTCGAGGGCGTCGACGACGATGCGCTGCAGCTTTCTGAGATCCATCCGGTTCCTTCGGATTCGCGCGCGGCGTTCACGGCGAGGCAGCGCCGGCGCGATACAGTCGATGTCGCTCAATATAGTCGAGAACGGCGGGCGGCAACAATTCGGCCGGCCGCTCGCCGCGGGCGAGCCGCTCGCGCAGCGCCGTGCCCGAGACCGGCACCGGCGGCATGGTGAAATAGACGATCGCACCCGACGGAGCGTCGGGCAGCGCGTCGCGGCCGTGCGCGGCAAGCAGCGCCTCGACCGGCGGGTCGAGGTCCGCCAGCGGGTGCGTACCGCGCCGAGTGGCCGCGATGTGCGCGTGCAGCAGCAACTCGCGATAGCGATGCCAGGTGGCGAGGTTGCGCAACTGGTCGCTGCCGAGCACCAGCACCAGCGCAGGCTCGGGCCCGAGCTCGGCGCGCAGCTCGATCAGCGTGTCGATCGTGTAGCTGGGTCCTGCGCGCCGCACCTCGCGATCGTCGACCGCGAAGCCGGGCGTCGAGCCGACCGCGAGCCGCACCATGTCGAGGCGCGCCGCCGCGTCGACTTCCGATCCGTGCTTCTGCCATGACTGCCCGGTGGGAACGAAGCGCAGCTCGTCGAGCCGCAGCGCTTCACGCGCCGCGCGCGCCAGCGCGAGATGGCCCACGTGGATCGGATCGAAGGTGCCGCCCAGCAGCCCGATGCGGCGGCGCGTGGTCGAGCCGGCCCGGTGCTCGTTGCCGGGGCGCGTCGATTCCGGGCTCACGCAGGGTCGCTCGTGGTGCGATCAGACCCAGTCGCGCGGGACGAGAAACTCGTGCAGGCGCGCTTCGGGCGACCCGGCCTCGGCATGCCAGTCGTAGCGCCAGCGCGCGATCGGCGGCATCGAGCACAGGATCGACTCGGTACGCCCGCCCGACTGCAGGCCGAACAGCGTGCCGCGGTCGTAGACCAGGTTGAACTCGACGTAGCGGCCCCGGCGGTACGCCTGGAAGTCGCGTTCGCGCTCGCCATAGGGCTCGTCGCGGTGGCGCACGACGATCGGCGGGTACGCCTCGAGGAACGCGTCGCCGACCGAACGCACGAGCGCGAACGAGCGCTCGAAGCCGAGCTCGTTCAGGTCGTCGAAGAAGATGCCTCCGACGCCGCGCGCCTCGTTGCGGTGCTTCAGGAAGAAGTAGTCGTCGCACCACTTCTTGAAGCGCGGATGCAGGTCGGCGCCGAACGGCTCGAGCGCCTGCCGGCAGACGCTATGGAAGCGCACGACGTCCTTCTCGAACGGGTAGTACGGGGTGAGGTCCATGCCGCCGCCGAACCACCAGACGGCTTCGGCGCTTTCGGTGGCGGGCGCGACGAAGAAGCGCACGTTCAGGTGCACGGTGGGCACGTAGGGGTTGCGCGGGTGGATGACCAGCGACACGCCCATCGCTTCGAACGCGCGGCCGGCGAGCTCGGCACGATGCGCGCTGGCCGAAGCCGGCAGGCGCGCGCCGTGCACGTGCGAGAACAGCACCCCGCCGCGCTCGAACACGTTGCCTTCCTCGATCACCCGGGTGATGCCGCCTCCGCCCTCGGGGCGCTGCCAGCCCTCGGTGCGAAACGGCTGCCCGTCGATCTCCTCGAGCCCGGCGACGATGCGGCGTTGCAGCCCGAGCAGGTATTCGCGAACCGCGCCGGCGTCGATGCCTGGCGCGGGCGCCTGGCCGCGAGTGGCAGTCATCGGCCCGAACCGCGGCCGATCGCGAGATGGCCGATGTCGTGGCGGTACTGCATGCCGGCGAAGCGGATCGTGTCGATTGCGCGGTAGGCGCGCGCCTGGGCCATCTTGACCGAGTCGCCGAGCGCAGTGACGCACAGCACGCGCCCGCCCGAGGTGAGCGTGCGCGCGCCCTCGGCAACCGTGCCTGCATGAAACACGAGGCAGTCGTCGTCGATCACGCTGCCGTTGCCAGGAAGCCCCGAGATCTCGTCGCCCTTGCGCGGTGCGTCGGGATAGCCGTCTGCGGCCAGCACCACGCCCAGCGCGGTACGGCGGTCCCATTCGATCGTGGCCGCATCGAGCGTGCCCGCGAGCGCGTGTTCGAACACCGCGACCAGGTCGCTCTTGACGCGTGCCATGATCGGCTGCGTCTCGGGGTCGCCCATCCGGCAGTTGAACTCGAGGGTGCGCGGGTGGCCCTTCGCGTCGATCATCAGGCCGGCGTACAGGAAGCCCGTGTACGGGATGCCGTCGGCGACCATGCCCTCGACGGTGGGCTTGATGATCTCGCGCAGCACGCGCGCGTGCACTTCGGGCGTGACCACCGGCGCGGGGGAGTACGCGCCCATCCCCCCGGTGTTCGGACCCTGGTCGCCGTCGCGCAAGCGCTTGTGGTCCTGGCTGCTGGCCAGCGGCAACACGTTGCGGCCGTCGACCATGACGATGAAGCTGGCTTCTTCGCCCTGGAGGCAGTCTTCGACGACGACGCGCGCGCCGGCGTCGCCCATCCGGTTGTCGACGAGCATCGCGTCGATCGCGGCGTTCGCCTCGGCCACGCTGGTGGCCACCACGACCCCCTTGCCGGCGGCCAGTCCGTCGGCCTTGACGACGATCGGCGCACCGCGCCGTTCGACCCAGGCGCGCGCGGCTGCGGCGTCGGAGAAGGTTGCGTAATCGGCGGTGGGAATGCCGTGGCGCTTCATGAAGGACTTGGCGAAGTCCTTCGACGACTCGAGTTGCGCGGCGCGCTGCGTGGGCCCGAAGATGCGCAGGCCCTTCGAGCGGAACAGGTCGACGATGCCCGCGGCCAGCGGCGCCTCGGGACCGACGACGGTGAAGGCGACCTTCTCGCGCTCGGCGAAGGCGGCGAGCGTCTCGAGGTCGGTGATCGGGACGTTCTTGAGGCTGCGCTCGCGCGCGGTGCCGCCGTTGCCGGGCGCGACGTAGACGACCTGCACGCGCGCCGAGCGCGACAGCCGCCACGCGAGCGCATGCTCGCGCCCGCCCGAACCGACGACGAGAATCTTCATGTGACGGTCTCGTCGAACTCGGCGTTGGTGTAGACCTGCTGCACGTCGTCGAGGTTTTCGAGCGCGTCGAGCAGCTTCTGCATCTTCGCGGCGTCTTCACCGGCCAGCGAGGTTTCGTTCAGCGGCTTCATCGTGATCTCGGCGACGTCGGCCTTCAGGCCGGCCTGCGCCAGCGCCTGCTTCAGCGCGGCGAAGTCTCCGGGCGCGCAGACGACCTCGATGCCGCCCTCTTCGTCGGTGCCGACGTCATCGGCGCCGGCGTCGATCGCGACTTCCATGACCTTGTCTTCCGGTGTGCCCGGCGCGAACAGGAACTGCCCGCAGTGCCTGAACTGGAAGGCGACCGAGCCGTCGGTGCCGAGGTTGCCGCCGTTCTTCGAGAACGCGTGGCGCACTTCGGCGACGGTGCGTATGCGGTTGTCGGTGAGGCAGTCGACGATCACCGCGGCCCCGCCGATGCCGTAGCCCTCGTAGCGGATTTCCTCGTAGTTGGCGCCTTCGAGGCCGCCGGCGCCGCGCTGGATCGCGCGCTGCACGGTGTCCTTGGGCATGTTCGCCTCGGACGCCTTGTCCATCGCGAGCCTGAGGCGCGGATTGGAACCCGGGTCGGCACCACCCAGTTTCGCTGCCACGGTGATCTCCTTGATCACGCGCGTGAACAACTTGCCCCGCTTGGCGTCCTGGCGCCCCTTGCGGTGCTGGATGTTGGCCCATTTGGAGTGCCCGGCCATTGCTCCCTCACGTAGCGGCCGCGCTTGCTGAGCGGGCGCGGCCGTGTTCGAATACCCGCATAGACGAACCTCGTATTCTAGCATCGCGACCATGCCCGATCCCCTGCTGATAGCGCGCAACGACCACGCCGAGCTGTGCCTGCTTCCGGCGATGGGCAACCGTCACGGCCTGGTCACCGGTGCCACCGGCACCGGGAAGACGGTGACGCTCCAGGTGCTCGCCGAGCGCTTCTCGTCGATCGGCGTGCCGGTGTTCGCGGCCGACGTCAAGGGCGATCTCTCCGGCATCTCGCAGCCCGGCACGCTGTCGCCGAAGCTGAAGGAGCGGCTCGACCGGCTCGGCTTCGCGGTGCCCGGGTTCGCGGGCGCGCCGGTCGCGTTGTGGGACGTCTACGGCGAGAAAGGGCACCCGCTGCGCGCCACCGTCTCCGACATGGGGCCGCTGCTGCTGTCGCGAATGCTCGGGCTGAACGACACGCAGGAGGGCGTGCTGCACCTGGTCTTCAAGATCGCCGACGAGCGCGGGTTGCTGCTGCTCGACGCGAAAGACCTGCGCGCGATGCTGCAGTACGTGGGCGACAACGCGCGCGAGTTCACCACCGAATACGGCAACGTGTCGGCGGCCTCGATCGGTGCGATCCAGCGCGGGCTGCTCACGCTCGACCAGCAGGGCGCCGACCGCTTCTTCGGGGAGCCGATGCTGAACATCGCCGACCTGATGCAGACCGACGCGCAGGGCCGCGGCGTGGTCAACGTCCTGGCCGCAGACCGGCTGCTGAATGCGCCGAAGCTCTACGCGACCTTCCTGCTGTGGCTGCTGTCGGAGCTGTTCGAGCAGTTGCCCGAAGTGGGCGACCGCGACAAGCCGCGGCTGGTGTTCTTCTTCGACGAGGCGCACCTGCTGTTCAGCGACGCGCCGAAGGCGCTCCTCGACAAGGTCGAGCAACTGGTGCGGCTGATCCGCTCGAAGGGCGTCGGCGTCTACTTCGTCACGCAGAATCCGATCGACGTGCCCGACACGGTGCTCGGGCAGCTGGGCAATCGCGTCCAGCACGCGCTGCGCGCATTCACCGCGCGCGACCAGAAAGCGGTGCGCGCCACGGCCGAGACGATGCGCGCCAATCCGGCGTTCGACACCGAAAAGGCGATCACCGAACTCGGCGTGGGCGAAGCGCTGGTGTCGCTGCTCGACGAGAAGGGCCGGCCGAACATGGTCGAACGCGCGTTCGTCGCGCCGCCCGCGTCGCGCATCGGCCCGATCACCGATACGGAGCGTGCGGCGCTGATCCAGGGCTCGATGGTCGCCGGCATCTACGACAAGGTGCAGGACCGCGAGTCGGCCTACGAGATGCTGAAGGGCCGTGCGGCGAAGCGCGGCACGCAGGCGGCGGGCCAGCCAGGCGGGGCGCAGCCGGGTGGCGTTGCCGGTGGCGAGGGCGGGGGCATCGGTGGGGCGCTGAAGGATGCGCTGGGCGGCGTGTTGACCGGCAGCGGTCGCAAGGATTCCGCCATCGAGGCAATGGCCAAGAGCGCGGCACGCTCGATCGGTTCGTCGCTTGGCCGCGAGATCATCCGCGGCGTGCTCGGCACCCTGCTGGGCGGTAGCCGGAAGCGTTGACGCACGGGCGCGGGAGGCAGCGCCGCGCGCGGGGTCCGGTCGCGGTGCGCCGCGAGCCGCGCACGTGGCACCATCGCGTTTTGCGTTCGGGAGCTCGAAGATGGATCTCGGCATAGCCGGCAAGTGGGCGCTCGTCTGCGGCGCCAGCAAGGGGCTCGGATACGGCTGCGCGTTGTCGCTGGCGCGCGAAGGCGTGAACCTGGTGATCAACGCGCGCACGCCGGGACCGCTGGCCGAGGCGGCGCAGCGCATCGGCGACGATGCCGGTGTCACGGTCGTGGCGGTGGCCTGCGACATCACGACTCCATCGGGCCGCGAAGAGGCGCTGTCGGCGTGCCCGCAGGTTGACATCCTGGTGACCAACGCGGGCGGCCCGCCCCCTGGCGACTTCCGCAAGTTCACGCGCGACGACTGGATTGCCGCGCTCGATGCGAACATGCTCACGCCGATCGAGCTGATCAAGGCCAGCGTCGACGCGATGATCGCGCGGCGCTTCGGGCGCATCGTGAACGTCACCTCCGCTGCGGTGAAGGCGCCGATCGACGTGCTCGGCCTGTCCAATGGCGCGCGCTCCGGGCTCACCGGTTTCGTGGCTGGCCTGGCGCGCACGACGGTGGCGCACAACGTCACGATCAACAACCTGTTGCCCGGCTTCCACGACACCGATCGCGTGCGCAGCATCGTGGGCGCGCAGGCGAAGGCGCAGGGCATCAGCTACGACGAAGCGCTGCGCAAGCGGCTCGCCACGATTCCCGCCGGCCGCATCGGCGATCCGTACGAGTTCGGCCAGGCCTGCGCGTTCCTGTGCAGCGCGCAGGCGGGCTGGATCTGCGGGCAGAACCTGCTGATCGACGGCGGTGCGTATCCCGGCACCTTCTGAGGCGCCGGGCATGGTCGATGCCGCGCGGCGCTTCGGCGGCGTCGCGCGCATCTACGGCGAGGGCGTGCTGGCGGCGCTGGGGCGCGCGCATGTCTGCGTGATCGGCGTGGGCGGGGTGGGGTCCTGGGCGGCCGAGGCGCTTGCGCGCTCCGGCGTCGGGCAGCTCACGCTGATCGACCTCGATCACGTCGCCGAGTCCAACGTGAACCGGCAGGTGCACGCGCTCGGCTCGACGCTGGGTGCGGCGAAGGTCGAGGTGATGCGCGAGCGCATCGCCGACATTTCGCCCGATTGCCGGGTGATGGCGATCGACGATTTCGTCACGATGGAGAATGTCGAGCGCCTCGTGCCCGAGGGCGCGCTGGTCGTCGACGCAATCGACGCGCCGCGCGAAAAGGCGGCGCTCGTCGCATGCATGCGCCGGCGCCGCCAGCCGATCGTCGTCTGCGGGGGCGCCGGCGGGCGCACCGATCCGCTGCGCCTGCGGCGCGACGACCTCGCGCGCACGAAGGGCGACGCGTTGCTGGCCGCCGTGCGCGCGCGCCTGCGCCGAGAGCATGGCTTTCCGCGCGACGCGGCAAAGCGCTTCCGCATCGAGGCGATCTACTCCGACGAGCATCTCGGCCACGCGGCGCGCAAGGCGGCCTGCGAGGAGGGCGCGCGCGGCGGAGCGCCGCTCGCTTGCGCGGGCTACGGCTCGCTGGTCACCGTGACGGCCACGATGGGGCTTGCCGCCGCGTCGTGGGCGATCGAGCGGGTGCTGGTCGCTGCTGACCGCACTGCCCGGGGCACGAAGCATAGTTGACGCCTATCAAGTGCATCGCAACATTCGATTGGATGCATTGATCTGAACGCTCTAGACTGGCTGCTCCACTCCCACCTCCACCTTCAGCGGCAAGGAGTACGGCCATGGCCGGCAAGAAACTCACCACCACCGGCGGCGCGCCGGTGCCCGACAACCAGAACGTTCTGACCGCCGGCCCACGCGGGCCGCAATTGCTGCAGGACGTCTGGTTCCTCGAGAAACTCGCGCACTTCGACCGCGAAGTGATTCCGGAGCGACGCATGCACGCGAAGGGATCGGGCGCCTTCGGCACCTTCACGGTGACGCACGACATCACGAAGTACACGCGGGCGAAGCTGTTCTCGAAGGTCGGCAAGAAGACCGACGTGTTCGCGCGCTTCTCGACCGTGGCCGGCGAGCGCGGCGCGGCCGACGCCGAGCGCGACATCCGCGGCTTCGCGGTGAAGTTCTACACCGAGGAGGGCAACTGGGACCTGGTCGGCAACAACACGCCGGTGTTCTTCCTGCGCGACCCGCTGAAGTTTCCGGACCTCAACCATGCGGTCAAGCGCGATCCGCGTACCAACATGCGCAGTGCGAGGAACAACTGGGACTTCTGGACCTCGCTGCCCGAGGCGCTTCACCAGGTGACGATCGTGATGAGCGACCGCGGCATCCCGGCCTCGTACCGGCACATGCACGGCTTTGGCTCGCACACCTTCAGCTTCATCAGCGCGAAGAACGAGCGCCACTGGGTCAAGTTCCACTTCACGACACAGCAGGGCATCAGGAATCTGACCGACGCCGAGGCCGAGGCGTTGATCGGCAAGGATCGCGAGAGCGCGCAGCGCGACCTCTACGACGCGATCGAGCGCAAGGACTTCCCGCGCTGGACCATGTACGTGCAGGTGATGCCCGAGAAAGACGCGGTGAAGGTGCCGTACCACCCGTTCGACCTGACCAAGGTCTGGCCGCACAAGGACTACCCGCTGATCGAGGTCGGCGTGTTCGAGCTGAACCGCAACCCGGAGAACTACTTCGCCGACGTCGAGCAGGCGGCGTTCAACCCGGGCAACATCGTGCCGGGCATCGGCTTCTCGCCCGACAAGATGCTGCAGGGAAGGCTGTTCTCGTATGGCGACGCGCAGCGCTACCGGCTGGGCGTGAACCACTACCAGATTCCGGTGAACGCGCCGAAGTGCCCGTTCCACAGCTACCACCGCGACGGCGCGATGCGGGTGGACGGCAATGCCGGCGGCACGCTCGGCTACGAGCCCAACAGCTACGGCGAGTGGCAGGAGCAGCCCGGCTTCCGCGAGCCGCCGCTGGCGCTCGACGGTGCGGCCGACCACTGGAACTACCGCGAGGACGATGACGACTACTACTCGCAGCCGCGGGCGCTGTTCCGCTTGATGACACCGGCGCAACAGCAGGTGCTGTTCGAGAACACCGCGCGCGCGATGGGCGATGCGCCGATCGAAGTCAAGCGCAGGCACGTCGAGAACTGCACGAAGTGCGATCCGGCGTACGGCGCAGGCGTGGCGAAGGCGCTGGGCATCGGAGGCTGAGCAGCATGAGACGGGGCCGGCGAAGGGGGGCTGCCGGCCCCGCCGGCTCCATCTGCACCCGTTGGCTCGCCGGTGATCCGACGCACAGGGAGGTCATCGCCGCAAACGGGTAGCATCTCGGCTGCATTCAGTCACCCGGCCAGTGATTCGCATGAGTCGACCCGGAACGGTCGCCGTCTACTTCGTTGCGTCCCCGCTGCAATACCTCGCGGCGCGGCGCATCGCCGGCGAGTTCGAGCGTGGCGCGCGCCAGGTGCTCGTCTGGTACAAGCCGGGACTCGAGGGCGTGGTCGAGCCCGGCGAGTGGGATGCGTGCAGCTACATGGCGTGGCCGCGCCTGGAGCCGCTTCCGGGTGCGTTCGGTCGCCACCGCCGCCTGCGGGAGAACATTCGGCTGGTGGCGGGCCTCGTCGGCCCGTGTGAACGCTTGATCCTGCACAGCGCGGTCTACGACACCGAGGCGATCAACTACTTCCTGCGCGCGCTGCCCATGACGTGCGGTGCGAGCGAGATGCGTGCGCGCATCCTTCCCGATGGGCTGCTCAGCATCCGCCGTTATCCGCTGTCGCCGGTCAAGCGGCTGCTGCAGTATCCGCGCAAGTTGCGGCGGCTGTTCGCGCCGGAGCTCGACTACCAGTGTTTCGGCGGCGATCGCATCGGCTCGGATGCACGGTTCTGCGATCGCATCTACGTCGTGCACGGGCTGCCGAACGAGTATCCGGCCGGCAAGGTGCAGGTGCTGCCGCCTCTCGTCGATCCGATCCGGGAGGGCGGGCCGCAATCCGGCGAGCGTCGCGCGCTGGTGATCGGACAACCGCTTGCGGCGTTTCGGCTGATGTCGCCCGCGGACGTCTCGGACGTCGCGTCGCGAATGCGGCAATGGCTCGCGAGGGAGGGATTCTCGCAGGTCGACTACAAGCCGCATCCGAAGGATTCGGCGCACGATCTTGCTCATCCCGACTACCGGGTGATCGCGCCGGCGGGTGCGCTGGAGTCGCACATGGCGCAGACGCCGTACGACGCGGTGATCGGGGTGCGCTCCTCGTCGCTGCTGCTGGCGCGGCAGATCTATCCGGACCGCGTGCGCGTGGTCGCCTTCGGCTGGCAGCGCGTCAGGTTCAAGTCGCAGCAGGAGCGCGAGGACATGCGGCGCGCGTTCACCGCCTGCGGCGTGGAGTTCGCGTGAGTCTCGCACAATGGCGCGAGCGGATCCCGCTGGCCAATTCCTGGCTGCTCGCCGCGGTCTTCTTCTGCATCCCGGTGCAGGTGGCGCCGGCCTACGTGCTGTCGGCGGCGATGCTGCTGCTGTGGCTGGTCGAGGGAGACCTTCGCCGGAAACTGCACGAACTCGCGGACGAGCCACTGGTCTGGATCGTACTGGGCTGCTACGGGGTGCTGCTGCTGTCGCTGCTGTGGAGCGACGACCGAGGCTGGGGCTGGCAGACGATGCAGCGGCACAGGTTCTTCCTGCTGTTCCCGCTCTACTTCAGCGTGGCGCGACGCGAGCACTTCGGGCGCTACGTCGGCGCCTTTCTCGCGTCCATCGCGTTGTGCGAGGCACTGGCGTTCTACAACTGGGCGAGGCTCTACCTCTGGCCCGGCCTGCCTGAGGGCATCCGGGTCGACAAGTCCCTCGAGGACACCGCACCGTTCGTCGACCGGATCTTCTACACGCCGGCACTGGCGCTGGCCGGATACCTCGCGGGACATCGGCTGCTCTTCGATGTGATGACGCTGCGCCGGCGCCTCGTCTACGGCGCGCTGCTCGCGACGACGACGCTGAACCTGGTGATCGCGGGCGGACGCACCGGCATGGTCGGCTTCCTCGCGTTGCTCGCGCTGCTGGCGTTCCAGCGCCTCGGGCGCCGCCCGTTGGTCGCCGCGTCGGCCGCGGCGGTGCTGGTGGGCGCCGTGCTCGCGGGCGCCTATCAGGGCAGCAGCTACTTCAGGAGCCGGGCCGACGACGCGGTCGATACGTTCCTCCACTACAGGGAGCGACCACAATACTCGGTGAGCGTGCGCCTCGTCTATGCGATGAATGCGCTGCGGATCTACGCGGCGCATCCGCTGCTCGGCGTCGGTGTCGGCGACTACCCGAAGGAATACGAGCGGGTCAACGCGATCCATACCCCGCAGTGGGAGCCCGCCTGGAATCCGCACAACCATTACCTGTTCGTACTCACCGCCGCCGGGATACCGGGCGGCATCGCGCTCGCACTGGTGCTCGGCTATCCGCTGCGGCGGCGCGGGCCGGCCGACGGGCGCGAACGGATCCGCCGTGCGGTGCCGGTGCTGATGATCACGATCTGCCTGTTCGAGTCGTACCTGCTGCGCTCGAACGTGAGCATGATGTACATGCTGTTCACTGCCGCACTGTGGCGCGGTGCGTCTCCCGCGGATCCCGTGCGAGCAGCAAGCCTCCGGCCGCTGCCTGCATGAGCCCGAAGACCCCGTAGAGCACCGACGCGCCGACGGCCGGCGCGGCCGGTACGCCGAACGCGGACAGCGCAACCACGGCCGCGGCCTCGCGCGTGCCCCAGCCGCCGAAGCTCACCGGCAGCGTCGCCATCAGGAAGACGGGCACCGCCGCGGCGGCCCAGCCCCAGGCAGCCAGCTCGATGCCCAGCGCGTGGCCGCCCAGTGCGAAGGCTGCGATCGACAACGCCTGCACCGCCAGCGATGCGACGATCTGCAGCGCGTATTGCCGCCAGGCGCCCGGCCGCCTCGCGGCGGCGACGAGCCGCGCGCGCCAGCCGCTGGCCGGCCCCTCGAGGCCACCCAGCGCCGCTCCGAGTTGGCGCAGCGCGACGATGGCCAGCGCCGGCGCCGCGAGCAGGCATGCCGCCAGCGTCGCCAGCGCGCCAGCCCCCGCCGCGCGCAGCGCTGCCGGCACCAGCGCCTGCGCCGAGGTGCCGGCAACGCCCCAGGCAGCGGCCGCCATGCCCAGCACGACCAGCATCCATAGCCCGCTCAGCCGGTCGAGGAACACCGACAGGCCCGCTTCGAGCGCCGGCAGGCCGCGACGGTTCAGCGTCACCGCGCGATAGACGTCGCCGCCGACGATCGCGCCGGGCAGCAGCGCGTTGATCGCGACGGCGCGGAAGTAGACGCCGGCGGCCGCCAGCGCGCCGATGCGATGACCGAGCCAGCCGGCCAGTGCCCGCCAGCGCTGGGCCGACGCGAAGTTCGACAGCGCCGAGGCCGCGAGCCCGGCGAGCAGCCAGGCAGGGTTTGCGTTCGCGACCACGTGGACGACGCGCCCCGGGTCGGCCCACCAGAGGATCGCCGCGACCAGCAGCGGCGCCGCGATGGTCCGCGCCAGGGCGGTCGCGCGCTTGCGCGTCATCGGCGCGTCCGCGCGGAACCGGGCGGACGGTTCACGGAGTGCGCCCGGCCGGCCGCTCGCCGGACCGCAGCTCGCGCACGAAGTACTGCGGCGTGCCTCCTGCCTCGTGGTAGATGCGCGTGAGCAGCTCGCCGACCAGCCCCGCGACGACCAGCTGCACGCCCATCAGCAGCAGCATCACGCCGGCCAGCAGCAGCGGACGGCCGCCGATGTCCTCGCCCCCCAGCTTCAGCACCAGCAGCCAGGCGAGGATCAGCGCGCCCGGCGCGGCGAGCCACAGGCCGAGAGCGCCGAATGCGTGCAGCGGGCGCTGGCGGTAGCGCATGAAGAAGACGATCAGCACGAGGTCGAGAATCACCCGGAAGGTGCGGTCGATGCCGTACTTCGACACGCCCCGGGTGCGGGCATGATGGCGCACCGGCATCTCGGCGATGCGTGCGCCGGCGTCGCGCGCGAGCGACGGAATGAAGCGATGCAATTCGCCATAGAGCCGGATCCGGTCGATGATCTCGCGCCGGTAGGCCTTGAGCGCGCAGCCGTAGTCGTGCAGGTGCACGCCGGTGCTGCGCGAGATCAGCCGGTTGGCGATCGCCGACGGCAGCCTGCGCGAAAGCGCCTTGTCCTGGCGCTGCTGGCGCCAGCCGGAGATCATGTCGATGCCGTCGTCGCGGTCGAGGCGCTCGATCATCGCCGGGATGTCGAGCGGGTCGTTCTGCAGGTCCGCGTCGAGCGTCACGACGTAGCGCCCGCGCACGCGGTCGAAGCCTGCCTGCAGCGCGCTCGATTGGCCATAATTGCGCGCCAGCAGCACGGGCCGCAGCCAGGGGTGGTCGGCCGCGAGCCGGGCGAGCGTCGCCGCGCTGTCGTCGCCCGAGCCGTCGTCGACGGCGATCAGTTCGAAGGCGCGACCGGTCGGGCGCATCGCCTGCTCGATGCGCTCGACCAGTTCGGGCAGGTTGTCGACCTCGTTGTAGACGGGGACGACAATGCTGACATCCGGGTCGGTGGTGGCGTGCACGACGGCGGCTTCGGATGCGAGGGAATCGGGCATGGGGGGGCTCGGCGCGATGCGGGCAATGTTAACTGATGACTGATCGGGTTTCGCTTCGATGAGCGCCGGCGCCACGACGACGGCCGCCACGGCTGCGCCGTCGGGTCGGCATCTGCTGTTGCTGATGCTGCTGTACTTCGGCGCGCACCTGTTGTCGCGGGTGCTGGTCTCCGGCGCGCTCGAGCTCGACGAGGCCGAGCAGGCGCTGTGGACTCAGCGGCTGGCGGCCGGCTACGGTGCGCAACCCCCGCTCTACACCTGGCTGCAGTGGGCCGTGTTCCAGCTGGCCGGCGTCTCGGTGTTCTCGCTGGCGCTGCTGAAGAACGTCCTGATCGCGCTCACCTACCTGTTCATCTACCTCGCGGCGCTTCGGGCGATGCCTGCGCGGCTGGCACTGCTCGCATCGGCCAGCATGCTGCTGATCCCGCACATCGGCTGGGAGTCACACCGCGACCTCACCCATTCGGTGCTGGTGACGACGATGGCGAGCGCGACGATTCTCGTCGTGATGCGCCTCGTCGAACGACCCCGCGCGGCGCTCTACCTGCTGCTCGGGCTCGTCGCCGGGCTGGGCATCCTGTCCAAGTACAGCTACGCGCTGTTCTTCGCGGCGCTCGCGCTGGCGCTGCTCGCCAGTCCGCAGGGGCGCAAGGTCGCGCGCAGCCCGTGGATCCTCGCAAGCGCGCTGGTGGCGCTGGCCGTCGTCGCGCCGCACGCGTGGTGGCTGCTCGACCACTGGCAGATGGCCAGCGAGCGAACGCTGGCGAAAATGGAGGCCCGGCCCGGGGCGGTCGTCGGCGCGCTGAGCGGGCTCGGCAGTCTCGCCGAGGCGATCGCCGGCACGCTGGTCGTGCTGGTCGTCGTGTGGGCGGCCGTGTTCGGCCGCGCTGCGTGGCGCGCGCGCAGCGCCGGCCCGCGCAGCGCGCATTGCGTCCTCTGGCTGCGCTACCTCGCGGCGCTCGCGGCGCTGCTGGCGGCGATGGTGGTGCTGGGCGGGGTCGGCAACGTGAAGGGGCGCTGGCTGCAGCCGCTGCTGTGCATGGCGCCGCTGATCTGGTTCGGCTGCCGCGCCGACCTCGACGGGCATCCGCGTCTTCGCGCCTATGGCCGCGTGCTGGTCGGCTTCGCGCTCGTCTTCCTGACGCTGCTCACGCTGCGGCCGTTCTACGACGGCTGGCGCGGCCGTCCGGGCGACCTGAACCAGCCCGCGGCGACGCTCGCGCGGGCGCTCGAGGCGCAGGGTTACGACGGCCGCGGCACCATCGTCGCGTCCGATCGCGTGATGGCCGGCGTGCTCAGGACGCGCTTCACTCACGCGCGCGTCGAAACCTGGGCCGCCGGCGCGCCGCCACTGCGGCTCGTCGAGGGCGAGGCGCTGCTGCTGATCGCCGGCGCCGGTCACGAAGCCTGGCTGCGCGAGCGCACGGCGGCGCTCGGCGTCGGCGCACACGCCGGGGTCGCCGGCGAACTCATGCTGCCGTTCACCTGGTCACGCCCGGGGCAACCCGAGGCGAAATACCGCTTCGTGCTCGTGCGTCGCCGATGAACCGATCAGCCGAGCGCGCCCAGCTGCTCGAGCGCCGACCACACCTCGTCGACCTCGGGCATCGCGCCGGCGTCCCCGAACGCCGCCATCTGCGACAGCCAGAACGGCTCGGCCCGAAACCTCGGCCAGCGCGGCGTGTCGGGGACCATGAACACCAGCGGGCGTTCGAAGGCCGCGGCCAGGTGCGTGAGGCCGGTGTCCAGGCCGACGACCGCGCGCGCATGCGCGAGCAGCGCGGCGCACTGTGTGAGGCTCAGCCGCTGCGGCACGCGCGCGCGCGGCAGTCCGGCGGCGATCGTCTCTGCGCGCGCGCGCTCGGCATCGTTGCCCCAGGGCAGCACGAGGTTGCGGCCGGCCGCGTCGAGCCGCTGCGCGAGGGCACGCCAGCGCCCGGCCGGCCACTGCTTCTCGGGACGCGCGGTCATGTGCAGCAGCACGATCGACCCCGGCGCGATCGCTCCGCCCGGCATCTGCGCGAGGCTGGCAACCGGCGGCGGTGCGAGCGCGAAGCGCGGCAGTCCTTCGATGCGATAGCCGAGCGCCTGCGCGGCGAGCGAGCGCAGCGCGCGGATCGCGTGCTGCTTCTGGTCGACGCGAAAGCGTCGTTGGTAGAGGAGCGCCGCCAGCGGCTCGCGCGCGCTCGCGCGGTCGAAGCCGGCGCGTGGGCCGCGGCCCTGCAGCGCCAGGAACGCGCTCTTGAGCAGGCCTTGAAGGTCGAGGATCAGGTCGTAGCGACGGGCGCGAAAGCCCGCGCGAAAGCGCGACCATTCGGTCCGCGTAGTCGCCGACAGCGGCGCCTTTCGCCAGCGACGCATCGCCACGCGGTGGATCGTGGCGACGCCGGGGTGCAGCGCCGGAAGCTCGGCGAACGAATCCTCGACCACCCAGTCGATCCGCGCCGCGGGGAAAGCCGAGAGGATGTCGGTGACCACCGGCAGCGCGTGGATCACGTCGCCGAGCGAGCTGGTCTTGACCAGCGCCACTTCGAGCGCCGCGGGGGAGAGGCCGACCGTGTCCGGGCTCGCCATGTTCAGACGACCAGCCGCTCGGCGTGTGCGGCGCCCTTCGCGAAGCGCTCGATCCGCAGCGGGGTCATGTCGATGAACGCCGGCTCGCCGGCGATCTCCTGCGCGACGATGCGCCCGATCGCGGCGGCCTGCTGCACGCCGTGCCCCGAAAAGCCGCAGGCGTTGTACCAGCCCGGTGCCCCCGGCATCTCGCCGATCACCGGCTGGTGATCGGGCGTCGTCTCGTAGTACCCCCACCAGCAGGCGCGCCGGTCCAGCGACAGCGTCTCGAACCACGGGAAGTGGCGCAGTGCCGCCGCGTAGACCGTTTCGAGCCAGCTCCAGTCGATGCCTTCGGCGAAGCCGGTGTCGGCGGGATTGGCGAGCCCGAAGATCAGGCGCTCGCGCTCGGAGCGGAACCACAGGCCGGTGTCGAGGTCGATGGTGAGCGGATACGACGGCGCCGGCGCGAGCGGGGCCGTCGCGTAGACCATGCGACGCGCCGGCTGCACCGGCACCTGCAGTTGCGCCATCGCTGCGACCTCGCCGGCCCAGGCGCCGGCCGCGTTGACCACCCAGCCGGCCTCGAACGCCTCGGTCGTCGCAGCCCCGGCCGCGACCTGCCAGCGCCCGTCGCGGCGCGCGATCGCACGCACCGCGCAGTTCAGCCGCACCGTCGCGCCGGCGGCGCGCGCGCCTGCCAGCCAGTGCATCGTGATGCCATGCGGATCGACGACGCCGTCGAGCCCGCAGTACGTGGCGCCCGCATAGCCGTCGACGCCGGCAGGCACGATGCGCGTCGCCGCGGCCGGCTCGAGGATCTCGACCGGCATCCCGAGCCGTTGCTGCATTCGTGCCGCCTCGCAGTGCGCATTCCATTGAGACTGCGGCACGTAGAACAGGTAGCCGATCGGCCGATAGCCGGCGTCGGCCATGTCACGGTACTCGGCGATGCTCGCGGCCGACAGGCGGACGTTGACCTCTTCGGAGAACTGCACGCGAACGCCGGCGGCGCTGCGACCCGTGGAGCCAGCCGCCGGCGCAGGCTCGCGTTCGAGCGCCACGACGCGCAGCCCGCGCTCGGCGAGCCTGCGCGCGCAGGCCGCGCCGACGATGCCGGCACCGATGACGAGCACGTCGGCCTGCGTCGTCGTCCTGGCGGGGGGCATGAGTTCGTCGGGCATCGAAGCGACCGGAATCGCGGGGCGGGTGTGCCCGAATGATAAACGTCCCGATCGGGGGGCGGCCGGTGCGTTGCATGGCGCGAATGGCGGTACGATCGCGTGGCGATGAATGCAAACCTGACCGTCGGCGCGCTGTTGTCCGGGATCGAGATCGCGGGAACGCTGGCCTTCGCGCTGTCGGGCTTCATCGAGGCGACGCGCAAGCGAATGGACATCGTCGGCGCGGCGGCAGTGACCTTCTTCGCCGCGTTCGGCGGCGGGACGCTGCGCGATCTGCTGCTCGATCGCCGGCCGTTCTTCTGGGTGACGCACAGCGGCTACGTCTGGGCCGTGCTCGCGCTGGTCGTGCTCGGCTGGCTCTGGATGCGCGCCGCGCGTCCGTCGCCGCCGGCCTGGCCGATGCTCTGGGCCGACGCGTTCGGCATGGGGCTGTTCAGTGCAGCAGGCACCGGGATGGCCTGGGACGCCGGCCAGCCCGCGATCGTCTGTGCGCTGATGGGCGTGGTGACCGGCGTGTTCGGTGGCGTGATGCGCGACGTGCTGTGCAACGAGGTGCCGGCCGTGTTCAGCGATCACCGACCGTACGCGGTGTGCGCGTTCGTCGGGGCCTGGGCGTTCCTGGCGGTGGCGGTCGCCGACGGTCCGGGTTGGTCCGCGCTCGCGGCCGGCATCGCCGTCACCGCGGGCCTGCGCCTGCTCGCGCTGGCGCGCGGCTGGAAGGTGCCTGGCCTGGGGCGGACTCCGCCATGAGCATCGAGCCGACGATCGAAGGGTTGCGACGGAACCCGCAGCCGGTGCTCAGCGACGGCCGGTCGTCAGCATGACGATCGCGCCGATCACCACCAGCGCGCCGGCGATCTGGATCGTGGCGACGTGCTGGTCGAGCACCACCCAGCCGAGAAACAGGGCCGCGATCGGCTCGAAGTTCATCACTGCGGCATTGTTGACCGCGCCCAGCCGGGGCAGCAGCACGAACAGCGCAGTGATCGCCGACGAGTAGAGGACGGTGAGTGCCGCCAGCGCGGCCCAGCCGATGCCGTCGGCCGGCCAGTCGAATCTGCCGCCCAGTGCACCGGCGCCGATCGCGACCGTGGTCACCACCAGCATCAGCACCAGCGTGCGCAGGCGGCCGTCGGTGCTGCCCAGCCAGCGGGTGGTGAGATAGAGCGCGCTGGCGAACGAGGCCGCGCCGCCCAGCGCGAACGCGACGCCGACGCCCATCGACGCGGGCGCTGTCGCGGCGCCGGCCGGTGGCCGGGCGAGGCCGGCCACGTCGAGCGCGACCGCCAGTCCGAACAGCGCGATCGGCATGGCCACGAAGGCGCGGCGCGATGGCCGCTCGCCGCCCGCGGCCCAGGAGATCAGTCCGAGCATCAGCGGGAAGGTGTTGAACGCGAGCAGCGCCAGTGCCACCGGGATGCGCGCCACCGCCGAATACAGGCACAGGCTCTGGATCGCCACGAGCAGGCCGATGCCCACGGCGCGGCGCAGCGTCGGCGCCGACATGCGCAGCGCCACGCCGGCCTGCGCGAGCAGCGCCAGCACGAACAGCGCTGCGCCCATCGAGCGCACGGCCACTGCGGTGGCAACGTTCGCGCCGTGGTCGAAGGCGAGACGCGCGGCGACGTGGTTGCTGGCGAACGAGACGGCGATCAGCAGCAGCAGCGAAACGCCGAGCCAGCGGGGAAGGGGCGTCGGGGAACTCATCGAGCCGCGAGGATACCAGCGCGGCTTTCGCCTCGCGCCGTTCCTGCGGCATCAGGAGGGGGGAGGGTCGACCTGCGGCAGAGGAACGATCTCGATCGATTCGATCCTGCCGGACTCGTCGTGCCGAAGTCGCAGCACGCGCGCCTGCTGCCAGCGCCGTAGCGCGTCGGGCTCGAGCCCGGCCTGGGCGGCGACCTCGTCGATCGCGGTGGCGCGGCGGGTCGAGCGTCGCTCGTTGCCGCGAAACCTGAGGAGGTTGTACGAGGCCCAGAGCACCAGCGAACCGGCGAGCAATCCGATCACGAGGGCGTACCAGCCCAGCATGTCGAGCAGCGCAGCGCCGCCGCGCTCGACCACCATCTCTTCGTAGAAGCGCGAGGCGCCGAAGGCCCAGCCGAACAGCGCGAAGACCGGCAGCCAGAGGTAGGCCCAGACGGCCCAGAAGAAGGCCGTCAGCCCCGTCGACACGACGCGCTGCGGCGTCGACTGCAGATCGGGCCGATCGATGATCAGCGGTCGGGCAGCAGTCCGCGATCCGGGCTTTTCCATCGTGCTCGCTCTCCCCTGGAACGAAGCAGCGCCCTGGGCACGCCCACCACCGTGGTGAACACGTTGATCAACCAGAACGCCAGCGGGTACCAGATCATCCAGAAGTAATGCTTGAACAGCCCCTTCTCCACGCGCGAATCGAGCAGCATTCCGGTGGCCACCTGAAGAAGGCAGGTGGTGCCGACGACGACGCCGCTCCAGTTCGGCAGCAGCGTGGGGATCTCGATCGGCACCGGCAGCCCGAGCACCGTGCCGAGCAGCCAGAGCAGGATCACGCCCATCATCGCGTAGGCCCAGACGGCACTGACGACGAACTCGGTGAACACCGGCCACATGCGCCGCATGTTCCACGCGTGCAGACCGTGCCAGTTCCTGATCAGCACCTGCATGCCGCCAGTGGCCCACCGCAGGCGTTGCCTCCAGAGGCCGCGGAACGTCTCGGGCATCAGGATCCAGCACAGCGCGTTGGGCTCGAAGCGCACGTCCCAGCGACGCGTCTGCAGCTTCCACGACACGTCGACGTCTTCCGTCAGCATGTCGGTGCTCCAGTAGCCGACGTCGTGCAGCGCGCGGCGCCTGAACGCGCTGACCACGCCCGAGACGGTGAACACGCGCCCGTAGGTGCGCTGGGCACGCTTGATCAGGCCCACGATCGACGAGAATTCGCCGACCTGCAGGCGGCCGAGCAGCGTCGAGCGGGTGCGCACGCGGGGGTTGCCGGTCACGGCGCCCACGCGCGGCGAACGGAAATGCCACATCAGCCAGTGCACCGCCGACGGATCGAGCAGTGCGTCGCCGTCGATGCAGACGAGGAATTCGGCGCGGGTCATCGCCGCCGCCGCGTTCAGCGCCGCGGCCTTGCCCTGGTTGTGGGCAAGATGAACGACGCGCAGCGCCGGAAAGCGCTCGGCCAGCCGACCGAGCGCGGCTGCCGTGCCATCGGTGCTGCCGTCGTCGACCGCCACCACCTCGAGGTCCGGATACTTCGAGGCCATCAACCATTCGATCGTCTCGACGACGTGCGCTTCCTCGTTGTGGCACGGCACGATCACGGCCGCCGGCGGATACTCGTCCAGTTCGGGCGGGTCGTCGGGCCTGCCGCTGCTGCGTTCGTAGTGGAGCCAGTAGTACAGCGCCCCGGCCATCCACAGGTAAGCCATGAACAGCGGATAGTAGAAGACGAAGCCCAGCAAGGCGTCGGCGATCGCGGAGGGATTCAGGCTGTCCATTGCGCTCAGGGCTCCGGGACCGCTCGCACCGAGAACGCGGGCACGAGCCGGCGCAGCGTCGGCGTGTCGGCGTGCTGGTCGTCCGGGTAGTAGCCGATGTTGCGTGCGCCGGCGAGTTCGAGCATCCGGATCCAGCCGGTCAGTTCCCGGTCGGGCACCCGCCGTTCGCTGCGCCAATCGCGCGCCTGCAATTCGAAGACCGTGCGCGCCAGGCCCTGCGGCTGCGCGGCAACCGCCCCGACGAGCGATTCGAGGAAACGCCGTGGCGACTTCGCGCGCTCCAGGTACGGCATCGCCATCAGCGCCGTGAAGTCGTAGGCTTGCAGGAACGCCGGCAGCGATTGCGCGTACCAGTCCTGTGCCGCCGGATCGACGACGGGCGCTGCGTAGAGGTTGCGTGCCGTCTTCAGCGGCGCGTTGAAGGTTTCGGCGGCGGCAGCGAGTTCGCGCGTGAAGTCGACGAGCCATGCGAGCTTGCGGCGCGACCACTCGGCCGCCGCTTGTGGTTCGGCCCTGATCGCGTCGACGGACCCCGGCAGCCCCCATCTGTCGCGATAGACCGCGCGGGCCCATGGGCTGTCGTCCTCGTGGTCGCCGATCAGTGCGTCGTCATGGAACAGCAGTCCGCTGAAGCGCGCATGGCGGCCGAGATCCGCGTAGATCGACGCGATCGCCGCGCGGGCGCGGGCGGAGAACGGCGACAACCGCCGGTAGGTCGTTCCGGCCATGGCGTGCGCCGCCTGAACGAGATCGTCGCGCGCCGGGTGGCCTTCGGGCAGCCGGAATGCGAGCACCGGCATCCATGCGTAGACGCGCACCCCGACACGCGTCTCGAGTTGCCAGGCGACGCGGTTGAACAGGTCGGCGCGCATCGGCATCTGGCTGTTCGGGAAATACAGCGCGTCGGCCTCGCCGTCGCCGTCCGGATCTGCGTACGCCTGCAGGTAGACCGTCGTGGGCCGGATCGCCCTGATGCGATCGAGCAGCGCCGACAGGTTGCGCTCCTGCTCGCCCGGGTCGGCGCTGTAGACGTAGTCGAGGTCGACGTGGACGACGCGCTGCGGCGGCTCGGGCCAGACGCGTTCGATCTCGTCGACGAACTCGCCGAGATCGGGGCTCGATTCGACGATGATGCGACGGATCCGGTCGAGCGGATCGCCGGCTGCGTTGACGCCTCCGTCGAGCGTGAGCATCAGCGGCATGCCGAGCTCGCGCGCGATCCGCTGCGTTGCGAGGTTGTAGCGACCGTACGGCCAGACCATCGCGCGCGGCGCCTTGCCGGTTTCGCGCTCGATCAGGCGCGCGTTGCGTTGCAGGTCGTCGCGGATGCGTGCGAACCAGGCCTCGTCGTTCTCGTAGCTGCGGGTCGCCGCGTCGTAGATCCTGGCCACCCCCGCGGGCTGCGCGTTGCCCTGCGGGTTCGCGGTCACGCCACGATGCAGTGCGTACGAATGCGAGGCGACTTCCACCAGGCCCGAGGCCATCATCTCGCGCACCTGCGCCCACGACAGGAAAGCCTCGCGCGCCACTTTCCTTCCGTCGTAGTCGACCATCGCGCCGGCCGGAGCGTCCATCCAGCTGCCGACCAATGCGATCACCGCCGGATAGCCGAACAGCTTCAGCACCGGATAGACGCGGCTATGGAAATCGGCATAGCCGTCGTCGAAGCTGAGCAGCACCGCTTTCGGCGGCAGCGGTGTGCCGCCTGCGCGCGCCTGGGCGATCCGGGTGAGGCTGACGGGGTGGTAGCCGTTTTCGCGCAGCCAGCTGAACTGCGCGACCAGGTGCGAGATCTCGATGCCATAGCGGCCTGCGCCGGGCGCGTCGGCCACCAGTCCGTCGCCGGATACCTCGTGGTACGAAAGCGCTAGGAACGCGCCCGGCGCCATGTTCGTCTCGCGAGCCGACACGTGCGACGGCGCGAGCCACGGCAACAGCGCTGCTGCCAGCAGGCACAGGCCACGACGCAGCGAACCGGGCTTCACCTCAGAACCTCCCGTCGAGAGCGAGCGTCGCGAAGCTTCGACCGCTGCGCTCGCCGTCGTACGGCCGAAGCAGCCGGCCGATGCCGTAGCGCAGGTACAGGCGGCGGTCGATCTCCCAGATATGCTCGTAGGACAGGCCGAGCACCGCGCCGCTGCCGAAGCCCTCTTGCGAATAGGTGCCGACCGTGGCGGAGGCGCGCTGCCGGAAGCTGCGTTCGTAGCGCCGCCAGGTGAGCCATTCCGCTGCCGCCTCGACGGTGGCAGTGGCGTCGCTCGCGGGGTTGAAGTACGGCGCACCGTCGAGCGAACTGCGCGACGTGCCGAGCCAGGCCGTGGTCTCGAAGCGCCACAGCGGCGTGCTCGTCCAGCGCTCGAACCACGAGAGCCGGCCGCCAGTGCGGTCGTTGCCGTCGCTGAATCCGAGGCGGCTCGCACCCGCCGCGAAACTGCGCGACTCGTTCACTGCGTACCGTACGGTGGCGGCGGCTTCGTTCGCGCGCACGCCGGCGCGCCAGGCCTGCATCGGCAGGTTGCTCGAAACGCTGCTGCCGAGCAGCTCGATCGACCAGTGGTCGCCGAACTGCCGGGTCCCGCTCGCTTCGATTCCGGTGCGGCCCGACGAGCCGTCGGTCACCGCCGCCGTCAACCTCAGGTCGCGGGCGCGGTACTCGGCGCCGAGCCCTTCGCGGTGCCAGCGCACGGCGTCGCCGGCGAACTCGGCGTGCGCGATCGAACTCTGGGCGAAGACGCGCCACCGATCGGCGAGCGGCTGCGTGTAGACGCGGGCGTCCAGACGCCAGTCGTCGGTTCCGGTGGGCGTGGCATCGCTCGATCGCCCGAAGCCGGCGGTCAGCACGAGCTCGCGCATCTGATGCACGGTCCACAGATCCTGCGCGCGGACCACGCGGCTGTCGTCGGGGCGACGTTCGACGGCTTCGCCAAGCTGTGCCCGGGCGTCGGCCCACGCATGCACGTCGAGCAGCGGCGCGACGCGTTCGGCGTGCAGTCCGGCGTTGCCGGGATCGGCAGCCAGCGCGCGGCGAAACTCCTCGTCGGCCAGGCGAGGCCAGCCGCGCGCGTACGCGGTCGAGCCGAAAGCCTCGCGGCCCCCGGCGTTGTAGGGAAATGCGTCGCGCAGCGCGTACGCCCTGCGTTCGGCGTCGTCCAGGCGGTCGCCGAAGATGCGGCCGAGCACCCCGAGACTCTGGGCGGTGACCGCGTCCGCGTTGCCGCGGTGCTGTCCGCGCAGCGGCGGCGTTCGCGCGGCCAGCGCATCGGCATGGGCGATCGCTTCATCGAGGCGCTCGCTCTCGACCAGCGCGAAGAACAGGCCGAGCGATGCGGCGAAGTCGCCCGGTTGCGCCTGGAGCACCTCGCGGTACAGCAACGCCGCCTCCTCGGGTCGCCGTACCGCCAGCATCGCGTCGGCGGCGGAAGCGACCGCGTAGACCGGCACCGCAATGCCGGCTGCGCGCATGTCCTGATGCAGCGCGACCGCGTCGCCGGGGCGGCGGCGCAGCTCGAGCGCCACGATCCGGTCCGCGAGGAGCCGGCGCTCGGAGGCGTCGAAGCTGGCGGGCGTCGTGGCAGGCGATCCGCGCAATGCTTCGGCGAGCCGGGCCGCCGCACCGTCGCTGCGCTGGAGCGCGCGGTCGAGCCACGCGAAGCGGGCCTGGCCGGACTCGATCCGCTCCTGGATGCGCCCCCAGCGGATCTCGATGGCGGCCTGGTCGTCCGCGATCGCGGCGAGCTCCGGGGCCGGCAGCAGCCCGGGATGCCGGGCTGCGAAGCCGGCCGCCAGACCGGGTGCGCCGAGCCGGGCAGCCGTCCGGATCAGCCCGGCCTGCGCGTCGTTCGATTGCGGATCGGCCGCGAGTGCTTCCTGGTACTTCGACAATGCAGCAGGCCACTCGCCTGCGGATTCGGCCACGTTCGCCTGCGCAACCAGCAGCGTTGCGCGGGCTGCGCCCTGGGGCGCAGCCGCCAGTGCTTCGTCGAGCAGTCGCCGGGCTTCCTCGTGCCGGCCGCGGTCGGCCAGCGTCAGCGCAAGTCCGATCCGGCTCGCCTGGCGCCCGGGATGCGCCGAGACCGAGCGTCGATAGACCGACTCGGCGAGCTCGAATCGCTTCAGGTTCCGCGCCGAGCGGCCGATGCCTTCGAGCACGTACGCGGGAGCGCCGGCCAGGTCGAGCCCGGAGGCCCGGGCCAGCGCCTCGGCGTCCCGGCCGGCCCAGCCAAGCACGACGATCCGGTCGAACGCGATGCGCCGGTCGTCGGGATGCTCGCCCGCCAGGCGCGCGAGCGCGGCGAGTGCGTTCGCGTAATCGCCGCTACGGGCCAGCGCGATGGCCGCTTCGTGCGCGTCGGGGCCTTGCGCCGCCGCCGTGGATGCCAACATCGTCCAGAGGGCAAGCGCCCACGCGCTCTTGCGCAGGCGGTGGGTGACTGGAGGCGTCGATCGGATGGGCACGCGCGAAAAAGGACGTTCGGGCGATGATGATGGCGCAGACTATCGACGGGATTGGTGCGGTGCAATGACAATTCGCACACGCTCCGGGTCGGCCCGCATGGCCGCACGCGGATACCCGACGCGCGGGCATCGGAGTTGCAGGAATGCGACGGCTCCGGGAACTGCCGACGCGGCCGCGGCCAGGCTTTACATACCTGTCCGGGTATGAGACCATTATACCCCAGACGGTATACAGGAAATGCAGGCTCCCAGATGATCGCAGACCGATTCCCCGCGACCGCGGTCGTTTTCTCCGCGCTGGCGTGGCTGGCCGGACCGGCAACCGTGGCCGCACAGCCGCCGACGGTGCCGACAGTCACCGCGCAGCCCGGTGCGGTCGGCCTCGGGCTCGATCTCGACGGCACGCTGCGGGCGGTGCGCCAGAGCACGGTGGCCGCGCAGGTGTCCGGGAACGTGGTGCAACTGCTGGTGCGTGCCGGCGACGCGGTGCGGACCGGGCAGGTCCTCGCGCGCATCGACGAGCGCGACGCGCAGGCCGGCCTGGCGCGCAGCGAAGCGGCCGTGGCGCAGTCCCAGGCGGAACTGGCGAACGCGCAGGCGCAATACGAGCGCAGCCGCCAGTTGCGCGCACAAGGTTTCGTCAGCCAGGCCGCGCTCGACATCGCCGAGGCGCAGTTCCGCGCCGCGCAGGCCGGCCAGCAGCAGGCGCAGGCAGGCCGCAACCAGGCCGCGCTCGCGCGCAGTTTTACCAGCGTGACCGCGCCGTACGACGGCCTGGTGCTGGCCACGCACGTCGAGGCCGGTGACCTCGCCGCGCCCGGTCGCGCGATCGTCACCGTCTACGCGCCGCAGCCGATCCGGGCGGTCGCCTACGTGCCGGCCTCGCAGCAGGCACTGGCGCGCGGCGCGCAACGCATCCAGGTGCGCCTGCCTTCCGGAAACTGGGTGACGCCTTCGATGACCACCGGGCTGCCGGGCGCCGATCCGGTGTCGCAGACGGTCGAGTTCCGGCTCGAGCTGCCGGCGGCCGCGGTGGCTGGCGCGCTGCCGGGCCAGAGCGTGCGCGTGCGCTTCGGCGGCGGGTCGGCCGAAAGACTCACGGTGCCGGCCTCGGCCGTGCTTCGGCGCGGTGAACTCACCGGCGTCTATGTGGCGCGCGAGCGGGCGTTCGTGCTGCAGGCGGTTCGCGTGGGTGCCGATCACGGCGAGGCCGGTGTCGAGGTGCTCGCGGGCCTGAAGGCCGGCGATCGCGTCGCGCTCGATCCGGTCAGGGCCGGCCTGGCCGGCGCGAGACCGGCGCCCGCCGAGGCGGCGCGCTGAGATGGGCGGACAGGCACCGATGAACCCGCACGACTGCGCCGGCGACGCCGCCGCCCCGCGCCTCGGCGTGTCGGGGCGCATCGCGCGCGCCTTCCAGGCCAACGCGATCACGCCGCTGCTCGCGCTCGTGGCGCTGCTGCTCGGCGTGTTCGCGGTGATGGTCACGCCGCGCGAGGAAGAGCCCCAGATCAACGTGACCATGGCCAACGTGCTGATCCCGTTCCCGGGAGCGTCGAGCACCGACGTCCAGAACATGGTCGCACGCCCGGCCGAACAAGCGCTGTCGCAGATCGCCGGTATCGAGCACACCTATTCGATCGCGCGCCCGGGGCTGGCGGTGCTTACCGTGCAGTTCCAGGTGGGCGTGCCGCGCACCGAGGCGCTGGTGCGGCTGTACGACGTGCTGAACGCCAACCAGGACTGGCTGCCGCGCGACCTCGGCACGCTCACGCCGATCGTCAGGCCCAAGGGCATCGACGACGTGCCGGTGCTCGCCGTCACGCTGTGGCGCCGCGACGCGAGCTCCGGGGTCGAGCTCGAGCGCATCGCGCACGCGATGGAAATCGAGCTCAAGCGCGTGCCGGGAACCCGCGAGGTGCAGACCATCGGCGGGCCGGGCCGGGTGGTGAGCGTCGCGCTCGATCCCGCGCGGCTGCGCGAGCGCGGACTCGACCTGGCGCAACTGCGCCAGGTGCTGGCCGCGGCCAACCTGGGGATGCCTGCAGGCAACGTCGTCGATCCGTCGGGCACCGGCATGCTCGAGGTGCAGACCGGCGAGTTCCTTCGCTCGGCCGACGACGTCGGCTCGCTGGTGGTCGGCGTGCACGAGAACCGCCCGGTCTACCTGCGCGAAGTCGCGCGCATCGAGGCGGGCGCCGCGCAGCCCCAACGTTACGTCTGGTTCACGCAGGGTGCGGGCGCCAGCGCCGGACGCAGCGACGCGGCGACCACCCCGGCCCAAACGCAATCCGAGCGCGCCGCCGCGATCGGGCAGGTTCATCCGGCCGTCACGCTCAGCGTGACCAAGAAGCCGGGCGAGAACGCGGTCGACGTGGCGCGAGCGGCGCGCGAGCGGCTCGACGAACTGCGCAACAGCCTGCTGCCGCCGGACGTCGAAGCCACCGTGACGCGCGACTACGGCCAGACCGCGGCCGAGAAGGCCAACAAGCTGATCCAGAAGCTCGCATTCGCCACCGGCTCGGTGATCCTGCTGGTCGGCCTCGCGCTGGGCCGGCGCGAGGCGGTCATCGTCGGCGCGGCGGTGATGCTGACGCTCACCGCGACGCTGTTCGCGTCGTGGGCCTGGGGGTTCACGCTGAACCGGGTCTCGCTGTTCGCGCTGATCTTCTCGATCGGCATCCTGGTCGACGACGCGATCGTGGTCGTGGAGAACATTCATCGCCACCAGCAACTCGAGCCGCATGCGCGCCTCGTCGACATCATTCCGCGCGCGGTCGACGAGGTCGGCGGCCCCACGATCCTCGCCACGCTCACGGTGATCGCGGCGCTGCTGCCGATGGCCTTCGTCACCGGCCTGATGGGCCCGTACATGAGCCCGATCCCGATCAACTCGAGCATGGGCATGGCGCTGTCGCTGGCGATCGCGTTCACGGTGACGCCGTGGCTGGCGCTCAAGCTGATGAAGCAGCACCCCGCGGGCGAGGGGACGGCCGGCGCGGCCGCGCAGGCCGCCTCGGGTCGGTTGCAGCGCGTGTTCGTCGCGCTGCTCGATCCTTTCCTGCGCAGCGCGCGCAAGCGCTGGCTGCTCGCCGCGGGCGTGCTCGGCGCGATGGCGCTGTCGGTGGGCCTGGTGGCGGTGCAGTGGGTCGTGCTGAAGATGCTGCCGTTCGACAACAAGAGCGAGTTCCAGCTGGTCGTGGACATGCCGGCGGGCACGCCGCTGGAGGACACCACCGCCATGCTGCACGAACTGGGCGCGTTCCTCGCGAAGCAGCCCGAGGTGCGCGACCTGCAGGGCTACGCGGGTGCCGCCTCGCCGATCACCTTCAACGGGCTGGTGCGCCAGTACTACCTGCGTGCCGAGGCCGAGCTGGGCGACGTGCAGGTGAACCTGGTCGACAAGGCGCACCGCCACGACCAGAGCCACGCGATCGCGTCGCGGCTGCGTCCGGAACTCGACCGCATCGCCGCACGCCACGGCGCGCGCCTCAAGGTGGTCGAGGTGCCCCCCGGTCCGCCGGTGCTCTCGCCGATCGTCGCCGAGGTCTACGGGCCCGACGAGGCGGGCCGCAGCGAGCTGGCCACGCGCATCGCGGGCGCATTCGGCGCGACCGCGCACATCGTGGGCATCGACACCACCGTGAAGGAAGACGCGCCGCGGGCGTTCCTGCGCGTGCAGCGATCGCGCGCCGAGGCGCTCGGGATTCCGGTGGCGACGATCGCGCAGACGGTGCACGGCGCGCTCTCGGGCGTCGACGCGGCCTGGCTGCACGACGGCCACAGCAAGTACCCGGTGCCGGTGCGCCTGCAGTTGCCGCGCGAATCGCAGGTCGGGCTCGACGCGCTGCTCGCGCTGCCCCTGAAGGCCGCCAACGGCAAGATGGTGCCGCTGTCGGAGCTGGTGCGCGTGGAGCGCGGCGTGATCGACAAGCCGCTGTACACGAAGGACCTGCAGCCGTTGCAGTACGTGCTCGGCGACATGGGCGGGGGCGTCGACTCGCCGCTATACGGCCTGTTCGGCATCCGCGGCGCGCTCGCGGAGGCGGCGCTGCCGGGCACCGGCGCGCTGGGCGAGTACTGGATCCGTCAGCCCGGCGATGCCTGGAAGCAGTACGCGATCAAGTGGGACGGCGAGTGGCAGATCACCTACGAGACGTTCCGCGACATGGGCGCCGCCTATGCGGTGGGCCTGATCCTGATCTACCTGCTGGTGGTCGCGCAGTTCCGCTCGTACCTGATGCCGCTGGTCATCATGGCGCCGATTCCGCTGACGATCGTCGGCGTGATGCCGGGCCACGCGCTGCTCGGCGCGCAGTTCACCGCCACGTCGATGATCGGGATGATCGCACTGGCCGGCATCATCGTGCGCAACTCGATCCTGCTGGTCGACTTCATCGAGCTGCAGCTCGCCGAGGGCATGGCGTTCCGCGACGCGGTGATCCGTTCGGCCGCGGTGCGTGCGCAGCCGATCGCGCTGACCGGGCTGGCCGCGATGATCGGCGCGTTCTTCATCCTGGACGACCCGATCTTCAACGGCCTGGCGGTCGCGCTGATCTTCGGCATTCTGGTGTCGACGCTGCTCACGCTGGTGGTGATCCCGGTGCTGTTCTACGCGATCTACCGCAAGCGCCACGAGGCCGCGTGACGGTTTTCCCTTCCCTTCCCTTTCCTTTGCCAACCCTGAATGGAGTCTCACATGAACGTCGAACGCCTGATCCGCATCTTCGCGGGCTCGTTCATCCTGGTCTCGCTCGCGCTGGGCATCGAGGGCAGCCCGCTTTTCGTCTCGAGGTGGTTCCTCGCGGTCACCGCGTTCGTCGGCCTGAACCTGTTCCAGTTCGGCTTCAGCAACCTGTGCCCGCTGGGCATGATCCTGAAGAGGCTGGGCGTGCCCGACACCCCGTCGACCTGCGCGCGCTGAGTGCGCAGCCGGGCGTCGTGGCGCAAATCGTCGTATCTGGGAGACAATCGAGGTGAATTCCACGAACGACCCCTGCACCATGACCGTACTCAAGGACGAAGCCTCGCGCACCGACCTGCTCAACCGCCTGCGCCGCGCTGAAGGACAACTGCGCGGCATCCAGCGGATGATCGACGAGGGCGAAGACTGCATGCAGATCGCCCAGCAGATCTCGGCGGTGCGCAAGGCGCTCGACAGCGCCTATGTCCGGATGACGGTCTGCTTCATGGAGCAGGAGCTGTCCTCGAAGGTGCGCGACAGCAAGGGGCGCCCGGCCGACCTCGGCCAGCTGCTCGGCAACGTCGAAGTGCTGCTGGGCAAGGTCAGGTAGCGCGCCGGCTGCGCGTGCGCAGCACGGTGCCGGCCATCCACGCCAGTGCCAGCAGCGCCCACGCGGCTCCGGCGCCGAAGGCCGCCGCGCTGCCGTAGCGCAGCCACAGCCAGCCGGCGGCGGCACCGCTGGCAAGCTGGAACACGCCGGTGACGAAGTGGAACACGCCGAAGGCCGTCGCCCGAACGGCCTGCGGCGCCACCGCGGCCACCGCGGCCGACAGCCCACCCTGCGACAAACCCATGTGCAGGCCCCACAGGCCGGCGCCCACCCACAGGCCGACGCTGCCCGCAAGCCACGCAAGCGCGAGCTGCGCCACCACCAGCGCCGCGAGCGATGCGGCCAGCAGCGCGCCCCGGCCGTGGCGCGCCCCGAGCAGGCCAGCCGGGTACGCGACCGCCGAATAGACCGCGCTCATCACGATCATCACCATCGGGATCCACGGCAACGGCAGGCCGATCTCCTGCGCGCGCAGCACCAGGAACGCCTCGGACAGGCGCGCCATCGCGAATAGCGCCGCCATGACGATCAGCCGCCAGAACGCCGCCGGCAGGGCGGCGGCCCCTGCCAGGCGAATCGCGGCGCCGCGCTCGCGCGCGCCAACGGTCTCGGGCTCCTCGATGCCGGCGACGATCAGGATCAGGCACGCGAACGCGGGCACGACCGCTACCCACAGCACTGCTCGCAGGTCGTTGGCCCACAGCCAGAGGAACAGCATCGCCAGCAGCGGGCCGACGAATGCGCCGACCGTGTCGAGCGCCTGGCGCAGCCCGTAGGCGGCGTCGCGCAACGCCGGCGGCGTCACGTCGGCCACCAGCGCATCGCGTGGCGCACCGCGTATGCCCTTGCCGACCCGGTCGGCAAAGCGCGCGGCGACCACGCCGGTCACTCCCTCGGCAAGCGGGAACAACGGCTTGGTGAGCGCAGACAGGCCATAGCCGAGCAGCACCAGCGGCTTGCGCCGCGCGACACGGTCGGAGACGAATCCCGAGAACACCTTCGAGATCGAAGCCGTCGCCTCGGCGATGCCTTCGACGACGCCGACGGCGAGCGCCGACAGGCCGAGCACCGCGGTCATGTAGACCGGCAGCACCGCGTGGATCAGCTCCGACGACATGTCCATCAGCAGGCTCACGCCGCCGAGGACCCAGACGGTGCGGGGAATGCGGCGGGAACTGTCCATGGCGGGCGGTGCTCCGGTCGTGCTGCGCGACTTCGCGATGCTACCGTCTGGCCGTCGCTCGCCGGCAGGCCGCCTGCGTCGCGACCGTGACGCTCGTGCTATGGTTGGCCGCGCCGACTCTGCGTGCACGCCGCCATGCACTGGCCCTTCTCGCTGTCACCCCTCGAGCACGGCGCCTTCGTCTTCGTGGGGCTGCTGGTCTACGTGATGGTGACCCGCATCGGCAAGCAGCATCGGCATCCGTCGGCGGCGATCGCCTGGGTCATGTCGATCGCGCTGCTGCCTTATCTGGGCATCCCGCTCTTCCTGGCCTTCGGCACGCGCAAGCTTCTGCGCGCGCGCCGTCCCGCGCCGGCGCGAGCCCCCGCTGCCGGCGGCACCGCCGGGCCCGACTGGGCCCTTACGCTGCTGGCCGCGCTCGACGTGCCGCAGCCGGTGCGCAACGTCTCGATCGACTTCTGCGCCGACGGCGAGGTTGCGCTGCGCGAGCTGCTCGCGCTGGTCGACGGAGCCCGCGAGCGCATCGACCTGTGTACGTACGTGCTGGCCGACGACGCGGTGGGCGCGCAGGTGTCGGCCGCGCTGGCGCGCGCGGCCGGTCGCGGCGTGCAGGTGCGCGTGCTGCTCGACGCGATCGGCGGGCTGCGCGCCTCCAGGCGCCTGGCGAGCGCGCTGCGCGCCGCGGGCGTTCAGGTGCGCTGGTTCATGCCGGTGGTGCGCAATCCGGTGCGCGGGCGCACCAACCTGCGCAACCACCGCAAGCTCGCGGCGGCCGATGGCCGTTGCGTCTGGAGCGGCGGGCGCAACCTGGCGGCCGAGTATTTTCTCGACCTGCCCGGACGTCCGGCCTGGCGCGACCTGAGCTTCGTCGTCTGCGGACCGCTCGCCGCGCAGGCGCACGAGACCTTCGAGCACGACTGGGCCGATGCGCGAGGCAAGCCGCCGCGCGCAGCGCCGACGATGATTGCGCCGTCCGGCGTCGATGGAGGCGCCTGCGCGCAACTGGTGCCGAGCGGCCCCGACCACGCCGACGACACGGTGCACGCGCTGTTGCTGGCTGCCGCGTATCACGCGCGGACGCGGATCCTCGCGGTCACGCCGTACTTCATTCCCGACGACGCGCTGCTCGCCGCCTGGTGCATCGCGTGTCGCCGCGGGGTGCAATTGACGCTGGTCGTGCCCGCGCGCTCGAACCACTGGATGGCCGATTGGGCGCGCGAGCGCGCATTGCGCGCGCTGGCCGCTGCCGGCGCCCAGGTGATGCTGTGTCCCGGGATGATCCACGCGAAGGCGGTGGTCGTCGACCGGGCGCTGGCGCTGTGCGGTTCGGCCAACCTCGACGGACGCAGCCTGTTCGTGAACTTCGAGCTGATGACCGCCTTCTACGGCGCCGAAGAGATCGCGTGGCTCGCCGAGTGGATCGAGGCGCAGGCACGGCAATCGGCGGCCTACGAGGCGCGCGCGCCGTCGTGGGGGCGCGACGTGCTCGAAGGCATCGTTCGGTCGGTGGGGTTCCAGCTCTGACGGGTTGCGTCAGTTCGCCAGCCTGCCGAGCGTCGCGACCGCGATCGTCAGGAAGCCGAGCACGAGGTTCAGCACGACGAGGCGGCGGATCGCATCGAGCGTGGCGGCGGCCTTCGGCCATTCGGCTGCCGCGACCGCGCCGCGCATCCGCGGATGCAGCCTGAGCGCGATGACCGCGAACACCAGCGTCATCACCGCGGCGATGGCGGCCATCAGGTTCCACGACATCGGCGGCCGGCCGCCCGAGGACGCCATGGCCGCGAACATCGCCAGCCCGCTGCCCCAGAGCAACAGCAGCGACACGGCCACCAGTGTGAAGAATCGCCCGAGCGCTGCGCTCATCAGCGGCAGGCGCTGCGGCGGCTGCAGTGTCGCGAGCGCGGCCGGCCGCAGGCAGAAGTGCGCGAACACCATGCCGCCGATCCAGACGACGACTGCGGCGACATGCAGGAACAGCCAGAGTTCGGTCATCGTCGAATGCTCCGCGCGGCGCACTCAATGCGCAATCGGGCTTCCGGCCTCGCGCCGCCAGGCGCGATGCCGGTCGAAGTAGTCCGCGCACAGGTAGCGCCGCCAGGCGCCCGTCTCGTGCGCGACCGGCCGCACCGCATCGGCGATCGCCTGCACGACGGCAGCCGGCACCTCGGCGTCGGGCGGCTCGAGCGCCGAGACGACGACGCGATCGCCTTCGGCAGCGCCGGCGTCGAAGGCTGCCCGCAGCACGAGGCCGGCCTGCGCGATGCCCGGAGAGCGCAGCGCTTCGCGGTATGCGGCGATGCGCTCGTCGAAATAGGCGAGCGCATCCCAGTCGTCATCGGCCACCGGCGGGTGCTCGCGCGCGAAGCCCGCGCGGATGCCGGCGACGTCGATCGAGATGCGTACCAGGATGACGGGCACGATGCGCTCCTGCGGCAGCTGGCGCGGCGGCTCAGGTGGTAACCGGCCTGCGCGCGATCATGTTGACCGCGCGCATCGTCATCACCGGCTCGTGGCGCTGGTTGAGCACCTCGATCAGCGAGCGCACCACGCCGCGGTCGGGCTTCGAGGTGGAAGCGCGCGCCTCCTCGACCGTGACCCGCACGGACAGCGTGTCGCCGGGGCGCACCGGCTGCAGCCAGCGCAGCTCGTCGAGGCCGGGCGAAGCCAGGCTCGACGCCGGCGACAGGTAGTTCAGCGCGTACAGCCGCATCATCAGGCTGCCGGTGTGCCAGCCGCTGGCGATGATGCCGCCGAACGGCCCGCGCGAAGCGATCGCCGGATCGGTGTGGATCGGTTGCGGATCGAAGCGGCGCGCGAATTCGAGCACCTCTTCTTCGCTCACCGTTGCGGTGCCCAGCTCGTGCACCGCCCCGGGCACATAGTCTTCGAACCAGCGCTCGGCCATTTGTCGCTCCTTGCCGTCGTCGTTGGGACGGATGCCGGTGCGTTCGTGAAACGCGCGCAGCGCCGCCTGGTAGGCCTCGATGTCCTGCGGCGGCACCGGCTCGCCGCATTCGTAGCAGGCGCCGGTCATGCGGTCGAACCAGCGGCAGCCGCAGGCGTTGCACGCGAGTTCGGGGGCGCCGGCGGGGTTTTCGAAGATCACCGGCAAGCTCCCATGAACGCCAGGCCGAGCGTCTCGAGGAAATCCTCGTAGCCGTCGTCGAGCAGCTGCGACTTCGGCGCGAGCACGTACAGCAGCATGCCGCCCTGGCGAAGCTGCAGCTTCATCTGCCCGAGCGCGTTGTCGTGCAGCCGCTCGTGCACCGCAGCGAGAGCCCCCGGCTCGGCCACGAACAGCACTGCAACGCCGCGATCGGCGAAGCCGCCGTAGCGGCGTCGCTCCACGTGCATCAGACCGTCGCGCCGCGTCCAGGCGAGCATCTCGCCGTCACCTGCGTCGGCGACCGCACGTGGCACGATGCCGACCGCACCGCCGTCGATCCAGGCCTCGAACAGCCGCGCCTCGCGCGCGAGCAGTGCCTGCCAGCCCGGCAGGTCGGCCCAGGCCGCGACCTCGCAGGCGGCTTCAGATGCGGGCGCCGAGACGGAAGCCATCGTGGATCGCTTGAGTGAGCCCGCGCGGTACCAGCGAGTCGCCGCAGCCGTGCAGTTCGTCGATCATCCATTCGAGCTCGTGGAACAGCTCCTGGTTCGGGCGGCGCGCGACCGCCGCGATGACGGTGTCGGCTGGCAGGAACTCCTCCTCGCCTTGCGCGTTGCGGATCTTCACCCCGCCGTCGCCGATCGCGAGCACCTTCGCGCTGGTGCGCGTGGGGATGCCCAGTTCCTCGATCCACGCCGTGTGCCGCCACTTGAACGACGGCATCACGTCGCCGGCGATGCGCTTGTCGCCGTCGACGACCGTGACCTCGCGCCCGTGGTTCTGCCTGAGCGATTCGGCCAGCGTCAGCCCGATCTTGCCGCCGCCGAGCACGACGACGCGCTGCCCCGTCTGGACCTTTTCGGCCGCCACGTCGAGCGCGTCGACCAGCAGCCCCGGTTGCGTGCACTCGGGCAGCAGCATCGCGTCGATGCGCGCGCCGGTGGCCACCACCGCAACGTCGAACTGATGCAGCATCGAGCGCATCGCCTTCGGGTCGATCGTCGTGTTCAGGCGCACCTCGATGTTCAGCGCCTCGGCCATGTTGCGGTAGTACGCGACGACGCTCGTCAGGTCGTCGCTGTTGGCAAGGTCATTCTTCGCGTACCCGGCGAGTGCGCCGCCGATGGCCGGGCCGCGATCGAAGACGACGACGTCGTGGCCGCGCCGCCTGGCGGTGATCGCGCACTCCATGCCCGACGGGCCGGCGCCGATCACCATGATCTTCTTGGGCGCCGGCGCCGGCGTGATCTGGTAGGCCGGGTCGTACTCGTGGCCCAGTTGCGGATTCATCGTGCAGGTGTAGGGCAGGTCGCGGAACAGCCGCGACAGGCAGTTCAGCGATCCGATGCAGCGCTTGACCTCGCCCATCCGACCGGCCTGCGCCTTGCGCACGAGATCGGGGTCGGCCAGCATCGGGCGGCAGACCTCCCAGAAGTCGAACTCGCCGTCCTCGATGCACTGGTTGGCCATGGCCGGGTCGGGCAACCGGTTGCCGAACGCGATCGGCGTATCGGGCAGCAGCTTCTTCGCGCGCGCGGCGAGCCTTCTCCAGTGGCCAGGCGGCACGTCGCGGCCGATCGAGGACTCGGGCGCCTCCTGCCAGCCGACGGTGACGCTGATCATGTCGACGCCGTGCTCGGCGGCCAGCGCCATCAGCTCGAAGCACTCGTCCTCGGTGTTGCCGCCCCAGCGGTCCATCAATTCGTTTCCGTTCAGCCGCACCACGAGCGGCGCGTCGCCCTGCACCTGCTTGATCGCGTCGATCAGCTCGCACATGAAGCGGCCGCGGTTCTTCACCGAGCCGCCGTACTCGTCGGTGCGACGGTTGGTGAACTTCGAGTTGAAGGTCGCCAGCAGGTAGCCCATGAAGCTCGTGACCTCGGTACCGTCGAAGCCGGCCCGCAACGCGCGCTTCGCGGCGTCGGCGTGCTGCCGGATCGTGACCTTGATCTGTTCCTTCGTGATCTCGCGCGGCGGGCGGAAATGCGGCAGCGTCTGCGGAACGATCGACGGTTGCAGGCAGTAACCGAGGTCGATGCCGCCGTAGCGCCCGGCGTGCAGGATCTGCTGGATGGCGATCGCGCCGGCCTCGTGAATGTAGCCGGCGATCTTCTCGAACTCGGGAATGAACCTGTCGTCGTGGATCGCAACCTGCCGGAAATAGGCCTTGCCTTCGCCCAGTGGATCGGGGTAGGCGCCCTGGTTGGTGATGATTCCGCAGCCGGTCTTCGCGATCACCTGCGTGCGCCCGAGTTCGCGCACCGTGATCGTGCCGTCGCGGTTGTTGTAGTTCGACACGCAGCACGAGCCGTACTTGATGCGGTTGCGGCTGTGCAGCTTGCCCCATGTGGCGGGCTCGAACAGTCGGCTCAGGCTCTGGGTCATCGCGGTTTTCCTTGTCTTTGATCTTCGACCGCAGCCTCGCTGGCGAGGGTCGCGGCGATGCGTTCGCGCAGCTCGCGGCGCAGGATCTTGCCGGCCGGGCTGACGGGGAAGCGCTCGATGATCTCGAGGCGCTCGGGAAGCTTGAATCGGGCGATGCGTTGCGCGAGCAGGAAGCTGCACAGCTCATCGAGCGAGAGTGTGTGGCCCGGTTCGAGCACGACGAAGGCGCAGGCCTTCTCGCCGAACACCGGGTCGGGCATCGCGACCACGCAGCAGCCGTCGACCGCCGGGTGCTGGAAGATCAGGTTCTCGATCTCGTCGCTGCTGATCTTTTCGCCGCCGCGGTTGATCAGGTCTTTCCTGCGGCCTTCGGTGAACAGGTAGCGGCCCGACTTGCGCACCACGTCGCCCATCCGGTAGAAGCCGTCGGGCGTGAAGGCGGCGGCATTGATCTGCGGCGCGTCGTAGTAGCCGCGGATCGTGTAGGGGCCGCGGGTGAGCAATTCGCCGGCCTCGCCGTCGGGCAATTCGTTGCCGTCGAGGTCGACCACCTTCAGTTCGTCCTCGTTGCAGACCGGCGTGCCCGAGCTCTCCATCAGCAGCTCGTCGGGGGCGTCGAGCGGGACGATGTTGATCAGGCCTTCGGCGGTGCCGTAGATTTCCTGCGGGGTACAGCCCCACTGCTCGCGCACGCGCCGGCGCAGTTCGGGCGCCAGCCGCGCGCCGCCGTTCTGCACGATTCTCAGCGAACCCAGGTCGTGCCGCGACGGGACCTCGGAGTTCAGCCACGCGGTAACCAGCGGCACTGCAGCCGGCACCAGCGTGACCCGATGACGCTCGATCAACGGAAACACCACTTCGGCCGCATGGCCGGGTGCGAGGACGACCGTGCCTCCTGACGCGAAGCAGGCCAGGATGCCGGGGCTGGCGAGGTTGTAGTTGTGACCGAGCGGCAGGATCGCCAGCATGACGGTGGACTCGTCGATGCGCGCGACGCGGCCCGATGCCTTCGCATTGAGCACGTAGTCGTTGTGCGTGCGCGGGATCAGCTTCGGCAGCGCGGTGGTGCCGCCCGACAGCAGCATCAGCGCGACCTCGCCGGGGTCCGGCTGCGGCGGCGCGCCGGCCTCGGGCGCCGCGGGGTCGTGCAGCAACTGCGTGAGCGAGACCTGGCCGGGCAGCGCCTCGCCGACCACGAACACCTGCTCGAGCGTCGGACATTCGGGGCGCAGCTCTTCGGCCATCTGCCGATGGTCGAAGTTGCGCGCGCGCGCAGGCACGAACAGTGCGCGTGCCCGGGCGTGCCGGACGAAGTGCCCCAGTTCGGCATGGCGGTGCGGCGCCAGCGCCATGACCGGAATGACGCCGATGCGAACGAGCGCGAAGAACGTGAGCACGAACTCGGGGACGTTGTGGATCTGCATGACCACGCGGTCGAGCGGGCGCAGGCCGGCGGCCGCGAGCCGCCGCGCGAGGCGCTCGCTGTCGGCCAGCAACTCGCGGTAGGCGATGCGCCTTTCTTCGTGCACCAGCGCGAGCTTGTCGGGCAGCCGCTTCGCGGTCTGCTCGAGCATTTGCCACAACGTGATGTCTTCCCACAGGCCGAGACGCCGCCAACGGGCGGCGTCTTCATCGGGCCAGGGGATGCAGCCTGCCAGCATCGGGGAACCTCGCTTGCGGGACGATCGTCGTGCGATCAGGCCCCGGTCGATGTTACGGGGAACCCGGTTGCTTGCAAGCGCAATCAATCGGCCGACTTGTCATGCATCAAGACGCCGAGATTTTCGTGGATCTGGGCCAGCAGTCGCTTCAGGATCGCGATCTCCGAGTCGCTCATGTCGCGCACGGCGGCCTGCTCGTAGCGCAGCGCGAGCGGCACGATCCGTTCGGTGAGCGCGGCGGCGCGCCGCGTGAGCGACACCGCGATCGCCCGCGCGTCACCGTGGCTGCGCGCGCGCCGCACCAGACCTCTTTGCTGCATCTGACCGAGCAGCCGCGACAGGGTCGAGGTTTCGATGGCCGTCAGTGACGACAGTTCGCCGAGGCGCTGCGGTCCCGCACGGCGCAGCGACGCCATCACCCGCCACATCGGCAGCGTGACGCCGAGGGCGGCAAGTTCACGGGAAAACGCGTCGGCGACGCTGCGGGCGGCGCGATTCAGCAGCCAGGGAACGTACTGTGCGAGATCGAGCACGCGGCGGCCTTCCGTGCCAGAATGTTTGCAAACGCAAATATTAGCGCTGCTCGCGCAATGCGCGCACGCGTTCCACGATCCGTTGCGCCGCGCGGTCGATTTCTTCTTCGGTGTTGAAACGCCCGATGCCGAAACGCAGCGCCGCGCGCACGCCACCGCCCGCTGCGCCGATCGCTTCGAGCACGTGCGAAGGCTTCACCGACCCGGTCGAGCAGGCCGCGCCGGCCGATACCGCGACGTCGGGCAGCCCGAGCAACAGCGCGTCGGCCTGCACGCCGTCGATGCCCAGGTTCAGATTGCCGGCCAGGCGTTCATCGGGGTGGCCGTTCAGCACCAGCCCGTCGAGTTCGCGCGCCAGCGTCGCCAGGAGCCGCTCGCGCAGCGCGCGCAGCCGCGTGCGCTCCGAGCCGGTCGCCTCGATCATGAGTTCGCAGGCGGCGCCCATCCCGACGATCGCGGGCACGTTCAGCGTGCCCGGGCGCAGACCGTTCTCCTGGCCGCCGGCTTCGATGAGCGGCAGCGGCTCGACGCGGTGTGGGCGCCGGCGCAGGTAGAGCGCGCCCACGCCCTTCGGCCCGTAGAGCTTGTGCGCCGACAGCGACAGCAGGTCGATCGAATCGGCATCGACGTCGAGTGCCATCCGGCCCAGCGCCTGCGTGGCGTCGACGTGGAACAGCGCGCCGCTCGCGCGCACGATCGCCCCGATCTCGCCGATCGGCTGCAGCGTGCCGATCTCGTTGTTGGCCGCCATCACCGACACCAGCACGGTGTCGGGGCGCAGCGCGCGGCGCACGTCGTCGGGGTCGACGCGGCCATGGCGGTCGACCGGCAGCACGGTGAGCGACCAGCCATCGGCCTCGAGCCGCCGGCAGGCGTCGAGCACCGAGCGGTGCTCGATCGCACTGGTGACCAGGTGCGCGCCGGGCTGCCGGTGCGCGCAGCCCTTGATCGCGAGCGCGTTCGATTCGGTCGCGCCGGCCGTGAACACGACCTCCGAGTAGCTCGCCCCGATCGCCTGCGCCACCCGCTCGCGCGCCTGCTCGACCGCCGCGGCCGCGGTGCGCCCGAACGCGTGGCTGCGGCTCGATGCGTTACCGTAGTGCTCGCTGAACCAGGGCAGCATTGCATCGAGCACGCGCGGGTCGACCGGCGTGGTCGAATGGTGGTCGAGGTAGATCGGATGGATCATGGATCGATTCGGGCCGGCGGGTTCGCGAGGGCGCGCGGTCGTCAGGATACCGCCGTCTCGCGGCGTCACCGGTGCGGACGGTACGCCCCGGAGGGGAACCAATGAAAGTGCTGATCGTGGGTGCCGGCCCGGCCGGACTGTATCTCGCCTACCTGCTGAAGCGGCAGGATCCCGCATTGCACCTGCGCGTGGTCGAGCAGAACCCGCCCGAGGCGACCTTCGGCTTCGGCGTCGTGTTCTCCGAGCGCGCGCTCGAGTTCCTGCGCGGCGACGATCCGCAGACCTGCAATCTGGTCAGCTCGGCGATGGAGCAGTGGTCCGACCTGGCGCTGAACCATCGCGGCACCCGCATCGTGATCGACGGCATCGGATTCGCCGCGATCGGACGCCTGAAGCTGCTGCAACTGTTGCGGCAGAGGCTGGCCAGCGTCGGTGAGAGCCCCGACCATCGCTGCGCGATCACGCAGCGCAGCGAGCTCGACGGCTACGACCTCGTCGTCGGCGCCGACGGCGTGAACTCGTTCGTGCGCAGAGGCCGCGAAGGCAAGTTCGGCACGAGCGTGGAACACCTGCAGAATCGCTTCGCCTGGTTCGGCACCACGAAGCGCTTCGAGACGCTGACGCAAACCTTCGTCGAGACCGGCGAAGGCACCTTCAATGCGCACCACTACCGGTATGCGCCAGGCATGAGCACCTTCATCGTCGAATGCGATCCGCAGACCTGGGAGCGCGCCGGCTTCGCCGGCATGGACGAGGCGGGCACCAGGGCTCGTTGCGAGCAGGTGTTCGCGGCGACGCTGGACGGCCACCCGCTGGTCGCCAACCGATCGATGTGGCGCCAATTCCCGAAGGTTCGCAACGAGCGCTGGTTCGTCGGCTCGCACGTGCTGATCGGCGACGCGCTGCGCACGGCGCACTTCTCGATCGGATCGGGGACGCGGCTGGCGCTCGAGGACGCGATCGCGCTCGCGAAGGCCTTGCGCGAGCATCCCGAATCGATCGCCGATGCGCTGGGCGCATTCGAGGCGGCACGCAGGCCGATCGTCGAGAAGCTGGTCGCGGCGGCCAACGCCAGCGCCGACTGGTACGAGCACTTTGCCGCGCACATGTGGCTCGAGCCGTGGGAACTCGCCTGGCAGTACATCCAGCGCAGCGGTCGCGTCGACGTGGAGCGGCTGCGGCGGGTCTCGCCCGCGTTCGTGGCCGGGTACGAGGCGCATCGCGCGGCCTCTGCCCGGTAGAGCGGGCACGCCGCGGATAGACTGCGCCCATGTGCGGTCGCTACGTTCTCTACGGCCCCGACGCCAGGCTGATCGAAACCTTCGACATCCGGGACCTGCCGGGCCTGCCGCCGCGCTACAACATCGCGCCCACGGCCGACATCCTTGTCGTGCTGCGCGGCGCCAGCGGCGAGCGGATCGCCCGGACGATGCGCTGGGGCCTGGTTCCGGCGTGGGCGAAGGATCCGGCGATCGGCGCCAGGCTGAACAACGCGCGGGCCGAGACGGTGGACTCGAAACCGGCGTTCCGCGCGGCGTTCGGGGCGCGCCGCTGTCTCATCCCGGCCAACGGCTTCTACGAATGGCAGGCGCCCGCGGCGGCCAGGGGCCGCAAGCAGCCGTGGTACGTCTCGCCGTCCGACCGCCCGTTCTTCGCGTTCGCAGGCCTGATGGAGCGTTGGGGGCCGCGCGAGGCGCCGCTGTACACGGCCTGCATCGTCACCACCGACGCCAATGCGCTGATGGCGCCGATCCACGACCGGATGCCGGTGATCCTCGCGCGCGGGACCTGGAGCGCCTGGCTCGACCCGGCAACGCCGGTCGCCGACGCGAGGGCGCTGCTGCGCCCGGCTCCCATCGAGGGCATGCAGGCCTGGCCGGTGTCGCTTGCCGTGAGCAATGCCCGCAACGAAGGACCGCAGCTGATCGAACGGGCGCAGGCGGCGCAGCCCTGATCAGACACCGTGGCCGCCCGCCAATGCGCGGGCGACCATGGTGTCCAGTCTCGGCGGCGGAGTCCGCAACGAGCGGGCAGGCGCTTCGGCGAGGGTTACTGCGCCGGCCCAGCGTCCACGGTCCCGTCGAGGAACAAGGCCGGATCGACCATCGCGCGGTTCAGGCTCACCGACCAGTGCAGGTGCGGACCGGTGACGCGGCCGGTGGCTCCGACCGAGCCGATGCGATCGCCGGCGGCGACCACGTCGCCGGGTTTCACCGCGATTGCGTCGAGGTGGCAATACATCGTCAGCAGGCCGCTGCCGTGGTCGAGCCAGACCGTGTTGCCGTTGAAGAAGTAGTCGCCAGTGTCGATCACGCGGCCTGCGGCTGCTGCAACGACCGGGGCACCGGTCGCGGCCGCGATGTCCATGCCGCTGTGCGGATTGCGCGCCTGGCCGTTGAAGACGCGGCGCAGGCCGAACGAACTCGAACGCTGCCCGGCGGTGGGCTGGCGCAGCCGCAACGATTCCGGGATCGCTTCGCTGCGGGTGGCCACCACTTCGACCAGGTGCGCGCGCTCGCGCTCGTAGCGGGCCAGGTCTTCGGCCGACAGGTCGACCTTGCCGGGCGCCACCCGGAGCCGCTGCTCGGCGTAGCGCACCGGCTCGATCACGAAGGGAATCCGGATCTCGGCCTCGCCCGCGCGGCGGACCGCGACGTGGCGCGTACCGGGTTCGGCGCCGAGCGCGACGCCGACCACCGCGGTCCATCGGGCCGGATCGCCGACGACCAGCACCGGCACCGCATCGAGGGTGACCTGCGGTGGTTCTGCCGATGCCCCGAGGTCGATGATCGCCACGCCGCCGGGCACGCTTCGATGCTGCGGCAGCTCGAGCGCCATCGCGGGCAGGCCGAACAGGCAGGCGGCTACCAGGGGGGCGATGCAGGTGAGGAATCGGGACATGCGTCGGATCGCGGTCGTTCGGGGGCGAAAGACCGAGTGTACGGCGGGCATGGACGGGCCGGGCGCCTGCATGATGCTGCGCGGGAAAACACAAAGGGCCTGACGTCACCGCCAAGCCCTTGAAAGTGTTGGTAGGCCGTGCTGGATTCGAACCAGCGACCAACGGATTAAAAGTCCGCTGCTCTACCAGCTGAGCTAACGACCCATTTCGCGAAGCCCGCAATTGTAATATTGGCCCATCCGGAGGTCAAACCGTCCGGCCGTCCTCGCGATCCGGCGCCAGCGCGAGCGTCGCTGAGGCCAGCGTGCGTCCCGGCGGGTCATTGCGCTGCCGGGGCAGGCTACCGATACCGCGTCGGATCCCCCACTCCCGCCGCCGCGAACCCGTCGCGCCGGATCCGGCAGGCGTCGCAGCCCCCGCAGGCGCGGCCTTCGTCGTCGGCCTGGTAGCACGACACGGTCATCGCGTAGTCGACGCCGAGGCGCACGCCTTCGCGGATGATCCGGGCCTTCGTCATGTCGATGATCGGCGCGGCGATGCGCAGCGGCCGGCCCTCGGCCCCGGCCTTCGTCGCGAGGTTGGCCATCTGCTCGAACGCGGCCACGTACTCCGGGCGGCAGTCCGGGTATCCGGAGTAGTCGACCGCGTTGGCGCCGAAGTGGATCTCGCGCGCGTCGAGCGTCTCGGCCCAGCCCAGCGCGATCGACAGCATGATCGTGTTGCGCGCCGGTACGTAGGTGACGGGAATCGTGCCGGGCGCGCCGGGCCGTTCGGGGACGGCGATCGACGCATCGGTGAGCGCCGAGCCGCCGAAGCGCGACAGGTCGAGGTCGATGATTTCGTGGCGTACGGCGCCCAGCGCCACGGCGATGCGAACTGCGGCATCGAGTTCCGCGGCGTGGCGCTGTCCGTAGCGCAGCGACAGCGCGTAGCATTCGCGGCCCTGCTCGCGGGCCATCGCGAGCACGGTGGCCGAGTCGAGCCCGCCCGAGAGCAGGACGACGGCGCGCATCAGCGCGCCGGCAGCTTGGCCAGGCGTTCCTTCGCGAGCGGTGCGGCCTGGCTCTGCGGGTACCTCGCGATCACCGACTCGAGCGTGCTGCGGGCCGCGCGCCGGTCGCCGCTTTCCGCCTGCGCGTAGCCGACGTTGAGCAGGGCGTCGGGCGCGCGCGGGTTGTCCGGGTACCTGGCGATCAGCGCCTGGTGACTGGCGATCGCGCCCTTGTAGTCTTTCAGTGCGAACTGGCTGCTGCCGATCCAGAACAGCACGCTCGGCATGTAGGGGCTGTCGGGGTACTGGCCCTGGAACAGCTGGAACGCGGTGAGCGCTCCGCGGAAGTCGCCGTTGCGGAACAGGGCGAGCGCCGCCTCGAACGAGCGCTGCTCGGCCTGGTCGACGGTGACGGTGCGGCCATCGAGCTGCGTGGTGACCGGCTCGAAGCGCTTGATGCGGGTGTCGACCGTCGCCAGCTGGTCGCGCATCTGGCGCTGCAAGGTGGTCAGCTCGTTGGTCTGCACCTCGAGCTGGCCGCGCAGCCTGGCGATCTCCTGGCGCAGGGCGTCGAGCTGCGACTGCAGCTCGAGCTGACCGCGCGAGCCCTGATCGAGCCGCTCGACGCGCCGCGCGAGCTCGTCGAGCCTGTCCTTCGTCTGCTGCTCCAGCACCTGCACGCGACCGCGCAGGTCGAGGATCGCGCGACGCGCCTCGTCGTCCTCGAACAGCGCATGCGCGCCCGGCGCCACCGACATCAGGCCGGCGGCAACGAAGAACGCGGAGAGCGCGCGGTGCGCGGTCATTGCGGCCCCTGCTTACTGGTAGGCCAGGTCGGCGCGGCGGTTCTCGGCGTAAGACGCCTCGTCGGTGCCGGTGGCACGCGGGCGCTCTTCGCCGAAGCTTACAGCTTCCATCTGACGGTCGGGCACGCCGAGCGCCGACATCGCGCGGCGCACCGCTTCGGCGCGCTTCTGGCCCAGCGCGAGGTTGTACTCGCGGCTGCCGCGCTCGTCGGTGTTGCCCTGGATGACGACGCGCTTGGCGTTATGGGCGAGCAGGTAGCGCGCATGCGCGTCGACGGTGCCCCGGTACTCGTCCTTGATCACGAAGCTGTCGAAGTCGAAGTAGATGCTGCGCTTGGCCAGCGGGCTGTTCGGGTCGTTCAGCGGATCGGTGGCGCCCACCGAGACCGGCTCCACCGCGCGTCCGCTGGCGCCGGCCGCGGCTGCGCCCGCGCCGTCGCGGCTCTCGATCGGAGCCGGGCCCTTGCCGGCGGTTTCGTCCTCGAGCTTCACGCTCGAGCACGCGGCCAGGAATGCCACCATCGTGGCCACCAGTGCGAGTCGGATCGTCGGTTTCATCGTGCCCTCTTCGTGTTGACTGTTCGTGGTTGCAAAAGCCTGCCTCGCGCTCACTTCGCGAACGGGCCCCAGGTCGGTTCCCGGATGTCGCCGGCGTTGGAGGTCAGTCGCTGGCGCACCCTTCCGTCGATGCTGACCGCGACCAGCGAGTCGCGCCCGCCGGATTGCGTGGCGTACATGACCCAGCGCCCGTTGGGCGCGAAGCTGGGCGACTCCTCCCGGCCGGACTCGGAGAGCAGCGTCTCGCCGCCGCCGGCGAGATCGCGCACCGCGACCAGGAAGCGTCCTTCGCGGCGCGTCAGGTAGGCGAGCGTCTTGCCGTCGGGACTGATGCGCGGGCTCACGTTGTACGAGGAGCCGAAGGTGATCCGCGTCGCGTCGCCGCCGCCGACCCCGATGCGGTAGATCTGCGGCGAGCCGCCGCGGTCGGAGGTGAAATAGATGCTCTTTCCGTCGGGCGCGAAGACCGGCTCGGTGTCGATACCGGCTGAACTGGTGAGCCGGCGCGGCGAGCCCGAGCCGTCGGAGTGGATCAGGTAGATCTGCGACAGCCCGTCCTGCGTGAGCGCCACCGCCAGCGTGCGGCCGTCGGGCGACCAGGCGGGCGCGCTGTTGCTGCCCTTGAAGTTCGCCACCGCCTTGCGCTGGCCGGAGGTGAGCGTGTGCACGTAGACGACCGGCTTCTTCAGCTCGAACGAGACGTAGGCGAGCCGCGTGCCGTCGGGTGACCATGACGGCGAAATGATCGGTTCGGGCGAGGTCAGCGGCGAGACCACGTTCTCGCCGTCCCAGTCGGCGACATTGAGGCGGTAGCGGTTGCCCTGCTTCGAGACGAAGGCGATGCGCGTCGAGAAGATGCCCTTCTCGCCGGTGATCTTCTCGTAGACCCAGTCGGCGACACGGTGGGCGCCGTAGCGCAGGTCGGCCTCGCTCACCACCAGAGACTCGCCCCCGATCGTGTTCTGGCGCACCGTGTCGCTCAGGCGGAAGCGGATGTCGTAGCGGCCGTCGGCGAGGCGCGCCACCGATCCGGCGAGCACCGAATCGACACCGCGCGCGCGCAGGTCGGGGAAGTTGATCGACGAGGTGTCGGACAGCGTCGTCTGCGGATCGATGACGCGGAAGGCACCGCTGCGGGAGAGATCGCCGCGGACCACGCTGGCGACATCCTGCGGGACGCGGCCGTCGGTGGCGAAGCTGGCGATGGCGATCGGGTACTGGGTGGCGCCCACCCCGGAGACGTCGATGCGCATCTGGGCGTGCCCGACGGGCAGCGCCAGCGCGAGACACAGCGCCAGGAACAGTCTCCTCATGAAACTCCTCGTGACGACCAATCGGCAATTATAGCGACGCGTGGAACGAACCTCGGGCCGCGTGCGGCGGCGCGCAGTCGGGCGGCTCGGGTCACCGGTCGTCCTTCGGGCCACGCGCGATCTCGAGTTCGGGCGGGCAACTGCCGTCGCGCTGCCGCGGCAGCGGCGACGAACGCTCGATGCCGCGCTCGGCCGCCTCGTCCCAGGCGGCGATGCCGCTGGAGCGGCGCAGCTTCACCGACACGATGGTGCAGTCGGGCGCCACCTTCACGAGGAACACGGCCTTCGGGTTGCCGGCGAGATCGGCCGGCATCTGGTACACGGTGTTCGAGCGGATCAGCGCCGACAGGCGTGCGACGTAGCCGGTGTCGGTGCCGGCGCCGCCGGCCGCGCCCGGTGCGCCCGAGGTGCCGCCGCTGGCCGCACCGGCGGCCGGCGTGCCGGCCGATGCGCGCAGCCGGTCGAGGTAGGCCTGGCGCTGCTTCTCGTCCTGCTCGCGGCGCGCCTTCTCCTGCGCTTCGCGCTTGTCCTTCTCGGCGGCTTCGCGCCGGGCCTTCTCGTCGGCTTCGCGCTTTGCCCTGGCTTCGGCCTCCCGCTTCGCCTTCGCGTCGGCCTCGCGCTTCGCTTTGGCCTCGGCTTCGCGCTTCGCCGCGAGTTCATGGCGCGCCTTCTCCTCGGCAGCCTTGCGCGCCTCGGCCTCCTTGCGGCGCAGCTCGGCCTGCCGGCGCGCCTCCTCCTCGCGCCGCGCAGCTTCCTCGCGCGCCTTGCGCTGCTGTTCGAGCACGATGTCGGGCTTTTCGATCGGCGGCGCCGGTTCGGGCGCGCGCGCCACCGGCGGTGGGGGCGGCGCTGGCGGCTCGGGCGCGGGCTGCGGAACCGGCCGTGGCTGGGGTTCGACCGGCGTGGCGGGTGTCCAGATCTCGGCGGCCACCGGGGCGGGCTGCTGCGTCTGCCAGCGAATGCCGACGACCAGCATCAGCAGCAGCAGGCCGTGCATCGCCAGCGCGAGCGCGAACGCGCGTCCGCGTCCCTTCGGCTTCGGTGGCTTGCGCACCGGGCCGGTGCCGCCCGAGCGCGGCATCGCCGGCGGCGGGCCGCCCGGCGGATCCATGGGCATCAGGGCGCGCATGCGGGTAGTCCGGGGGCGGTGTCGTCGGGCTTCACGCGGGTGGCCGTCATGCTCAGCTGGCGGGCTTGACCATCAGCGCGACGCGGCCGACGTTCAGCCTCTGCAGTTCGCTCATCACGTCGATGATCGCCTCGTAGCGCACCGAGCGGTCGCCGCTGATCACGACGGCCATCTGCGCATTGTCACCGCGCAACTGCTCGATCGCGCCCGCGAGGTCGCCGCGGGCGACGCGGCGCTCCGACGGATCGCCGGTGTTCACGCCGCGCACCCGGATGTCGCCGGGGGCGCGCACCTGCACCTCGATGTACTGGTCGGGGCGCGTGTTGCCGCGACCGGCGCGCGGCAGGTCGATCGCCGCCGGCGGCAGCAGCGGCGCGGTGACCATGAAGATCACCAGCAGCACCAGCATCACGTCGATGTAGGGCACCACGTTGATCTCGTTGACGAGCCTGCGGCCACGGCCTCCGGAGCGGGAGCGGGGTGCGGCGGCAGCCATCAGTGCGCCTGCCTCTGCAGGATATTGGAGAACTCGTCGATGAAACTGTCGAACCGGGTCGACAGACGGTCCATGTCGTAGGCGAAACGGTTGTAGGCGACCACCGCGGGAATGGCGGCGAACAGGCCGATCGCGGTGGCGACCAGCGCCTCGGCGATCCCCGGCGCCACCGACGCGAGCGTCGCCTGGTGCACGTTTGCCAGCCCGCGGAACGAGTTCATGATTCCCCAGACCGTGCCGAACAGGCCGATGTACGGGCTGACCGAGCCGGCCGAAGCCAGGAACGCGAGGCTCGATTCGAGCGCGTCCATCTCGCGCTGGTAGGCGGCGCGCATCGCGCGGCGCGAGCCGTCGAGCATCGCGTTGATGTCGCCGGGTTTTTGCTGCCGGGTCTTCAGGAACTCGCCCATGCCCGACTCGAAGATGCGCGCGAGCGATCCATGGTCCTGACCGTCGTTGCGCACCTGCTGGTAGAGCGTGCCGAGGTCGCGGTCTTTCCAGAACTCGGCCTCGAAGCGGTCGGTGGCGAGCCTGGCCGCGCGGATCGCGAACCACTTGCGGAAGATCACCGTCCAGGAGCCGAGCGAGATCAGCATCAGCAGCGCCATCACCAGCTGCACCAGCACGCTGGCGTTGACGATCATCGAGACGACCGACAGTTCGCTGTTCATTCGCCGTTCACTCGGGGACAGGGGATGGGGGGAGCGCCGCGGCGACCCGTTCGGAGAGCCAGCGGGGAAAGCCCGCTGCGCGGCCGTCGTCGCGCCGGATCGCCGCGATGCGCACGGTGGCCGTGACCAGCGGATCGGGCTGTCCGTCGAGCCGGGCGCACTGCCACAGCGTCCAGGAAGCGCGCCGGGCTTCGAGCAGCCGCACTTCCACCTGGAGCAGGTCGTCGAGGCGCGCCGGACGGCGGTAGTCGACCGCGATTTCGCGCACCACGAAGACGAGGCCGGCCTCGTCGGCGATACGGGTGTGCGCGGCGCCGAGCGCGCGCAGCCAGTCGGTGCGGGCACGCTCGAAGTAGCGCAGCCAGTTGGCGTAGTAGACGATGCCGCCGGCGTCGGTGTCTTCGTAGTAGACGCGCACCGCGATCGAGAACGCCGGCGGAACGCTGGCCGCTGCAGAGGCGCCGCTGCGCGCCGGTGCCGCTGCGGGCGGCGCGCCGGCGACCGTGGCGTCCGGGTTCGGGCTCGCGGCGGCAGGTGCAGTCACCGGCGGATTCTATCAACGCGGGCCGCGCAACCTCGCGCCGCCATTGCGTGATCATGGGGCGAGGGCCCTGCCGAGGCTCGCGTCACCGATCAACGTTGCCGGCGGCGTCGGCCTCGTCGCCGGGCCACAGCTGCGGCTCGGCCCCGCCCGGCATTGCCAGGCCGAAGTGGCGCCAGGCGGCTGCGGTGGCGACGCGCCCGCGCGGCGTGCGCTGCAGGAACCCCTGCTGGATCAGGTAGGGCTCGAGCACGTCTTCGATCGTGTCGCGTTCCTCGCCGATTGCGGCGGCGAGGTTGTCCAGGCCCACCGGGCCGCCGGCGAACTTGTCGATCACCGCCTGCAGCAGCTTGCGGTCCATCACGTCGAAGCCCAGCGCGTCGACGTCGAGCATGCGCAGCGCCGCGTCGGCCACCGCCGCATCGATGCGGCCCTGCGCCTTCACTTCGGCGTAGTCGCGCACCCGCCGCAGCAGCCGGTTGGCGATGCGCGGCGTGCCGCGCGAGCGCCGCGCGATCTCGCGCGCGCCGTCGTCGGAAGTGGGCGCGCCGAGCAGCTGCGCCGAGCGCGCGACGATGCGGGCGAGCTCGTCGACGTCGTAGAACTCGAGCCGCGCGACGATGCCGAAGCGGTCGCGCAGCGGGTTGGTGAGCATCCCGGCACGGGTCGTCGCGCCGATCAGCGTGAACGGCTGCAGGTCGAGCTTGATCGACCGCGCGGCCGGTCCTTCGCCGATCATGATGTCGATCTGGAAGTCTTCGAGCGCCGGGTACAGGATCTCCTCGACGACCGGCGACAGCCGGTGGATCTCGTCGATGAAGAGCACGTCGTTGCGGTCGAGATTGGTGAGGATCGCGGCGAGGTCGCCCGGGCGCTCGAGCACCGGGCCCGAGGTCTGGCGCAGGTTCACGCCCATCTCGGCGGCGACGATGTGCGCCAGCGTGGTCTTGCCGAGCCCGGGCGGGCCGAACAGCAGCAGGTGGTCGAGCGCTTCGCCGCGGCCGCGCGCGGCCGCGATGAAGATCTCGAGCTGCTCGCGGATCTTCGCCTGTCCGACGTAGTCGGCGAGCCGGCGCGGGCGCAGTGCACGCTCGACCGCCTCTTCGGCCGGCGAGGCCGGGGCGGCTGCGATCAGGCGGTCGTGCTCGATCATGACTTGGCCAGCAGCTTCAGCGCCTGCTTGATGCCGTCGGAGACCGCGGTGCCGGCCGGCAGCTGGCGGATCGCTGCGGTGGCCTCGCGCTCGGAGTAGCCGAGCGCGAGCAGCGCGTGCAGCACGTCGATGCCCGCCTCGGCCTCGGCGGCGCGCCCGGCGCCGCCGACCTCGGGCGCGAGCTTGCCCTTCAACTCGAGCAGCAGCCGCTCCGCGGTCTTCTTGCCGATGCCGGGTACCTTCTGCAGCCGGCCCGATTCCTGCATCGCCACCGACTGCGCGAGGTCGCCCACCGACATGCCCGAGAGCACCGCCAGCGCGGTGCGCGGGCCGACGCCGGAGATGCGGATCAGCTGGCGGAACGCGTCGCGCTCGTCGGCGCGCAGGAAGCCGTAGAGCAGGTGCGCGTCTTCGCGCACGACCTGCTGCACGAGCAGGGTGACGCGCTCGCCCGCCGCGGGCAGGTCGTAGAACGTGCTCATCGGCACGTCGACCTCGTAGCCGACGCCGCCTACGTCGACGAGCAGGGTGGGCGGACGCTTGTCGAGCAGGGTTCCGTGCAGTCGGCCGATCATGCGGGGAATCTTACCGGAGCCGGCCGCCGCGCATCCGGCTGCCGCCGGCGGCAGCCGTCATGGCCGCCGCATGCGCATGGCAGATCGCGCAGGCCAGCGCGTCGGCGGCGTCGGTGGAGGGCACGCCCGGCAGCCGCAGCAGGCGCTGCACCATCGCCTGCACCTGGGGCTTGGCCGCGCGACCGTAGCCCACGACCGCCTGCTTGACCTGCAGCGCGGTGTACTCGTGCACCGCCAGGCCGTGCGCGACCAGCGTGGTGATCGCCGCGCCGCGCGCCTGGCCCAGCAGCAGCGTGGACTGCGGATTGACGTTGACGAAGACGATCTCGGCGACCGCGATCTCGGGCCGGTATTCGGCGATGACTTCGGCGACGCCGTCGTGGATCGACTTCAGCCGCGGCGGCAGCGAGCCGGCGGGGATGCGGATCACGCCGCTGGCGACATAGCGCAGCGTGCCGCCCTGCGCGTCGATGACGCCGAAGCCGGTGAGGCGCAAGCCCGGGTCGATGCCGAGGATGCGCACCGCGTGCGGACTCAGTGCCGGAAGTGCCGCACGCCGGTGAACACCATCGCGATGCCGCGCTCGTCGGCAGCGGCGATGACCTCGTCGTCGCGCACCGAGCCGCCGGGCTGGATGACTGCAGTGGCGCCGACGTCGGCGACCACGTCGAGCCCGTCGCGGAACGGGAAGAAGGCATCGGAGGCGACCACCGAGCCGGCGAGCTGCAGGCCGGCGTTGCCGGCCTTGATCGAGGCGATGCGCGCCGAATCGATGCGGCTCATCTGGCCGGCACCCACGCCCAGCGTCATGCCGTTGCCGCAGAACACGATCGCGTTCGACTTCACGTACTTGGCCACGCGCCAGGCGAACAGCAGGTCGCGCAGCTGCGCGTCGGTCGGCGCGCGCTTCGTGACCACCTTCAGCTCGGCCAGCGTGATCTCGCGGTTGTCGGCGCTCTGGACGAGCAGGCCCGAGCCGACGCGTTTCACGTCCTGTGCGTTACGGCCGCGCTCCCAGTCGGTCGCGCCGTCGGGCTTGACGCGGTCGAGCGCGATCTCGAGCACACGCGTGTTGGCCTTGGCCGCGAACACCTGCTTCGCCTCGTCGGTGTACGAAGGCGCGAGCACCACCTCGACGAACTGCTTGGAGACCGCGCGAGCGGCTTCGCCGTCGACGGGCCGGTTGAACGCGATGATGCCGCCGAACGCCGAGGTCGGGTCGGTGGCGAACGCGCGCGTGTAGGCGTCGGCCGCGTCGGTGCCGAGCGCCACGCCGCAGGGGTTGGCGTGCTTGACGATCACGCAGGCCGGGGCGTCGAAGCTCTTCACGCATTCCCAGGCCGCGTCGGCGTCGGCGATGTTGTTGTAGGACAGCTCCTTGCCCTGCAGCTGGTGCGCGGTGACCAGCGAGCCCGGCGCCGGATGCAGGTCGCGGTAGAACGCCGCGCGCTGGTGCGGGTTCTCGCCGTAGCGCAAGTCCTGCAGCTTGACGAAGCGGCCGTTGGCCTGGGCGGGGAACTCGCTGCGGGTGCCGTCGGGGCGCAGCGACGAAAGGTAGTCGGAGATCGCACCGTCGTAGCCGGAGATCGCGTCGAATGCGGACACTGCCAGCGCGAAGCGGGTTTCGTCGGAGAGGCCTCCACTCGCGCGGATCTCGGCCAGCACGCCGGCGTACTGGCTCGCGTCGGTGAGCACGCCGACGCCGCGCCAGTTCTTCGCACCCGAGCGCACCATTGCCGGGCCGCCGATGTCGATGTTCTCGATCGCCTCGTCGAGCGTGCAGTCGGGTCGGGCGACCGTGGCTTCGAACGGATAGAGGTTCACCACGAGCAGGTCGATCGGCGCGATGCCGTGAGCGGCGATCGCCGCCATGTGCGCGTCGAGCTCGCGGCGCGCGAGCAGGCCGCCGTGGATGGCCGGGTGCAGCGTCTTCACGCGGCCGTCGAGCATTTCGGGAAAGCGCGTGTGGTCGGCGACCTCGACGACCGGGATGGCCTGCTGTGCGAGCAGCTTCGCGGTGCCGCCGGTGGAGAGGATCTCGACGCCCAGCGCGGCGAGTTCTCGCGCCAGTTCGACGATGCCTGACTTGTCGGAGACGCTGATCAGTGCGCGGCGGATCGGGCGGATCATGAGCGCAGCATTCCGTGCTGCTGCAGCTTCTTGCGCAGCGTGTTGCGGTTGATGCCGAGCATCTCGCTCGCGCGCAGCTGGTTGCCGTGCGCTTCGCGCATCACCACTTCGAGCATCGGCCGCTCGACCGCCTGGATCACCATGTCGTAGATCGAGCTGGGCTGCGTGCCTTCGAGGTCGTTGAAGTAGCGCTCGAGGCTGCGAGCGACTGCGTCATCCAGGCCGGTCTGTCTGCTCATGCTGCATGGCTCCGCAGGAACTGGGTGTCGTTGGCCGCGCCGCAGCAGCCGCTGCGCGCGAGGAACGCTTCGGCCGCAGCGAGCTGCGCCTCGGCGGTGTCCAGCAGGTTGAACGCTGCGAGGAACTGGTGCGCGCCGGGACGGCCCGACAGGTACCAGCCGACGTGCTTGCGCGCGCTGCGAACGCCGCGCTCCTCGCCGTGAAACGCGTAGTGATCGAGCAGGTGATCGCGCAGCAGCGCTGCGATCGCCGCGTCGCCGGGCTCGGCGAGCAGTTCGCCGGTTTCCAGGAAATGGGCGACCTGGCCGAAGATCCAGGGCCGGCCCTGCGCGGCGCGGCCGATCATCACCGCGTCGGCGCCGGTGGCGCAAAGGACCTCGTGCGCGGCCTGCGGCGAATCGATGTCGCCGTTGGCGACGACCGGGATCGACACCGCCGCCTTGACTTCGGCGATCGTCGAGTATTCGGCGCGGCCGCCGAACGCGCAGGCGCGGGTGCGCCCGTGCACGGCCAGCATCGCGGCGCCCGCGGACTCGAAGGCGCGTGCGAGCCGTACCGCATTGCGCGAGGCGGGCGTGGGGCCGGTACGCATCTTGACGGTGACCGGCACGTGCACCGCGCGCGCGACCGCCTCGACGATCGCGATCGCCAGCGGCTCGTCGGTCATCAGTGCGGAGCCCGCGGCGACGCTGCAGACCTTCCTGGCCGGGCAGCCCATGTTGATGTCGATGACCTGCGCGCCGCGATCGACGTTGTGGCGCGCGGCCTCGGCCATCATCGCGGGTTCGGCGCCGGCGATCTGCACTGCCCTGGGCTCGGTCTCGCCCGCGTGATCGGTGCGCCGCGAAGTCTTGATGCTCGCCCAGAGCCGCGGGTTCGACGCAGCCATCTCGGATACCGCGTAGCCGGCGCCGAGTCGCTTGCACAACTGTCGGAACGGCCGGTCGGTGACGCCTGCCATCGGCGCCACGAACACGCGATTGCGCAGTGTGTACGGGCCGATCTCGAGGGCAGCCGTGGACATCGTGGAAACAGGGAATTCGCAGAGCGGGGCAGGGAGCGCGATTCTATCGAAAACGACGCTGCCCAAGAAGCGTGCAGGGCAGCAATAACGCAAAAAGAGACGTTCGGTGAAGGACGCGCCCGGAAAGAGCCCCGGAAGATTCAGCCGTTGCGCAGCCCGAACATCAGCGACGCGGCGAAGCCGTTGCGCGCAGGCGCGGCCAGGTCGAGTGCGCCGAGTGCCAGCGACTCGAGGCGCGCGATCGCGGGCCAGGTGAATGCCTGCGCGAGCGTGTCGGTGATCGCGACCGTGAGCGCGCGATCGGCGCGGCGCGCGCGCGCGAAGGCGGCCGCGGCTTCGTCGAGCGGGCGGCCGCCCGTGCGCAATTCGCCGAGCAGCGCGGCGAGCTCGAAGGCGTCGCGCAGCCCGAGGTTCAGGCCTTGTCCGGCCACCGGATGCAGCGCCTGCGCCGCGTTGCCGATCGCGATTCGCCCCGGCTCCCCACCGGGGCCGCGCACCTTGCGCTGCAGCGGCGCGAGAACCCGCTCGCTGTCGAGCCGCAACGCGCCGAGCGCGTTGCCGAAGCCGGCGCGCAACTCGGCCTCGAACGCCGGTGGCTCGAGCTCGGCGCGCCGTGCGGATTCGGCGGGACGCGCGCACCAGACGAGCGCGTGCCGGCGCGGCTGCGGCAGCGGCAGCAGTGCCAGCGGTCCTTCGTCGGTGAAGCGCTCGAACGCGGTGCCGTGGCCGTCGCGTTCGGCCACGAGCTCGGCGAGCAGCGCGGTCTGTTCGAAATCGAGGAGCTTCGAGGCAGCGCCCGGGTCGCCGTCGGCGACCACGGTGAGGGCGGCTTCGGCGGCGCCGATCTCGCCGGGCGCCGCGTCCGCTTGCCGCGCGGCCAGCGCGGCGGCCAGCGCACGGTGCAGCGGACCGTAGCGCAGCACGTGGCCGAGCGCGGGTGCGCGCAGGTCGGTGGCCTGCATGCGCGTGCGTCCCGCGCGTCCGCGCAGCGACGCCTCGACCCGCAGGATGGGCGCCGCCGGCGGCAGCGCGGCCACGCGCGACAACAGCTGCCAGCTGCCCAGTGACAGCGCGATCGCGCGCGAGGCGAGCCAGTCAGGCAGCTCGTCGGGAATCGGGTCGGTGAGGATCGAGCCGGGGCCGAAGCCCTGCCGCGCGAGGAACAGCGCGAGTGCCATCGCGACCGGGCCGCGCCCTTCGATGCGCACGGCGGTTCGAGCGGCGCTCATCCGCGCATCAGTGCCTCGATGTCGTCGACGCGCTTGGGCGCGTCGGCGGTGATGATTTCGCAGCCCGACGCCGTGACCAGCGCGTCGTCCTCGATGCGGATGCCGATGTCGCGGTACGGGGCGGGCACGTCGTCGGCGGCGCGCACGTAGATGCCGGGCTCGACCGTCAGCACCATGCCGGGTGCGAGCACGCGCCACGGCTTGCCGCTGTCGGCGGGCGCGGCCTGCGTCCCGGCGGCGGGCACGGCGGTGGTGGCGTCGGCTCCCAGAGATGCGGCGGCCGCGGGGGCCGGGGCGCCGGGCTCGCGGTAGTCGCCGCAGTCGTGAACGTCCATGCCGAGCCAGTGGCCGGTGCGGTGCATGTAGAAGCGCTTGTACGCGCCGGACTCGATCACGCCGTCGAGGCTGCCGGCGAGCAGCCCGCAGTCGATCATGCCTTGCGCGAGCACGCGCACCGCGGCGTCGTGCGGCTCGACGAAGCGCGCGCCCGGGCGCGTCGCATCGATCGCCGCGCGCTGCGCTTCGAGGACGATCTCGTAGAGCGCGCGTTGCGGCCCGCTGAAGCGGCCGCTCACCGGGAAGGTGCGCGTGATGTCGGATGCGTAGCCGTCGAGCTCGCAGCCGGCGTCGATCAGCAGCAACTCGCCGTCGGCCAGCCTGGCGTCGTTGCCGCGGTAGTGCAGCACGCAGGCGTTGCGGCCCGAGGCGACGATCGAACCGTAGGCCGGGAACTGCGATCCGTTGCGGCGGAACTCGTGCAGCAGTTCGGCCTCGATCTCGTATTCGTGGCAGCCCGGGCGCGTGGCGCGCATCGCGCGCACGTGGGCGGCTGCCGAGATCTGCGCCGCGCGGCGCATCGTGGCGATCTCGTGCTCGTCCTTCACGAGCCGCATCTCGTCGAGTATCGCGCGCAGGTCGAAGGCTTGCGCCGGGGCGGCCACGCCTGCGCGTGCCTGCGCGCGTACCGCGCCGAGCCAGCGGTGCACCCGTGCATCGAGCGCCTCGTCGCTGCCCAGCGCGTACCAGAGTGCCGGGCGATCGGCGAGCAGCTTCGGCAGTTCGTCGTCGAGGTTCGAGAACGGCAGGCTGCGGTCGAAGCCGAAGCGCTCGCGAGCGGCCCCGGGACCGAAGCGGAAACCGTCCCAGATTTCGCGCTCCTCGTTCTTCTCGCGGCAGAACAGGATCGACTCGCTGGACGCGCCGTCGGCAACCAGCACTACCGCAGCCTCGGGCTCCGGAAAGCCGGTGAGATAGTAGAAGTAGCTGTCCCAGCGGTATGGATACTCGCTATCGCGGTTGCGGGCGACTTCGGGCGCGGTGAACGCGATCGCCACGCCGCCGCCGTGGGCGCGCATCGTCTCGGCCAGTCTGTGCCTGCGGGTGTCGAAGGGCAACATGCGGATCCTCGTTCAGGCGCCGCCGTGCTGCGGCGCCTGCTGCGTCAATTGTGCATCGAGTTCGGCCAGGCGTTGCGGCGTACCCGCGTCGGTCCAGTGCCCGCCGAAGTATTCCGCGCCGGCCAGGCCGCGTCGCGCCGCCTCGCGCAGCAGCGGCGCGAGCGGCGCCTTCGTGCCGGCGGCCACGCCGTCGAACAGCGCCGCGCGATAGACGCCGATGCCGCTGAAGGTGAGCCGCGGCGCCGCGTCGAGGTCGAGGCGGCCGTCGCGAAGCGCGAAGTCGCCCTGGGCATGATGGGGCGGGTTGTCGACCAGTACGCACCAGGCCGCGAGCCCGGCGGCCTGCATCTGCGGCGCGATGGTCAGTGCGCGCGCCAGGTCGAAGGCGGTGTACACGTCGCCGGCCATGACCAGGAACGGCTCCTCGCCGAGCAACGGCAGCGCATTGGCGATGCCGCCGGCCGTCTCCAGTGCCTCGCGTTCCGGCGAATAACGGATGCGCAGGCCCCAGTGGCTTCCGTCGCCGAGCGCCTGCTCGATCATCGTCCCCAGGTGGGCGTGGTTGATCACCACGTCGACGAAGCCGGCGCGCCGCAGCGCCAGCAGCTGCCATTCGATCAGCGCCCGGCCGCCGGCGCGCAGCAGCGGTTTCGGACAGGTGTCGGTGAGCGGACGCATGCGTTCGCCGCGGCCCGCGGCCAGGATCATCGCGCGCATTGCCGGCGGGTCCGCGTCAGAAGGTGTAGCCGGCGGCGCGCGCCGGCGCGTTGTCGGCGCCGCGCTCGACGTCTTCGATCAGTCGCGTCAGCGCGTCGAATTCGCCGTAGCGCCGCGCGGTGCGCAGCACGTAGTCGAGCACCAGCGGCATGTCGGCGAGATAACGGTCCTTGCCGTCGCGGTAGTTCAGCCGCGCGAAGATGCCGAGCACCTTCAGGTGGCGCTGCAGCCCCATCCACTCGAAGTCGCGATAGAAATCGTCGAACGCCGCAGGCACCGGCAACGCGCGCCGGCGAGCGCCTTCCCAGTAGCGCGCTGCCCAGTCGAGCTGGCGCTCCTCGGGCCAGGCGACGTAGGCGTCGCGCAGCAACGAAACCAGGTCGTAGGTGACCGGGCCGTGGACCGCATCCTGGAAGTCGAGGATGCCGGGATTGGCGTCGCGGTCGAGCACCATCAGGTTGCGCGAATGGTAGTCGCGATGCACGTAGACGCGGCCCTGCGCCAGGTTGTTCGCGAGCAGCCGCTCGAAGGCGCTCTCCAGGCAGGCGCGCATCGCGGCGTCGGGCGTGACGGCCCGATGGCGAGCCAGGTACCAGTCGGGAAAGAGCTCGAGTTCGCGCCCTAGCAGCGCGCGGTCGTAGTCGGGGAAGACGCCGGGGCGACTGGCGGCCTGCAGCGCGAGCAGCGCGTCGATCGCATCGCGATACATCGCGTCGGCGTTGGGGTCGTCCGTACCCAGGCGCGACAGGTAGGTGGTCGAGCCGAAGTCGTCGAGCAGCAGGAACCCGCGTTCGAGGTCGGCCGCGCGCACCGCGGGAACGCTGACGCCGGCGGCGGCGAAGACGCGCGCCGCATGCACGAAGGGTCGACAGTCTTCCATCGGCGGCGGCGCGTCCATCGCGACCAGGCTCGGCGCGCCGGCGCGCGATGCATCGATGCGGAAATAGCGGCGGAAACTGGCGTCGTCGGAAGCCGGCCGGATCGTGTCGAGCGCGAGCCCGTGTTCCGGGTCGAGTGCGGCGAGCCAGGCGTGCAGTTCGGCGAGCCGGGTGTCGTGGGAAGAAGACGTCATGCGGGAGATGCGCGCGAAGGGCAGTCCGTATAATAGTCGACAGCCGCTCGTGGCCACCGGCTGTCGCCGACGACCGCGATCGAACGGGCTTCCCCCCACGAACCGCTGCGCGCTCCGTCGCGCCACCCAATGCGCGACGCATGCGCCGGCCACGTTTCCGCACGACCCCTGCGCACGCTGCGACCCTGCTCGCCGGGTTGCTTGCGGCCGGGCTCGCCGCGGCGCAGCCCGCCGGCCCAGCCGACGCTGCGACCGACGCTGCGACCGATCAGCCGGCGCAGCCGGTCTCGCTGAAACTCGACGCTCGCCTGGGCGAGGAACGCGCCCGGGTGCGCGAAGGCCGTCCGGTGTTCGGACGCGGCGATCGCCTGTCGGGACGCACCGGGCGCGAAACCACGCTCGACGGCGACGCGGAGGTGCGCAAGGCGGGCACGGTCATCCGCGCCGACCGTCTGACCTACTACGAGGTCGACGACGAGGTCGTGGCTGTCGGAGACGTGCGGATCGCCCGCGAAGGCAACGTCTTCACCGGCCCGCAGCTGCTGTTGAAGCTCGACGCGAACCAGGGATGGTTCGAGACTCCGAGCTACTACCTGGGTCAGTACGGCGGCCGCGGCCGCGCCGATCGCGTCGACTTCCTCGGGCACGACCTGACGCGGCTGTATCGGGCGACCTACACGACCTGCGAACCCGACAACCCGGACTGGCTGCTCGTCAGCGAGACGTTGACGATCGACGAGGCCGCGGGCGACGGCACCGGGCGCTCGGCGAGCCTGTACTTCAAGGGCCTGAAAATCCTCGGCGCGCCGGTGTTCGCATTCCCGCTCACCGACGAGCGGCGCAGCGGTTTCCTCGCGCCGTCGGTGTCGATCAACTCGCGCAGCGGCGGCGAGGTGGTGGTGCCGTATTACTGGAACATCGCGCCGAACCGCGACTTCACCTTGTATCCGGGCGTCAGTGTCAGGCGCGGCGTGCAGCTCGGTGGCGAGTTGCGCTATCTCGAGCCCACGTATTTCGGCGGCATCCGGTTCGACATGAACCCGTCCGACCCGAAGACCGGCAGTGCCCGCTATTTCTACGACCTCCACAACACCTTCACCAACTGGAACGGCTGGGGCGGCAACTGGCTGGTGCGCGGGGTGTCCGACGACGACTACTTCATCGACTACTCGCGCTCGATCCTGAACAGCTCGCAGCGCGTGCTGCCGCGCCAGTTCAACGCGGCGCGATCGCTCGACGGCAACTGGTCGATGCTGTTCAGCGTGCAGACCTGGCAGGCGATCCTCGACGCGCGCCCCGGGCCGTACGAGAGGGTGCCGCAGGTGCAGTTGCGCAACGTGCAGCGCGACGTACGCGGCTTCGACGTCGACACGCTGCTCGACGCCACCCGGTTCGGCGCTCCGACCGCAGGCATGGTCGAAGGCTGGCGGCTGGTGGCCAATCCGCACTTCAGTTTCCCGATCGTGCGGCCCGGCTGGTCGATCGTCCCGAAGGCTTCGCTGCACGCCACCAGCTACGAGTTGCTCGACGCCGGCGCGCTGCCGTCGTCGAGCAGTCGCGTGGTACCGACCTGGTCGATCGACTCGGGCATGGTGTTCGAGCGCCCTGCGCGCTTCTTCGGACGCGACGTGACGCAGACGCTCGAGCCGCGGCTGTTCTACGTGCGCACTCCGTATCGCGACCAGTCGCAGTACCCGGTGTTCGACACGACGGTGGCCGACTTCAACTTCGCGCAGCTGTTCTCCGAGAACACCTTCATCGGCAACGACCGCATCGCCGACGTCGACCAGCTGACCGCAGCCGCGATCTCGCGGGTGATCGATCCGGCCAGCGGCGCCGAGCGCTTCCGCTTCGCATTGGGCCAGCGCCTGTATTTCTCGAAGCAGCGCGTCGCGATCCCCGGCATCCCGCCGCGTACCGACGAACGCTCCGACCTGCTGCTGGCCGCGGCCGGCGAGCTCGGCGGCGGCATGAGCTTCGACACCGGGCTTCAATACAGCGTGCGCGACGGCGACATCCCGCGGTTTTCCGCGCTGTGGCGCTACCTGCCGGACGACGGGCGCATCCTGAACCTCGGGCTGCGCTACCGGCGCGACGAGCTCGGCCAGCTCGACACCTCGTGGCGCTGGCCGGTGGCGCCGCGCTGGGTCATGCTGGGGCGGCTGAACTATTCGTTCCTCGGCACCGGGGTCGATCCGATCAGCCAGGTGCCCAACGAGCGCGGCGTCATCGAGGCCGTGCTCGGGGTCGAGTACAGTTCGTGTTGCTGGGGAACGAGCTTCGTGCTGCAGCGGTTCCGTACGGCGCAGGGCCAGTCCACCACCGCATTCTTCCTGCAGCTCGAGCTCAAGGGCCTGGCCCGGATCGGCTCCGATCCGTTTGGTATATTGCGACGGAACATCCCGGGCTACCGCCTGCCCCACGACCGGCCCGAGCTGCCGTCGCGCTATTTCGGCTACGAGTGATGCTTCGACACCTGCTTCTCCTGTCCGCGTCCGGCGCGCGCGACGCCGCGCGCACCGTGATCGCACCTCTGGCGCTGGTCGCCGGCCTCGCGGGCCTGGCTGTGGCCGCGGCGCCCGGGACGGCGACCGCGCAGGCGGCAGTGCCGGCGCCCGCTGCCTCGGCGGCGGCGAGCGCTGCGCCGGCAAGCGCTGCGCTTCGCCCGATCGACCGGGTCGTGGCGGTGGTCAACAGCGAAGCGATCACCGCTGGCGAACTGGCGATGCGCCTGAAGACGGTCGAGAAGCAGTTGCACGAGCAGCGCATCGAGGCGCCGCCGGCCGACGTGCTCGAGAAGCAGGTCCTCGAGCGCATGATCGTCGACCGCGCCCAGGTCCAGGCCGCCCGCGAAGCCGGCATCCGCGTCGACGACGCGCAGGTCGACCGGGCGCTCGCGACGATCGCCCAGGAAAACCATCTGACGCTCCCGCAACTGCGCGATCGCGTCGAGCGCGACGGCACCGGCTTCGCGCGACTGCGCGAAGACGTGCGCGAGGAACTCCTGCGGCGGCGCCTGCGCGAGCGCGAGATCGACAACCGCGTGCAGGTCAGCGACGCCGACATCGACGCCTTCCTCGCTGCGCAGCCCAAGGGCTCCGAGGCGGGCGCCGAGCTGCATGTCGCGCAGATCCTGCTCGCGTTGCCCGAGGGAGCCACTGCCGAGCAGATCGAGCGCCAGCGCCAGCGCGGCGAGGAGGTGATCCGCCAGCTGCAGCGGGGTACCGATTTCGCGCGGCTGGCGGCGGCGTTCTCCGACGCGCCCGAGGCGATGAGCGGGGGCTCGCTCGGCTGGCGAACCGCCGAACGCCTGCCGCAACTGTTCGTCGACGCGGTCGCGCGGCTCGAGCCCGGGCAGGTCTCGCCGCTGCTGCGCAGTCCGGCCGGCTTTCACGTGGTGAAGCTGCTCGACCGGCGAGCCGCGGCACCCCAGGCCGTGAGCAGCGCGCCGGTCACGCAAACGCATGCGCGCCACATCCTGATCCGTCCGAACGAGCTCGTCACCGAAGACGAGGCGCTGCGCCGGCTGCACGACATCAAGCGCCGCGTCGAGGCAGGCAGCGGCGATTTCGCCGAGCTGGCGCGCCAGTATTCGGTCGACGGCAGCGCGGGCCGCGGCGGCGACCTCGGCTGGGTCTACCCCGGCGACACCGTGCCGGAATTCGAGCGCGCGATGAACGCGCTGGCGCCGGGGCAGATCAGCGAGCCGGTGCGCACGCCATTCGGCGTGCACCTGATCCAGGTTCTCGAGCGGCGCACCGACACCGCGTCGCCCGACCGCGTGCGCCAGGTCGCGCGCCAGGCGCTGCGCGAGCGCCGCATCGACGAGAACTACCAGGACTGGCTGCGACAGCTGCGCGACCGCACCTACGTCGAGTACAAGCTGGAAGGCTAGGGCGTAGTGCGCCCCGTCGCCGGCCACGTCGCGCGCAAGCGTTTCGGGCAGCACTTCCTGGTCGATGCGTCGGTGATCGCCGCGATCGTCGCGGCGATCGATCCGCGCGAGGGTCAGGTCATCGTCGAGATCGGCCCGGGACTGGCGGCGCTCACCGCGGCGCTTCTCGAGCGCGTGTCTCGCCTGCATGCGGTGGAGATCGACCGTGATCTCGCGGCACGGCTGCGGCGCCGCTGGGCACCCGGACGGCTCGAGTTGCACGAGGCCGACGCGCTGCGCTTCGATTTCTCGAGCATCGCAGCGGACGGCGGCGCGGCGGCGCCGCTGCGACTGGTGGGCAACCTGCCGTACAACATCTCCAGCCCCCTGCTGGTGCATCTGCTGGCGTTTCGCGAACGTGTCGTCGACCAGCACTTCATGCTGCAGAAGGAGGTGGTCGACCGGATCGTCGCGGCGCCGGGCGGCAGCGGGTTCGGGCGCCTGTCGGTGCTGCTGCAGGCCTGCTACGAGGTCGAGGCGCTCTTCGTCGTGCCGCCCCGGGCCTTCGATCCGCCGCCGGCCGTCGACTCCGCGGTGCTGCGCATGACGGTGCGCCGCGAAGTGGCCGGCGAAGACACCGCGTCGCTGCAGCGCCTGCTTGCCGCCGGTTTCGCCCAGCGCCGCAAGATGATCCGCAAGACCCTGCTGCCCTGGCTAGCCGGAGAAGGCGTGCGCGCGGACGATCTCGACCCGGTCTTGCGACCCGAGGATCTCGACGTCGCGACCTGGATCGACCTGGCGAGGCGGCTGCGCGAGGCCGAAGGCGGGTAGCCGCCCCCGCCCCCTGGCCGGGTTGTGTGCAGGAGCTTGCGCCGGATCGTTGACGCACGGGCCGAATCGGCGCAGAGTCTGCGCAACTCGCGCTGGCCCCCGAGGCATCCGGGTCGGGCGCATCCGATGAGCAGTGGTCGATCCGCCGGGAGGTGCGATGGCCGACCTGACTCCATCCGCTACCGAAGGCGCCGCCAGCGAGCGGCGCCACGCGCTGCGAGTGCTGCAGGCGTTCTGCCTGCTCGCGGTGCTGGCCTGCACCGCGCTGCTATCCACCGCGGCGGTCGCGGTGGTCGCCGTCGATCCGTCGACCGAGCGCACGATGCGCGCTGCGATGCTGCACCCGGGGCTCACGACCCTCGCGGTCATGCTCGGCTGCGCGGCGCTGGCCGCGGGCCGGCTGGGCCGCATCGTCGGCGACGAACCCAACCTGCGGCGCCTGCGCGAGCGCCTGTATTTCGTCGCCACCGTGACCGCGCTGGTGCTGGCGCCGTCGGCGCTGCTCGTCTGGCGCTGGGCTTCGGCATCGCGGGCGGCGCACGGGGTCGGCGTGATGCTGGCGATGGAAGCGCTCGCGCAGCTGGTCGTGTTGCTGCTGCTGGTGCGCAACGCGCGCGACGCGTTGCGGCTGAACGTTCAGCCGCCGCGTGCGCGGCGCTCGATCAGCTCGATCTTGTAGCCGTCGGGATCCTGCACGAACGCGATCACCGTCGTGCCGCCCTTCACCGGGCCGGCCTCGCGAGTCACCAGTCCACCGCCGGCGCGGATGCGTTCGCAGGTCGCGGCCGCGTCGTCGACCTCGATCGCGATGTGGCCGTAGCCCGTGCCGATCTCGTAGCGGTCGACGCCGTAGTTGTACGTGAGTTCGATCACCGCGTGCCCGGCCTCGTCGCCGTAGCCGACGAAGGCGAGCGAGTACTTCTGCTCGGGCCGGTCGGCGGTGCGCAGCAGCTTCATGCCCATCAGCCGCGTGTAGAAGTCGATCGAGCGCTGCATGTCGCCGACGCGCAGCATCGTGTGGAGGATTCGCATGCGTGCTTCCTTTCTCGTGAACGGGACGCGGGTTGCGCCCCTATCCGACGGGCATGTCGTCGGTGAACTCGCGCAGCCGCGCGCGCGCGCGCTCGAACTCGGGGAACAACTCGCCCACGGTGGCCCAGAAGCGCGGCCCGTGGTTGAGCTCGCGTAGATGCGCGAACTCGTGGGCGATCACGTAGTCGACGATCTCGAGCGGGAAATGCACGAGCCGCCAGTTCAGCCGGATCGCGCCGTCGGGCGTGCAGCTTCCCCAGCGCGTGCGCGCCGACGACAGCGCCCAGCGGGTGGGTGAACGCCCCAGTCGCTGCGCGAACAGCGGAATGCGCTCCGCGAAGAGTTCGCGCGCTCGCGCCTGCAGCCAGGCCTGCACGCGGTCGCGCAGTTGATCCTCGCCGGCCTGCGGCGGCAGGCCGACGCGCAGCAGTTCGCCGTCGCGCGTGACACCGCGTGCACGCGGGTCGACCGACAGCACCAGCGTGCCGCCGAGGTAGCGTAGCGTTGCGCCGTGCCGCCAGCGGATCGCAACCTGTTCTCGGCGCGCCTCGTGCGCGCGCCACTCGACGAGCTTGCGCAGGATCCAGCGCGCCTTCTCCTGCAGCGCGCGCTCGATCTCGGCGAGCGGCACCCAGCGCGGTGCGGTCACTCGCAGGCCGCGCTGGTCGATGACGAAGCCGATCGTGCGCCGGCGCGAGCGCCGCAACTCGTAGTACACCGGCTGCTCGCACAGCATCGTCGAGCGCACGCCTGCGGGCGTGCGGGCCGACGGAGGCGGCGCGACAGGCGTCGGGTCGAACAGCGGCAGGCTCAGCTGGAGGGCGGCATCGGCGGCCGCTTGCGTACGCAGCGAGGCGTCGCGCAACGCGTTGCGGCCGCGAGGGCCGCTTCGTTCGGAGGGGCGTGTCAAGCGATCGGATCCTTCGTCGCGCCGTTGCGCGCTTCGTCGCGATACAGATGGGGGCTCAAGCGGCGCATTTCGGATTCTATCCAGCCTTCGACTTCCTGGTTCAACTCTTCGGCGCCCTTGCCGACGCTGTCGATCGGCGGACCGATCGAGACGGTGATCAGGCCGGGCCTCAGCAGGAACTTCCGGCGCGGCCAGCACTCGCCGGAGTTCACCGCGATCGGCACGACCGGACTGCCGGTGCGCACCGCGAGCCGCGCGCCCCCCGACTTGTACTTGCCCTGCGAGCCGGCGCGCGTGCGCGTGCCTTCCGGGAAGATGATGATCCAGCGGCCCTCGGCGAGCTTGCGCTCGCCCTGTCGCACCACCTGCTCGAACGCGTCGTTGCCGCGGCTGCGGTCGATGTGGATCATGCCGAGCAGCGCGATGCCCCAGCCGAAGAAGGGCACGAACAGCAGCTCGCGCTTGAACACGTAGCACAGCTCGCGCGGCATGTAGGTGGGGTAGAACAGCGTCTCCCAGGTCGACTGGTGCTTCGACAACAGGATCGCCGGCGCGTCGGGAAGGTTCTCCGTGCCGATGACGCGATGGCGGATGCCCACGATGCGGCGTGCTCCCCAGATGACCAGTCGCGGCCATCCGACGGTGAGCCGGTAGCGCCAGTGCAGTGGCAACGGCGCCCACAGCAGGCACAACACCGCGTAGGGCGCCACGGTCACCGCCTGGAAAGACACGAACAGACCCGAGCGCAGCGCCAGCCACGCCGTGCGCGCGACGCGCATCAGGGCGCCAGTTCCGCGGCGACCGCGGCCAGGTCGACGCGCACCACGGTGTCGGGCGGCAGCCCTCCGTTGGCCATCGTCGCCTGACCCTTGCCGGTGAGCACCAGGATCGGCCTGCAACCGGCCGCGTGCGCGGCCTGCAGGTCGCGCAGCTGGTCGCCGATCGCGTGAACCTCGGCTGGCGCGGCATTGAAGCGCCCGAGCACCTCGAGGAAGAGACCGGGCCGGGGCTTTCGGCAGGCGCAGCCGTCGGCGGGGCCGTGCGGGCAGAAGAAGATCGCGTCGATACGCCCGCCGGCGGCGGCGACCGCCTGCAGCAATTTCGCGTGGATCGACGCCAGCATCGCGAGGTCGAACAGCCCCCGCGCGATTCCCGACTGGTTGGTCGCGACGACGACCCGGTAGCCCGAGCGCGACAGGCGAGCGATCGCCTCGAGGCTGCCGGGCAGCGGCAGCCATTCGTCCGGCGTCTTGATGTAGGCGTCGCTGTCGTGGTTGATGACGCCGTCGCGGTCGAGGATGATCAGCTTCACGACGCGTGCGCCTGCGTCAGCCGGTCGACAGTTTCGAGATGTCGGCGACCTGATTCATCAGGTGGCGCAGGCCGGAGAGCAGCGCGAGCCGGTTGGCGCGGATGCGCGCGTCGTCGGCCATCACCATGACGTCGTCGAAGAAGCGGTCCACGGGGTCGCGTGCCTGCGCCATCAGCGCGAGCGCGCCGGTGAAGTCGGCCGCGGCCATCCGTGCCTCGACCTGCGGCCTGAGCTCGGCGATGCGATCGGCCAGCGCGCGCTCGGCCGGCTCGGAGAACAGCGCGCGATCGGCAGCGGTGCCGATGCCGTCGCCGGCTTTCTTCAGGATGTTGACGATGCGCTTGTTCGCGGCAGCCAGCGCCTGCGCCTCGGGCAGCCGGGAGAACTCGCGCACGGCTTCGAGCCGCGCCGGCACCAGCGCGAGCTGCGCCGGTCGCTGGTCGACCACGGCGGCGATCTCCTGCGCGGCGAAGCCGCGCTCGCGCAGGTAGCCGGCCAGCCGCTCGTGGAAGAAGGTCTCCAGTTCGGCGTGCGCATGGGTGATGCGATCGCCGAACGCGCGAAATGCCGCGTCGACCAGCGCATCGAGCGGCAGCTCGAGGCGATGCTCGACCAGCATGCGGATGACGCCCAGCGCATGACGGCGCAGCGCGAACGGATCCTTGTCGCCGCTGGGCTGCTGGCCGATGCCGAACATGCCTGCCAGCGTCTCGAGCTTGTCGGCCAGCGCGAGCACGGTGCCGGTCTCGGTGGCCGGCAGCGCGTCGCCCGCGAAGCGCGGCTGGTACTGTTCGGTGATCGCGCGAGCCACTGCCTCGGGCTCGCCGTCGTGCCGGGCGTAGTAGGTGCCCATCACGCCCTGCAGTTCCGGGAACTCGCCGACCATCCCGGTGAGCAGGTCGGCCTTGGCGAGCAGCGCGGCGCGGTCGGCCAGCGCGGTGTCGGCGCGCAGCAGCGTCGCCACCTCGCGCGCGATCGCACGCACCCGCTCGACTCGCTCGGCCTGCGTGCCGAGCTTCGCGTGGTAGACGACCGAGCCGAGCCGGCTCACGCGCGCGGCGAGCGGCGTCTTGCGGTCCTGCTCGAAGAAGAAGCGCGCGTCGGCCAGGCGCGGGCGCACCACGCGCTGGTTGCCGTCGACGATGTGGCGCGGATCGTCGACCTCCATGTTCGAGACGATCAGGAACCTGGGCAGCAGCCGACCGCCCGGCTCGAACAGCGGAAAATACTTCTGGTTGGTGCGCATCGTCAGGATCAGGCACTCCTGCGGCACGCGAAGGAACTCGCTCTCGAACTCGCCGACGTAGATCGCCGGCCATTCGACCAGCGCCGTGACCTCGTCGAGCAGCGTTGCGACCTGCGCTTCGTCGCCGAGCGAAGCGTCCAGCGCAGCGGCACGCTCGCGCAGCTGCGCGTCGATGCGGGCGCGGCGCGCCTCGAACGACGCGAGCACGTGCCCGCGCGTCTCGAGCGTCTCCTCGTAGGCGGCGGCGTCGGCGATCTCGATCGGGCCGTCGGACTGGAAGCGATGGCCGCGCGTGACGCGCCCGGAGCGTAGCCCGAGCGCCGAGGCGTCGACCACGTGCGAGCCGTGCAGCACGAGCAGCCCGTGAACCGGCCGCACGAAGCTGACGGTGGTGTGCCCGTCGGCGAGCTGGTACTGCATCGCCTTCGGGATGGGCAACGCCGCCAGCGCCTGCGCGATGACCGCGTCGATCGCCGCGTCGAGCGATTCGCCGTGCACCGTGCTGCGATACCAGAAGCACTCCTGCTTGCCGTCGCTGGCGCGGGTGAGCGAGGCGATCGGGGCGGCCTGCCGCTCGGCCCACTTGAGCAGCGCCTGCGTGGGTACGCCGGCGGCGTCGAGCGCCACTTTCACCGACGGTCCCTTGACCTCCACCGTACGATCCGGCGCCCGGGCGGCCACGGCGTCGACGCGCACCGCCAGGCGGCGCGGCGTCGCGAAGCCCTCGACCCGCGCGTCTTCGGCGGCGAGCCCGCGGCTGCGCAGGCCGTCGGCGACGCCGGCGCTGAAGGCGTCGCCGAGGCGCTGCAGCGCTTTCGGGGGCAGTTCCTCGGTGAAGAGTTCGACCAGCAGCGGCGCGCCGGCGGCGAGTCCGTCGTTCTCAGGCGGCATGGGCGTGGGCCCTGGACATCGGGAAGCCGAGGCGCTCGCGCGCCTCGTAGTAGGCCTGCGCGACCGCGCGCGCGAGGTTGCGGACCCGCCCGATGTAGGCGGCGCGTTCGGTGACCGAGATCGCACCGCGTGCATCGAGCAGGTTGAAGCTGTGCGAGCACTTCATCACCATCTCGTAGGCGGGCAGCGCGAGGCCGGCGGCGATCAGCCGCTTCGCCTCCCCTTCGTAGTCGTCGAAGTGGCGGAACAGCATCGCGGCGTTGGCGTGCTCGAAGTTGTACGTCGACTGTTCGACCTCGTTCTGGTGGAACACGTCGCGATAGCTGATGCCGTCGGTCCACGCGAGGTCGAAGACGCTCTCGACGCCCTGCAGGTACATCGCGATGCGCTCGAGCCCGTAGGTGATCTCGCCGGTGGTCGGCTGGCATTTCAGCGAGCCGACTTCCTGGAAATAGGTGAACTGCGTGACTTCCATGCCGTTGAGCCAGACTTCCCAGCCCAGTCCCCAGGCGCCGAGCGTGGGCGACTCCCAGTCGTCCTCGACGAAGCGGACGTCGTTGACCGAAGTGTCGATGCCCAGCGCGCGCAGCGAGCCGAGGTACAGGTCGAGGATGTCGGGCGGCGAGGGCTTGAGCACCACCTGGTACTGGTAGTAGTGCTGCAGGCGGTTCGGGTTGTCGCCGTAGCGGCCGTCCTTCGGGCGTGCACGTAGGCTGCGCGCCAGGGCTCGGGCCCGATCGCCCGCAGGAAAGTGGCGGTGTGGAAGGTGCCGGCGCCAACCTCCATGTCGTATGGCTGGAGCAGGGCGCAGCCCTGGCTGTCCCAGTAAGCCTGCAGCCGCAGGATCACTTGCTGAAAGCTGAGCATGGAGAGGCAGACGCGCGAAAAGCCGTCATTCTAACGGGTTCGAGCGCGCCGACCGGCGCCGCGCGAGGCAGGCGAGCGCGCCCGACAGCGACAGCGCGAGGCCCAGCGCGAGCGGCAAGGCATTGCCCCAGCGCGCATACGGCGTGAGTCCGACGCTGCCCTGCATGGCGAGCGCAAGCGCGCCCGCGGTGTAGGTCGGCAACGCGCCGACGACGCGTCCGCGCGCGTCGATTGCGGTGGTCACCCCGGTGTTGGTCGCGCGCAGCACCGGCCGCGCGAGTTCGATCGCGCGCATCCGCGCGATCTGCAGGTGCTGCGGCAACGCGTGCGAATCGCCGAACCAGGCGATGTTGCTCACGTTCACGAGGATCGTCGCGCCGTCGCGCACCTGCGCGGCGAGTTCCTCGCCGAACAGGTCTTCGTAGCAGATGTCGAAAGCCACCCTCTGGGTGTCGATTTCGAGCAGCGGCTGCGTCGCGGCACCGCGGCCGAATTCGCCCAGCGGAATGTGCATCAGCGCGACGAACCACCCGAATCCGCGCGGGATGAACTCTCCGAACGGCACCAGGTGGCGCTTGTCGTAGCGCGCGACGATCGCGCCGTCGCGACCGATCACCGCGACGCTGTTGGTGAGGCGCGGCGCAGCGGCCTGGCCCGCAGCGGGCTGCTCGGGCAGCGGCATGCCGATCGCCAGCACGCCGCCGCTGCGCGCCAGGTGAGCGAGCAGCTCGTCGCGCAGCGCTGCCGGGGTCGCCGACCACGGAACGGTCCACGCGGTCTCGGGAAGGACGGTCAGGTCGGCATCGGCGCGCAACACCTCGGCGGTGTAGGCCTGCATCGCGGCGAGGCTGCGCCCCGGGTCGAACTTCAGTTCCTGCTCGACGTTGCCCTGCAGCAGCCGCACCGCGAGGCTGCGGCCGGCGGGCTGCGACCACTCGTGACCGGCCAGCGACGCGCCGACCAGCGGCGGTGCGAGCGCGAGCGACGCGGCGACTCCCAGGGTCGCGAGGGTCGAGGCCTGGGCGCGGGAATCACGAGCGCGCGAGGCCGCGTCGCGCACGGCCGCCATGCCCAGCGCACCGACGCCGAATGCCGACAGCGCGGCGAATGCGCACACGCCGTAGACACCCACGAGCGGCGCGAGCGCGGCCAGCGGCCCGTCGACGTGCGCATAACCGATTGCCAGCCACGGAAAGCCGGTGAACAGGTAGCCGCGGGCGATCTCCGAGAGTGCCCAGCAGCCGGCAAAGACCAGGCCCACTGCCGCCAGCGCGCCCGGCGAAGCGGCAGTCGGCGCCAGGCGCGCGGCGCGCGCCGCGCGCAGCGTCAGCGCGCACACGGCAGCCGGAAAGCACGCGAGATACGCGCCGAACAGCAGCAGCGCGAGCGCGGCGATCGGCGCCGGCATGCCGCCGTAGCGATGCATGCTCACGTAGAGCCACGCCACTCCTGCCACGAACCAGCCCGATCCGAACGCCAGCCCGAGCACGGCAGCGCGCGCCGTACCGCCCGCCGTGCGCGCGTGCACGCGCAACAGCAGCGCGACCAGCACCGCCAGCGCGGCGCTCTGAAGCCACCACGCAGCGATCGGCGCGAAACTCGCGGCATGAACGACGCCGGCGGCCAGTGCCGCGGGGGCGCCCGGCGCCAGGCGCAGTCGCACTTCGGGCTCAGCGAGTGCCCGGCTCGGGCTGTTCGCCCGGCGGCGCGGGCAGTCGTTCGGCAAGCAGCAACTGCGCCTGCCGCGCGTCCGCGCGCAACACCTCGAAGCGGATGCCTTCGAGGTCGACATGCTCGCCGCGGCGCGGCACGCGTCCGAACTGCTCGGTGACGAGCCCGCCGACGGTGTCGAACTCCTCGTCGGAGAAATGCGTGCCCACGGCCTCGTTGAACTGGCGGATGCCGGTGATCGCCCGCACGCGGAAGCGCGGCCCGTGCTCGCCCGGCTCGAGCCGCACGATGTGGTCGCTTTCCTCGTCGAAGTCGAACTCGTCCTCGATGTCGCCGACGATCTGCTCGAGCACGTCTTCGATCGTGATCAGGCCGGCGGTTCCGCCATACTCGTCGACCACGATCGCCAGGTGGATGCGATTGCCGCGGAAATCGCGAAGCAGCACGTTTAGCCGCTTCGACTCGGGAATGAACACCGCTGGACGAAGCAGGTCGCGTACGTCGACGCGCTCGTCCGTGTACAGCCGCAGCAACTCCTTCGCATGAAGGATGCCGAGCACGTTGTCGCGGTCGCCCTCGACCACCGGAAAGCGCGAGTGGGCGGTCTCGATCACGCGCGGCAGGAACACCTCGCGCGGCTGGCTGATGTCGATCACGTCCATCTGCGCGCGCGGCACCATGATGTCGCGCGCGGCGAGCTCGGAGACCTGCAGCACGCCTTCGATCATCGACAGCGCGTCGGCGTCGAGCAACGCGCGCTCGTGCGCCTGCCTCAGGACGTCGAGCAGCTGTTCGCGGTCTTCGGGAACGCGCAGCAGCAGCGCCGCCAGGCGTTCGAGCATGGGTCGTCGATGTTCGCTGCCCGAATGGGGGCCGGACATGGGATGGGGGAGGGTTGGCGTGCGGCCGAGCATACCCGAAGGCCCCGCGCGATGCCAAGCGCCCGGCCGTGCGGGCACTCAGCCGTGCAGGCGATACGGATCGGCGATGCGGAAGCGCGCCAGCAGCGCGACTTCGGCGGCCTCCATGCGCTCGGCCTGCGCGGGCCGTTCGTGGTCGTGGCCGCAGGCGTGCAGCACGCCGTGAATGACCAGGTGTGCGAGGTGCGCAAGCGGCGCCTTGCGCTGCGCGCGCGCCTCGCGCAGCACTACCGGCATGCAGACGACGATGTCGGCGATCGCTCGTTCGTCCTCGCCGGGATAGGCGAAGGTGAGCACGTTGGTCGCGTAATCGCGGTGCCGGTACCGGGTATTGAGCGCGCGTCCCTCACGCTCGCCGACGAATCGCAGCGTGAGCGTGGCGTCGGTGTCGATCGCCGCGGCGACCCAGCGCCGCAGTTGCGCGCGCGACGCGGGCAGCGCGCGCACGCCGTCGCCGAGCTGGATCGACAACGACAGCGACGGCTTCGCCGCAGCCGGCGCCGCGTGCCCGCGGCGCGGTGCCGGGTTGCGCTCAGCCGGGGCCGGCCTGCGCGCGCTCATAGGCGTCGACGATGCGCGCAACCAGCGGATGGCGCACCACGTCGGAGCTGTCGAACTCGGTGAACGCGAGACCGCGCACCGTGCGCAGCAGCCGTCGCGCCTCGATCAGGCCCGAGGCCTGCCCCTTGGGCAGGTCGATCTGCGTCATGTCGCCGGTGACGACGGCGCGCGAGCCGAAGCCGATGCGCGTGAGGAACATCTTCATCTGCTCGGGCGTGGTGTTCTGCGCCTCGTCGAGGATGATGAACGAGTTGTTCAGCGTGCGCCCGCGCATGTAGGCGAGCGGGGCGATCTCGATCGCCTGCTTCTCGAACATCCGTGCAGTGCGATCGAAGCCGAGCAGGTCGTAGAGCGCGTCGTAGAGCGGCCGCAGGTACGGGTCGACTTTCTGCGCGAGGTCTCCGGGCAGGAAGCCGAGCCGCTCGCCGGCTTCCACCGCCGGACGCGTCAGCACGATGCGCTGGATCGCGTCGCGCTCGAGCGCGTCGACCGCGCAGGCCACCGCGAGATAGGTCTTGCCGGTGCCGGCGGGGCCGATGCCGAAAGTGATGTCGTGCGACAGGATGTTGCGCAGGTACTCGCGCTGGTGCAGCGTGCGTCCCTGCAGGTCGGTGCGCCTGGTGTGGAGCACCGGCGCATCCGTGTCGACCGGCTCGGGCGCGGCACGCGGCGGCGCCTTCAACTCGACCAGGCCGAGCTGCACGTCGTCGAGCGACAGCGCGTGATCGGCGTGCGCGTAGAAATGCTTCAGCGCGGCGACCGCGCGTCGCGACGCGGCCGTCGTGCCCTCGACACTGAAGCTGGCGCCTCGCCGCGCGATGCGCACGTCGAAGGCTTCCTCGATCTGCCGCAGGTTCTGGTCGAGCGCCCCGCACAGGTTGGCGAGGCGGCGGTTGTCGGCGGCTTCGGGCGTGTACTCGATCGGGCGGGATCTCAATTCGGCGGTCTCGGGCGCGTCATGGTCGCGCGGGCTGCTGCGCGAATACTCCTACCCCCGAGATTGTAGAACCGCCGGCGGGCCCCTGGATCTGGTAGCTGAGCCCGAGGCGTGCGGCATTCGGGCCGAACAGCCCGCCCTGGACGCCGACCGTGCAGCCGGCCTGGCCGCAGCTCAACGGCCCGCTGCCGGTCTGCGACGCTTGCAGGCTGCCGCTGAACGCATGGCCAGCAGTGGTGGAGAGCGTGCTGCGCGCAGGATCGGACGCGCCTCCCGGCGTCGAGAAGCCATAGGACCCGCCGCCGATCGCCACGTTGCCTTCCAGGCCGATGCGCGCCTGGCCGGGTCCGAAAGCAACGCCGGCCATGCCGGTGAAGGCCCCGGGGGACACGCCGCCGGTGCTCAGCGTCGGGGCGGTAGCGCCGATCAGCTGGTAGGTGAATTCGCCCTGCGTGGGAACGGTCGTCGAGGGCACGCCGACAAGGTAGTGGACACCCACGTTCGGCGACAGCTCTCGATCCGTCAGGTTCGCCAGCAGACCCTGGGCATGCAGCGTTCCGTTGGTCCAGCGGCCCCAGCTGACGAATGCGTCGGCGCCCGCTTCGGCAGTCGATGCAGTGCCGCGCGACAGGCAGTACGACAGGAATCCGCAGCCGCCGTTGGTGTTGAAACCAACCGACTCCAGCCGACCCTGCTCATCGAGCCTGAACGAGTTGCCCGCCGAAGTGAGCTGCGACCAGTCGAAAATGCCGAATACCCGTGGCAGGCCCCGCAGGATCAGCGCGCGCTGTTCGCCGATCGCTCCGTCGCCGGACAACGGCGGCTGAGGGTCCGTGCCGCCCGTGCCGCCGGTATCACCCGTGCCGCCGGTGCCGCCCGTGCCGCCGGTATCACCCGTGCCGCCAGTGCCGCCGGTGCCGCCGG
>MEED01000013.1 GCA_001724855.1 Lautropia sp. SCN 69-89
ACGACGGAGACCGCGCCGATGCGCATACGCAACCAACGCGACTTCTGGTCCGGGGTGATGTTCCTGGTGCTGGGGGTGCTGTTCGTGATCTTCTCGCAGGCCTACCAGCTGGGCACGCCGGCGCGCATGGGGCCGGGCTTCTTTCCGACGATGCTGGGCGCGCTGATGGCGCTGCTGGGGCTGGGCATCGGCTGGCGCGCGCTGTCGCGCTCGAGCGGCAAGGTCGAGCTGGAGCCGGTGGGCTGGCGCGAGCTGTTCCTGATTCTTCTGGCCGTGGGAGTGTTCGCAGCCGCACTGTCGCAACTCGGGATGGTGGTGGCGATCACGCTGCTCATCGCGATCTCGGCGCTCGCGAGCCACGAATTCAACTGGAAGGAGACGGCCATCTCGATCGTGGTGCTGCTGGTGCTCTCGGATCTGGTGTTCGTGCGAGGCCTGGAGCTTCAGTTTCCGGTCTGGCCGGTATTTCTCACCCGATAACCCGGAGCCGGGCGAAACATGGAACTGCTCTCGAACCTCTCGCTGGGCTTTGCCACGGCGCTTACGCTCACCAACCTCTTCTACTGCTTCGTGGGCGTGCTGCTGGGTACGCTGATCGGCGTGCTGCCGGGCATCGGGCCGCTGGCCACGATCGCGATGCTGCTGCCGATCACCTACAAGCTCTCCGACCCCACCACGGCGCTGATCATGCTCGCCGGCATCTACTACGGCGCGCAGTACGGGGGCTCGACCACCGCGATCCTGGTGAACCTGCCCGGGGAGACCTCCTCGGTGGTCACCACGCTCGACGGCTACCAGATGGCGCGCCAGGGCCGCCCCGGGCCGGCGCTGGCGATCGCCGCGATCGGCTCGTTCTTCGCCGGCACCGTGGCCACGCTGCTGATCGCCGGGTTTGCCCCGCCGCTGGCCGAGGTGGCCTTCAAGTTCGGCCCGGCCGAGTACTTCTCGCTGATGGTGCTGGGCCTGATCGCCGCGGTGGTGCTCGCCCACGGCTCGATCCTCAAGGCGCTCGCCATGGTGGTGTTCGGGCTGCTCATCGGCATGGTGGGCACCGACGTGAACTCGGGCGTGGCGCGCTTCTCCTTCGACATCCCCGAGCTCACCGACGGCATCGAGTTCGCCGCGGTCGCCATGGGCATCTTCGGCTTCGGCGAGATCATCTGCAACCTCGAGCAGCGCGAGAACCGCGAGATCTTCACCAAGCGGGTCGGGCGCATGCTGCCCAGCATGGCCGAGTTCAGGGCCTCGATCGCACCGATCGTGCGCGGCACCGCACTGGGCTCGTTCCTGGGCATCCTGCCCGGCGGCGGCGCGGTGCTCTCCTCGTTCACCTCCTACGCGATCGAGAAGAAGATCTCGAAGACGCCCGAGCGCTTCGGCAAGGGCGCGATCGAGGGCGTGGCCGGCCCCGAGTCGGCCAACAACGCGGGTGCGCAGACCTCGTTCATCCCGATGCTCACGCTGGGCATCCCCACCAACGCGGTGATGGCGCTGATGGTGGCCGGCATGATGATCCACAACATCCAGCCCGGCCCGCAGGTGATGACCAGCAACCCGAGCCTGTTCTGGGGGCTGATCGCCTCGATGTGGGTGGGCAACCTGATGCTGGTGATCCTGAACCTGCCGCTGATCGGCATCTGGATCAAGCTGCTCACCGTGCCCTACCGGATCCTGTATCCGGCGATCCTGCTGTTTTGCTGCGTCGGGGCGTACTCCATCAACAACAACGTCTTCGACGTCTTCGTCACCATCCCCTTCGCGATCCTCGGCTACGTGTTCCGCAAGCTCGACTGCGAGCCCGCGCCGCTGCTGCTCGGGCTGGTGCTGGGCAAGCTGATGGAGGAGTACCTGCGCCGCGCAATGACGATCTCGCGCGGCGACTGGTCGGTCTTCGTCACCCGCCCGCTGTCGGCCACCCTTCTGGCCATCGCCGCCGTGCTGCTCGTCATCGTCTTCCTGCCCAGCATCGCGAAGAAACGTGACGAGGCCTTCGCCGGGAGTGAGGACTGAACCCACTCACCGGCATCGTCCCCGCTTCCGCACAACGCACGAGGAGTCTCCGATGCAGTCCAGGTATCTTCGACGGATCGCGGCCGCCGCAGTGTTCGCATTGTCCCCGGTATACGCCGCTGCACCCGAACCCTTTCCTGCGAAAACGATACGTATCGTCGTGCCCTATCCCGCCGGTGGCACGGCAGACTCGATCGCGAGGCTGTTCTCGGCCAGGCTGGCCGATAGCCTGAAAGGCATTGTCATCGTCGAGAACAAGTCGGGCGCCTCGGGCACGATCGGCGCCGAGACGGTCGTGAAAGCCGAGCCGGACGGTCACACGCTTCTGCTCACCGTCACGACACAACTGTCGAACGCCGCATTCAACGTCAAGCCCAACTACGACCCGATCACCGACTTCGCCCCCATCGCCGGACTCACGTTGGCGCCGATGGCCCTCGCCGTCCCCCACGACATGCCCGCCAACACCGTCGGCGAGCTCGAGGCACTCGCAAGAACCAGGAAGCTGGCATACGGATCGTACGGTACCGGTTCGTCGGGACACGTGATGCTGGCCACGTTCAACCGGCGCATCGGTGGCCAGATGGTGCACGTTCCGTATCGCGGCGAATCGCCGATGGTCACCGATCTGCTCGGGGGGCAAATCCAGGCCGCCCTGCTGACTGTCGGTATCGCCCGTGAACTTCAGAAGAGCGGCAAGGTGAAGCTGCTTGCAACGGTCGGACCGTCGCGCAGCGAGTTCCTGCCCAGACTGCCCACCTTCGACGAACTCGGCTACGGCGAATTCGATTGGACATTCGGGGTCGGTCTCTACACTTCGTCGCGAGTTCCGGCCGCAGTCGTCGCGAGGCTGGAGCGGGCGAGTCTCGAAATCATGGCCCTTCCGGACTTCCAGGACCGCCTGCGTGCCATTGGCGCGCAACCATGGGGGGCACCGGCCGCGGAGCTGAAGAGGCGACTGGTGATCGACACCATTCTCTGGAACAAGACGCTCGCTCGTCTCGGAAAGCTGGAATGACGATCACGCACGCACGACTTCTCGTGGAGAAAGGACCATGACCATGCACGCTCACGATGACGCTCCGCCCCCGAGGCGCCGCCTGGTGGTCGCGGGAGGCTGCGGAGGCATGGGCCAGGCACTGGTGTCCGCCGGCGTCACGCTGAATCTGGACGTGGCCGTGCTTGACCTGCCGCGCTCGATCGAGAGCACGCCGCCGGTGCCGGGCGCCAGGTACCTTGCCTGCGACGTCGGCGACGAAGATCAGGTTCGGGCTGCGATGCGCCGGATCACGGACGACTGGCCGACGCTGGACGGACTCGTCAACCTTGCCGGCTTCACCGGCGAGCGGATCCCGATCGAAGCGATGGCAACCGGGGAATGGGACGCCATCCACAACGCCGGCTTGCGTGGTGCATTCCTGCTCGCCCGAGAAGCGGCGCCGCTTCTGCGGCGCTGCGCGCGCGAGGGCGGACGGCCTGCGGCCGTGCTGGTGTCTTCCACGTTCGCGGTGCGGGTACCGCACGCGGGCTACGGACCCTACGCAACGGCGAAGGCCGGAGTCCTGAACCTCGTTCGTGTGCTGGCCACGGAGTGGGCACCCGATATCCGCGTGAACGGCATCGCGCCTGGCGTGATCGAGACGCCGTTCCTCTCCGGAGGAACCGGTCGCGCCCCGAAGAGCACGGGATTGGACCTTGCGAGGTTTCTCGGCGGCGTGCCGCTCGGCCGCCTCGGCAAGGCGGCGGACATTGCCGGGCCGATCCTCTTCCTGCTCGGGGATGCCGCAGCCTACATCACCGGGCAGACGCTGCACGTCAACGGCGGAAGTTACATGGCATGAACCATCCGGCTCCCTTCCCGGTGCGCGAGCGCATCACGAGCTTCATCGACGGTCAGTGGCTTGCGCCCGGCGGCAAGGCGCTGTCGATCGTCGACCCCGCGTCCGAACGCCAGGTTGCGACCTTGTACGGGGCCGACGAAGCCCAGACGTCGGCCGCCGTCGAAGCCGCACACCGCTCATTCGCGAAGCGCACATGGGTAGACATGGGCACCGCAAGCAAGCAGGCGGTATTCCGACGGATCGTCGACCTGACCCGCTCGCGACTGGACGAACTGGCGTGGCTCGAATGCCTCAATACCGGGATTCCGTATCACTACATGCGAGAGCGGCAGCTTCCGCGCATTCTTCGGAACTTTTCCTTCTTCGCCGATTCGATGTCGCAGGGCGTCGAGAAGGCCGCGACGCAGGATGGCGAATACCTGAGGTTCGTGGTCCGCGAACCGGTCGGTGTCGCCGCGCTGATCTCGCCATGGAACGCGCCGTTGGCCCTCGCGTCCACCAAGATCGCGGCCGCGTTGGCGTTCGGCAACTCCTGCGTCGTGAAGTGCGCCGAGCAAACGCCACTCGCGGTCGCGCGGTTCATGGATATCCTGGCCGAGGCGGGCGTACCACCCGGAGTGGTGAACCTGGTGAACGGGCTCGGCGAGGTGACCGGCCGCGCACTGGTCCGCCATCCGCTGGTGAAGGCGATTTCCTTCACGGGGGGCACACAGACCGGCCGCTCGATCGCAGCGGATGCCGCTCCGCTACTCAAGCGTGTCGATCTGGAACTGGGTGGGAAGTCGGCCAACATCGTTGCGGCTTCGGCTCCTTTCGAAGACGCACTCGACGGAGCTCTCACGTCGATCTTCACCAACAACGGCCAGCAGTGCTTTGCCGGATCGCGAATCCTCGTCCATCGAAGCATCGCCGGGCGTTTCATCGAAAGCTTCGTAGCGCGGGCGCGGCGCATCCGGGTCGGCCACCCTCACGACGCGGCCACGGAAGTGGGTCCGCTGGCGAATGCGGCGCACTACGGGCGCGTGCTTTCGTACGTGACGCTGGCGCGACGCGAAGGCTCGCAACTGCTGACGGGGGGCGAGCGGCCCACCGACCACCCGGTCGGCTACTATCTCCAGCCGACTGCGCTTCTCGCGCGCTCCAACCGCGACCGAGTCTGCCAGGAGGAGATCTTCGGTCCGGTCGTGGCATTCGAAGTCTTCGATGACTTCGACGAGGCCATCGCGATCGCCAACGATTCGAGCTTCGGCCTCGTCTCGTATCTCTGGTCGAACGACCTCTCCGAGTGCCTGCGAGCGGTGACGAAGATCGAGGCCGGCACGGTGCTGGTCAACACGCCGATGTCGCTCGACCTGCGCCTGCCCTTCGCCGGCTACAAGGAGTCCGGTCTCGGGCAGGAAGGCATGGAGGGATTCCGGCGCCTGTATACGCAGGAGAAGACCGCGGCCGTCGCGCTGCGCCGGCCCGCAATGGCCCGACTCGGCGCAGGACCCGCATAGACCGGCGTCGCGCCGTTGGCCGCCGCAGTCATTCACCGGGCGAGGAATCCTTCCAGCGCTTCACCAGCGCATGCGGAATCGAGAAGTGGTCCAGCAGCCGGCCGATCGTGTGATCGACGATGTCGGCAACCGTCTGCGGCCGGTTATAGAACGCAGGGACCGGCGGCATCACGACCGCGCCGATGCGCGTGACCTGCGCCATCAGTTCGAGATGCCCCAGATGCAGCGGCGTCTCCCGAACGAGCAGGACGACCCGGCGGCGCTCCTTGAGGCAGACGTCGGCTGCCCGCGTCAGGAGGTTGCTTCCGTACGAGTTCGCGATCTCGGCCAGAGACTTGATCGAGCACGGCGCGACAACCATCCCCATCGTCATGAACGATCCGCTTGCCAGCGACGCGCCGATATCGGTGTGCCGGTGCACGACATCGGCCATCGCTTCGACTTCGGCCACGGTCGTGTCGGTTTCTTCGGTGATGGTGCGTCGGGCAGACGGAGAAATGACCAGGTGGGTCTCGATGTCCGGATTCCCCGCCAGAGCCTGGAGAGTGCGGATTCCGTAGATGGCGCCGGACGCGCCGGACAGTGCGACGATCAGCCTTTGCATTCAGCGCCCCTTTCGTGGTGCACGGTTCGAGCGATCTCTTCATGACGTGCCCGCAACTCGCGCTTGAGCACCTTGCCGATCGCGCTCCGAGGAAACCCTTCCACCACGTGCAGCGCGGCAAGGCGCTGGGTCTTCCCCGCATGGCGGTTGTACCAGTCGAGGATCTCGCCGCCGGCAGCGCGGGCCGCGTCGCGCAGAATCACGAACGCGACCGGCGTCTCGCCCCATCGATCCGACGGCACACCGACGACCGCCGCATCGCCGATCGCCGGATGGAGTCGCAACTGCGCCTCGATGTCGCTCGGGTAGATATTGAAGCCGCCACTGATGATCATGTCCTTGCGGCGATCGATCAAGGTGAGGAAACCGTCGGCATCGAAGCGGCCGACGTCGCCGGTGCGAATGAAACGCTTGCCAGTCGCATCGAACCACTCGACTTCGCGAGTCTTCTCGGGCTGGCCGTGATAGCCGCTCATCATGCTGGCGGAATGGCCGACCACTTCGCCGACCTGTCCGGGCGCCACTTCGCGCCCGTCCTCGTCGATCAGGCGGATGTCGCATCCGTCGGCTGGGCGGCCGACCGTATGCAGCTTGTCGGGATGCGCGCGAGCATCGAGGACTGTGCTTCCGCCGCCCTCGGTCATCCCGTAGAACTCGAGGAGCCCGCCGGGCCAGCGCGACAGGACATCCGCCTTCAGCGCGGTCGCGAACGGCGCGCTGGTGCAGAACTTGACCTGGAACGAAGACAGGTCGAAGTCGCCGAATTCCGGTAGCGCCATGATGCGCTGGTACTGCACCGGCACCAGCATGGTATGCGTGACGCGCTGCCGATGCGCGATCCGGAGGTACGCATGGGCGTCGAACTTCGGCATCAAGTACGCGCAGCCGCCGAACGCCAGGGTGGGGAAGAACGCGACCAGCGTCGTGTTCGAATAGAGCGGAGTGGCCAACAGGGTGCGGGTGGCCGGCGAATATCCGTGGCTCGCCCCACGGCGCACCTGGGCCCAGCGCACGCCGTGCGACTGGACGATGCCCTTGGGCGTGCCCGTCGTTCCCGAGGAGTAGATGATATTGAACGGATCGGATGGCCCGATGACGACACCGGCGGGTGCGGTTCCCGGCGGTGCAAGCCATTCTTCGAATTCCGGGCCGGGAACGTCGTCGCCGAGCGCAACGCAGTTCGCGCGGTCGAAATCTTCCGGTTGCAGCGACGGCGCAGCCGCATCGATGAACAGGCGCCGTGCCCCGGAATCCCGGAGCATTGCGACAAGGCTCTCGCGCGTGACGGACGGCGGCAAGGGCGCCACCACCGCTCCGGCGCACAGCGCGCCCAGATAGACCTGTGCATATCGCACCGACGGTCGCCCGCACAGCGCGACAACCTGCCCGGGGCGAACGCCGTCGCGCTGCAGCGTGACGGCAATACGGCTCATCGAAGCGCCCAGCCCCGCATAGTCGATCGCCGTCTGGCCGTCATCGAGTGCCGGCGCTGCAGGCCGCACGCGGGCATGCTCGGCGATCCGCTCGGCGATCAGACCGAACGAGGGAAGCGAGTCTCCTGGCGACCAGGTGATCGAGGCATCGCGCATCTTCAGACTGCGATCACGTCGAACAGTTGCCGGCAGTCGACATCGGAGTCGGCCCGGCCCTCGAAAATGACCCGACCACGCTCGAGAGCGTAGAACCGCGTCACGATGCTCAGCGCCCGGCGGACGTTCTGCTCGACGAGCAGGATCGGAACGCCCTTGTCACGAAGATTCTCGATCATTGCAAAGATCTCGTCGACGATCATCGGCGCCAGACCTTCGGATGGTTCGTCGATCAGCAGCATCTTCGGTGCTCCGACGAGGACGCGCGCCATTGCCAACATCTGTTGTTCGCCGCCCGAAAGCGTCGTCCCCATCTGGCTGCGCCGCTCCGAGAGCCGCGGGAATTGCCCGTAGATCCATTCGAGCCGTTCCCGGAGCCACCGGCGCGGTCTTCCCGGACACTGCAGGCCACCGAGTCGGAGGTTCTCCTCCACGGACAATCCCGGGAAGATGCGACGATCCTCGGGAACGAGACCCAGGCCGAGTCGACATATCCGGTCGGGCGCGGCACCGGCAATCGCAACGCCATCCAGCTCGATCATGCCCGACGTCGGCTTCAACCAGCCGGCCACCGCCTTGATGACCGTCGTCTTCCCGACCCCATTGCGGCCGAACAAGCCCACCACCTCGCCGGGTCCGACCGTGAGCGACACGCCCTGCAGTACATGGCTCAACCCATAGTGCGCATGCACATCACGTAGCGTCAGCACCGCGAGCCTCTCCAAAATAGGCCACCTGCACCGCACGATTGCCGCGTACCTCGCGTGCAGTGCCTTCCGCGATCTTCCGCCCTTGCGCCATCACGATGACGTGGTCCGACAGATCCATCACCAGGTCGACGTCGTGCTCGATCAACAGAATCGACACGTCGCCGACGAGACTGCGGATCAGGTCTGCCGTCTCCCTCGTGTCCGCGTGCGACATTCCCTGCGTTGGCTCGTCCAGGAGCAGCATCTTCGGCTCCGATGCAAGGGCAACGGCGATCTCGAGTCGCCGCTGCTCGCCGTGAGACAGATGCCCGGCAAGTTCCCCGGCCTTCGTGTCCAGCGAAAATCGCTCGATCAGGTGCGAGACGCGCGCTCGCGCGCGCTCGCTGCGGCCTACCGGTTGCAGCACCCGGGCCCCGGGCTCCAGGAACTGCGCCGCCAGGCGCAGGTTCTCGAAGACCGTAAGGTCGAAGAACAGATTGGTGATCTGGAAGGACCGGCTCAGGCCCGCCGCGAGCATCGCTGGCGGGGACTTTCCGGAGACGTCCCTGCCCGCAAAGTGCATGGATCCCGCCGTCGGCGCCAACGCGCCGCTGATCAGATTGAAGAGCGTGCTCTTCCCGGCGCCATTCGGACCGATGACCGAGGTGACGCACCCGGCCGCAGCGTCGAAGCTGACATCGTCCACCGCCACGAGCGCGCCGAATCGTACGGACAGGTTGCGCACCGAGAGAATGGGAGAGGCCAGGCCATTCATTGCGGCCCCCCGGTCTTCCTGGGGGCCGCGCGCACCGCGAATCGGCCGAGATGACCGACCAGGCCGCGCGGGAAAGCGATCACCGACAACACGAACAGCAGGCCGATCACGATCTGATGATGTTCGGTGATCGTTCCCACCACCGATTTCAGGATGGTGAGGATCGCCGACCCATAGAGTGCGCCGATCAGCGTTCCCACTCCGCCGACGACAACGGTGATGACGGCATTGCCCGAGACCTGGAAGAAGAGGAGTTCCGGCGAAACGAAGCCGCGGAGCATGGGATAGAGGGCTCCGCAAAGCGCCGCGATATCGGCGGCAAGCACGAAAGCAGCCAGCTTGTATCGCCACGGGCGGCAGCCCAGAAACGGCACTCTCGCCTCGTTGGTCCGAATCGCGACGAGCGTCCGCCCGAGCGGCGTCGCCATCACGTATGCCGACAACAGGTAGAGAGCCAACACGAGAGCCAGGACGAACAGGAAGAATCCCGCGGCATCCGTGGTACTGATCCGAAATACCAGCATGTCGATCTCGATGGCCGGGATGCCGATCAGGCCGTCGGATGCACCGAGGGCGCGGACGTTGAAGACGATGCGGGATACGACCTGCGCGAGGCCGAAAGTGATCAGTGCGAAATACACGCCTCGCGCCCTGATGGCGATCACTCCGGCGATCAGGCCGAAAATCGTGGCAGTCCCGAGGACGACCCCCATCGCCAGCGAGAAGGACGGCGCCACCTCCTTGAGGACCAGGCCCGACGCATAGGCGCCGTACCCGAAGAACAGAGCCTGGCCCAGAGACAGCAGGCCAGTGAATCCGAGGAGGATGTCCACGGCCAGCGCGAGGCCGCCGAAAATCAGCGCCTCCGTGGCCAGGCGCAGATAGAAGGTGTCGCCGACTGCCGCTGCCACAAGGGCAAAGAGGACGGCGAACACGAAGAAACCCCTGGCGAACAGCCTGGCGACCTGCCCGCGGTCCGGTGCCCCGTGAAAATCGGCCGCAGTGCCGTCAGCCATGGCCGAGTCTTCCGAAAAGGCCTTGGGGTCGGACCATCAGCACGGCAACCATGACCGAGAACAAGAGAGGCTCGGACCAGACCGGAGAGATGTACAGGCTCGATATGGCTTCGATCTGCGTGAGTACGAGGCCAGCCAGTACTGCGCCCTTGATGCTTCCCATGCCGCCGACGATGATCACGCTGAACGCGATCAGGATGAAGTCCCGACCCATTGTCGGGAAGACGGAGTAGACGGGCGCAAGCAGGATCCCCGAAACTCCGGCGAGCGCGACGCCGAATGCGAACGTCCCGGCATAAACGCGCCCCACCCGCACTCCCAGTGAAGCCGCCATGTTCCGATCGAACGCCGCCGCGCGAACCATCGCCCCGAGGTTCGTGCGATAGACGATCATCCAGACAGCGGCGATGATCGCGGCACCCACGCCCATCATGAACAGCCTGTAATTGGGGAAATGCATGCCCACGATTTCGCTCGCCCCGGAGATGGGTTGCTCCAGCCTGACGGGGTTCGGCCCGAAGACCAGCTTCAAGACATCCTCGATGACGATCGCAAGGCCGAATGTCAGCAACAACGTCAGGATGTGTCGCTCCCGGTGATGGAACACTCTCTGAATCAGCCATCGCTCGGTGACATAGCCCAGCGGCGCCATGATCAGCGGCACAAGAGCAAGGGCGAGCCAGAAGCCCACGCCGGCGGCAACCAGCGCAAAGCCGAGATACGCGCCGACGGCGTAGAACTCCCCGTGAGCCATGTTGATCACGTCGAGAAGGCCGAAGATGATCGTGAGCCCCAGCGCCATGAGGACGATCGCGACGCCGATCGACGCGCCGTTCATCATTTGCGGAGCCAGCACGAACTGAAGCCAGTCCAGGAAGGAGCTCATTCGAAATCACCCGTGCGCGATGGACAGCAAGCGGGAACGACCAACGTCCGGGACGGATCCATGCCCGTGACCGGCGCGCCGAACTCCGGGGCATTCATCCGTCGCGTGGATCGACCGGGAAACGTCCAGTCGCGTCCCTGATCACCCAGGCTGCGCGCCCGGCTAGAAACGCGAGCAGTTGTCCGGCCCGACGGCTACCTTGCCATCGATCTTGGCGATGATCCGGAATTTTCCGTCGACAACCTGCACCGCGTACATGTCCTGGATCGCCTGATGATCGCCGGCGCGCATGTGCTTCAGGCCTTGAGGCGTGTCCCACTCCAGCCCCCGCATGGCGGCTCGCACCTTCGCGGTGTCGGTGGAACCGGCCTTCTCGACCGCCGCCTTGTAGAAATAGACGACGCCGTATGAATCCGTTGCATAGAGATCAGGCGCATCCTTGAACGCCGCCCGGAACGCCGTGACGAACTTCCGGTTCTGTGGCAAGTCGAGGTCGGGCGAATAGGCGGCGCCGGTGATGAACCCGTTTGCGGCCTTGCCAATCGCGCCGATGTTCTGGGAAGTGACGGCCCCGGCGGCACCGATGATCGAGAGATTATTTGTGAGGCCGTAGTCGTTCATCTGTGTCAGCAGACGGACGGTGTCATTGCCCGCCACCGATGTGTACAACACGGTCGGGCGGGCCGACCTGATCTGCCCGAAGAACGGGGAATAGTCCTTGCTGCCCAGTGGCGCAAACAACTCGCCGGTACTCGAAGCGCCCTTTTGTTCGGCGACGCTCCGGAACGCAGCAACGGTACTGCGCCCCATTTCGTAGTCGGGTCCCAGGTAGAAGACTCGCGCCTTGGGCTTCTCGCGTGCAAGCCATTCCGCGAGGGCCGCCGACTGCATTCCTGCACTCGCATTCACGCGGAATACGTTCGGCGAGCACTTCTCGCCCGTGATCACGTCGGAGAACGACACCGTGGTCGCGATCAGGCGATCATTCCGCTCGGCGAGCTGCCCGACTGCAAGCGTCGAGCCCGAGTTGACCGTACCGGTCAGGAAATCCACCTTGCCGACCTGGAAGAGCTTCTCGGCTTTCTGCGTCGCGACGGCGGGGTTGGCCTCCTCGTCTTCGATCGACAGCTCGATCTTGCGGCCCGCGATCCCCCCTGCATCGTTGATTTCCTTCGCGGCCAACTCGATGCCGCGCTTCACCTGCTCTCCAATCGGGGCATACGTGCCCGAGAGCGGCGTCACCACGCCGATGCGAATGGGGTCGGCGGCCTGGACGCCTGAAGTCGCCCCTGCGGCAGCCACCAGGCAGGCGATCCTGAACAAGCTCTTCATGGTTCTGTCTCCTCGTTGTCTTGATTGAATCCGGCCCCATTCGACGACGCGGGGCGCAGCAAGTGCGGCGCGCCCCGCGATGCCGTCAGTTGCCGCGATACGTCGCCTTGCGCTTCTCGAAGAAGGCCTGCGCGCCCTCCTTGTAGTCGTACGAATCGCGCAGCTTCTCGTACGCGTGTCCTTCGATGTCGAAGCCCGCATCCAGGCTCGCGTTTTCGCCCTGGTTCAGCACCCGTTTCAGCGTCGAGAGCACAAGCGGCGACAGTGCGTTCAGCTTCGCCGCGTAGCTGTCGATGGCCTTGTCCAACGCTGCGGAATCCTCGACCACCTCGGTGAGCAAGCCCCAGCTGTGCGCTTCCGGAGCCGGAAGCCGACGGCCCATCAACACCATGTCCTTGGTGCGCGTCATCCCGACCATGCGCAGGACTCTCTGGCTTCCTCCGGAGCCCGGGATCTGGCCAATCGTCACCTCGGGCAGCGCGACCAGCGTCTCCCTGGTCGCAAGCCGGAAATCACAGGCCAGAGCCAGCTCCCAGCCGACGCCAAAGGCGTACTTCTCGAGCGCGGCGATCACCGGCTTGGAGCAGCGCTCGGGCGCCGCGATGTTCCATGCCAGATGCGACATCCCGTCGCGCGGCACGTCGAAGAAGCCGCGCACGTCGCCACCGGATGTATACACGCCGTTCGCACCGCGGATGACGACCACGCCCACGTCGGGGTCGCGGTCCATTTCCTCGATGATGGCGCGAATCTGCGTCCGCGCCTTGTACGAGACGATGTTGAGCGGCGGCCTGTCGAGGTACAGATAGCCGATACGCTTCTTCTCGTCGACCTCCACGCGCAGGCCGTCGAGCTTGTCGAGATCCTCGGCGCGCCGAGCCGCGTACTTGTTCGTCATGATTGACTCCTTTTCAGTCAGTGTGTTTGAAGTTGGGCAGACGCCTGTAGCGTCCAGCCTTCAGCTCGCGGCGCAGGATCTTCCCGACCGCCGATTTCGGAACCTGCTCAACGAAGACATAGCCGCGTGGCCGCTTGAACCGCGCCAGCTCGCTCGCGACGCAGAACGCATCCAGCGCCTCGGGACTCGCATCCGTCGATGAAGGCTCGACGAACGCGACCACCCGGGCGCCATAGCGCGCGTCCTCGATCCCGACCACCGCCACTCGCGATACGAGCGGGCAGCGCGAGAGCACGTTCTCGACCTCTTCCGGATGGATGTTTTCGCCACCCGAGATGATCATGTCGTCGACCCGGCCCAGTACCCATAGCTCCCCGTCGTCGTCGATCGATCCGAGATCGCCGGTGAAATACCAGCCGTGCCGGATCGCTCGCGCGTTTGCGTCGGGCCTGTTCCAGTAGCCGGCAAAGGCCTCGGGACTGGACATCGTGGCGATGATCTCGCCCGCCTCGCCCGGCGCGAGGATCTCGTCGGGCGACACGTCGAGGCCCGGATCGGCCCGAACGATTCGAAGTTCCTGGTTGAGCCCTGCACTCCCGGCGCATCCGGGCTTCACGTCCAGGTGGTCGCAGAAGGCGAACGTGTAGATCTCGCTCGAGCCGTAGTAATTCACCCAACGCCTTGGCTGAAATACCTCTCGGCACGCTTCCGACAACGCGTCGGTCATCGTCATGCCCGCATAGCCGAGCTTGGACAACGCGGGACGTGCGTACTTGTGCAGGCCTGGATGGCCGACCATGTCGTGGTAAAGCGTCGGCACCAGGAACATCGCACTCACGCGTTCGTCCTGGATCAGGCGAAGCGCAAGCTCGGTATCGTAGTTCGGCATGCAGACAAAGACGCCGTTGAGCAGGGCACTCGACAGCAGCACCCGCACCCCCATGGTGTGATACATCGGCATCACACCGAGCGAGATCTCTCCGAAGCCATACTGGTTGTGGGCGATGTGGGAGACCGCCGCGGCTCTCTCGTTCGCATGCGAGCGCGGCACGCCCTTCGGCCGACCCGTCGTGCCCGACGTGTAGAGCATCATGCAGATCTCGCGCTCGTCGAACGCCTCCGGCATGGGCAGCGGTTCCGACGCCAGAAGGGCCGCGAACCGGACCGAAGCCTGGATCGCGTCGATGGCGCCGATCGCGATCGCCTCGGGATGACGCGCAAGCGCTTCGTGCGCAGCCGCCTCGGAGCTGCCCTCGTAGACGATCGCGCGCCCGTTCGAATCCCCGAGGCAATAGGTCACCTCCGTCCCTGTCGAACGCCAGTTGAGCGGGGTGTAGATGAGGCCGAGCAAATGACAGGCCCAGTACAGGACCGTCAGCTCGTAGCGATTCTTCAAGAGGCAGACGACGTGATCCCCGCGCCGAAGGCCCAGGGCGGCCATGCCACCCGCCACGCGACTCGCATCGTCGAACCATTGTCGATAGGTGCGGCGCGTGTCGCCGTCCACGATCGCCAACGCCGCTGGACGGCGGGCGACAGTCGTCGCGAATGCGCGTCCCAGATGCATGTTCATCGCTCCTGAACCTCCGCGTCCCGTTGCGCTGTCGCTGCAACGTCGAGGATTGCCTCGACCATTCCCGCGTACCCGGTGCATCGGCAGATGTGCCCCGAAAGCATTTCCCTGACCTGCTCTTCGGTTGGGGCCGGATTCGCCTCGAGGTAGCTGGTCGAGGACATCAGCACACCTGCCGTGCAAAAACCGCACTGCAGCGCGTGATGACGACGGAATGCCTCCTGCAGGGCGCTCAGCCTCCCGCCCTCGGCGAGGCCCTCCACCGTGACGACGTCGGCACCCTCCGCCTCGATCGCGCGCTGCGTGCAGCTGCGCACCGCGCGTCCGCCGACGAGCACCGTGCAAGCGCCGCAGACACCGTGCTCGCAGCCGACATGCACGCCACGCATGCCGAGTTCGTGACGCAGGAAGTCGGACAACAGGGTCCGCGGTTCCGCCAGACCGCTGATGCGGCGGCCGTTCACCGTCATCTCGACACGCCGCTTTTCGCCCGCCGGGATTCTCAGCATGCTCACCTCGAACTCAACGCTGTGCCTTCGCCGACTCGAACGCGGCCATTGCGGCGTCCTCGACCAGCGCCCGAACCAGCGCGCGCCGGTAGTCGGCGCTCGCCTTGACGTCGGACATGGGATCCGCAGCCGCAGCCGCATCGGCGGCAACCGCCCGCGCCGTCTCCCGATCCGCCGCCGCGCCACGGAAACCCTTCGTTTCGGCCAACACTGGCCTGTCCTCGACGCCGCCCAGCCCGACGCGAAGATCCTCGATCGAACCGGATGCATCGAGCGTGACCGCACAAGCGACGGCAGCGATCGCGAAATCACCGTGGCGCTGCGCGATCTCGCGGAAACCGTAGCCGGTACCGCGCGCCGACATCGGCCAGACCAGGCCCGTAAGCAGCTCGTCGCTTCGACGCGCGGTGGTCAGCACGCCCTGGAAGAACTCGGCCGCCGGCACCACCCGGCGAGCGCGTTTCGATCTCAATTCGATCGATCCACCCAGCGTAGCCAGGCAAAGGGGGATCTCGGCACTGGGATCGGCATGCGCAACCGAACCGGCCAGCGTGCCACGGCTGCGCGTCTGGAAGTGCCCGACGTTCGGCAGCCCGAGTGCGAGCAACGGTGCCGCAGCCATCAACTCGGAATGGGCCAGCGCATCGGCCTGGACCACGGTGGCGCCGGTGTGCACGCCGTCGCGCGCGAGCTGCACGCGGCCGAGCTCTCCGATCTTCTTGATGTCCATCAGGATCCGGGGCCGAACCAACCGCATGTTGAGCATCGGTCCGAGCGACATCCCGCCGGCGAGAATCGAGACGTCGGCGCCGTATTCGGCCAGCAAGCCCAGCGCTTCGTCGAGCCTGTCGGGTCTGCAGTAGTCGAAAGCCGCCGGCTTCACGATGCGCGCCCGCCCGAGATCATCGACCAGAGCCGCTTCCAGAGCCGTCTGTACCAAGGCGCGGCCTGCGGCACCAGCCGGCTTTCGAAACTCTTGAAGAACTGCCTGATCAGAACCTTCATCACGCTGCCGAGCAGTCGGTTGCCGACCGCTGCGACGGTGCCGCCCGCCTGCGCAACGTATCGATAGCGCAGCAGGGTCCCGCCCGGCGCAGGCGCCAACTGGACCCAGGCACTCGCGGTACCGAAACCGAGCTGACCTTCGGCGTTCATCGCCATCCGCATGCTGGAAGGCGGCTGCTTGTCGTGTATTGCAACCTGGCCGCGATAGGCGCCCCGCATTCCGGCCACGCCGATGACGACTTCGGTCTCGTAGCGATCCGTAGCCACGAGAACCATGCTCCGGCAGCCCGGGATGACCGACTTCAGGATCTCCACGTCGTTGATCGCATCCCAGACCTGCTCGGGTTTCGCGCTCAACGTCACTTCCCCTTCGCCTGCAAGCCCCCCTGGAGGCACCGTCGCAACGTCGCCACTCTCCTGGCGCGCGGGCCTTTCGCCGCGCTGCCGGTTCGGATCCATCCCGTTCGCATAGGCCCAGACCCGGTTGAGCGTGAGCGGCGGCTCGATGTCGTCACGCCCGAGCGCGTCGCCCACGGCGTTGGCGAGCGCCGCCGGCGACGACATCGAGCTTCCGTCGCCCATGCCTTTCGAGCCCAGTTCGTTCGTGGGCGACGGCGTCGCGACGTGCCCGATGACGAGCGGGGGCATCTCCGGCGCGGTCGGGCACAGGTACTCGGCGAACGTCCCCGACAGGAAGTTTCCTTCCGTGTCGTAGGCCAGTTCTTCGAACAATGCCGCGCCGATGCCGTGCGCGAAGCCGCCATGGATCTGGCCCTCCACGAGCGTCGGGTTCAGGATGTTGCCGACGTCGTGCACCGACACGTACTTGACGATGTCCAGGCGGCCGGTCGCCCGATCGACCTCGACGGCGGCTACGTCGCAGACGAAGCCGAAAGTCAGCGCCGAAGCCACCCGATCGTCGGCGCCGATCTCGCCAAGGACCGGCGGAGACCAGGTGGCGGTCTCGTACAACCCCGCCACCGATCCGGTGGGGTGCCAATGGGCACGCGAAGCGAGCCGCTTGACGGGAATCTCGCGGGTCGCGTCGCCGCGCACGCGCGCCACTCCGCCCGCGAGCTCGATATCCGCGGCTTCGACGCGCAGTTCCTCGGCGGCCATGTCCTTCAACTTGCCGGCGACCTGGCGCGCGCAGCGCAGCACGGCCTCCACGACGATGGTGGAGAAGCGGTTCGAGTAGTTCCCCGATGCGATCGACCAGGCACTGCTGCGTGTGTCGAGTTCCGTCACGACGTCCACCGCCGAAGGGTCGATCCCGAGCTGATCGGCGATGATCTGCGCGGCAACCGTTGCGTGTCCCTGTCCGTTGGGCGTGCTGGACAGATAGCAGGTGATCTGTCCCGAAGGATCGACACCGATCGTCGCGGTGCCGTTTCCTCCGGACTTCGGCGCGCTCCTGGCTCGCTGTTCCGCCGTCTGGCCGAGCGATACGTACGCCATGTTGGATCCCGACGGTTCGACTCCCACCGCGAATCCGATGCCGAACAGCTTTCCCTCCTGGCGGGCGCGATCCCGCCGCACCTTGAGTCCTTCGTAGTCGGCCAGGCGCAAGGCCTCGTCGAGCGCCTTCGCGTAATCGCCCGAGTCGTAGACGGCCCCTGCCGGCGCATCGTAGGGAAACGCGTCCTTGCGGATGAAGTTGTGGCGGCGCAGTTCCGCCGGATCCATCCCGAGCCGACGCGCGGCCTTGTCCATCAGGCCTTCCAGCGCGAAATAGAACTGCGGCCCGCCGTAGCCGCGATTCAGGCCGGCCGGCACCCGGTTGGTGACGACCAGCAGGTTCTCGATCTCGATGTTGCGGACCCGGTAGGCGCCGTTGGAGGCGGCATGCATCCGATATAGCGACGCGGGCTCCGGCGCCCGGATGTAGGCCCCGATGTTGGCGACATTGCGAAAGCGCAAACCGGTGAGTTCCCCGTCGGCGGAGAAGGCACCTGCGATGGTGCCGAGCCGGTCCGTCGACGACGACGACGCCATCAGGTGCTCGAGACGGTCTTCGATCCACTTGACTGGAACGCCGAGCTTGCGGCTGACGCCGGCGATCAGCAGCATGTACGCATAGACCGACTGCTTGACGCCGAAGCTGCCCCCGCTCGCGGGCGGTGTGAGGATCCGCAAATGGTTTCCCGGGACACCGAGCGATCCCGCCATCAGGGGCTGCAGAATGTAGGGCCCCTGGAAGTTCGCCCAGATCGTGTAGCGATCGGGGGCCGACTCGAAATTCGCGATGACGCCATAGGTTTCCATCGGCGTCGCGAATGAGCGGGGATAGTGATACGAGAACTCGACGACATGCGCGGCATCCCGGAACGCCGCTGCCGGGTCGCCATACGAGAACGTGCGCGTGGCGAGAATGTTCGAACCCGCTTCCTCGTGGAGCAACGGTGCGTCCGGCGCCATGGCGGCTTCGAGGTCGGCCGCCGCCGGCAGCGGTTCGTAGTCGACCGTGATGAGATCGAGCGCGTCTTCGGCAAGGTAGCGGTCCTGGGCCACCACCACGGCGACCGGCTCGCCGACATGGCGGACCTTGTCCACGGCGAAGGGCAGATACCTGGCTCGCGTCTTCACGACGGTCGGAACCGGACCGACCAGCTCAGCCAGTTGCCGGCCGGTCACCACGCCGCACACGCCGGGCATCGCCTCGGCGCGGGAGGTATCGATCGAACGGATCCGGGCGTGCGGGTGCGGCGAGCGCAGAATTCCGGCATGTCGCAGCCCCGCCACGGGCTCCAGGTCGTCGATGAACCGGGCCTGCCCGGTCAGGAGGGCCTCGTCCTCCTTGCGGACCGTCGGACGTCCGACCCAGGATCCCTTGTCGATGGACGCATGCATGCGCAGCGGCTTCTCAGCGCAGGACGAAGGGATTGGGCATCCCCTCGGCAAGATTCATCCAGACGCTCTTGGTCTGGAGATACTCGCGGATCGCTTCCTGCCCGTTCTCGCGCCCGATCCCGCTGCGCTTGAATCCGCCGAACGGGGACATGTAGCTGACGGCCCGATAGGTATTGACCCAGACGGTTCCCGCTTGCAGGCGCTCGGACATCAGGAACGCGCGCCTGATGTTCCGTGTCCACACTCCGGCGGCGAGTCCGAAATTGATGTCGTTGGCAATCCTGATCGCGTCCGCTTCGTCGTCGAACGGAATCACCGAGAGAACCGGGCCGAAGACTTCCTCCTGCGCGATGCGCATCCGGTTGTCCACCCCGACGAAGATCGTCGGCTCGACGAACCAGCCCCCGGAGAGCGCGGGGTCGGACGGGCGCCCGCCGCCGAGCGCGCATTGCGCCCCTTCTCCGCGCGCAATGTCGATGTAGCCCAGGACCTTCTCGCGATGCGGCAGGGTAGTGATCGGCCCCACCTGCGTCGTCGCAAGCATCGGATCGCCCATCCGCGCGGTACGCGCGAAGGCCACCAGCCTGTCCACGAACTGGTCATGGACACTTCGCTGGACCAGCAACCGTGACCCGGCGATGCAGGTCTGGCCACTTGCGCCGAAGATGCCGGCGATGGCGCCCATCAGGGCGTTGTCGAGGTCGGCGTCGTCGAAGACGATGTTCGGCGACTTGCCGCCCAGTTCGAGCGTGACACGCTTGATGTGCCTGGCCGCAAGCTCGCTGACATGCGCGCCGGTCGCGTCGCCGCCGGTGAATGCGATCTTCGCGACCAGCGGATGCGTGACCAGCGCGTCCCCCACGTCGACGCCGAACCCGGTGATGGTGTTGACCACCCCTGGCGGAAAGCCGGCCTCCTCGAAAAGCCGTGCGAACTCGAGCGTCGAGGCCGACGTGTATTCGGACGGCTTGATCACTGCCGTGTTGCCCGCGGCAAGCGCCGGCGCGAGCTTCCATCCGAGCAACAGAAGCGGCGAATTCCACGGGGTGATCGCGACGACCACGCCGAGCGGCTCGTGGCGCGTGTAGTTGAACATTTCGGGCTTGTCGGTCGGGATGACCGCGCCCTCGATCTTGTCGGCCAGTCCGCCGAAGTAGCGGTACCACTCGGAGAGGTAACGTACCTGCCCGAGCATCTCCGCCATCAGCTTTCCGTTGTCGCGCACCTCGATCGCAGCCAGCCGTTCCGCGTCGCGGTCGATCAGCTCGGCAAGCTTCAGCAGGAGCTTGCCTCGGGCGCTGGGCTTCAACGATGCCCAGGCCGCCGACTGGAAGGCTGCGTGGGCAGCCTTCACGGCGGCGTCGGCATCCGCCGGGCCGCATCGTGGAATCTCGGCCCAGGCCTGTCCGGTATACGGATTCAGGCTCTCGAACCACTGACCATCGATCGGCTCGGCCTGTTTGCCGCCTATCGTGTTGCGATACCGGACCAGCGCAGGCGCAGCGGAGCTCGAGTTCATAGCGATGCCAGCCCGAGCGCCGCGCGGAAGCGGTTCTTCACATGGACTCCATCGCGTGGTGGCAGCGCGCGCGGCAGCTCCTCGGCCTTCACGAAGACCCTCGCCAACCCGCAGCCGGCGCGGCGCCCGATCTGCGTCGAGATCTCGCCCACTCGATCGGCGTCCTCGATCTCGAGGGTCCAGTCGAAACCGCAGGCCTTGGCGACACCGACGAGGTCCACGCCGAGGCCGGCGTGGCTACGTTGCATGCCGGTCTCGCCGAAATGGCCGTTGTCGAGGACGACGATGGACAGGTTGCGCGGCTTCTGCACGCCAATGGTCGCGAGCGCGCCGAGCCCCATCAGTTGCTCGCCGTCGCCAGTGATGACAAGCACGTCGTGATCCGGCCGGGCCAGCGCCAAGCCGAGGCCCATTGCGGCAGCGCCTCCCATCCCGCCCCACAGGTAGAACGTCTGCTCGCGGTCCCCGGCTGCGTAGGCATCGTATGAAGCCGATCCCAGGCCCGTCACGATCAGCGCAGAGGGGCACTGCCGGATCAGGCTCGCCACGAATTCCCGCCGGTGAATGACCGGCACCCGGCCTGTTCTGGACATGTCGTTCATCCGTCGGTCCATTTCTTTCGTCCGATGAGGCCCTGGGAGAGCAGCACGGCGACTTGCTCGCCGGCCTCGAAAGCGGCGTCGAGTGCGGCACTCACGGTCTCCGCCACCTCCTCGGGCCTGTTTGCGCGCAACACCGTGATGCCCATGTCCTCCATCACGCTCTGGGTCGCCTTGCCCATCGGTACCTGCCACGGGTTGAATTCCGCCCACTCGCCTCGCATCGTCACGAGGGCGAGAAACGGGAAGCGGCAATTCCCGAGCAGCGAGAACATGTTCACGCAGTTGCCCACTCCGCTCGACTGCATCAGAAGGACGGACCGCTCGCCGCCGAGCCACGCACCGCAATTGACAGCGACCCCCTCTTCCTCGGTGGTCAGCACGACGCCCCGCATCTCCGAATCGGCGTCTACCCGGCGCAGGACATGCGCGTGGCCGGCATCGGGTACATAAGCGACCTGACGGATCCCGCCGGCCTTCAGGATGGAAAAGATCTGCTCCGGCCAGGATGGCCCTGTTTCGCCAGTCATGTTGTCCGCTCGCTCCGCCTCGATTGCCTGCTTGGTATGCTAAAAATAGATGCGGACCGACGTCCAATAACAAATTTGTTCTTCTAGAATCAATATCCGTGATGCGAGCGCCAACCGCGGGCATGCAACGTGATGGGCGGACGTCACGTCCGCAACCACGGCACCAGGCGGCGTTCCAGCACGTCGAGAGCCTGCGAGAACACGAAGCCCAGCACGGCCACGACCAGCAGTCCCACGTACATCGTGTCGACAGTGAGGATCTGCCAGGCGTTCCAGATCATGTAGCCGATGCCTGTCTTCGCGCCGATCATCTCGGCGATCACGATCAGGATGAGGCCCATCCCGACGCCGAGCTTGATGCCCGCGAGGATCGAGGGCAATGCGCCTGGCAGGGCGATTGTCCGGAAGACCTGCCATCCCCGCGCCCCGAAATTGCGCCCGACGTCCAGATAGATGCGATTGATGTTCGCCACGCCCGCCACCGTGTTGATGAGGACGGGGTAGAACATGCCGAGGGCGACCATCGCCACCTTCGACGCTTCACCCAACCCGAAGATCAGCAAGAGCAGGGGCAGGATCGCGCTCTTCGGTATCGGGTAAGTGGCTGCAATGAGCGGGTCGACCGCCGCCCGAAGCGGCCTCGAGAGGCCCATCGCAAGACCGAGAAACAGCGCCGGGACACCACCGACGATCACGCCGATCGACAGGCGTTGCAGGCTCGCAGCGAGGTGCTGCAACAACTCCCCCGATGCCGACAGTTCGAGGAACTTTTCCGCTATGGCCGATGGCGCAGGAAAGAACCGTACGTCGATCGCGCCCAGGCGCGCCGCCACCTCCCACAGTGCAAGCAATGCAATGGGCGACAGGAGTCCGATCAGCAGATCGGAGGACAATGCGAGGCGTCCTTGCGTCACGGTGCCGCCCCCGCCGGATTCGCGCGTTGCACTTCGTCGCGCAGGTACTCCCAGATCTGGAACACCAGCTCGCCGTAGGCCGGCATGCCGCGCAATTCGAGCACTCTCCGAGGCCGCCGAAACGGGACGTCGATGACGACCTTCGCTCGCCCCGGGTGCGCTGTCATGACCATGATGCGATCGCCCAAGGTCACGGCTTCATCCACGCTGTGCGTGATGAATACGACGGTCTTTCCTGTCGCTTCCCAGATGCGCAGCAACTCCTGGTGGAGCAGTACGCGATTCTGCTCGTCGAGCGCGGAAAACGGCTCATCCATGAGCAGGATCTCCGGATCGTTCGCAAACGCCCGAACGATCGAGACCCTCTGTCGCATGCCACCGGACAATTGGTGCGGGTAGTGATCGCGAAAACGCGACAGCCCGATCTTCTCGAGCAGGGGATCGACGATGCTGCGCACCTCGGGTTCCGCCACCCGCCTCATGCGAAGCCCGTAGGCGGCGTTGTCGAACACCGTGTACCAGGGGAAAAGCGAATCTCCCTGGAACACCATTGCATTCAATGGACGCGATCCGCCGCTCCCGGCAATCTCGATCGACCCCGCGCTCTTGCGTTCGAGGCCGGCAAGGATGCGGAGCAGGGTGGTCTTGCCACACCCGCTCGGACCGACGATGACGAAGAATTCCCCCGAGGCGATGTCGATCGTGATGTCGTCGACGGCCACGAAGCCGGGTGCGTCGCCAAATCTCTTGCCCAGATGCCTCAGGCCGATCTTGACGCTACCCGGCGCATCGGCCGCCCGCCGCAGGCCGCGATGCGGATCGGCCGGTGTGGTGAATGCCACTCTTCGCTCCGTCGCGCTGGCGATCAGCGCTGCGCCGCCGGGCCCAGAATCTCGAGCGCCGATTCGACGAACGTCGTGTCGACGGCCATCTCCAGTTCCACGGGCTTCTCGAGATAGCCCTGTTTGCGGTAGAACTCGAGATCCTTTCGCATGCTGTCGAGGTTGAGCCGGCCATCCGGGTCGATACCGTTGGGCACCATCTTCCGGTAGAGAGCCGGGTCCTTGACCCGGGTGTGCTCGATCATGATCCGGATCAGATCCTCTGCATTCGGCCCGGCGAACCGGCCATTGGCCAGCGCACCGTTGAAGTAGCGGGCAGCCTTTACGTAGGCCACCATGAAGCGCTGCGCGACGTCGCGACGCTTCCGGGCGAAATCGCCGCTGAAGAGCAACACCGCAACCTGCTGGTTCGGATAGATCTGGTCGTTGCTGACGCGGACCGCACTGCCCATCTCGACCGCCTGGGTCGCCGAGGGCTCGGCAGTCAGCGCAGCATCGATCGCCTTGTTGGCCAGCGCCGCGACCTGCTGCGGGTAGCTCATGTAGACGTGCTGGACGTCCTCGTACTTCAGGCCGACGGGTTTCAACGCTTCGGCGAGGAACGACGCAGGCGTCCCGCCCTCGCTGGCCTCGGCCAGCTTCATCCCTTTCAGGTCGGCGATCGACTTGTACCGCCCGCTGTCGACCAGGTCCTTGCGCACGAGAAGGGGCACGTATTGATAACCGGGCGGCATCGACCCCTTGTCCGCGACCACCTTGATGTCGATGCCCCGACCGACGGCATTGAACAGGCCCGCCCCGGAAGCGCCGGCGCCCACGTCGATCTGGCCCGTTCCGAGAGGCACGACCATCTTGGGCCCGGCATCGAACAGGACGAACTCGACCTTGATCCGCTGCTCGGCAAAGTAACCGCGTCGCTCTGCGATGTAGAAGACGGCGTCGCTGACGACGCCGTTGTTGCCGATCCTCACGACATCGGGTGATTGGGCCCCTGCAATCCCGGGAGCGGAGATGGCGGCGCAAGTCGAAAGCGAGGCGCGGATGAAGCTCCGCCGGGAAGCAAGAAAGTCCACTCGATGTCTCCTTCGATGTAGTTGTTGTCCGGCAGACGGCAGCCGGCGTGCCAGCCCGCGTCGCGAGGCCCGTCAGTCGTTGCCGGCCTCGACCCGCCAATGCGCGTCACCAGGCGACTGCAGGAGCGTGTCGAGGTCCAGGCTGTCTTCGCCCGGCACGCGTATTCGCGTAAAGCGCATCTCCGGCGCATCGAGCGGAGCGGTGGCATCGAAGCCGAGCTTGGTGCCAACTCCGGCGCGCGTGGATGGATCGAGTTTCGAGCCCTGTGCGTCGTTGACGACGACGAGATCGCGATCACCCTGGAATCGCGTGGCGACCGCCCATTCGACCTCTGCCGGATCGTGAACGTCGACGTCGCAGTCCACCACGTAGACATGCTTGATGTCGTAATGGGCCCCGAGCGCCGCCATGATCACGTTCTTGGCTTCGCCCTCCTGTCTCTTGTCGAACTGGACGTACAGGTGATACCTGCAGACGCCGCCCCGCGACAGGTGCACGTCACGAACGCCCGGAAATGCCCGCTGCAGGCTCGCGAGCAACGTGGCCTCGCGCGGAATGCCGCCAAGCAGCAGATGCTCGTTGGCACCGCCCACGATGGTGTGGAAGATCGGTCGTCGCCGATGGGTGACCGCATCGATCTGAATCACGTGCTGGTCGGCCCTTTCGCCGTAGTACTGCGGAAACTCGCCGAATGGACCTTCCGGCTCCCTGCGTCCCGCGAGAATCCGTCCCTCGATCGCGATCTCGGCGTTGGCGGGAATCCGTACCTCGCTCGTCAGCGACCGCACGACCTCGAGCGGACGCCCGCGCAATGCGCCGGCGATCGTCAGTTCGTCGAAGTCCAGGGGCGCGATGGCCTGGGAGCTGAGAAGGGTCGCGGGATCTACACCGATGACGATCGTGACTGGCAGGTCATGCCCTGCCTCCTCCGCCATCCGGTAATAGCTCATGGTGTGACGCGGCAGCATCAGAATGCCGAGCCGGTCTTTCGCATTGAGCTGAAGACGATGGATCGTGACGTTCTGGATCCCCGTCTGTGGATTGCGAGCAATCAACAGGCCGGCCGTGATGTACGGGCCGCTGTCCCGTTCGTTATGAACCGGCAACGGCAGCAGCTTCGCAAGGTCGATGTCGCGATGGACGACCTCCTGCACCGGACCGGATGGCTGCTCCTGCCATGGCATCGGCCTGGCGACGGCCTCCTGGAATCGCCGCAGCAGATCTCCGTCGCGGACGCCGAGCGCCTCGGCCATCCAGCGTCGGTCCGACAAGAGACCGGAAATCACCGGCATCGAATGGCCGAGCGGCTTCGGGAACAAGGTCGCCTTGTGTCCGTCCAGGCGTTTCGCGATGGCAGCGAGCTCGAACTCGAGGCTGACTCCGGGCTTGGCGATGGCGAGCCGGCCAGACGCCTCCAGGCGATCGAGCCACTCGCGCAGTTCGGCAACCGGAGCGCCCGGTTCGCGCGAATCGGGGCGATCAAGCGTACCGGCGAACGTCATTTCGAGCTTTCCAGAACCATGGATGAACGAGTCGCGCGGCGACCGGATCCTCGTCCGGCCAACCTGCCCCAAAGCCGCGGAAGCCGAAGTCGAACTGCCAGCCCCGCGGCGTCTCGATGCTAGGATGCGATCCAACCCATGGTCAAATAGCGAAATCGACTGGGCAGAATCAAGTTCTGGCATGGCCGCCAGGACAGGAGCTTACGCAGCCGCATGGACCTGAAGCAGCTTCGGGCATTACTGGCGATCGCCGAGACCGGCAGTGTCACGCGGGCGGCTCAGCTGCTCCATGTGGTGCAACCTGCGCTGTCGCGCCAGCTCCGCCTGCTCGAGGACGAGCTCGGGACTGCGTTGTTCGATCGCACCCGCCATGGCATGCATCTCACCGATGCCGGCCAGGTTCTCGTCGAGCATGCCCGGCGTGCGCTACGCGAACTGGACCGGGCGCGTGCCGAGGTCGTCGCACCGGACACGGTTACAGGCACCGCTGCAATCGGGCTGTTGCCGAGCACCAGCGCGCTTCTTGCCGGGCCGCTGGTGCGCTCGCTGCAAGCCAGATTTCCGGACCTGAAGGCGCGGCTGACAACGGGTTTCGCAGGGCACCTGCAGCAATGGCTGGAGAACGGCGAGATCGACCTGGCCCTCTTGTACGAACCGAAACCATCGGCGCTGCTGGACGTGCAGCCGCTGCTGGACGAGAAGCTCTACCTGGTCGGACCGATGAGCGCCGGATTCAGGTTCGACAAGGCGGTCGCCTTGTCGGATGTCGCGTCGGTCAAGTTGATCATGCCGAATCCGCCGCATGGGCTCTCGATGATTCTCGAGCATGCCTGCGCGGTCGCCGGTGTGCGCCTGAACGTCGTCACCGAAACGAACTCGATGCAGATCCAGAAGGAACTTGTGGCGCATGGCATCGGCTTCACGATTCTCCCGAGCGCGGCGATCTTCGACGACGTCGCCAGCGAGCGCCTGAGCGCGGCGCCCATTACGGCGCCCGACCTTTCCCGCAGGATCGTGCTGGCACTGCCGACGACGCGCCGCGCATCGATCGCCGTCCGATCGGCGGCCAACGAGTTGCGATCGTTGATCGAAGGCATTATCAGCCGCGACGGTTGGCCGGGCGCGCGCTGGTTGGCGAACAGCTAGTCGCGCCAGGGCGCGTCATCCGATGCGGTAACGCGCCACAAGCCAGACGTACGCCACCGCCTGCATCGACATCCAAACCGCATACGCAACGCGCAGACCCGCCGCATCTGCTTGGCCCAACAGGCCGACCGCATCGACAATCAGCCCGAAACCCCACTGGATCACAAAGGCTCCGGCAAAAACAGCGAGATTGAGCGCAGTGTTCAGCCTTCCCGCGAGTTCCGCCGGAAACTCGCCCGTGAGCAACGGATACGACAGCGACAGGGTGCTGAATGCAATACCGTACATCGACCAGACAAGGAGTCTCGGTTCAGCGTCCGCAAAGATGAGCACCTCGCAAGCGAGCGTGGCTGCACCACCCCATGCGAGCAGCCGATACGGGGACGTTTGCCGCCTGGCGAGCCAGGCAGCCGCCGATGCATTCGACAGGTGCCCGACGATCACGGCAATCCCGAGGGCCAGCAAGTGGCCGGCAGCCTCCGAGCGGGACATCGATCCGACCTCCATCATCCACGGTACCGCCCATAGACTCTGGATCGCCATGAAGCCGCCTGACGCGGCCATCATGTGAGGAGCGAAGCACCAGAAGCGCCCGGAACGCAGCACGGTCGATGCGCCCCGCCATGCGTCGCGAAGGTCCCCCGCGACAGGTTGCTGCATTGGCTGGCGCGGTGTCACCAGGAAAAGCGCCAGTGCGCAGGCCAGCGTCGCTGCCGCAGCGGCTGCGAACGCGCCCCTCCAGCCGATCAGCGGCAGCAGCGTCGCCAGCGGCACCGTAGCCGCGATCGAGCCCATCCCACCGATCGCGAGCACCAGCGAGTTCATCGGCGCGCGATCGAGGCCTCGGAACTGCTCGACGATCGCCTTGAATGCGGCCATCAGGCACACCGATCCCCCGAGACCGATGAACGCACGGGACCACGCGAGCGACGCGACGCTCCCGCTGAGCGAAAACAGCAGGCATCCTGCCGCCAGAACGAACAGGAGGGATGTCTCGACCGCCCGACTGCCGTAGCGGTCGAGCAGCAGGCCGACCGGCAGCTGCGCTGCCGCGAAGACAATGAAGTAGGTCGATGTCAGCAGGCCCAGTTCGCTTGCCGACAGATCGAATTCGGCGGTCAGTTCGGGGGCGATGACGGCATTGGCCGAGCGCACGAACTGCGACAGCGCATAGGCGAGCGCGAAGGGTATGACCACGCGGAGGTACGCCGATCGGCCCCTCGCCCGGCCCTCGTCCGGACGATCCGCGCAGGCGCGATCGCCGACGGAACGCTGCTGCGCAGGGCCGGTGGGCACTCTCGGCACACCCGCTTCAGGCGGCGCCGAGCCTTGCCGCCTTCGCAGCCAGACGCTCCTCGAGCTTGTCGATGTTCACCACGAAGCGGCTGTGCTCCCCACGGCTGATCTCGCCATCGGCGTCGCGCGCCAGTACCTCGAAGGTCACCTTGCGCCCGTCGATCCTCGTGACGGTCGCGGTGATGTCGACCGGCTGGCCCATCAGGGCCGAGCCACTGTGGGTCACGGAGATTCCCGTGCCGACCGAATGCTCGCCCGGTTCGCAGAACTCGAGCAGCAATTCGCTGCAGGTGCGCTCGAAATCGCGGACGAGCTCCGGAGTGGCATACACCCGGACACCCTCGCCGAGAAACCGTATGGATCGGGTGTCATCGACGACGATCCGTCGTGAAATCGATACGCCCGTCTCGAACTTGCGTTGCATCCCCGCCTCCGCTGTTCACCATCACCGACAAGACGCCCTTCTGCAGGCAGTTTCAAAGCGCATCGGCGGTACTCAGGATGACCGTACTCTGGCTCGAAAGCACACCGCCGTTTCCATGACAGAGCGCGGTCCGGGCGTCCGGGACCTGGCGCGCCCCGCATTCGCCCCGGAGCTGCCGCACCGCCTCGATGACGGTGAACACCCCGTACATGCCCGGATGCACGCAGGACAGACCGCCGCCGTTCGTGTTGACGGGCAGCGCACCTCCCGGCGCAATCCGTCCGCCGCTGACGAACCCGCCCCCCTCCCCCTTGCGACAGAATCCGAGGTCTTCCAGGAAGAGCAGCACGTTGATCGTGAACGCGTCGTAGAGCTGTGCGACGTCGATGTCACCGGGCCCGAGGCCCGACATGGCGAAGGCTCGGCGCCCGGATTCCCTTGCCGCCGTCTCGGTCAGGTCCGGCATGCACGAGATCTGACGGTGTGTCATCGCTACACCGGCGCCGAGCAGGTAGACCGGAGCCGACTTGCTGCGGGACTGCGCATCGGCTCGCGTCACGACGTAGGCGCCGGCACCGTCGGTGACCAGGCAGCAATCGAGGACCGTCAGCGGCTCGCTGATTGGCCTGGAGGCCAGCACATCCTCGACACTCAGCGGCGTTCGAACGAATGCCTCCGGATTCTGTTGCGCCCACTGGCGGGCCGCAACGGCCACCTGCGCCAGTTGCTCGCGCGTGGTGCCGTACTGATGCATGTGGCGCGCTGCAGCCAGTGCATACGAACTGGCTGGATTGAACGGCCTGTACGGGGCTTCGCAGGGGAGCTCGTCGAGCTTTGCCCGGGCGCGCGCGTGTTCCCTGAAATTGCGCGACGAGCGAGCCGTGCTGCCGTAGACCACCAGCACCGCGTTGCACAGGCCCGCGTGCAGGGCCATGGCCGCACTCAGCATGTAGCTCACATACGACGCTCCCCCGATGTTCGTCCCATCGAAGAACGACGGACGAATCCCCAGGTACTCGGCGACAGACAGCGACGGCAGGAAACGACTGAAGCTCGCAGTCATCAACCCGTCGATGTCGGCCATTTCGAGCCCGGCATCGGCTACCGCATTCCTGGCCGCTAGCGCCATCAACTCGAGTTCGGACCAGCCACTTGCATCGCCGAGCCCGGCCGTGCCCGCCCCCGCGACGACTGCCGTACCCCGGAGTCCGGCGCTCATCACGGCTGCTCCACCGTTTCGAAGACCAGGAGCTTGCCTTCGCCGTGCGGCGCATCGACGAAGCGGGCGCGCACGCGCTCACCGATTCTCGGGCTTCGATCGCCGATGCCGATGATCGTGCTCATCAGCCGGACGCCTTCGTCCAGGTCGACCAGCGACACGTTGTAGGGCGCCTCCGATCCGGACGGAGGGTGCACGACAGTGACGGAATAGACCCGGCCAAACCCCGTGGGCTGCGCCCAGGTCAGCGTGTCAGCGCCGCAGTGCGGGCACAGGACACGCGGAAAGTGAACGAACCGCCTGCATCCCGCGCACTTCTGCAGCCTCCAGTCGCCGGACTCCAGGTAGCGGCGATACGTAGCTTCGGGTCCCTCGGACATGCGCACACCGATCGCGGTTTTCGCGCCCGCCACGCTCATTGCGGGCTGACGCCGACGTCGCGAATGAACGCGGGCCAGCGTTCCGCTTCCGTGCGAATGAATGCGGCAAATGCCTCCGGCGTACTGCCCGACACCTGCAGGCCCTGCTCGACGAAAGGCCTGGAAAACGCAGCGTCCGCGAGGACGCGGTTCACCGCAGCCGACAGGCGCGCCACGACCTCGGAAGGCGTGCCCGCTCGCGCCACCAGGCCGAACCAGACGCCGATGTCGACCGCGCCGTACCCGGCTTCCGCCATCGTGGGCACGCTGGCGAGTACCTCGACGCGTCGATGACCGGTGACGGCGAGAATGCGTACCTTGCCCGCCTTCGCGTGAGGAATGACGGTGATCCCGGCGTCGAAGATCATGTCGACATGGCCGCCAAGCAGGTCCGTAACCGCCGGCACACTGCCCTTGTACGGCACGCGTTCCAGTCTGATGCCCGCCGCGCGCTGGAACAACTCGCCCGCCAGATGCAGCGACCCTCCCTCTCCGAGCGTTGCATAGGTCATCGGTACTTTCGCCGCCTTGGCTTGCGAGACCAGGTCCCTGACAGATTGCGCAGTCACACGAGGGGATACGGTCAGGAACAGCGGGGTCGAGAACAACTCGGAAATCGGCGCGAAACTCCTGATCGGATCGTAAGGCAGCTTCTTGTACACGCCGAGATTCGTCGCCAGACTCGTCATCGATCCGAGAAAGAGCGTGTACCCGTCGGGCGGTGCCTGCAGGACCGCTTCGGCGCCAATGATCTGGTTTCCGCCCGGCTTGTTCTCGACGATCACCGTTTGGCCGAGTTCACTCCCCAGGCCCTGCGCAAGAGAACGCGCGAAAGTGTCGGCAATGCCGCCAGCGGGATAGGGCACAACGAACCTGATCGACTTCGACGGATACGGCTGCGACGCTTGTGCCCCCGCAAGCAGCGGAACCCACGCGAGTGCAATCGCGATCAACCCTGCAACGAAACGTGAAAACATCGAGATTCCTTTGACGTCAAGAGATCCAGCGAACTTCCCGGCCAACGTCGCGCCCGATCCCCCGAGACTTCAGATACGCGCGCCGTTGCCAGCATGCGTTGCCGAAGCGGCCGGAGAGCACCAGCGCGCGGCGATGGAACAGACCGATGTCGTGCTCGTCGGCGAAACCGATGGCTCCGTGGCACTGGATCGCCGTCTTGGTGACGCGCAGCGCCGCTTCCGACGCCCGCGCCTTGGCCGCGGCGGCCGCCACCTCGCCACGGTCGCCGCCAGCGGCGACGCAGGCCTCGCGGACCAGCGCCCTGGACGCCTGGAGATCGACATAGGCAGACGCCGCGAGCTGCTGCATGGCCTGGAACGCGCCTATCGGTCTTCCGAACTGCCGGCGCACCTTGAGGTAGTCGGCAGTCAGGGAAAGCGCCCTGTCCATCATGCCGACGAGCTCGGCGGCCACGCCAAGACGCATGGCCCTGAAGCCCTGGTGCATGGCCGTCTCGCCCTCCGCCGGCGAATCGAATACGTCGTCCGGTTCGACGAGTGCATCCGTGCAGACGAGGTCGGTGAGCGCGCTGCCGTCGACGGTTCGCGAATGCGATTGCCGCAATCCGTGAGTGTCCCGGCGCAGCAGCACCGTCCGGACACGATCGGCGCACCGCAGTTCGAGCAGGTACCCGTCGGCCCAGTGACCGTCGGGGACGCGCAAGACGCTCCCGTTCAGTACCACGCCCGACGACGTCTCGGCCGCATTCAGCGCATGCGCCTCGTCGCTCGGCCAGGGATCCGTCCCGCTCCATGCCGGCAACCAGATTCGCCGGCCATCACGGAGCTCCTCCATACGCTCACCTGCCGCTCCCCCCAGTCGAGACAGCACGTGCGCCGCAACGATCGCAGACGCAACGGGTGCCAGCAACAACTCGCGCCCCGTCTGCTCCGCAAGCACGGCGAGTTCTCTTGCGCCCAGCCCCGCCCCGCCCTTCGATTCGGGCACCATCAACGCCAGCCAGCCGGCATCGACGAACGCCCGCCAGGTGGCGGCGTCACCCGAGAGCGGCTGCTCGCGGCTTGCCCGCATGGCGGCGGGGCCGCCATGCGCCGTCGCGAGTTGCGCGACGCTTTCGGCGATCAGGCGCTCGTTCTCGCCCGCGGACTGATCCATCGGATTCACCTGCTTCAGTTGGGAAGCCCCAGGACCCGGGTCGCCAGGATCTGCCGCTGGATCTCGTTCGTGCCACCGTAGATCGACAGCCTGCGCGACTGAAGGTAGTAGCCGCAGAAATCCAGACGCTCCAGTCCTTCTCCGGTGAGCGGCAGGCCCGCCGCACCTCCCACTGCCTCCTGCTGAAGGTCGAGGAGCCGCTGCACCGTCTCGGTAGAGTGGATCTTCATGTACGAGCTTCGCTGGCCGGGATCGATGCCGGCCTCGAACGCTTCGGTGGCCTCGATGAATGCGGCGCCTATCGCGTCGACCTCGATGGCCAGCCCCGCAAGCCGGTCGACGAACACCGGATCCCCAATCGCACCGGTGCGTTGCGCCACCGCGATGGTGCGCTCGAGGGCGCGTAGCGGCTGCTGCGGGCTGCCGACCCGTACGCGCTCCTCGTTGAGCAGCGTGTTGGCCACTTTCCATCCGCCGTCGATCTCACCGACGACGTTCGCGATCGGCACCCGCACGTCGTCGAGAAAGACCTCGCAGAACTCGTCGTCACCGGCGATCGTCCGGATCGGCCGCCGTGTGATGCCTGGCGTCGCGAGGTCGACCAGCACGAAGGTGATGCCGTTGCGCCCGGAATCCGGGGCGCCGGTGCGAACGAGTGCGAACATCCATTGCGCGTGCTGGCCCCAGGTGGTCCAGATCTTGTGGCCGTTGATCACCAGTTCGTTGCCGTCGATCCTCGCTCGCGTACGCAGGCTCGCGAGGTCGGAACCGGCGCCCGGCTCCGAATAGCCCTGGCACCAGATCACGTCGCCGTCGAGAATCGGCCCCAGGTGTCTCGCACGCTGGGCCGGCGTCCCGAGGCGGATCAGCAGAGGACCGATGTGGTTGAGCCCCTGCGTCGGAAGGTCCGGGGTCCCGAGCCGGGCCCCCTCTTCCATCATGATCACCTGGGTGACCGCATCGGCTCCCATGCCCCCGTGCTCGCGCGGCCAGTGCGGCGCAATCCAGCCCTTGCGAGCCAGCGCGCGATACCAGGGCATGACCGAGGCCGGCTCGGGGCGTGCGGTCAGGTAGCGAAGATCGGCAGGCAGGTGCCGCTCGACCCATTCCCGGTACTCGCGCCGGAACGCAGCCTGAGTGGGAGTGTCGTTGCGCAGCATGGCGATCGATCCTCGCTCAGACCGTAACGACCCGACCGTGGTCCTGGTACACGTGCTTCGTCTGAAGAAAGTCGTTCAGGCCTTCGGCGCCGTGCAGTCGTCCGAATCCGCTTTCGCCGAAGCCACCCGTCTCGGCCTCGGCGAACAGCTTGTTATGCGCGTTGATCCAGACCGTACCGGCCCGAATCGCCTGGGCCAGCCGTTGCGCCTGGTCGGCGTCCCGGGTCCACACGCTCGCAGCCAGTCCGTAGTGCGTCGCGTTCGCCCGGTGCACTGCCTCGGGCTCGGTCTCCCATGCTTCGATCACCAGAACCGGTCCGAACAGTTCGTTCTGGATCATCGGATGCGTGAGATCCTCGATCTCGACGAGGCTCGGCGTGATGAACGCACCGTGCTGGTGAGGAGCGCCGAGCGGGCGTCCATGCACCAGGACCCGGGCGTTGTCGCCGCATTCCTCGAGCGTCCGGACGATACGATTGCGATTGGCAACGTCGATCAGGGGCCCCATCTCGCTGGCCGGATCGGCACCGGGACCCACGACCATCTGCCGGAAGCGACCGGCGATGCCGTCGCGGAATTCCGCGTAACGCGAACGATGGACCAGCACCCTTGCTGCCGCGGTGCATTGCTGTCCGCTCAGGATCGTCGAAGCCGCCGCGATATCCGAAACCGCGCGCGACACATCGGCGCTCTCGCCTACGACGCACGCGGCCTTGCCGCCGAGTTCGAGGGAGAGTCTCTTCAGGGTGCCCGCCGCCGAAGCCATGATTCGCTTTCCGACGGCGGTGCTTCCGGTGTAGCTGACGACGTCGACGTCGGGCGAAGAGACCATCCGTTGCGCACATTCGCTGCCAGCTTCGCAGAGCAGGTTCACGACACCAGACGGCAGCGAACGAATCGCGGCCAGGCAACGGAAGATCTCGACGCTCGTCAGCGCAGTCTGCGCCGCGACCTTGACCACCGATGTGCAGCCCGCCGCCATGGCCGGAGCGAGTGACCGAACCAGGAGCACGAGCGGCGCGTTCCACGGCACGATGATGCCGGCCACCCCGGCCGGTTCCCGGAACAGGGCCGATGTCATCCCCAGATCGGGACGCACGACACGACCGAAGAGATTGCGGGCCAGACCGGCGTAGTAGCGCAGTTCCGAGACGGCACCCGCCACCTCGGCCCGTGAGTCGCGCAACAGCTTTCCATTCTCGGCCGTAAGCAGCGCGGCGATCCTTTCGGCGCTTTCTTCCAGCCGTGACGCGAACTCCAGCAGCACCGTCTCACGCAAGCGCGGCCGGTGCGCCCACTCTCCCTGATGGAAAGCCCTTCGTGCGACCGCGATCGCCGCCTCGGCCTCCGGAACCCCGGCACCCGCCATGCGTCCGATCGTCTGGCCGGTTGCCGGATCGACGGACTCGAACCATTCCGGCGCGGCCGGCGCAAGCCACTCACCGTCGATCCATTGCGAGCAATCGATCTCGTGCATTCATTTCGCTCCGTACCTGGCAACCATTTCCGCCGCGCTGCTACGGAGATCGGCCTTGAGAACCTTGCCGAGGGTATTGCGCGGAAGCACATCGACGAAGAACACGTACTTCGGCTTCTTGTAGCTGGCGATCGATTCCCGGCAGTGCTCGATCAGCTCTTCTGCGGTAGTCGTGATGCCCGGTTCGAGTTCGACGAAGGCGGCGACCGCCTCGCCGAACACTGCGTCGGGCACGCCCACGACGGCCGCATCCCGAACCGACGGGTGAGAATGCAGCGCCTGCTCGACTTCCTTCGTGTAGATATTGAACCCGCCGCTGAGGACCATGTCCTTCTTGCGATCGACGATGTACATGTAGCCGTCGTCGTCGAAGCGGGCGAGGTCACCGGTGCGCACCCAACCATCGTCAATGGTGGCCGCCGTGTCTTCCTGGCGGTTGAAATAGCCGAGGAAGGTGGTGAACGCGCCGGGGCGGCCCGTGCGTACGAGCATTTCACCGGTTTCGCCTACCGGCACGTCGCTGCCGCCATCGTCCACCAGCCTGACCTCGACGCCGGGCGTTACCCTGCCCACCGAGGCAGCGTGAGTGAACTGCTCCTCGTGATCCAGGCTGGTCACCGCTCCGACCTCGGTCATCGCGAAGAACGAAGCGAGCCGCACGTGCGGCAGCAATTCCATCAGTCGCTTCTTGACTTCGACGGGAAACGCCTCCCCGGTCACGACGATGCGACGCAAGCTGCGGCAACGCGACGGCGACTTCTCGATCACGGGAATCAGCATGCGAGCAACCGTTGGCACCATGCCGGCGACGGTCACCCCTTCGGATTCGATCAGTTCCACCGCCGCCTCGGCGTCGAACTTCTCCATGATGACCAGCGTCCCCCCCAGGCACAGCGAGTTGCCCAGGCGGCCCTGCGCGGTGCGATGGGCGAGCGGCGTGGTGACGAGGTACACGTCGTCGCGCCCGATGGTCCATTCGATCGCGTTGATGAAACCGTGCTGTACGAGAACGTTCGCATGCGTGATCAGCGCACCCTTGGGGCGACCGGTCGTCCCCGAGGTGTAGATGATCATCGCCTCGGTCGCGTCACAGGGCAGCGGCGCAAGATGCGAGATGGGTGTACGAAGGAGGTCGTCGTACCCGATCTCTCCGTCGCCAGCTTCACCGATCACCAATCGCTTCGCCTTCCCGAGATCGTCACCGAACGACTCGACGACGTCGCGACTGGCTGCGTCATAGACGATGGCATGAGGTTTCGAGTCACTGACGAAGTACCTGATCTCCTTCGGTGTCAGCCTCGTGTTGACCGGCACCACGACCGCTCCGACCCGGAAGCTCGCGCAGAGGCACTGCACGAACTCGACGCTGTTCCGGACGTAAATCAGGACGCGATCGCCGACGCCCACTCCAAGGGCACTCAGACCACACGCAAGCCGGTCGCTCGCATCGACGAGTTCGCGATAAGTCTGGCGCCTGCCACCACAGGTAACAGCGACGCGATCCGGCGTGCGTCGCGCATGAGCGGCGACGATGACTTCGAGCCTCATGCGCAGCCCCTACACCAATCTGAACGCAGGATAGTTGACGTCGTCGTTCAGCTTGTCCCACGCGAGACGAACGCGCTTGCCGATCTTCAGGTCTTCCGGCGCGCAGTCGAGGACGTTCCCGATGATCCGGACCCCTTCGTCGAGCTCGACGGTCGCGCAGCACAGCGGGATGCGCCCCTCGAGGTCAGGGCTGGCGATGCGCACCACCGTGTGGCCATAGATCGTGCCGTTTCCGGACACCTCCCGCCACTCGAGCGTGCGCTTCCCGGTATAGACGCTCACCGGGCGTGGCGGATGCTGGAACTTGCCCGTTTCGGTGCAACGCTGGAGCACCAGCTTGCCCTGTTTCGCCGCGTCCCAGAATGCCTGCGTCGGCAGATACGTGTTGGCCTTGGGAACCGGCCTGTTCGGTTTCGATTCGCTCATCGGTCAGACCTCCAGGATCAGTGCGTTGTTGACACCCCAGTTGCGGCCATACGGAATCGTCCCGATCCCCGTGACAAGGGCGTTCCTCGGATCGGAAACCTGGCGCGCTCCGGCTTCGCCGAACATCTGGCGCACTGCCTCGACGAGGTTCACGCCGCCGCCGGCGAGACCCGGTTGGCCGGCCGAGATCTGTCCGCCACCCGTGTTCAGCGGTAGCGTGCCCTTGTACGAGAGATCGGTGTCCATGACGAAGGCCGAGCCTTCGCCCTTCCTGCAGAACCCGAAGTCTTCGAACTGCATCATCACGGCAACGGTGAAGTCGTCGTACGGATGGAACATGCGGATATCCGACGGTTTCAGGCCGGCCTGCGCATAAAGGCGGGGCGCGATCGCGCCATGTCCGGTATGGGTGATGTCCGGGCAGGGATCACTCGCGTTGAAGTGGGTCATTTCCGCGTAGGCAACCGGGTAAACCTTCTTCTTCAGCCCGAGCCGGACGGCGTTCTCGTCGCTGGTGACGAGCACGGCGTTCGCGCCGTCGCAAAACATCACGCTGTCGAGGATCCGCAACGGATCGGAGACGACCCGCGACTTCAGGTAGTCCTCCATCGTCAGAGGTTTGCGGAACTTCGGATACGCGTTGTCGTTGAGCACCGCGTGTTCGCGTTGGGTGATCGCGATCTTGCCGAGCGCTTCGTAATTCAGGGGGTACTGATGCGCGTATCGGCTCAGCAGCAGCCCGAACATCGCCGGCGGGCCCCCGACCCCGGTCAGGTCCTGGAATTCGGGCCGATAGGCGCCGTAGTTCGACTTCCACGAAGTGCTCGGGGCATCGGCGGCAATGACGATGGCCGCCTTGCAATGCCCATCGCGGATCGCCGACATGGCTCTCGCTACGCCGCCAATCGGCGAACCCCCGCCGAGTCCGACCAGTTCGAGCCAGCTCGGCGTGAATCCGAGCGCGTCGTTCAGATAGACCCCGAAGAACGGATTCGACGCCTCGGACAGCGGCATGCTGACCGCCATCCCGTCGATCTCCTTCTTGTCGATGCCGGTGGACTCCAATAGAAGGTGCAACGCCTCGCCGGCCAGGTCGTAGGCACTACGACCGGTCTTTGCATCGATCTTCGTCTCGGCGTAGCCGCCGATGACCATGTCACGTCTCTTGGCCATTTGGCTCCCCTTCTCACTCGCCGCGGAACGTCGGAGTCCGCTTCTCGCGGAACGCCGAAAGCCCTTCGTTGCGATCCGACGTGAAATACAGCATGAACGACACGTCGCCTTCGGTCGCCATTCCGTCGGCGAGTGCCATATCGACGCCACGGTCGATTGCGGTCTTGCTGAGCATCACGGAAATGGGTGCGTTCTCGGAAATGGTCCGGGCGATCTCGCGTGCCTTGTCGAGTGCTGCACCCTTTGGCGTGACGTGGTTCAGCAACCGATATTCCTTCGCCTCGGCGGCCGAGATCCGCCGGCCGGTCCACATCAGCTCCTTCGCCAGCGGCTTGCCGATCAGGCGCGGCAAGGTCTGCGTTCCGCCGCCGCCGGGCATGATCCCGAGCTTGATTTCCGGAAGCGCGAACTTCGCGTTTTCGCCAGCGACGATGATGTCGCCGACAAGCGCGAGTTCGAGGCCGCCGCCGAGCGCGAAGCCCTCGACCACGGTGATGACGGGCTTCGTATACTCCGTCAGATCCCGGAACATGCGATTGACCCGACGCTGGCGCTTGCGCAGGCGATAGAAGTCGAAGTATTCGTTCGGTCGGATCTGGAATTCGCTGGTGTCGATTCCGGTGCAGAACGCCTTTTCGGAGCCCTTCAGGATCACTGCCGAGATCTCGCGATCGAGTTCGGCAGCGTTCATCGCATGCATGATCTCCTCGCCGGTCCGGTCACGCAGCGAATTGAGCTTCTCCGGGCGGTTGATCGTGATCTCGAGCCATTTCTCGACCCGCTCTACGATGATGTCTTCGTATGTCATCTCGGTTCCTGTTGCGGTTGCTACACGTTCACTTGCGATTTGCCGCGTCGAAGCGGCCGTCTATTGCTCTTCCCCACCCATGGTCTGCGCGATCAGCGCATGCAGCCTGGCCGCTTCGTCGGCGTCTTCACGCTGCGCCGGGGCGACCTTGACTTCGAGCGCCAGCCTCGCGCCGGGCGCCAGCACGAGGATCCGGTCCGCCATCTCGATCGCGTCATCGATGCGATGCGTCACGAACACGCAGGTCTTGCCGTACTGCCTGACGATCTGGCTGAAGTCGCGACGCAAGGTCGCCGAGGTCACGTGATCGAGCTGGCTGAAGGACTCGTCGAGCAGGACCAGCGCCGGATCGACCGCGAGCGCGCGCGCCAGCGAAACGCGCTGTCGCATGCCACCGGAAAGCTCGTGCGGATACTTCGCCGCGGCGCCCTGCAGCTTGACGCGATCGAGCCATTCGAGCGCAACCCGCCTGGCGTCGGTCGCCTTGCGCCCGAGAAGGAGCAGGCCAAGCTCGGCGTTCTCGACGGCTGTTCGCCATGGCAGGAGCCGGTCGGTCTGGAAGCTGACCGCGAGTTTTCCCTTCAGCGACGCGAAGCTCGCGTACGGGTCGGCACCCGCGACGGTGACAGTGCCCCGGTCGGCGCGGATCGTCCCCATGATGAGGTTCATCACGGTGCTCTTGCCCGCACCCGTTCGCCCGACCAGGGCGACTGTCTCGCCCACGGACACCGCGAGGTCGAGGTCTTCGACGGCGACGAAGTCGTTGAAGCGCTTGTGCACGCGCTTCAGCTCGATAAGCGTAGAGGCACTCATCCGGGCTACCTCACGCTCGCTTCGGCGCGCCAGCGCAGCAGCCGCTTCTCGGCGAGGCCGACGAGACCCTGGGCGACCAGATTGAAGATGACGAGAAAGAAGGTCCAGGCCAGCACGTGCTCCATCTTGAACGTCGACTGCGCGAGGCCCATGCGTGCTCCGATGCCCACCGCCGAAGCGATCAGTTCGGCGAAGATCACCATCCGCGTGGCGTACCCGATGAGCGACTTCGTGGTAAGCAGTACATAGGGCACGATCTGCGGGATGATGAGAAAGCGCATCACCTGCCAGCGCGATGGCCTGAAGCTCTCGAGCATGTCGACCCAGTCCTTGGGGACGGCGCGGATCCCTTCGTACACGTTCATCGCGTAGAAGGGGAGCAGGATCACGGTCAGGATGAAGAAGATGCGCGCCTCGGGTTCCTTGAACCAGAAGACCGCGACCAGCATCCACGACAGGGCAGGGATGCCCGTGTCGATAACGACCAGCGACCGCAGGTACGGACGCAGGCGGGCCGACGTTCCCATCAGCACGCCAATCGTCACTCCGGCCAGCATCGCGCAGGCGAGCGCTACGAACAGCCTGAGCAGCGTGATGCCGATGTGGCCGATGTCCTCGGTCAGGTCAGCCCACAAGGCGCGCAGAACGACCGCCGGCGACGGCATGATGAAGGGTTGCACGTACCAACTTGCAACCTCCATCGCGAGGATGAGCACGCCAACGACGACCGCCATCGCGATCGCGTCGGATCGCGCCGATGCGGACCGGGGCGCTCGCGGAGCCCGGATCGGATGGGCAATCGCTGCTTTTTCGCTCATGGTTCACCCGAACGGGAAGAAACCTTCGTCGAGCTTCCGCGGCAACAAGCCGTTGCGCGCCATGAACTCGGATGCGGCCAGCACACTGGCTCGCCCGGCCGGGTCCGCCATCGATACCGACTTGAACGCCAGCCTGCCCGAGCCGATCGCCAGCTTGATCACGTCCGGGTCGATGCCGAGGATCTTCTCCGGAACGCTCGCAATGGCCTCGTCGACGTTGGCCATGAAGGAGGCGCAGGTGTCTTCGAACGACTTCGCGATCCTGGCGGCGATGTCCTGGCCCTTTCCAAGCGCGTCCTTGCGCACGGCCACCGCGAAATAGGGCATGGAGTGCCCGGTGTGCGCCCGGTAGTCTGCCCCGGCGCTATAGATGATCCGCAGTTTCGGGTCGGCCTTCAGCGGCCGGCTGATGTTCGGTTCCCACGAAAGGCCGGCATCCGCGCGATCCGCCAGCAGCAACGTGCCCGGCATGGCCATGTTGTCGACGTTCTGGACCCGCGCCACCTTTTCGAGGTCGATGCCGTGGAACTCCTTCAGCATCGCGCGAACCATCCGGTAGGTGCCCGTGGACACCGGCGCGGCCAGGCTGCGGCCGGCGAGTTCCTTCACCGATTTCGGTCCGTTCGGACCAGCCATCATGTGGATCATGTCTGCGGTGGTGAACACGCAGACCAGCTGGAGGGGCACCCCGGCCAGGTACCGGGAGGCGAAGACATCCCAGCTTCCCATACCCAGGTCGACGTTGCCGGCGACCAGGTCCGCGTAGTAGGTCGTCAGCGACGACTGTGGATCACCGAGCTTGAGACTGATCCCGTTCTTTTCGTCGAATTTCTTCGCCGCAAGGTAGAGCGTGATCATTGCCGAGAAGCCCGGCGCGACGTACGTGTGCTTGAGTTCGGGGAGACCGGCCGCTCTGGCCGCCACCGCGCCCAGCGTTGCCTGGCCGAGCCCGGCCGCGGCGCCAGCACCGGCTGCAAATTCGAGAAAGCTTCGCCTGCTCATCGTCGTCATCGCCGTCTCCTTTCGGTTGTTCGCGCTGGATCGGGTCCATATCCGGCGTCAGCTGCAGGCTCTTCGGAACCCGCACACCGGATGCAACTCGCCCGACGCTGCTTGTCATGTCCGGGAACGATCGTAGGCAGAAGCTCTGTCCATGCCTAGACAGCATTGCGAAACCCGGCGTTCCATGGATGGAACGGAACAGCACCCCCCGGAGCGTTGCATTGGTGAGACGATTCGCGCAGCCTCCACGGTTTCACCTCTGCGGTTTCAGTCGCAACGGGAGTTCGCGATGCCTTCGAAGATCGACCTGAACTCGCTGCTCCTCTTCTACGAGGTCGTCAATGCCGGCAGCATTACGCAGGCAGCCGCACGCCTGCGGATGCCGAAATCGACGATCAGCCGCAAGCTCGCGCTGCTCGAAGAGCAGATGGGCACGATGCTGCTGCGCAAGAGCACCCGAAAGCTGCACACCACCGACATCGGCACGGCTTTCTACGAACACTGCGCCCGTATCGCACAGGAATTCGAGGACGCCCGACTGCAGACATCCGAGATGCAGACCGAGTTGCGCGGTACGCTGCGGGTCGCCTTGCCGATGGACTTCGGTGCGGTCTGGCTCGGGCACGCGATCTCCGAGTTCTCCAGGGCGCATCCTGAAGTCCAGTTCGAGATCGAGCTGTCGAACCGTCCCGTGGACCTGCTGGAGGAGCGATTCGACATTGCGGTTCACCTCGGGCCGCTTCAGGAGTCCCGGCTGATCTCGCGGCCGATCGGGCGCCTGAGGCGGGGCGTCTACGCCAGTCCGGAATACGTGAAACGGAAGGGGGTTCCGGCCTCGATCGACGAGGTCGCGGCACACGACTGCATCCTCACCGAGCTTCAGCGGCGCGAAGGCGTATGGTCGTTTCGAAAGCGGTCGCGCGACCGGACGGTCGAGATCGGCGGCAAGTTCGTCGTGAACAGTACCGCGCTGGCGCGCGAACTGGCACTGGGAGGGATGGGCTTGAGCGTTCTTCCGAATCTGATGTGCATCAACGTATTGCGATCCGGGAGGCTGGTGCGTGTGCTGACCGAGTGGGAGGCGCCGTCTCTGCAGGCCAATGCATTGATCCTGAATCGATCGAGGATCCCGCGGAGGACCCGCGTGTTCCTCGAGTTTCTCGCAAAGACTCTTGCGTCCGACGACGAACGCGCATTCGTTCCACGCGCGAGCCGGCGCGTGGCGGGCGCATAGGCCGGCTCGTCAGAGGTATCCCTGCGAGACGAACTTGGTGACCAGATAGCCGTCGAGGCCTTCGATGCCGCTTTCCCTGCCGTCGCCACTGTCCTTCACGCCCCCGAAGGGCGTCTCGGCCTGCGCAATGTAGAAGCTGTTCACTCCCACCATGCCGGCCTCCAGGCGCGATGCCACCTCGTCGGCGCGCGCGAGATCCCTGGTGAAGGCGAACGACGCCAGGCCGTACGGCACGCTGTTCGCTCGCGCGACGACCTCGTTCATTGTCGCGAAACGATCGATCGGAACGACAGGGCCGAACGGCTCTTCGCTCATGATGCGGGCCCGGTCCGGGACGTCGCTCAAGACCGTCGGCGCATAGAAGTAGCCACGATCGCCGAGTCGCCGACCGCCACACGCCAGCTTCGCGCCGTTGGCCAGGGCATCCTGGACGAGGGCATCGACCGCCATCACCCGGCGTGCGTTCGCGAGCGGCCCCATTCGGGTCTTCGAATCGAGACCATCGCCGACCGGGAGCGACGCCGCGACGGAAGCGAGCGCAGCAACGAATTCCTCGTAGATCGCGTCCTGCACGAAGAAGCGGGTCGGCGACACGCACAACTGGCCCGCGTTGCGGAACTTCACCGGCGCGATCGCCTCCGCAACCCGGCGGGGATCGCAATCGTCGAACACCAGCACCGGCGCGTGGCCGCCGAGTTCGAGCGCGATGCGCTTGGCATGGGTCCCCGCCAGCGCCGCCAGTTCCTTGCCGACGCGGGTCGAACCGGTGAACGTCACCTTGCGAATCGCCGGATGCGAGATCAGGTGATGCGAAATCGGCGCCGGGTCGCCGAGCAGCAGATTCAGCGTGCCCGGCGGCAGTCCGGCATCGGCGAGCGCCCGAACGAGCGCGATCGTCGCAGCAGGAGTTTCCTCGGACGGCTTGATCACGACCGGGCAACCCGCCGCGAGCGCAGCACCGATCTTCATCGCCGGCGTCAGCAGCGGCAGGTTCCATGGGGTGAATGCGGCCACCGGTCCGATCGGCTCCCTGACGACGAACTGCCGGATGCCGCGATACCGGCTCGGAACGATCCGCCCGTAGGCGCGCCGCCCCTCCTCCGCGGACCATTCGAGAACATCGGCCGCCATTGCGACCTCGCGCACGCCCTCGGCCAGCGGCTTGCCCTGCTCGAGACACAAGACCCGCGCTATCGCCTGCTCGCGCGCCCGGAGTAACGCGGCGGCATCTCGCAGGACGCGCCCGCGGTCCACCGCCGTCGCCAGGCGCCACGACTCGTTGGCCTCGACGGTCGCCAGGATCGCGTCGTCGACGTCCTCGGCGGAGGCACATCGGACGAGGGCAAGCACCTGTTCGGTTGCCGGGTTGAGCACCTCGACAACCGCATCCGAACGGCCCTCGCGCCACGACCCCCCGATGAACTGCGCTGGCTGCGGATAGGTTCTTTCCTCCATCGATGTTCCTTCGGCAAGTGAGTTCACGCATTCACGGGGAATTCGAGCGTGCCGCAGAACTCCTCGATGTGGTAGTCCGAGTCGCCGAACTCGATGCCGATCGCGGTGAGGCGCCGCGCGTAATGGCTGACTTCGAGCTCTTCGGTCATGCCCATCCCTCCGTGCAACTGAATGGCCTGTTGGGAGACGAAGCGTGCAGCGCGCGCAGCAACGACCTTCGCGGCCGAGAGCGAGCGGCGCCGCGCTGCGCGATCCGGCGACATCACGTCCCGAGCGGCCAGCCAGGCCATCGAATCGGTCAACTCGTGATGAATTGCCATATCGGCCATTCGATGCTGCAGAACCTGGAATGCTCCGATCGGCTGCCCGAACTGCCTGCGAGTCTTCAGGTGCTCGAGGGTTCGCCGGTTCGCCTCTTCGATCAACCCGGCAGTCTCGGCGCATGCGGCCGCAATTCCGAAGTCGATCGCATGCTCGACCAGTTGCAGCGCGTCGTGCCGAAGCAGCGCCGAAGCGGGCAACGACACATCCACGAGCAGCAGTTCTCCGACCCGCTGTCCGTCGTATGACCGACACTCGCGAATCTGCACCCCGGCTGCCTCGCGTTCGACGACGAAAAGTCCGACTCCGCTCGCGAGTCGCGCGGTCACCAGCACGGCGGTGGCCGCACCGGCGCCGTTTCCGAGCAGCTTCGTTCCCCGCAGGCGGTATCCGTCGTTCGTGATCGTCGCCGTCGTCCCCACGACGTTCAGGTCGAAACGCGAGTCGGGTTCGTGGTGCGCCAGCAAAGCGACGGCATCGCCGCAGCCGAGGCGGGATAGCCAGGCGTCGCCGACGGGGGTGGGATCCAGGAGGCTCAATGCGCTCGTGGCCACCACGGCACTCGAGAGATAGGGCTCGACCAGCAGCCCGCGACCGAAGCATGTCATCACCGATCGTGTCGCGAAGGCGTCCAGCCCCGCGCCGTCGCATCGCTCGGGAACACCGATCGCCAGCAATCCCATCCCCGCGAGCGAGCGCCACACCGCGTCGCTCCAGCCCGGCGTACTGGCCGTGATGAGATTCCTGCGGGCAAAGGTGTAGTCGCGCGCGATGAATCGCGAGACTGACTGCGCCAGCTGATCTTCGATATCGCCGCTTTCGAACATCCTCAACCCCTCGCCTCCCCGCGCGTCAGAGCCCCATGGTCTTGGCGATGATGTTTCGCTGGATCTGGTTGGTGCCACCGAAAATCGACAGCTTGCGATTGTTGAAGTACAGCGACGCAGCCGGTTCGGCATGATCGGGACCGAACCAGTCGGGTCCGACGTCGTCGCACCCAGCCTCCCTGGCGAAGGGCAGCCCCTGCAGCCCTGCGGCCCGCAACGAACACTCGGTGATCTCCTGCAACAGCTCCGTCCCGCAGATCTTGACGATCGACGCTTCCGCACCGGTTCCACCGTCTGCGCTTGCCTCGAGCCGGCTCAGCATCCTGAGGTTGAGCACCTCGAGTGCCATCAGGTCGATCTCGAGCTTCGCAACGCGCACGCGAAAGGCGGGGTCGTCGGACAACGGGAGACCGCGCCTGGACTGCCTCGTCGCTATCGCCTTGAGTCTGCGCAACTCGCGTTTCGCAGGCCCGAGGTTCCCGAGAGTGGAGCGCTCGTGGACGAGGAGGAACTTCGCGCACCTCCAGCCCTGGTGCTCCTCTCCGACGAGGTTCCCGGCCGGCACCGCGACGTCGTCCAGCCAGACCTCGTTGAGATGATGCTCGCCGTCGATTGTCCGGATGGGCTTTACCGTGATGCCGGGGCTCTTCATGTCGACCAGCAGGAACGAGATGCCATCCTGGGGTCTGGCGCCGTCGCGGGTTCGCACGAGGCAGAACATCCAGTCCGCGTGGTGGGCAAACGTCGTCCAGACCTTCTGGCCGGTGACGCGATACGCGTCGCCCGTGCGTACCGCCCTGGTCTTCAGCGAAGCCAGGTCCGAGCCTGCGCCGGGCTCCGAGTACCCTTGGCACCACCAGTCGTCGAGCGTCAGGATGCGCGGCAGAAAGCGCGCCCGTTGTGCATCGGTGCCGAACGCCATCAGTACAGGCCCGAGCATCCGGATGTTGAACGCCAGCTGGCGCGGCGCGCCCGCGATTGCGCATTCCTCGTCGAAGATGTGCTGTTCGACGAGCGTCCAGCCGGTTCCGCCGAACTCGCGCGGCCAATTGGGCGCACCCCAGCCTCGCGCGCACAGAATCCGTTGCCAGCGGACGAAATCCTCGCGCCGCTGCGGCAAACCCCTCGAGGTTCGTTCGCGCAGGTCCGCTGGCAGCTCACGCGCCAGGAACTCGCGCAATTCATCGCGGAACGCCAGCTGTGCGGCCGTGTACAACGAGCTCATGTCGCCCATGACCAAGGGATGTCCAGGGAAAGCGATCCGATGATAAGTAGCCGGGTCGGGAATGACCAAGGCGCCCGGCAGCAATTCAGCGTTTCAAATCCGACAACAATGGGCCGACGCGCCTCATCGGCACGGAGCGGCACTCATCCGGATTTCGCGTCCTCGGCCGGCGTCCCGGAAGGATGGGCACGCAAGGCCGCAAAGTCGTCGCGCTCGGCGACCGCAGACCCGGCAACGCCTGCGACCAATGCCCAGAATGCGGCGCCCACGCCCAGCAGCGGGGTGTCCGCGACCGCGATCACGAAGCTCAACAGCGCGCCGAACGTGAAGCGGGTGGAGAAAGCGGCCACGAACGCGGACTGGAGGACGCGCAACATCGCCAGACCCGCCAACGTCAACACGAACGATTTCGGCGTCGCCAGCAATAGCCGAGTGAAGAGCGGAGAGACCACGCCGAACCCCAGGGCGAGCGTTCCGACCACCAGGCCAGCGATGTAGTGCCGCGAGCGCTCGCCCGACGCGCTGAGCAGCGCGCTCACCGGGCCGGTCAGGCAGGTCGAGACGGCGCCGACCATCGCCGTCGCAAGCGAGGCGATGCCACATGCCACGGTGATGGCGTTCACCGGCGCCCGATGGCCCGCGAGTTGCAGCAACCCGGTTCCCTGACCGTTCTGCACGACCAGTACGGTGATCGCCAGCGGCACCACCAACTCGACCATCGCCTCCAGCGACCACTCGGGCAGATAGATGTTGGGCCGGGCCAGTATGCTCGATCCCGACAGGTCCGGCGCGAAGCGCCCCGACAGCCCCACCGCGATCGCGCCCACCAGCAGCGCGCCCAGCATCGGCGGCACGCGGCGCCCCGCCGCATGCCAGGCGTTGAGCAGCAGGAAGGCGAGCACCATCGGCACGGCGATCGCCGCATCCTCGTGCAGCGCGCGCACCAGGTCGAGCCCGAAGCGCAGGAAGACGCCTGCCACCATGCCCATCACGATCGGCATCGGCACCATGGCCATCGCGCGTCGCACCCAGCCGCTCAGCCCGAGCAGCAGCATCAGCACGCCGGTGGCGACGAACGCGCCGATCACCTGCGGGAAGCTCAGGTGCCCGAGCGCCGGGCCCACCAGCACCGTGCCGGGAATCGTCCAGAAGAAGGCCAGCGGTTGCCGGTACAGCCAGCAGAACAGCAGCGTGACCAGGCCGTTGAGGAAGAACGAACCAAAGATCCACGACGCGAGGTCGGATTCGGACAGCCCGCCGCGCGTGCCGACCGCGAGGATCACGGCCACCGGACCGGTGGCGGCGAAGATGAAGCCGATCAGGCCGTTGACCGAGTAGACCGTGCCCGCATCGCGCAGCACGGTGCGCCACCGCGTCGGCGGCCGGATCGGGGATTCGAGCGACATGGCGCTGCGATCTTACGCGATGCACCCCGCGCGACGCACGCACGCGTTGCTCAGGAGGACAGTTCGGCCAGGAACTCGAACTCGGCAAGCCGCGTCGTGGTCTGCCGCGCCACCAGCGCGATGGTGCGCGTGGGCGCCGGCGGCGCGAAGCGCTGCGGCAGCACCGACGCGCGCTCCAGGAAGGCGGAGCCGATCGCCATCTGCGGCAGCAGCGCATCGCCGAGGCCCGACTCGACCATCTGCACAAGGGTGACCAGGCTGGTCGCCTCGATGCCGGACGGGTTGGCGCGCTCGGCGAGCCCGCAGGCCTCGAGCGTGTGCTCGCGCAGGCAATGGCCTTCCTCGAGCAGCAGCAGGCGATCGGTATCGAGCCCGCTGATCTTCAGCCGTCGCGGCGTGTGGGGGCGCTCGGGCATCCGCGTGATCAGCCACAGCTCCTCGACGAAGAGCTCGCGCACCAGCAGGCCCGTGGTGTCGTACGGCAGCGCGATCAGCGCGAAGTCGAGCTCGGCGGCGCGCAGCCGCTCGAGCAGCGTGGCGGTGCGGTCTTCGCGCAGCGCGAGCTTCAGGTCGGGGTGGCGGACGCGCGCTTCGCGCACCAGTTGCGGCAGCATGAACGGCGCGATCGTCGGGATCGCGCCCAGCCTGAGCATCCCGGTCATCGGCGCGGCGGCCGCGCGCACGATGGCGACCAGGTCGCGCGCCGAGCCGAGCAGTTCGCGGCTGCGCTCGACCACCTTGCGGCCGAGCGGCGTGAGCAGCACGTGCTGGCGGTCGCGCTCGACCAGCGCCGCGCCGAGCGTGCGCTCGAGCTCCTTGAGGCCCGAAGACAGCGTCGACTGCGTGACGAAGCAGTCTTGCGCCGCCTGCGTGAAGTTCAGCCGCTCGGCGACGGCGACCAGGTACGACAGCTGGCGCAGCGAGGGCAGTGCGCTGGCCGACGTGAACGGTGCGCGCGCAGCGGAGCGCGGCGCGGTGCGCGTCCGGGCGGGCGGCACGGCCGCGGCTCCGGCCGCCGCTGGGGCCCTCCGGGCTGGCTTATCGCTTTTATCGATCATGCTGATGATTTTAATTCGTTGGACCGATTTTACCTCCGCGGGCACACTGCGTCCATCGTCAACCGCAACCAGGAGCTGCGACATGGACAAGAAGTCGATCACCATCCAGAACCTCGAAGCCGCCTTCGCCGGCGAGTCGATGGCGCACATCAAGTACCGCTACTTCGCGAAGGTGGCCCGCGCCGCCGGCGACGAGGAAACCGCGCGCCACTTCGAGGCCACCGCCGACCAGGAAGTGCAGCACGCGTTCGGTCACCTCGACCTGCTGTACCCGAAGGAGAAGCTGACCCCGGCGCGCGCGCTCGAGCTGGCGATCGAGGGCGAGACCTACGAGTACACCGAGATGTACCCGAAGTTCCGCCACCTCGCGGTGGAAGAGGGCAACCAGGCGGCCGTGGCCGAGTTCGACGAGCAGATCGCGGAGTCGAAGGAGCACGCCGAGGCGTTCCGCGCGGTGCTGGAGAAGGCCGCGAAGCGCTTCGCCGCGCTGACGAAAGTCGAGGAGCGGCACGCCAACGCCTACAAGGAAGCCCTTGCGCGCGTCAACGCCATGACGAAGAACGCGGCCTGACTCGCCACAATGGCGCCGAACACGAACCGACCAGTTCCCATACACGGAGAAAAGGACATGAGCGACATGAAGGCTTACCAGTGCATCGTCTGCGGGTTCATCTACGAAGAGGCCAAGGGCCTGCCCGAGGACGGCATCGCCCCCGGCACCCGCTGGGAGGACATCCCGGCGGACTGGGCGTGCCCCGACTGCGGAGTGGCGAAAGCCGACTTCGAGATGGTCGAGATCACGGCCTGAGCGGCGACACGGGCCATGGCACCGATCGTGATTCTCGGCAGCGGGCTCGCGGGCTACACGGTGGCCCGCGAGTTCCGCAAGCTCGACGCCGCGACGCCGCTGGTCGTCGTCACTCGTGACGACGGCGCGGTCTACTCGAAGCCGATGCTGTCGAACGCGCTGGCGGGCAACCGCAGCGCCGCCGCCCTGGCCAGCGCGGACGCCGCAGGCGCAGCCGCGCAGCTGAACGCGACAGTGCTCGCGCATCGCGAGGTGGTGTCGATCGACACTGCCGCGCGCGCGGTCACGCTGGCCGATGGCGAGCAGCTCGAATACTCGCAGCTCGTGCTCGCGCTCGGCGCCGACCCGATCCGCGTGCCGCTGGCCGGCGACGCCGCCGGCGCGGTGATGCAGGTAAACGACCTCGGCGACTACGCGCGCTTTCGCGACGCGATCGGGAACGCCGCGCACGTGACGATCCTCGGCGCCGGCCTGATCGGCTGCGAGTTCGCCAACGACCTGCTCGCGGGCGGCCGCCGGGTCGACGTGATCGATCCGGCCCCGTGGCCGCTCGGCCGGCTGGTGCCCGAGCGCGTCGGCCGCGCGATGGCCGCAAAGCTGGGCGCCGCAGGGATCCGCCTGCGCCTGGGCACGACGGCATCCGCGGTCGAGCGCGCCGACACGCGCCTGCGCGTGAAGCTCGCCGACGGCAGCACGATCGACACCGATGCGGTGCTGTCGGCGATCGGGCTGCGCCCGCGCACGCAACTCGCGCAGGCTGCGGGGCTGGCGGTGAACCGCGGCATCGTGGTCGATCGCCAGCTGCGCGCGAGCGCGCCCGGCGTCTTCGCGCTGGGCGACTGCGCAGAGGTCGAAGGCCAGGTGCTGCCGTTCGTGATGCCGCTGATGAACGCGGCGCGCGCGCTGGCGAAGACGCTGGCCGGCGAACCGACCGACGTGCGCTATCCGGCGATGCCGGTGGTGGTGAAGACGCCGGCCGCGCCGCTCACCGTCTCGCCGCCGGCCGCAGCAGCCGAGGGCGGCTGGCGCTTCGACGAAGGCGCCGACGGCAGCCTGGAGGCCACCTTCGTGGATGCGAGCGGGAACCTGCTCGGCTTCGCGCTGCTGGGCGGCGCCCCCGCGACGCGCCAGGCGCTCACGCGGCGGCTGCCGGCAGTGCTCGGCTAGGCAAGCCGGGAGGCCGAGGGGTCGTCATTCCTCGATGCCGTAGCGCTTCACCTTGCGCCACAGCGTCGACTTGTCGATGCCGAGGATCTCCGCGGCCAGGCCGCGGTCGCCCTTGGTCTCGCGCAGGGTCTTGGCGATGAAGTACGCCTCCATCTCGTCGAGACTGCGCGGCGACAGCAGGTCGAGCGCGCGCGCCTGGGTGCCGCTGCCTTCGGAGAGTCGCGGCGGCACGACCTCGGGCCCGATCGGGTCGGACTCGCTCAGGATGATCATGCGCTGCACGACGTTTTCCAGCTCGCGCACGTTGCCCGGCCAGTCGTAGCGCATCAGCGCGCCCAGCACCGCGGTCTTGAAGCCGGCGACGGGCTTGCCCAGGCGCACCGAGTGCTTGTTCAGGAAGTAGTACGCGAGCAGCGGGATGTCCTCGCGGCGCTCGCGCAGCGGCGGAATCGGAATCTCGATCACCGAAAGCCGGTAGTAGAGGTCTTCCCGAAACCGGCCCTGCGCGACCAGGTCGGCGATCGGCTGGTTGGTCGCGGCGATCAGGCGCACGTCGACGGCGACCGGCTCGGTGGCGCCGACCGGGTAGAAGACGCCGTCCTGCGCCACGCGCAGCAGCTTCGCCTGCAGCGCCATCGACGCGTTGTTGACTTCGTCGAGGAACAGCGTGCCGCCGTCGGCGGCCTCGAACAGGCCGATCTTGTTGCGCTCGGCGCCGGTGAACGCGCCCTTGCGGTAGCCGAACAGCTCGCTCTCGACCAGCGTCTCGGGAATCGCGGCGCAGTTGATGACCACGAAGGGCCGGGCCTTGCGCGCGCTGCGCAGGTGGATCTGGCGCGCCACGAGTTCCTTGCCGCTGCCGCTCGGGCCGCTGACGAGCACGCTCGAGTCGTAGGCGGCCGCCGCCGCGATCAGCCGCTCGATCCGCTCCCTGGCCTGCGACGCGCCGATGATCTCGCCGCCCTGCTCGAAGTTGCGCTGCTGCTGGCGCAGGCGCTCGTTCTCGGTGGCCAGCAGGTAGTGGCGCAGCGCGTTCTCCACGACGCAACGCAGCTTCACCGTGTCGAACGGCTTCTCCACGTAGTCGTAGGCACCCTCCTTGAGCGCGGCGACCGCCGATTCGACCGTGCCGTGGCCGGTGACCATCACCACCTGCGTCTGCGGATCGCGTTGCCGGACGAACTTCAGCAACTCGAGGCCGCTGGCGCCCGGCATGCGCAGGTCGCTCAGCACGACCGCTGCGTGATCGGCCTCGAAGAGATCCATTGCCTCGTGCGCGTCGGCCGCGGTGACGATCTCGACCTTCGTCTCGATCTCGCCCAGCACGGCGGCGATCAGCTCGCGCATGCGCCGGTCGTCTTCGGCGACGAGGATTCTCGGCGGGGCGGCCGTCGCCGCCGGCGCTGCGTCCTGCCCGATCATGCGCCGGCGCGGCCGAGGTCGACCGCGGGCAGAGTCACGACGAAGCGGGCGCCGCCCGTGAAGTCGCCGTCATAGGCGATGAAGCCGCCGCGCCGCGTGACGATCGCGTTGGAGATCGGCAGGCCCAGCCCGGTGCCCTGTCCGACGGTCTTGGTCGTGAAGAACGGATCGAAGAGCCGGCTGCGCAGTTCGGTGGGCACGCCGGGTCCGTTGTCGGACACGCTGATGCACACGTTCGAAGCTTCCTTCCAGGTGCGCACCACGATCAGCGGATCCGGCACCTTGTCGAGCGCGTGGATCGCGTTGACGATCAGGTTGGTGAGGACGATGTCGAGCTGGCCGCACCCTCCCTCCGCGACCAGCTCGCCGGGAGCGAGGTCCGCACGCGCCTCGATCTGGTAGCGCCTGAGGCGGCAATCGACGAAGGTCTCGACCAGTTCGCGCACCAGCTGGTTGACGTCGCAGGTCTCGTCGCTGCACCCGTCCTTGCGCGCGTAGCCGAGCAGCTGGTGAACCACCTGCGAGCATCGCCGGGTCTCCTCGGCGATGATGCGCGAGTACTCGGCCAGCTTGGGCTGGCCTTCGGCGCCGCGTTCGAGCAGCTGCGCATAGCCGAGCACGTTGCCCAGCGGCGTGTTGAGCTCGTGGGCGACCCCGGCAGCCAGCTGCCCCATCGCGACGAGTTTCTCGCGCATCGCCACGGTTTCCATCAGCGACCGGTGCTCGGTGATGTCCTGCAGCGTCAGCACGCTGCCCATGTCGTTTTCGTGGTCGCTGTAGAACGCAAGGTTCAGCGCGATGTAGCGCGTCTTGCCGCCGAGCTTGAGGCCGACTTCGTGGTTGCGAACCACGTACTTGTAGAGGAATGCGTCGCGCAGCACTTCGCGGTCGCGCTCGTGCAGGTCGAGCAGGTCGAACAGGTTCTGCCCGACCAGCTGCCCGGTCTCGACGCCGAACAGCGCGTCGGCCTGGCGGTTCGCGATGCTCACGCGCAGGTCGTCGCCGATGCTCAGCAGCCCGACCGGCAGGCTCTGCAGGATCGTGTTGATGCGGTTGCGCTCGTCGAGAAAGCGCCCCTGGCACTCGACCACGCTCTGGAACGTGAGCCCGACCCTCGACACCGTGGTGTTGTACTCGGGGATCAGCCGGCCCGCGAGGGTGCCGGCGTGGGGCTCGATCGGCAGAGGCTCGAAGCGGCCTTCGGCGGCGAGGCGGATGCCGCGCCCCAGCTCCCTGACCGCGGCCAATTCGGCCGCGACCCACGCGACAAGCCAGCCCGGCACAGCCGCGAGCGCCGTGCCGAGCGCCCACGCGGAGCGGTCGTCGTGCCAGAGCGCGCCGACCGCCGCATAGGCGAGCGAGGCCAGCACGGCCCCGCCGAACGGCTTCCAGCGGCCCCGAAGCGCGAGAAAGGCAGGCGCAGTTCCACCCGATGCGCCCGCGATCGGCAGCGATGCCATGTCGACCCCTCGCGACCCGATCCCGGCCGCCGGAGGGGGCGGCGCGCGCCCCCGGGCAGGATCAGAAATCAGAAGATGAACTGCAAGCCCAAGGTCAGCTGATTATAGTCGCGCAGCGAGCGCACCGAGGGGTCGGGCGTGCCGAACTTCACCTTCGCATACTCGAGGCTCACCTTGAGTTTCTGCCCGTCGAGATACCAGTTCGCGCCGAGGCTGTTCCACTTCTGGTCGTAGTACTCGGCGTTGCCGACCTTCGCGCCGTAGTCGGAATTCTCGTGGCGCGCGAAGAACTGCAGGCGCCCCGGGCCGACCTTGCCCGGCAGCATGTAGCCGGCCTTCAGGTAGAAGCCCTTCAGGTCGCTGTTGACCGGGAGGTCGGGATCGGGCGACTGGTTGAACGCGCCGCCGGTGTCGTACTTGAACGCGGCTCCCGACACGGTGTAGACGCCGCTGCGCGCCGGGTACTCCATGAACGCGTCGACCGTCCAGGCCTTGTAGTCCTTGATGTCGCGGCGAAGCAGCCAGTCGCCGTAGGCGACGTTCGACTGCGTGTCGTACGCGGCGCCGATCGTCAGCACTTTCGCGGTGCCCAGATAGGTGCCGAGGTACCCGTAGTTCGACTCGGGATCCCAGAAGCTGTAGTGAACCCGCGCAGTCAGCCGCGGGTCTTTCTTCGGCACGTACGTGCCTTCGCGCCCGTCGGCCACCATGAAGCGGTACTGCAGGCGGGCGTCGAGCAGGTTGCCCCAGATCGCAAGCCCCGTGTCGCGGCTGCCGCCGAACGGCGTGTACGACAGTACCTCGGCCCGGTCCATCGTGAGCGGCTCGAGACAGGCCTCGAGGTTCTCGCGCGAGAAGGTGTTCTTGAACCGGCCGACGATGAAGCGCAGGTCGTCCCGGTAGTCGAGCGTCACGTAGGCGTCGCGATAGTAGACGCTCTTGTTGTCCTGGCCGTAGCGGCTGTCGTTGCCGGCCTCGAGCTGCGCGTAGAAGCCGACGTAGTCGTTGTACTGGCCGGAGAAGGTGAGCCGGTTGCGGCGCAGGAACGCGTCGGTGGACGAGCCCGTGTTCGTGTCCGAGGTGAAGCTGCGGTGCTGCATCCACCCCTGCAGCGCATAGCTGATCGTGAGCGAGCCCTGGTCGCCGAACTGGATCGTCGGGCCGGCGAGGGCCGACAGCGGCAGCGCGCCGGCGACGAGCGCGGCGCACCACGCGCCGCGGACGGACATCCTGGTGGGTTTCTTCATCTCACTTCGCTCCGGCAGTTGCGGCGTAGGCGCCCTGGACCTTCGACAGGTCGCTGGCATGGCAGCCGGCGCACGAGCCGGCGGAATCGTCGCGCGGTCTGGCGACCATCTTCGAGTGCGCGATGTCCTCTTTCATGATCCTGGGGTTGCCCTTGTGACAGCCGGCACACGAGTTGTTCACCTTCGAGTGCTGCGCGTGCCAGGGCGATTTCTTCGCATCCATGTCGGGCGCCTTCGCCCGCGTGCCGTTGTGGCACTTGAAGCAGCTCGATGCGCCCAGCCCGCATGCGTTGGCCAGCGGAATCGGCGACACCTTCGAGGCGCTGTCGGCCAGCGCGGACACCGCCTCGGCGCCCCAACCGGCGGACGCGCGCGCGTCAGTTTCGTCGAGGTGTCCGGTGCCCAGGCCGGCCAGCAGCGCCATGCCGATCGCCAGCGCGGACAGCAGCCCGCTGCGCCAGGCCCATGTCCTCCAGCCTGCCCTCCAGCCTTTCTCAGGGTGCCCGTGTCTCATTTGCCCTCCTCCCTCTGTTGATCCTGCCGTCCGGCGCCCTGCCCCGCGGTGGCGGATCCGCTGCCCGGTGCGGGCCTGTCGGCCGCCTGCTGTTGCGATCCGGCGCCGAAACGCGCCTCCCAGGCCTTGCGGATCTCGTTCTCGCCCAGGCCCGATTCGCAGGCGCAGACGGGCCCGCGCGAGCGGTATTTCAGGCGCGGCGGATCCGCAGCGGCCTGTGCAACCGCCGCCGCGAGCAGCCATACGAGCGCGAACGAAACTCGAATCGAAGTCATGGTTCCGCGATGCACGAAGCGTCGTGCCGATCGTGTTGAACGCACACACCGTGCCAGCATCGGTCTCTCGCGAAATCAATGGGTTATCGGACGCTGCGGCTGCGCGCCGAATTGCAGCGCGCGAGTTCGCCGAAGCAATCTTTCAATTTGCAATAGGAGCAGCGGCGGCCGGCGGCGGGGCGACGATGCGGGCCAGGTCGTACTCGGCCGACAGTACGTCGGCGAGTGCCTGGCGCAGGTGGGGGACAGCCTGTGGAGGCAACTGCGCGTCGCGCGCGAGATGTTCGCGATACATCCGCTCGTAGTGCTCGCCGGGTCTCACGCGCACCACGAGTTCGACTTTCCACCCGCCGGCGCGGGGAGCGGCGAACGGCACCGCGAACTCGCGCGACTCGCCGGCTGGAATGCGCGTGTCCTCGATCTCGCGAACGAGTTGCGTATCGACCGTCCAGCCGATCACGTGGCGCCCGAGCGTCCGCGTCGAACCGTCGGCATCGCGGCGCAGGAATTCGAGTTCGACCTTCGGCACCATGTACGTGGGGAAGTGGTGGCCCGCGCCGACGTTGCGCACCCGGGCGCGCGCTTCGTAGCGCCCTTCGCCCAGCGCGAGCACTTCGAGGCCGAGGTCGACGGCGCTGCGCGTGGTGCCGGGGTCGTGGATGCCGCGCCACGAATGCTGTCGGTCCTGCATGTGGCACGACTGGCAGCTGCGGTTCGGCGCCATCGGACTCGCGGCCCACTGGTTCCAGGTGTCCTCGAAGAGCTTGCCCTCGACGCTCGGCCCATCCGGCGGAAACTGGTGGCAGTGCGCGCAGAAGCGGCTGTCCTGGAACGCCGCCGACGCGGTGAAGCCTCCATGCGCGGTACCGCGCTCGGCGTCGGGCCGCGCCGGCGGGCCGAAGCGACGGTGGTCGCGCACGTGGCAGGCGGCGCAGACCAGGCCCTGGTGACCGAGATCCGGGCCGACGTAGCCGGGCGGCGGCAATGGCGGCGCAGCCTGCCATTCGTGCTCGATCGCGAGCAGCGCCTTCTGTTCGGCCAATGGGGCGTGGCAGCGAAAGCATCGATTCGCCTGCGCCTGGTCCATGAGCCTGAGCTGCCAGAGCAGCCCCGGACCGACGGTGCGGCTGTGCAGGCTGCCGCGCCACGCCTCGTACTGCTGTACATGACACTGGCCGCAGGCCTGCGGCGACAGCGACGCCTCGAGAACCGAAAAGCCGGCGGGCGGAGGCCCCTGTGGAGGAAGAGGCTCCGCCCAGTGCCGGTCGAGGAAGGATTCGACCGATGGCGCCGCCGGACGCTGGCCGCAGCCGGCCGACAGCGCGACTGCGACGAGCAACAGCGACAGCGCCGCGCGTCGCGCGCGGGCCGGCCGCCTCACTGCGACCGGCCCGCGCGCATCAACCGCCGCAGGGGTTCGCCGGAGCACCCGACCCGCCCGGACGGCCGGCGGCCGGCGACTCGCCCGTCTTGTAGGCCGTGTCGGCCCGCACGATCGCGTCGGCCGAGCGGGCATAGGCGTTGGTGATGGTGCGCGGCGCCACCAGCGCACTGTCGTTCGCCGCGCGGTAGAACGACCGGACGTCGGTGCGCCATGGCGAGTCGGCCGGCAACAGGAAGTTGCCGTTGCGGTCCTTGATGTTGGAGAGAGAATTCCATTCGACCATCGCGCCGTCGTAGAAGCGCGTCGGAAGGCCGAGGATCGCGGCGCTGGCGACGCCGGTGATCATCGCGCGGAAGGTGGTTTCGCAATAGGTGTAGATCGTATCACCGGGCTGATAGGCGTTGCCCTTGCCGACGAGCCGGTAGCTTCCGTCGATGAACCCGTACCCCTTCGCGTCGGTCTCGCCTTCGAGGTAGGCCCTCAGTTCGGCCTTGGGCTTCCAGCTGTTCCCCTTCGTGCTGTCGAGCAGGTTGGTGTAGTTCAGCTGCAGCGAACCCCACGGGTGCCCCTGGCGCGAGCCGTTGTTCTGGAACTTCTTCATGAAGTCGTACGACACGCCTGCCGTGCAATACGGCACGCCCGCGGTGAGCGAGGTGCAGTTCGCGACGCTGGCGTCGGTGCCCTCGAGGAACTCGCCCGCGCTGAACTGGCCGGCGTCGCGCGCGTCCCAGATGAAGACGCCGTCGGTGCGCTGGTTCAGGTCGCTGGCCGGCAGGATCTTCAGCATGTCCGCGAAGGTGGCCTGCAGCCGGGTGTTGTCCACCGGCAGCTGCTTCACCGACATCGTGCCGCTGTTCGGCGCCGTGTTCGCGGCCGCCTGGAAGTAGCTGGTGGACGGCAGCAGCGCGCCGCCGGTGCCGTTCCACTGGTTGCTTCCGTTGAGCAGTGCGAGATTCGCCTTGTCGACACCCCAGTAGCGCAGCGTGTACCAGCAGCGGCCCTGGGTCATCACGTTGCTCGGGCTCGATGCGCCCTGGGCGCAGACGATCATGTCGTTGCGCGGGTCGATGTTGTATTTCTTCAGCAGCGCATCCACGCTCGGCCCGTCGAGCACCATCTGGATCGTCTCGATGACGCCGTTGCTGCGTACCTGGGTCCAGCCACCTTCGAGGTAGGTGAACACGTTCTTGCTGTCGGACTTCAGGTACTCGTAGCCGGCCGGGCCCCCCGTGACCTGCAGGATCACCAGCTTGCCGGTGATGCCGGCCGGCCGATTCGCGGGCCAGTCGTCGATCCAGCGCTTCAGCGTCGCGCCCGAGATCACGCCGTTGACGTTGTCGTCGTAGCTGTCGGCGGACTCCTGCGCGATCTGCGCCGGCGAGTTCACCGTCAGCTTGGTCGCCAAGGCGCTCGTGTCCTCGCCACCGCCGCCACCGCATCCCTGCAGGCCCAGCACGAGGCCCAGCACGGCCGCCCCGCCCAGTTTCGTCATCGTTCGCGTCCTCATCCGGAGTCCCTCCTCGTAGTTCGTCCGTCGGCCGTCCGCCCCCGGCGCCGATCGATCAGCCATCTGCCGGCGCCTTGAGCACGACCGGCATGAATCCCTCTTCCATTGCGTCGAGAAGCGCCGCGTAATCAGCCGACGGCGCGCCCGAGGGCGCAAGCTCGAGCTCGCGCACCTGTGCCCCGGCATCGCGCAAGGCCTCGCCCAACCCGTCGACGGCGGGCACGCCCGCCGGCCTGACCAGAACGACCCGTTTCGCCGCGCTCATACGCAATACACCACGTCGCTATCGAGAATCCGGGCCGCGAGCTGTTTCACGCGGTCGGCGTCGGCCAGGCTGGAGAGGGGCACGTCGGCGAAGTCGAGCGCCTGCAGCTGCTCGTCGATCGCGGGCCCCGACGGCATCGCGCCCCAGACGGCCACTTCGATGCGGTCGTCGAGCAGCGTGAGGCCGGCGGCCATTCTCAGCGCCTCCGCCTTGTTGCGCGCTGCGACCATCAGGATGCGTTTCGGGTCCGTCATGCACTGCCTCTCAGAAGACCAGCACCTGGTCGCACAGGTGCGCGAGCTGCGCGTTCTGGTACTGGCCGCCGAACACGACAGGCCCCGCGAGCCCCTCGCGCCCGAAGCGCCCGGCTGCGTGGTGCTCGACGCTGTGCTCGCAGACCGTGACCGTGTCCGGGTGCGCGCGCGCGCGCTCCAGGAACCCGGCGTCGGCCAGCAGGTTCACGCCGGTGTCGGTGAGGAAGCACTGCACCTTCCAGCCGCGCGCGATTGCGGCGTCGAGCAGCCCGCTCGCGTGCGCGGCGAACGCTTCGTCGGTGATCACGATCCCGAGCCGCATCGATCAGGCCTTGCGGATCTTCCACGCGAACGAGCCGCCTTCTTCGCTGCGTTCGATCAGCTCGTCGCCGTCGGTCTCGCACATCGCCATGATCGACTCGCCCGACGACGGGTTGTCGAACAGCAAGGTGAGTACGTCGCCGCTCGCCATCTTCTGCAGGGCCTTCTTCGTGTACATCTGCGGGTGCGGACAGGTGTAGCCGCAGACGTCGAGCTTCCACTCGTGCTCGCCGACCTGGTTGAACGTCATTGCCATCGCCGATCTCCTTTTTCGTTCAGCAGGCGCGCGGCGTCAGAGCGCCGACGCCTCGTTGCGTGCCGCGCTCCATTCCATCCACCAGGCGAACGCCTTGACGCCGAGCCAGGCGCCCGCGGCCATGCCGAGCAGGAACACCCAGCCGCTCGGGTCGCCGTTGGTGACCGTGGCGAAGAAGGCGCCGATGTTGCAGCCCATGCCGATGCGCGCGCCGATACCCATCAGCGTGCCGCCGGCGAGCGCGAAGATCGCCGACTCGAGGTTCGGGAACTTCCACTTGAATTCGCGTCGCGCGAGGGCCATCGCCGCGGCGCCCAGGACGATGCCGATCGACATGAAGCCGGGCGCGTTCAGCAGCGGATTGGGCAGGCCGTTGTCGAGGCCGAAGAAGATGCTGTCGGTGCCCATCAGGCCGAGCTTGTTCAGAAGCCAGCCGCCCCACTGCGCTTCCTGCGTGGTGATGTACCAGTAGCCGGGATCGAACACCGTCTCCTGGATCGACAGGCCGTGGGTGTAGCCCATCGCGGCGAGCAGTTCGCCGAAATTGAAGATGCCGTAGTGGTTGCGCAGCGCGCCGGTGACCCACATGTGAAGGCCGGCGAGCACGCCCAGCCCGATGCCCGCGATCGCGGTGTTCTTCGATGAAGTGAACATCGACCAGATGCCGGCCAGCTCGTCGGCGAACGACGGCGCGGTCTTCTTCGCGCGCCGCATGTAGCCCTTGCGGTAGTAGCGCAGGTAGAGCACGAGCAGGATCACGGTCACCGGGACGAACGCGGTAAGCAGCGTGTTGGCCAGCAGGATGCCTGCCGGGGTGCCTCCGACGCCCAGCGCGTCGGCAGTGGTCGTGCCCTTCAGGTCCCAGATGTGGCCCGCGGTGAAGAGGTCGAACCAGCCGCGGGTCACGCTCAGTTCGGCGGGCATGTCCTTCGCGGCCGCCGACGCCACCCACGAGGACGGAACCAGCGCGTCCCACCAGCCGCTCGCGCTCACGACGATCGCCTGCGAGAACGAGATCGCCACGATGACGAGCATCGCGTTCATGTTGCCTTCGCCGGCCTTGTACAGCGACCCGGACGCGCAGCCTCCGGTGAAGACGATCCCGAATCCGAAGATCGCGCCGCCGACGAGCACGTGCCAGCCGAGCACGTTCGGATGGAAGGTGCTGAACCCGCTGAGCGTCACGATCGCGGCGACCGTCGCGTACAGCGCGACCGCGATCATCATGCCGACGGCCATCCGCGGCACGCCCACCGCGAACAGGTCGCGCACCGCCGAGGCCATGCAGAAGCGGCCGTACTGGAGCAGCGCCCCGTAGGCCAGGCCGAACCACGCGTAGACGAGCAGGTAGACGAAGCGCGTGTCGATCGACAGCGCCCACACCGAACCGAGCGCCACCAGCGCCACCACGCCGAGCGCCCGCCGATTCGCGCGCTGCTGAACCACTGCCGCGGCCTCCGTCTGCATCTTCACCCCGCTCTCTCCCAGTGCCTGCCCATGCCGCGCCCGCCCGCGCTCAGGCGCCGCGGCGCAGGTAGATGCGCCAGTGCCCGGTCTCGCGAACGGTCGCCAGGTGCTCGCAGTCGAGCTTCATCGCGAGCGCCGGAAACCCTTCGGCGGCCGCCGCGTTGTCAGTGAGCACCTCGATGACCTCCCCCACGCCCATCTCGTCGACGACCTTGACGGTCAGCAGTTGCGGCCGCGGGCACATCTCGCCCAGGCAGTCGATCGACCGCGCCACGGCCACAGCGCCCAGGCCCGGCAGTTCGACCGTCCGCAACACGGAAACCGGGGGACTGCGCCGCTTCCACAGGAGGCGGTCAAACCAGCCCATGGCTCATCCCTTCGCTTTCCGCAATTCGACGACGACCAACAAGCAGGCAACGTGCCAGCACGGAAACCCCTATGAGAAACAATCGCTTGCCGAAGAATGCCCGGTCGGGCGGCAAGTGAAAAATGCAATCCGCCGCCGACGGCGGTGAATTACGCAACGACTGGAAGGGGGCTTGGCGGGCGGCGTCAGCCGAAGCCCGCCTCGCGCTGGTGACGCACCGTCAGCACTTCGATGCGGCCGGAGCCGGGGCGATGATGGTAGAGGGCGACGTAGCCGCTTCTGCCATGGCCGATGGCCAGTTCGCGCAGCGCCGCATCGACTGGCCGGCCGATTTGTGGGTGGCGTTCGAGCACGGCCGGCGCGTCGAGGATCGCCTCCAGCGCCTCGTTCAGCCGAACGGCCGCACGCCGATCAGCGGGCCGTGCAGGTACAGCGCGAACACGAACCAGGCGAGCACGCCGACCACCACCGAAGTGAGGTCGTTGCCGAGGGCGCCGGCGCCGCGCGTCGTTCCGGCAGCGCGGTCGCGCCGCCGCAGCGCCGCGTAGGCAACGACCGACCAGGCGAGGAACGCGCCGAACAGCACCACGTCGGCGAGCCGGCCGTTCGACAGCAGATGCGCGAACGCCCACAGCTTCACGCCCGCGACCATCGGGTGCCCCACCAGCGCGCGGATGCGGCTGCGCGGCACGTAGGCGGCCACGATCAGCACGAACGACAGCAACGTGAACAGCGACGCCGCATGACGGCCCCAGGCCGGCGCCTGCCAGAGATCGACCGGCGCCGCACGGGCGAGCCCGAACCCCCAGACGATCAGCACGAGGCCGACGAGCGACACCAGCGAGTACAGCCCTTTCCAGGCGCCGGCACCCATCGCGGCCATGCGCGCGTCGCGCCAGCCGCCGGCGACGATGCGCACCGAGTGCGTGCCGAGGAACAGGATCAAGCCGAGGATCAGCATCGCCATCGCCCGATTCTCCGCGTCAGAGTGCGCGCGTGTACTCGCGCAGGAACGAGAGCGTCCGCTTCGGGGTGAACGAAGGGATCGTACATCCCGGCGACAGGATCAGGCGATCCCTGCCGGCCTGCGCGATCGCGTCGTCGATCTCGGCAGCCACCAGGGGCAGCGAGCGCTCCTGTACCCGGGTTTCGTCGATGCCGCCCATCAGGCAACGACCGGTGAATGCGCGCAACTCGCGCAACGACGGATTGCCCGACAGGCGGTCCGAGACGCTGAGCACCTCATACGGATAGCCGTCGATGCGCGCGAGGTCGAGCCCGGTGCCGTGCACGTGCAGTACCCGCACCATGCCTTCGGCCGCACGCAGGATCTCGAGATCGTAGGGCCGCTGAAACCGCGCGTGCACGTCGTCGCTCGCGCCGCGCGGGAAACCTTCGCGGATCGCGCCATTGATCGAGAAGAAGAAGCCGTCGGCGCCGCGCGCCTTCGCTGCGCGCACGTAGCTGCACAGGGTTTCGGTGATCGCCGCCAGCGCCCGATGTGCCTCGCGCTCGTGGCGCACCAGGTTGGCCGCCTGGTCGAAGCCGACGTTGCGCATGACCTGCTGAAAGGGGTCGAAGCCGGTTTCCAGCAGCGGCGTCTCCGGGCCGAGTTCGGCACGCAGCCTCTCCAGGCAGCGCAGCTGCTCGGCAAAGCACGGTTCGTCCAGTCCGAGCGGCCGCCAGGCCAGCAGGCTCGCGGGTTCGTCGAGCGTGCGCACGCCGGCCGGCACGGGGTACCGATAGTCGTTCATCACCTTGACGACGTCCCAGTCGTACGCGCGAACGAAGTCGAGGTGCAGCCGGGCGACGCGCTCGCCGTCGAGGTGATCGGACAGGAAATGAACCCAGGCGGTGACCGGCGGACGATCGACGATCCGTCCCTGCACCGCCGCCAGGAAGCGCTCCCGCTTGTTCATCGCGCGGTCACTGCGGCTCGATGCCGGCGTCGCGGATCAGCTTCTTCACGCGCTGCATCTCGGCGAGCATCGACTTGCGGAAGGCCGCCGGAGACTCGCTGGGCGCAACGAACATCGCTCGCTGCGCGAACGCCTCCTTGACCTCGGGTTGCGCCAGCACCTTGACGATCTCCGCGTGCAGGCGCTCGAGGATCGGCGGCGGCGTACGACCGGGCGCGGCGAACCCGACGCGGGTCGCGAAGCGATAGGCCGGCACGCCCGCTTCCGCGGTGGTCGGGACGTCGGGCAGCATCGCCAGTCGCGAGGCGCCGGTGACCGCAAGCGCGCGCAGGCGCCCGGCCTGGATGTGCGGAAGCGGCGTCTGCGGCAGGTCGAACATCGCCTGGATCTGCCCGCCGACGAGGTCGACCACCGCTTGCGAGGCACCCTTGTACGGCACGTGCGTGAGCTTCGTCCCGGTGGTCGAGGCGAACACCTCGCCGCCCAGGTGCAGCGTGTTGCCGATGCCGGCCGAGCCGTAGCGCACTTCGCCCGGGTGCGCCTTCGCGTAGGCGACGAGCTCCTGCAGCGTCTTCGCGGGGACTGCTGGATTCACCACGACCACCAGCGGCGACTCGATCGCGTTGGTGACCGGCGCGAGATCCTCGACCGGATCGAACGGCAGCTGCTTGTTCAGCGCCGCCACCGACGAGTGCGTGAACTCGCCGATGAGCATCAGCACATGGCCATCGGGCGCGGACTTCGCGACGTGGTCGGCGGCGATCACGGTGTTGCCGCCGGGACGGTTCTCGACGATCACCGACGCCTTCATGTTCTCGGCGAGCTTCGTCGCGACGGTGCGCGCGATGAAGTCCGACGAACCGCCGGCGGTGTACGGAACGACGATACGGATCGGACGATCGCCGGGGAAGTCCTGGGCATGGGCCGCAGGAAGGAGTGCCAGCGGCACGCCGATCGCGACCAGCGCGCGGAGCAGGCCGGTGACCAGGGACCGGCGGAACGAACGGAGCATCATCGACCTCCCGAGGGAAACGTTCTGGAGCAGCGCGCCATTCTGGCCGATTCCCGCGGCGCGCGCAGCGATGCGGGCAATTTCGATATGATTATTCGCGCGCCGACACATCGACTGGGCCCGGCGAGCCCGGCACACCGGATACCGGCATGCGCGTCCTCCAGCACCTCTTCGACAACAACAAGGCATGGTCCGAGAGGGTCCGCGGCAACGATCCCCGGTTCTTCGAGCGCCTGTCGCAGCAGCAATCGCCGCGCTATCTCTGGATCGGTTGCGCCGACAGCCGCGTGCCGGCCAACGAGATCATCGGGCTGCCGCCGGGCGAAGTGTTCGTGCATCGCAACGTCGCCAACGTGGTGGTGCATACCGACCTGAACTGCCTGTCGGTCATGCAGTTCGCGATCGACCTGCTGAAGGTCGAGCACCTGATGGTCGTGGGCCACTACGGCTGCGGCGGCGTTCGCGTGGCACTGCGCGGCGAGCGCATCGGGCTCGCCGACCACTGGCTCGGCCACGTGAAGGACGTCTGCGAACGACACGAGGCGCGCATCCGGCCGCTGTACCACGAGTCGCACCAGGTCGACCGGCTGTGCGAGCTGAACGTGATCGAGCAGGTGCACAACGTCTGTCAGTCCACGATCGTGCGCGACGCCTGGGATCGCGGACAGCCCCTGTCGGTGCACGGCTGGATCTACGGACTGAACAACGGCCTGCTGCGCGACCTCGGCGTCACCGCGCAGAACCGCAAGGAGGCCGCCGAGCGCTACGAGGCGGCGATCCAGGCGCTCACATGAGCCCCCGCCGCGATCGCGTCCTCGCGACCGCGTCGATTCCGACCCAGCCCGCCGGATCGCCGCGATGAAAGTGGTTGTGCTCGGCGCCGGCGTGGTCGGCGTCGCCAGCGCCTGGTTCCTGAACCGGCTCGGCTTCGAGGTCAGCGTCGTCGACCGGCAGAACGAGCCGGCCGCCGAAACCAGCTTCGCCAACGGCGGCCAGATCTCGGTGAGCCACGCCGAGCCCTGGGCCAACCCGGCCGCGCCGATGAAGATCCTGCGCTGGCTGGGCCGGCGCGACGCGCCGCTGCTGTTTCGCCTGCAGCCCGATCCCGCGCAATGGCGCTGGGGCCTGGCGTTCCTGCGCGAATGCACGCGCGAGCGCGCGCGGCACAACATCGAGCAGCTCGTGCGGCTCGGGCTGTACAGCCGCGCGACGCTGCAGGCGCTGCGCCGCGAGACCGGCATCGCTTACGACGAGCGCACCCGGGGCATCCTGCACTTCTACACCAGCGCGGCCGAGTTCGAGGCCGCGCAGGCGCCGGCCCGGCTGATGAGCGAACTGGGCTGCACCCGGCGCATCGTCTCGGCCGACGAGGCGGTGGCGATCGAGCCGGCACTGCGCCAGGCGCGGCCGATGCTCGTGGGCGGCACCTATACCGAGGCCGACGAATCGGGCGATGCCTGCCGGTTCACGCGCGAACTCGCCGCGATGTGTCGCGCGCGCGGTGTGCGCTTCCTGATGGGGCACCAGGTGACCGCGCTGCGCGCTGCCGGCGGACGCATCGAGCACGTCGAGGCGATCGACGCCGAGGGGCGCTACGTGCGGCTCGAAGCCGATCGCTACGTGCTTTCGCTGGGCAGCCACAGTGCGCGGCTCGCGGCGCCGCTGGGCGTGCGCCTGAACGTCTATCCGGCCAAGGGCTACTCGCTCACGATGCCGGTGCGCGACGCGTCGCTCGCGCACGAGGTCTCGCTGACCGACGACGAATACAAGCTCGTGTTCTCGCGACTCGGCGACCGGCTGCGCATCGCCGGCACCGCCGAGCTCGGCGGCTACGGCCGCGCGCTCGACCGCACGCGCTGCGCGGCGATCCTGCGTCGCGTCGAGCAACTGTTCCCGGGCGCCGGCGACCGCTCGCGAGTCGAGTACTGGAGCGGACTGCGGCCCACGACGCCATCGAACCTGCCCTACGTCGGCGCGACCCGCCTCGGCAACCTGTTCCTGAACACCGGCCACGGCACGCTCGGATGGACGCAGGCCTGCGGCAGCGGCCGGGCGCTGGCCGACCTGATCGCCGGGCGCCGGCCGGACGTCGACTTCGCGTTCTGCGGCGCGCCCGCCGCGCAGTCGCCGGCGATGGCCGGCCGTGAGAACATGTCCGCATGAAAGCGCCCCATCCTGCACGCGGCCGCGAGTCGGGCTCCCACGACGGCGCGGCCTCGCCTGCGGCCTCGCGCCCACCGGCCTCGGCGTACCCCTTCGAGGGCGTTCCCGATACCGGCACCGCGCGCGAGATCCGTCCCGGCGTGCTCTGGATGCGCATGCCGCTGCCGTTCGCGCTGAACCACATCAACCTGTACGCGCTCGAGGACGGCGACGCCTGGACGATCGTCGACACCGGCGTGCGCACCGAAGCGACGCTGGCGGCCTGGCAGCAGCTGCTCGGCGGTGCGCTCGACGCTCGCCCGATCCGGCGCGTGCTGGTTACCCACATGCACCCCGACCACGTCGGCATGGCCGGCTGGCTCACGCGCAAGTTCGATTGCCGGCTGTGGATGACCCGGCTCGAATACCTCACCTGCCGCGTACTGGTGGCCGATACCGGCAGCGAGGCGCCCGAGGACGGCGTCGAGTTCTATCGCCGCGCCGGATGGGACGACGCCGCGCTCGAGCAGTATCGCGCGCGCTTCGGCGGCTTCGGCAAGGGCGTCTACCGGCTGCCCGACAGCTATCGCCGGATCGTCGACGGCGAGACGATCCGCATCGGCGAGCACGACTGGACCGTTGTCGTCGGCCACGGCCATTCGCCGGAGCACGCGTGCCTGCACTGCCCTTCGCTGAAGCTGCTGGTCTCGGGCGACCAGGTGCTGCCGCGCATCTCGTCGAACGTCTCGGTGTTTCCCACCGAGCCCGATGCCGATCCGCTCGGCGACTGGATCGAATCGCTCGCGAAGCTCGAGCGGCTGCTGCCCGACGACGTGCTGGTGCTGCCGTCGCACAACGAGCCGTTCAACGGCCTGCACTCGCGGCTGCAGTCGCTGGCCAACGGGCACCTGCGCGGGCTCGAGCGGCTGCGCAAGTCGCTCGCGCAGCCGAAGCGCGTGGTCGACCTGTTCGGCGCGCTGTTCGCGCGCGACGTGCGCACCGACCCGCACCTGCTCGGCATGGCCACTGGCGAATGCATCGCGCACCTGAACTACCTGCGGGCGCGCGGCGAGGTGACGGTCGAGACCGATGCGAACCGCGTCGACTGGTATCGCAAGGCGTGACATGTACTACGAGCCGGGTGTCATTCCGCACGGCCTGCCGCACGACCCGTTCAAGTCGTGCGTGATTCCTCGGCCGATCGGCTGGATTTCCACCGTCGACGCACAGGGCCGCCACAACCTCGCGCCGTTCAGCCAGTTCCAGAACGTGACCTTCAATCCGCCGATCGTGATGTTCTCGGCGAACCAGGACACGGGCGGGGCCCGCAAGGACTCGGTGCGCAACGCCGAAGAGACCGGCGAGTTCGTCTGGAACATGGCGACCTACGCGCTGCGCGAGGCGGTGAACATCACGGCCGAGGAGCTGCCGCACGGCGTCGACGAGTTCGAGCGCGCGGGGCTCGCGAAACTGCCGTCGCGCAGGGTGAAGCCGGCGCGCGTGGCGGGCTCGCCGATCCACTTCGAGTGCGTGTACCTGAACACGCTGCGCTTTCCCGGCGTGCCGCCGATGGGCACGGCCGACGTCGTGTTCGGCCGCGTGGTGGCGGTGCACATCGACGATGCGGTGATCGACGCCAACGGGCTGGTCGACGTGCTGAAGATCCAGCCGTTGGCGCGAATGGGGTACTACGACTACACGTTCGTCGACAACAAGTTCTCGATGGTGATTCCGGGGAACAGCCGCGCGTTGCTCGCGGGGCTCGAGGGGTCGCCGGAGAAGGCGCGGAAAGCGTAGATCAGCGCGGCGCGCTCCGGCGAAGCCGCTACACGTCGATGTTCCGCGCCACCAGCGCGTTCTGCTCGATGAACGCCCGTCTCGGCTCGACCTCGTCGCCCATCAGCGTCGCGAAGATCTGGTCGGCCGCGAGCGCGTCCTCGATCTGCACCTTCAGCAGCCGACGCACCGCCGGGTCCATCGTGGTCTCCCACAGCTGCTCGGCGTTCATCTCGCCCAGCCCCTTGTAGCGCTGGCGCACGACGCCGCGCTCGGCTTCGGCGAGCAGCCAGCGCATCGCCCCGCGGAAGTCGGGCACCGGCTGGTTCTTCTGCTTTTCGCCCTCGCCGCGGCGGATCTCGGCGCCGGCGCCGATCAGGCCGGAGACCGTCTGCGCGCACTCGGCGAGCGCGCGGTAGTCGGCCGAAACGAGGAAGTCGGCGTTGATCACGCTGGCCTTGACGTTGCCGTGGTGCTTGCGCTCGATGAGCAGCAGCCACTTCTCGTGCTTGTCGTCGAAGCGCGGACGCACCGACGGGGGGCCGCCGTTGGTGGGGGGGGCGTACTTGACCATCGCCTGGGCGAGCCGCGCGGCCGAGGCCATCGCGGCCTGCTCGTTGGAGAGGTCGATCGCGCAGCCGTCGAGGATCGCCCGCAGTGCGTCGGTGTCGATGATGCGCGCCAGCCGCTCGATCACCGCCTCGGCCAGCAGGTACTTGCGCGCGAGCTCGCCGAGCGCCTCGCCGCGGATCGGTTCCGCGCCGGCGGCCGGCAGCAGCGCCGCACCGTCGAGCGCGTGCCGCAGCATGTACTGGTTGAGCTCGTGGTCGTCCTTCAGGTAGCGCTCGTCCTTGCCGTGCCTGACCTTGTACAGCGGCGGCTGCGCGATGTAGACGTGGCCGCGCTCGACCAGGTCGGGCATCTGCCGGTAGAAGAACGTGAGCAGAAGCGTGCGGATGTGGCTGCCGTCGACGTCGGCGTCGGTCATCACGATGATGCGGTGATAGCGCAGCCTCTCGACGTCGTAGTCGGGGCCGATGTTGGTGCCCAGCGCGGTGATCAGCGTGGCAATCTGCTCGGACGAGATCAGCTTGTCGAAGCGCGCCTTCTCGACGTTGAGCACCTTGCCGCGCAGCGGCAGGATCGCCTGGAACTTGCGGTCGCGGCCCTGCTTGGCCGAGCCGCCGGCGGAGTCGCCCTCGACGATGAAGATCTCCGACAGCGCCGGGTCTTTCTCCTGGCAGTCGGCCAGCTTGCCGGGCAGGCCCACGCCGTCGAGCAGGCCCTTGCGGCGCGTCATCTCGCGCGCCTTGCGCGCAGCCTCGCGCGCACGCGCGGCGTCGACGATCTTGCCGCAGATGATCTTCGCGTCGATCGGCTTTTCGAGCAGGTACTCGTCGAGCGCCTTCGCGACCACCTCTTCGACCGCCGGGCGCGCCTCGGAGGAGACGAGCTTCTCCTTGGTCTGGCTCGAGAACTTCGGGTCGGCCATCTTGATCGACAGCACGCAGGCCAGGCCCTCGCGCATGTCGTCGCCGCCGGTCTCGACCCTGGCTTTCTTCGCGAGCTCGTTCTGCTCGATGTACTTGTTGATGATGCGCGTCATCGCGGCGCGCAGCCCGGTGAGGTGCGTGCCGCCGTCGCGTTGCGGAATGTTGTTGGTGAAGCAGAGCACCTGCTCGGCGTAGCCGTCGTTCCACTGCATCGCCACCTCGACGAACACACGCTTGTGCTCCCCGCCGACCTCGACCTCGAGCTCGCCGGTGGTGTGGAAGATGTTCGGGTGGATCGTCGTCTTGGTCTTGTTGATGTACTCGACGAAGCCGCGCACGCCGCCCGAGAACGCGAAGTCTTCCACCTTGCCCTGGCGCTGGTCGACCAGCTTGATGCGCACGCCGTTGTTCAGGAAGCTCAACTCGCGCAGCCGCTTGCTGAGGATCTCGTAGTGGAACTCGACCTTGCCGAAGATGGCTTCGTCGGCGAGGAAGTGCACCTCGGTGCCGCGCAATTGCGTATCGCCGATGACGCGCATCGGCGAGACCTCGACGCCGTCGCGCGCCTCGACCACGCGGTCGTGCACCGCGCCGTGGCGGAACTCGGTGAAGTGAACCTTGCCGTCGCGACGAATGGTGAGGCGCAGCCAGGTCGACAGTGCGTTCACGCAGGACACGCCCACGCCGTGCAGGCCGCCCGACACCTTGTAGCTGTTCTGGTCGAACTTGCCCCCGGCGTGCAGTTCGGTCATCGCGATCTCGGCCGCACTGCGCTTCGGCTCGTGCTTGTCGTCCCACTTGATGCCGGTGGGAATGCCCCGACCGTTGTCGACCACCGAGATCGAGTTGTCGGTGTGGATCGTGACGATGATCTCGTTGCAATGGCCGGCGAGCGCCTCGTCGATCGAGTTGTCGACGACCTCGAACACCATGTGATGCAGCCCGGTGCCGTCGGAGGTGTCCCCGATGTACATGCCGGGACGCTTGCGAACCGCCTCCAGCCCCTCGAGAATCTGGATCGAGGAGGAGTCGTACTGCTTTTCCGCTTCGGTCATTGCGTTCCTCAGATGCGCATCGGCATCACGACGTACCTGAACTGCTCGTCGCCGGGCACCGTCAGCAGCGCGCTGGTGTTGGCGTCGCCGAAGTCGACGCGCACGGCCTCGCTCCTCAGGTTGCCCAGCACGTCCTGCAGGTAGCCGACGTTGAAGCCGATCTCCAGGGTATCGCCCGCGTAGTCGACCTCGATTTCCTCCACCGCCTCTTCCTGTTCGGCGTTGCTGGTCTGGATCTTCATCAGCCCCGGAGACAGGCTCAGGCGCACGCCCTTGAACTTGTCGCTGGTGAGGATCGATGCGCGCGCGAGCGACGCGGCGAGCACGTCGCGGGCGATCGTGGCGTGCCGCGTGTAGCCCTGCGGGATCACGCGCTGGTAATCGGGAAACTTGCCTTCGACCAGCTTGGAGATCATCTCGACCGCGCCGAAGCGGAAGCGCACCTGGTTGCCCGAGACGTCGATCAGCACCGGCTCGTCGTCGTCGGAGAGCAGTCGCTGCAGTTCGAGCACCGTCTTGCGAGGAACGATCACGTCGTGCCGGGCGAGCTGCGCGCCCTCGATCGTGGCCTCGCAGAAGGCGAGCCGGTGGCCGTCGGTGGCCACCACCTTGACCTGTGCGCCGTCGGTAACCAGCAGCAGGCCGTTCAGGTAGTAGCGGATGTCCTGCTGCGCCATCGCGAAGTGCACCATCTGGAACAGGTGCTTGAGCTGCTTCTGCGGCAGCGAGAACGACGCGCTGAACTGCTCGCTCACCGCGACGGTGGGGTATTCCTCGGCGGCGAGTGTCTGCAGTGCGAAGCGGCTCTTGCCCGCCTGGATCGTGGCGCGCCTGTTCTCGACCTTGATCGCGACTTCGACGCCGTCGGGCAGCGAACGCAGGATGTCGATCAGCTTGCGCGCCGACACCGTGGTGCCGCCGTCTTCCTTGCCCGCGCCCAGCTGCGCCGTGGTCTGGATCTGGATCTCGACGTCGGTGGCGAGGAACGAGACGTCGTCGCCCGACTTGCGCAACAGCACGTTGGCCAGGATCGGCAGCGTATGCCGGCGCTCGACGATGCCGGCCACGGTTTGCAGGGGCTTCAGGATCGCATCGCGGTTGGCTTTGATGAACTGCATTGCTTCAGATTCCTGTTGCTGTTGTTGGATGTACAGGGCGCAACCCTGTGGACAACGCGCCCTGCCCTGCGCCGGTGCTGGCTTTGCGGCGATTCCGGGCCTGTGGAAGACGCGCACCTCGGCCTGTGGACCCGGTGGAACAACTTGCGGCTGCCCGCAAACGAGGCAGCTTGTTCACATTCGGTCCCGGAGTTGTCCAGCCCTTGCCCACGCCGCGCATGACGCTCCTCATCCGCGCAGCGTCTGGTCGAGCACGTGCAGCTGGCGGTTCCACTCCTGGTCGTGCTGGCGCAGTTCGGCGATGCGCTTGACTGCGTGCATGACGGTGGTGTGGTCGCGGCCTCCGAAGGCCTCGCCGATCTCGGGAAAGCTTTTCTGCGTGAGCTCCTTGGCGAAGTACATCGCGACCTGGCGCGCGCGCGCGATGTGCGCGGGCCGGCGCTTGCTGTACATGTCGGCGACCTTGATCTTGAAGAAGTCGGCGACGGTCTTCTGGATCGACTCGATCGAGATCGGCGGCCGGCTCAGCTCGAGCAGGTCTTTCAGCGCCTCCTTGGCGAGGTCGGCGGTGATCGGCTTGCTGCGGAAGCGGGCGAACGCGATGACGCGCAGCAGCGCCCCTTCGAGCTCGCGCACGTTCGAGCGCAGGTTCTTGGCGACGAAGAACGCGACTTCCTCAGGCAGCTTCTCGCCCGACTGCTCGGCCTTCTTCAGCAGGATCGCGACCCGCATCTCGAGCTCGGGCGGCTCGATCTCGACAATGAGGCCCGAACCGAAGCGCGACACCAGGCGATCTTCGAAGGCGGAGAGCTCCTTCGGATAGGTGTCGCTGGTGATGATCAGCTGCTTGCGAGCGGTGAGTAGCGCCTCGAAGGTGTAGAAGAATTCTTCCTGAGTGCGTTCCTTGCCGCCGAGGAACTGGATGTCGTCGACCAGCAGCAGGTCGAGCGACTGGTACTTCTTCTTGAACTCGTGCAGAGACTTGCGCTGGATGCCGCGCACCATCTCGTCGAAGTAATCCTGCGCGTGGATTCGCGTTGCCCACCGCGTGAAGCAGGTGCGTCTTGCCCAGTCCCACGCCGCCGTAGAGGAACAGCGGGTTGTAGGCCGTGCCGGGGCGCTCGACCACCTGCAGGGCGGCCGACCAGGCGATCTGGTTGGCCTTGCCGTGCACGAAGTTGTCGAAGGTGAGCTCCGGGCGCAGCCGCGTCTGGGCGTCGGGCGCGGCATGCGCGACCTGCGGGGGCGGCGCGGCACTGGTGTCGATCGTGTCGAAACCGATCGCGTCGAGTTCGCCATCCGATGCCTGACTGGCGAGCGCACCCGGGGCACCGGGCACGCGCGAGACCTCGGGCGAGGACGCGTCGTTGGCGCCGGCGCGGTGGATCTCGAAGCTCACGCGCAGGTCGGGTCCGATCGTCTCGCGGGCGATCGACTCGATGCGCGACTCGAACTGCGACTTGACCCAGTTGAGCTTGAAGTGATTCGGCACACCGAGCCGAAGCAAGTGCTCGCCCTCGTCGTAGCCGAGGAAGACGAGCGGCTTGATCCAGGGCTTGAATTGCTGGGCCGGGATCTCGCTTTCGAGACGAGCAACGCAGGCGAGCCAACGGTCCAGCATGGTGTCGATCGGGTCGGTCAGGCGTGAGGAAAAAACGGGGTCGGGACGGGGCACGAAACCGCGTATTTTACCCCGTGATCGACCCCGCGCGCTATCCCGAAATTGACAGATGGCCCGCTAATACGTTGTAATGAAAGGCTTTTCCCTCCCCGGCCGAGGATTTTCCCGATGAAACGCACCTATCAGCCCTCCGTCGTGCGCCGCAAGCGCACGCACGGCTTTCTCGCACGCATGAAAACCCGTGGCGGTCGCGACGTCATCCGCGCGCGGCGCGCCAAGGGCCGCAAGCGTCTGTCCGTCTGACGAGCAGCCGCGCTTGGCGCGCGGTGAGGCATCGTCGCGGCCGGCGCCCGGCCAGCGCCACCCGCGGTTGCCGCGGGCCAGTGTCGCGGCGCTGCTGCGCACCCGGCCCGGTGTCCGCAGCGGGCATTTCAGCCTTCACTGGAGGGTGCTCGCGGCGCCTCCGGGCGTATTGTTCATGGCAATCCCGAAGCGCCTGCTGGCCAGGGCCGTCGATCGCAACGCCGTGCGACGCGTCGCGCGGGAGGCCTGGCGCGCCGCAGGCGTCGGCGAGGTTCCGGTGGCCGTGATGCTGCGCATGACGGCGCTGCCGGCGGCGCGCGGCGCGCGTCATCTGAAGGCGCTGGTGCGGGCCGAGCTCGACGCGGCACTCAGGGCGATGAGCGGGCGCCTGGCCGGTCGCTGAACTCAGGAGGAGCGTTGGTGAAGCGGGTGCTGTCAGCGTTGATCCGTTTCTATCGGCTGGCGATCAGCCCGATGACGATGCCGCGCTGCCGTTTCCTGCCGACCTGTTCCGACTACGCGCTGCAGGCGATCGAGCGCCACGGCGCGTTCGCCGGCGGCTGGCTGGCGATCAGGCGGCTTGCGCGCTGCCATCCTTTCAATCCGGGCGGCCTGGACGAAGTGCCGGACCGCCTGCCCAGGCTCTGCAACTGCCGCTGGCCGGCAGCGCTGCGCAGTGACGAATCCACCGAACGATAGACCATGCAGACTCAACGAATGATCCTCTGGATCGTGTTCTCGATGTCGTTGCTGTTCCTCTGGGATGCATGGCAGAAGCACCAGGGCCATCCGTCACTGTTCGGAGGCGCCACGCCGCAGGCCACTGCGCCGGCGGCCTCCGGCGACGGCAAGCCGCGCACCGACGCCAGCATCCCGCCGTCCAGCGTCGCGACGCCCGAGGCGGCGCGCCCGGCCGCCGCGACGGCCAGCCAGCCGGCCCCATCCGGCGCCACCGAGCCGGCCGCCGCCGCAGCCGGCCAGTCGATCCGGCTGGCCAACGACGTGCTCGCGCTCGACGTGAGCCCGGTGGGCGGGCAGATCCAGCGCGCCGAACTGCTGGCCTATCGCGACCTGCACGATCGCGAGCACAACCTCGTGCTGCTGAAGAACCAGCCGGGCGCGCTGTACGTCGCGCAAAGCGGGCTGGTCGGTGCCGCCGATGGCCCCGGTTACCCGAATCACCGCACGCCGATGACGCCGGTCGACGGCAGCGTGGCGCCGCACGTGCTCGCGCAGGGCAGCGACGCGGTGACGCTGTCGCTCGTCGCCGAAAGCGGCGGGGTGCGGCTGGTGCGCACCTACACGCTGGCGCGCGGCGCGTACGTGGTGCAGGTGAAGGACGAGATCACCAACGTCGGGACGACGCCGGCGCGGCCGGTGCTGTACATGCAGCTCACGCGCGACGGCAATCCGCCCCCCGGCGAGTCGAAGTTCTACAGCACCTACACCGGGCCGGTCGTCTATACCGAGGCCGACAAGTTCCAGAAGGTGGCTTTCGGCGACATCGAGAAGGGCAAGGCGACGCATTCGGCCAGCGCCGACAACGGCTGGGTCGGAATCATCCAGCACTACTTCGTCTCCGCGTGGATTCCGGGAGCGAAGGTCAACCGCGAGTTCTACACGCGCAAGGTCGATGCCAACCTGTACTCGGTCGGCATCAAGGAGCCGCTGGCCGAACTGGCGCCGCAGGCCAGCACCACGGTCGAATCGCGGCTGCTGGTGGGCCCGCAGGACCAGCGCATGCTCGAGACCATCGCGCCCGGGCTCGACCTGAGCGTCGACTACGGCTGGCTGACCGCGATCGCGCAACCAATCCACTGGCTGCTGCAGAAGCTGCACGCGCTGGTGGGCAACTGGGGCTGGGCGATCGTGCTGCTGACGATCGTGGTCAAGACGATCTTCTTCCCGCTGCAGGCGGCGAGCTACCGGTCGATGGCGCGGATGAAGGCGGTCACCCCGCGGCTCACCGCGATCCGCGAGCGCTACGGCAACGATCGCGTGAAGATGAACCAGGCGATGATGGAGCTGTACAAGACCGAGAAGATCAACCCGCTCGGCGGCTGCCTGCCACGCACCGTGGATCGGCTGGATCCACGACCTGGCCGCGCCCGATCCGTTCTACATCCTGCCGCTGGTGATGGCGGGGACGATGTTCATCCAGGTCAAGCTCAACCCGACGCCGCCCGATCCGATGCAGGCGAAGATGATGATGATCATGCCGCTGGTGTTCTCGGTCATGTTCTTCTTCTTCCCGGCGGGGCTGGTGCTCTACTGGCTGGTGAACAACGTCTACTCGATCGCGCAGCAATGGGTGATCACGCGCAAGATCACGCAGGGGGCCGCGGCGGCGAAAGCCAAGGGATGAGCCTTCCCCCGTCCCTTCCTGCCATCGCCGCGATCGCGACGGCGCCCGGCAGGGGCGGGATCGGGGTCGTGCGGGTGTCGGGGCGCGACCTGGCGCCGATCGTCGCGGCGGTGCTGGGGCGCACGCTGGTGGCGCGCCATGCCACCTACGGGCCGTTCCTGGCGGCCGACGGTGGGGCGATCGACCAGGGGATCGCCATCCATTTTCCGGCGCCGCATTCGTATACCGGCGAGGACGTGCTCGAGCTGCAGGGGCACGGGGGGCCGGTGGTGCTGCAGTTGCTGCTGCGGCGGGTGCTGGAGGCCGGCCGCGAGATCGGCCTGCGGCTGGCCGAGCCCGGCGAGTTCACGCAGCGGGCGTTCCTGAACGACAAGCTCGACCTGGCGCAGGCGGAGGCCGTCGCCGACCTGATCGACGCCAGCACCGAGCAGGCGGCGCGCTCGGCCACCCGCTCGCTGTCGGGCGAGTTCTCGACGGCGGTGCACGGCCTGGTCGAACGCCTGATCGAGCTGCGGATGCTGGTCGAGGCGACGCTCGACTTCCCGGAAGAAGAGATCGACTTCCTCGAAGAGGCCGATGCGAGCGGCCGACTGGCGCGGATTCGAGACGATCTGCAGCATTTGCTGGCCAATGCGCGTCGCGGCGCGTTGCTGCGCGACGGCCTCACCGTCGTGCTGCTCGGCGAGCCGAACGTCGGCAAGAGCTCGCTGCTCAATGCGCTGGCCGGCGCCGAGGTGGCGATCGTCACCGAGATCCCGGGCACGACCCGCGACCGGATCGCGCAGGCAATCCAGATCGAGGGGGTGCCGCTGAACATCGTCGACACGGCGGGCCTGCGCGAAACCGCCGACCAGGTCGAGAAGCTCGGCATCGCACGCACCTGGGCGGAGGCGGCGCAGGCCGACGTCGTGCTGCACCTGCTCGATGCGCGCGAGACCGACACCGCTGCGGCGCTGGCGATCGAGCGCGAGCTCGACCATCGGCTGGCCGAGACGGTGCCGATGGTGAGGGTCTACAACAAGATCGACCTGGCCGGCGTGGAGCCGCGGGTGGACCGGGCGGCGGTCTCGTCGGTGTGGCTGTCGGCGAAGACGGGGGCCGGGATCGACTTGCTGCGGGGCCTGCTGCTCGAGCTGGCCGGCTGGCAGGCGAGCGGCGAATCGACCTTCATCGCGCGCGAGCGGCACCTGATCGCGCTGCGCGCTGCGCAGGCGCACGTCGAGGCGGCTGAGGCGCATGCGCGTGAACGGGCGCAGCAGTTGGATCTGTTCGCCGAGGAGCTGCGGCTGGCGCAGGAGCGGCTGAACGAGATCACCGGGGAGTTCACGGCGGACGATCTGCTGGGGGTGATCTTCAGCAGGTTTTGTATCGGGAAGTGACTCTGGTTCAGGGCCTGCCGGCTACTCCGCCCGATCCTTGGGGGTAGGTCAACCCGAAGACCGTGTCCGTCAGCCATCGCCGGAACGAATCGTTGTCCATGAACTGCTTGAACAGCTCGGTATCGTCCTTCAGCACGGCGGTCATGACACGCGCCAACGCCTTGTCGTGCTCTATGCGCGCGTTCTGCTTGTCGGAGTTCTGGCGCGCGTTCTGGTACGCCTTGTCGGCCGCCACTCGGTTCGGAATGTCCTCGGTGATCAGCCTGTGCACGCGGTCGGCATCTGACCAGGGGATGTTGCCGAACTGGTCGTTGAATGCCTTGAGAATGTTCGAGAGCCGATCCAGCTCGGGTTCAGGCTTGCGGCCCCCGCCCGTCGTGGGCACGGGCTCGATCTCGGCATCCGCGTCGGGCAGCTGGATCCTGGCGGCCGCCTGCTTCTCCACGCGGTAGCTGTCCATGTCGATCGCCTCGAGGATGCCCTTGGAGAGGTCCTCCTCGACCGGTGCCGGCAGCTTCGGCACCAGGAAGGTCAGGAAGATCGACAGCTTCTCCCAGTCGGCGTTCGTGTACGGCAGGATCGACGACAGAAAGCCGTAGGTGCGCAGGAATGCCTTGGCCTTGCCCTTGAAGTCCACCTGGCCATCTTCGTCCAGCCGCTCGCGGTAGTCGGCCACGCAGGCATCGAGGATCGGATCGAGCCGGTCGCGGTCCGCGCCGTCGAGGTACAACGCCGCGAACTCGTCCACTTGCGCGGCGGCATATACCTGGTAGCCATCGAGCGCCGCCTTCAGGTCGTGCAGCTTGTTCGGGTCGGTCTCCTCGGCAAGGATTGTCGTGCGGTAGTAGTCGGCGAACGACTGCTGGATCGCGTCGGCATCGTTCATGAAGTCGAGCACGAACACGTCGTGCTTCTTCGGGTGCGCTCGGTTCAGGCGCGATAGGGTCTGCACGGCCTTGATGCCCGACAGCTGCTTGTCCACGTACATCGTGTGCAGTAGTGGTTCGTCGTAGCCCGTCTGGAACTTGTCGGCGCAGATCAGGAACCATGAGCCTTTGCCCTTCAGGTGTGTGCAGAAGCGCACCTCATGGTCGTCCACCGCGAAGTGCACCACGCAGCGTCCGAACTCGAAGAGCTTCTCGCGCGGGTCGCGGTCGCGCTGGTATTGCTGAACGGCGTCTTCAACCGTCTGCTTGGTCAGGCTGTTCTTCAGCTCGAACGTCGCGACCGGCAGGCCGTTGATGAACAGCCCCAGGTCGAGCGCGCGCTGCGTCTCGTCGCGGGTAGCGCTCGGCGGCCTTGGCGTTGCCCGGGGAGGGCGTGCCGTAGAACAGGTCGATGTGGTGCGGCCCGTGCTTGAGCCCGTGGCGCAGCACGTCGATGGTGCGTATTCCGGCGAACGTGACCGCCGAATCCGGCGAACGTGACCGGGTTGCCCGATCCGGCCCTGCGCAGGACTGGATTGTAGGTTGAGCGGTCAC